>NZ_CANNGP010000003.1 GCF_947504105.1 uncultured Tateyamaria sp.
CGATTGGCTGCTCGGAGACAGAGGCTATGACGCCGATTGGTTTAGAGAAGCATTGAAAGACAAAGGGATACGTCCCTACATCCCCGGTCGAAAGCAACGCAAGACGACCGTGAAATACGATAAGCGTCGCTACAAACGCCGCAACCGGATCGAGATCATGTTCGGCAGACTGAAAGACTGGCGGCGGGTGGCAACGCGATACGACAGATGCCCAAAGGTCTTCCTCTCAGCAATCGCACTCGCCGCAATCGTTACTTACTGGTTATGAGTCCTGAGCCTAGGACCTCGGGTTCGCAGAGGCGATTGCCACGGCCCGCCAATCCGGTGCCAAGCTGCAGATTAGCCATATTCAACCGAAATTCGGAGCCCCGGACTATGCAATGGATCACACGCTCGAGATGATTGAGCTGGCCCGTCGGCATGACGTAGACATTGCCTTTGACGTTATCCCGCACGACTGGAACCACACGTTGATGGCGGCAATCCTGCCCAAATGGGCACAGGCGGGATCCATCGACGATGTTCTGGCACGGCTGGCCGATCCAGAATGCCGGGAAAAGATCAAGGCCAACCCGCAACCTATGTGGCTGATTGTGAAGGCCGAGAAATGGTCGGACATCATTCTACTCAATGCGACACACAACCAGGACATCGTCGGTGCTGACTTTGCCGAGATCGGACGGATGCGCAATTGTCACCCCTATGACGCGGTGCTCGATATCCTTCTGGAAGAGGGTGAGAATCTGATGGCGTGCATGTGGTCCTCAAAGTCGTTCCGCAATTCCGATGTGGAACTGTGCCTCGCGCAGCCAGAGTGTGCGGTAATATCGGACACTGTCACCATCGCGAACGAAGAGATTCTGAAAGACCATGTCGGTTCGCTTTCCGGATATGGTTGGGCTGCGCGGTTCCTGCAGTATTACGTACGGGATCGACGCGCCCTCGGTTTGGGTGAGGGCATTGCCAAACTGACGTCCATTCCTGCAAATCGCCTGGGACTTAAAAATCGCGGTCGGCTGGCTGTTGGCTGTCAGGCGGATATTTGCGTGTTCGACAAGGCAAATATCACAAGCAATGCGACCCCTAAAAATCCACGCAGATACGCCTCGGGCATCGTTCATGTTCTGGTGAACGGCCAGCTCTCGATGCTGAACGGATCCCGAACGTCTGTAAACGCAGGGCGGGTCGTTCGGGAGTTTGCAGCGCACTGAGACCTCGTTCGCCCGAACTTTCGTTGAAGCTACTTGTGCCTTTTCAAGGCAATTTGAAGTTCGAAAACCCGTGCGAAGTGACCAAAAATCCTTGCCCTGACGCCAGAACCACAACACGTTGTCTTTCGACTAGGTTGGTTGGCGATGGTCGCAGAGTATCCACTAATCATGGAACCCGCATTTGCTTCGCACCGTCCTATGTCAGACCAACCGCCCTGTCAGAATGCGCAATGCTGCAACTCCGAAAAACACGGCGAACACTGCTTCGAACCCACGTTTGGCACGGCTGTATGCACGCGTCATAAGAGCCGAAGAAAAGATCACGGCATAGCCGTGAAAGACAGTGAAGCTGAGCGTGCCTACGGCGAGAATGACGGTTATGAGTCCTGTAATGGGTGTCCCAGGCGGCACCCCGACAGAATAAAGCGCGCCAAAAAACAACACGGCCTTCGGGTTGGTCAGGTGCAAAGCCAACCCTTTGGCGTAGTGCCCCTTGATCGACCTCCTGGTAACGGGCGGCACCTTCAACGCCGCGCCCATCCAAGCAGACCGGGCCGATCTGATGGCAAGCCAACCCAGATACGCGGCCCCGAAATAGCGCACGATCTCGAACATCCACGCATTGGCCAACATGATTGCGCCCAAGCCAAAAGCGGCCAACACTGACCACGTAAACGATCCGGTCGTCACGCCGGCGGCAACGGCCAGCCCGGCCCTGCGGCCGGACGCCATCGACGTTCCTGCTATCGTAAGCGTGGCTGGCCCGGGGCTTGCGCCCGCCAGAAGAGCAGCCAGCAAGATCAGCGGTAGATTGATATCAGTCATACGGGCAGCCTATGCGCCTGGCACCACCGCGTCTACATCATCGCCTGATTAGACACTTTACACATCACCACCCGGCGCCTCAATAACGAGCCGCTCGACGAACGAACGCACCTTGGCCTCCGGCATCTCGCAGGGTTTCAAACGTCCGCCCGGTCCGATGTCATACCAGTTCAGACTGATATAATCCGTTCCTCCCAGTTCTTCGGCCACCAGCTTGACGGATTTGCCGCCGGCAAAAAGCGACTTGGTTGCAACATATCGCCGCCCGCCAACCGTACCAAAGAATGTACCATCCGGCAGAGCGGCCAACGCCGTCGTGAAGTCGCTCACGCGCCTTTCTGACCGATTTTGGGTTCGGTACCAGCCTTGATGCGGCGAATGTTCTCGCGGTGCCGCCAGAAAATCAAAAGGGTCAGGACGATGCCCAGAAACAACCCCTCAGCCGCACCAAGAAACATCATCAGGAACGTGGATGACGCGGCAGCGACTAAAGCCCCCATAGATGAAATCCGCGACAGACCTGCCCCGACCAACCAGGCAACACAGGCGCCCAAACCCACAGGCCAATGCAGTGCAGTCAGCAGGCCAAGGAAGGTCGCAACGCCCTTGCCGCCTTTGAAGCCCAGCCAGATCGGATAACAATGTCCCAGCATCGCCGCGAGCCCGGCAAGTTGGGCGGTATCCTCTGCCCCCGTGATCGCGCGCGCAAGAAGTAACGCCACAGCGCCTTTACCTGCATCCAGCAACAGGGTCAGCCCTGCTGCCGTCTTGTTGCCTGTTCGCAAAACATTTGTCGCGCCGATGTTGCCGGACCCGATCTCGCGCAGGTTCCCAAGGTTCATCACCCGGGCCAAAATCATGCCGAAGGGGATCGATCCAAGGATGTAGCCAATCACCGCCCAAAGGGCGAGCGTTGCGTGTGTACTTTCAAGAATGGGCATCAGTCTCTTTTATATACGGATTGTCCAGCGACAAAGGTTTCCAAAACCTTACCCTGCATCCGGGCCCCGTCAAATGGGGTGTTGCGCGATTTCGAATGCAGTGTTGCCCGATCCATCACAAACGGGGCATGCGGGTCGAACAGGACAAGGTCGGCGGGCGCGCCAACAGACAAGCGTCCGGAATCGAGACTTAGCCTTTTTGCCGGATTCAGGGACATGGCGCGCCAAAGCGTGGGCAGATCAATCTGGTCAGCGTGGAACAAGCGCATGGCGGCC
This sequence comes from uncultured Tateyamaria sp., assembly GCF_947504105.1. Taxonomy (GTDB): domain Bacteria; phylum Pseudomonadota; class Alphaproteobacteria; order Rhodobacterales; family Rhodobacteraceae; genus Tateyamaria. The sequence goes on from NZ_CANNGP010000003.1 coordinate 3,254, forward strand.
GGCAGCAAGGTCTCAAGCGCCACCGCTCCGGACGCGGCAGCTTCGAAAGGCAATCGCTTGCTTTCTTCGTCTTGTGGGGTGTGCATCGAACTGATGATGTCGATCAGGCCGGTCCGCACGGCTTCGGCCACAGCAATCCGATCCTCCTCGTCCCGCAACGGCGGCTTGATCTTGAAGAAGGTGCGGTAGTCAGCAATGTCCAACGCGTTCAGCGTCAGGTGGTGAATAGACGTACCGGCCGTGATATCGAACCCATTGCTTTTGGCGCGCTCGAGCGGAGGAAGCGCGCGGGAAACAGTGATCTGGTCGGCGTGATAGCGCACGCCTGTCATCTCGACCATGGCGATATCGCGATCCAGCCCCATCCGTTCTGCCATGGGAGATACTGTGGGCAGGCCCCGAAGCGAGGCAAATTTGCCCGACGTGGCCGCAGCACCCGCACTCAGCCCGGGATCCTGGGGATGCCCCAGCACCAGAGCGCCCAAAGACCGGGCATAAGCCAGAGCACGGGCAAAAACCTTGCTGTCAGTCACCACATGATCGCATTCTGTAAAAGCGACAGCACCCGCATCCAGCAGAAACCCGATCTCGGTCATCTCGCGCCCCCGCCGTCCTTTGGTCAGGGCCGCCATGGGCAGCACGTTGACCGGTGCGGCTTCGCGGGCGCGGCGGATCACAAATTCCAGGGTCTCGGGATTGTCGATCACCGGGTCGGTGTCGGGTCGTGTCACCATGGTGGTCACCCCACCTGCCGCCGCCGCAAGCCCTGCGGACCCAAAGCTTTCCTTGTGCCGCTCGCCAGGCTCACAAACCTTGACCCCGATATCCACGATACCAGGAGCGAGATGCTTGCGTTGGCAATCAACGATCCGAGCAAAGTTCGCGCCCGCGACTTCTTCGTCCTTCAGGTCAGAGGCCTGCGGTCGAGTCTCCGCAATCCTTCCATTCCGCACGATGAGCGCACCTGTCGTGACAGTGCCCGCCTCTGGATCCACCAGCTTGGCGTTTTTGAACAGGATATCTGTCATACGGCGCCTTTCGTGTCACAGTGCGCAACCATGTGGATGGCGCCCCAGCGCGAATTAAAACGGGGGAAGTCGATCATGACACTCCTAAACCGGAACCCGGACCGCCTTGTCGGGCAAAGTAGCCGTTTTGTCCAGAGATGCACGGGAAGCGAATGTCGTAATGCTCAACCGTGACTTTTGGCTACCGTAGATCCCCGAGCACGCCGCCCACGCGGCATGCTCAGAGCTGGCCGCCAAACAAGCGACAAGCCTGCATACGCAGCAGGCCCGCCGGCGCAATGCAATCAGTAGGAGTAGTCCGCGAATACCCGGCTGATGTCACCGTTCCAATCACCATGGTATCGGTCAAGCAACTCGTCAGCGGGCGCCTTGCCTGTCTCAACGCTTTCCTGCAGCGCATTGAGGAAGTGGGTTTCATCCGGGATCAGCCCACCGGCCCCCGGGCGCGCCCGTGCCTTCAGCCCCGCACGCGAGATCGCAACCGCTTCGCGCGCGAGGTCGTGCATCTTGACCCCGTTCACTTCTGCCTGCAATCCATCCACCGACGCCGCAACACGCAAGCCTTCCCGTGTTTCAGCATCGAGTCCTTTGACCAAATCCCATGCAGCATCCAGCGCCGTCTGGTCATAGGTCAGCCCGACCCAGAATGCGGGTAACGCGCACAAGCGTCGCCAAGGGCCGCCGTCAGCCCCTCGCATTTCTATGAATTTCTTAACCCGTGCTTCGGGGAAGGCCGTCGTCAGGTGATCGGCCCAGTCGCTTAACATGGGCGTCTCGCCCGGCAACGCCGGCAGCTTGCCCTTCAGAAAGTCACGAAATGACTGCCCCAGCGCATCGATGTATTTTCCATCGCGGTAGACGAAGTACATCGGCACATCGAGCGCATATTCGACCCAACGCTCAAAACCGAAACCCTCTTCAAAGACAAAGGGGATCATGCCGGTGCGGGCAGAATCAAGATCACGCCAGACGCGGCTGCGCCAGGATTTGTGGCCATTCAGCTTGCCTTCGAAGAAAGGCGAGTTGGCAAAGAGCGCCACGGCCACGGGCTGCAGCGCCACGGCCACGCGCATCTTCTGCACCATGTCCGCCTCGGACCCAAAGTCGAGGTTCACCTGCACGGTGCAGGTACGCCGCATCATTGTTCGGCCCATGGTGCCAACCTTGCCCATATAGGCATCCATCAGCTTGTAGCGGCCCTTGGGCATCAACGGCATCTCTTCATGAGTCCAGATGGGTGCCGCGCCAAGGCCAATGAAGCCAACGCCGATCTCGTTCGCGATGTCCATAACCTCGCTCAGATGCTGGTTCACCTCATCACAGGTTTCGTGGATGGTTTCGAGGGGCGCGCCGGACAGCTCAAGTGCACCGCCCGGTTCAAGCGAGATATTTGCCCCATCCTTTTCCAACCCAATTAGCTTGCCACCCTCGCGGAGCTCCGCCCAGTTGTGGCGATCGCGCAGAGCGCTCAGCACCGCCTCGATCGACCGCATCCCTTCATAGGGCAGCGGCTTGAGCGTATCACGGCAGTAGCCGAACTTCTCATGCTCGGTGCCGATGCGCCAGTCTGCCTTGGGCTTGCATCCATCCGCCAGGTATTGCGCCAGCTGCTCGTGATGTTCGATTGGCCCGCCGCCGGATTGAGGGATGGACATAGGGCGCTCCGCTTTATCTTTGCCTAAGGCTGCAAGGGATGGGGCGAATTGGCGGAGGTGTCAATGCGCTGGGAACGTGCATTAGGTCACGGGGGCGTGCGCATCCGTGCGCAGTCAGCCACGGCGCGCCCATCAATCACGCCCGGCCGCGCGGCTCCATTTGCGCAAGTATCGGCGCACTACGTTCCCAAATCAGCACTGACGTGTCGGGACCGGCACGCAACTGCGCCAGCATCCGTTCAGTTTTTAGCCCTGGTAGGGCAGCGAAGGCATCAAACAACGCGTCAGCTCCATCCGCATCCACTGGAATCATCAGCGGCGGGTGATGGGGCTGGTCGAGCCGCCAATGCGCCGGGGTCTGTGCACCGTCCAAAGTCAGGCGTTGCACCTCGCGCATCGAGACCGATCCCCCAGAAAGCGGGCCGAAATAGGTCACCTCGCCCTCGTCCACCTGCACGGTGCCAAGGCCACCGCCCGCGCCCCGAAAGCGCCCGCGTTGCAGGCCCACCATGATCAACGCGCCCGCGCCCACAAGCATGACAGGGGCAATATATCCCAACACACCGCGCGCTTGCGCCAACCACCAGAGGGCGAGGATGGCCAGTGCGATACCCGCCAGAACTTCGCGCCAACGCCAGAGCACGGCTTTTGCTTCAGGTCGAAAGAACATGTACTGCTTCCCTTTCGCCAGGGGCAAAGATACTTGGTGTTGTCACCGCCAATCCCCCAATTGCTGTTGCCACACAGTCAACGCCGTCACGGCCGCGGTATCTGCGCGCAAAATGCGCGGCCCCAGTTGCACCGCGTGGGCGTGATCCAACGCGTGCAGGCGGGTGCGTTCCTTCTCAGAAAATCCGCCCTCAGGCCCGATCAGGATCGCCCAAGGGCCCGGAATGTCCGGTAGGGCGGAGGTGTCCTCCGCCCCCGCCAGAGCCTCGTCACAGAACATGATCTGCCTGTCACCAAGGTCCGCCAGAACGCGATCAAGCCGTGCCATATCCGCGACCTCGGGCACATAAGTTCCGCCGCATTGTTCCGCCGCCTCGACAGCATGGGCCTGCAAGCGGTCACGCTGTACACGGCCCGCATTCGTGAACTCGGTCTGAACCGGCACGATGCGCCGAGCACCCATCTCTGCCGCCTTTTCGACGATGAAGTCAGTGCGCGCCTTCTTGATCGGCGCAAAGATCAACCACAGGTCCGGGGGCATTTGCAACGGTCGGGTCCGCGCCTCGCACAAAAGCGCGCCGCCGCGCTTACCCGCCTCAACCACCCTGGCCCGCCATTCGCCATCCTGCCCGTTGAACAGCAAAACCGCCGCCCCCACAGTCAGGCGCATCACGCCAAAAAGATAATGGGCTTGGTCCCGCGACAGTGGAACCGATTGCCCCTGCCCCAAGGCGTGCTCTAAATAAAGGCGGATCTTTGCGTCACTCATGGACCTCTACATATGACCAACTCGCAGCCATCACCAGACGGGCAAGTCGCCGACGCTGTATCCGACAACTGGGTGGATACGCTGGCACCTGTATGGAGCCGCCCCTACCTGCGCCTGAGCCGCGCAGATCGGCCCATCGGGACATGGTTGCTGTTGCTGCCCTGCCTGTGGGGGCTGACGCTTGCAATGCTCCACGATCAAACCCCGCGCTGGGAAGATGCATGGATCGCATTTGGCTGCGCTTTGGGGGCCTGGTTGATGCGTGGGGCAGGATGCACATGGAACGATATCACCGACCGCGATTTCGACGGACAGGTCGAGCGCACGCGGTCGCGCCCCATCCCGTCGGGTCAGGTCACTGTGCGCGGTGCAGTGATCTGGATGTGCCTACAATCACTGATCGCCCTTGGCATCCTGCTGACCTTCAACACCGCGGCCATTCTGCTTGGCATACTCGCGTTGGTACCCGTCGCGGTCTATCCGTTCGCGAAACGGTTCACCTGGTGGCCACAGGTCTTTCTTGGGCTTGCATTCAACTGGGGCACTCTGCTGGCCTGGACCGCCCATACAGGACAAGTGGAGGCGCCTGCCGTGGTCCTGTACCTCGCGGGGATTGCTTGGACACTGTTTTATGACACGATCTATGCCCATCAGGACACCGAAGATGACGCCCTAATCGGTGTCAAATCCACCGCGCGCCTGTTTGGCGAAAAAACGGCTCCGTGGCTGCGTCGCTTCCTGATGGCCACCGTGGGTCTGATGGGGATCGCAGTGATCTTTGCCGCCGTGGACGCAGCGAATATGCTGGCAATGGTGCTTGCCCTGGGCGGCCCATGGGCCATGGGGTGGCACATGGCATGGCAGTTGCGCGGCCTTGATATCGAGGACCCAGCCAAGTGCCTGCAGCTTTTCCGGGCCAACCGAGACACGGGCGCGATTCCGCTGGTCTTTTTCTGCGCTGCACTTCTGGTATGATTGAACCCCCGGTCCAAGCCGCGTAGACCGGACCGCGCCACTGACCTGAGAAAAGGTTTGCCGATGATGCGTTTGTCCTCCCTTCTGATTGTCGTCGTCACGTTCGCCGTGGCGGCTGTACTTGCGTTGGTGACGGCCAATCTTTCGGTCAATCTGATCGAGGAAAACTCGGAAATCGGTGTGCGCGACGCGCTGGACACCGCGGGTTTGACCTGGGCCGAGGTCGAGGCCGACGGCTTGCAGGTCACCCTTGCCGGCATTGCACCAACCGAAGCGATCCGCTTTGCGGCATTGTCCACTGCCGGCAGCGTTGTCGACGCGGCCCGTGTCATCGACGAGATGGAGGTGGAAGCCGCGGCGGCGATTGCCCCGCCGCGCTTTTCGGCTGAAATCCTACGCAACGATGCCGGGTTGTCGATCATCGGTCTGATCCCCGCGGCAACGGATCGAACAGCCGTAATCGACCGCATTACGGCCATTGCGGGCGACCTGCAGGTGACTGACCTGATCGAGGTGGCAGATTATCCGGCCCCGGACGGATGGGAAGAATCGCTTGGCTTTTCACTCGCCGCCATGGAGCGTTTGCCCCGCGCCAAAGTATCGGTCACAGCGGGTCGCGTGTCGATCAAGGCCATCACCGACAGCGCAGAGGAAAAGGCGCAGCTTGAAACGCAGTTGAACCGCGCCACGCCGCCCGGGTTGCGTGTAGCCCTCGATATCGCCGCACCGCGCCCCGTCATAACCCCGTTCACCTTGCGGCTGGTCAAGGACGAGGACGGCACCCGCTTCGATGCCTGTTCTGCCGATACCGAAGCTGCACGCACGCGGATCGTTACCGCGGCTCTGGAAGCGGGGTTAGCCGGCTCTGCGACCTGTACGGTCGGCATGGGAGTACCCAGCCCGAACTGGAGCACCGCCGTGGAGCAATCCATTGCAGCTCTGGCCGAATTGGGTGCGGGATCTGTCACCTTTTCCGATGCGGACATCACTCTGATTGCCGCCGAAGGTACTCCACAAACCGATTTCGACCGCATCGTGGGCGAATTGGAAAACCAGTTGCCCGAAGTGTTTGCGCTTTATGCCAAGCTGCCTGAGACAGTGGACCCCAACCAGGGCCCGCCAGAGTTTGTTGCCACGCTCAGCCCCGAAGGTCTGGTGCAATTGCGTGGTCGCATTTCGGATGAAAATCTGCGGTCACTGGTGGACAGCTACGCGCAGGCTGCCTTTGGCTCAAATAGTGTTTATACCGCAACGCGTATTGTCGAAGGCTTGCCCTCGACCTGGCCAGTGCGCGTTCTAACCGGCCTTGAGGCTCTGTCACAACTGTCGAATGGCGCCGTGACCGTGACCCCTGATACCGTGACAGTGTCCGGCAACACCGGTAACCCAAAGGCAAGCACCAACATTGCCACGTTGCTCGCCTCAAAGCTGGGAGAAGCGGAAGAGTTCGACATCCGTGTCACATATCAGGAAAAACTGAATCCCATAGCTGCTCTTCCAACTCCTGATGAATGTGAGGCAGAGATCGCAACGATCCTGTCATCCTCCAAGATCACCTTCGAACCGGGCAGCGCAACCATCGACGCCAGTGCGCTTGGCACAATGGACGACATTTCCGAAGTGCTGCGCCAATGCGGTGACCTACGGTTGGAAATTCAGGGCCACACTGACAGCCAGGGCCGGGAAGAGATGAACTTGAACCTCAGCCAAGCCCGCGCCCAATCGGTGTTGAATGAGTTGAGAGCTCGGCGCGTGCTGACGGCCACCTATTCCGCCAGAGGCTACGGTGAGGCCGATCCAATCGCGGAAAATGACAGCGAAGAAGGACGCGAAGCCAACCGGCGCATTGAATTCAAACTGATCCGCCCAGCCCCTTCCGCTCCGGAAGGTGAAACAACGCTGGAAACCCTGGCCGGAACAGGCGATACAGAGGCGGGCACAGAGGACAGCGCCGAAGGACAGGACGATGAGCAGAACTGAGTTCGTCATTGCGACAGCCATCATTCTTTTCATTGCGTTTTGCCTTGGCTGGTTTGCCAACTGGCTAATCCATCGCTTTACCCGTGTCGCAGCCGGGGATGTGGCAGAACTGGACCGTATGAGCCAGGAACTGCACGAAGCCGAGGAAACGCGCGATCAGGCCATCACCTATCTGCAGCAACGCGAAGCTGAGCTGACCAACCAGCTGAGCCAGACAGAGGCCGAATTGCGCGCGGCCATGGACGGGTTGCGCGACGCGCGGCAAGAGACGGAAGAACTGCGCGCCTGGATTGACCGCCAGCAGGCAAGCTAGCGACAGGGCCGGTTCAATAGCCGCCAAGCAATTTCCGTCTCCTAAATCCACCAAGCGTTCCGTTAGCCGTCCAAGTTGCACCCGTTGGTGGTGTACGGATGCTGCACGCGGGTGGCACCCTCCAAAATGGCGATTCAGCTATGTTAACAGGGGATGAATCACCCAGCTAATCGCCAACCTGTGCACCACGTCACCAGCGCGTCAGCGCGTCTTCGTCTTCATCCCGCGCAGCGACCCATTCGGCGCCATCTTGGGTGATCTCCCGCTTCCAGAACGGGGCGCGGGATTTGAGATAATCCATCAGAAATTCCGCAGCCTCGAACGCATCCTTCCGGTGTCGCGCGGCGGTGGCGACCATCATGATCATCTCGCCAACCGCAAGCCGTCCGTGCCGGTGGATCACCAGCGCGTCTTCCAGTGACCAGCGGGTAACGGCTTGGTCTGCGATCTCGGTCAGGGCTGCTTCGGTCATGCCGGGATAGTGTTCAATCTCCATCGCCCGCAGCCCGCCGTCGACGTCCCGCACGATGCCGGTAAACGTCACGATGGCACCGGACACGGCGCGCGCCCTGGCAAATTCCTCGGCTTCCATCCCGAAGTCGAACGGCGCATCCTGAACAGCAATGTGCATATATCAACCGCCCGTCATCGGTGGAAAGAACGCGACTTCGCGCGCACCGGAGAGCGGCGCATCGAAGCCGGTCAGTTGTTGGTCTACGGCCACTCGCAGGGCTGTAATGTCGGCGAAAGCCGCGGCATAACGATCCTCGCGGGCGCGGAGTTCGTCGACAAGGTCCATGACCGTAACCGCTTGTGTTTCAACGGCCTCACGCGGGATGCCGATCCGTTCACGAACCCAGGCAAAATAGAGCACGTCCATCATTGTCACCCTTTCAGGTAAGGCATCGCCTTACGGAAGTAATCCCACCCGGTGATAAAGGTAAGTGCGGCAGCGATCCACAGCAACCAAAGGCCTATGCGACCCGACCAATCGGCACCTGCCAGTTTCCACGCGAGACCCAGATGATCGGGTTCGTCGCCATTCAGGATGGCGCTGACCATCGCCTGATCCATACCCCAGATCGACATGCCGAAATAATGCTCAAACACACCTTGAGAGAACAGCACCGCGATGGCGATCATCTGAAGGGTCGTCTTCCATTTCGCCAGCTTCGTGACACTCAGCGTCCCGGCAGTATCGCCCAGATATTCGCGGAGGCCTGACACGAAAACCTCGCGGAAAAGGATCATTGTCGCGGGCAAGACGAGCCATGGCGACCAACTGGAAAAGCCAATGATGACCATCAACGCGATCACAACCATCGCCTTGTCTGCGATGGGATCAAGCATGGTGCCCAGTTTTGTTTGTTGCCCCCACGCCCGTGCGAGGTAGCCGTCGAACCAGTCCGTGATAGCAGCCCCAACGAACAGGATCACCGCAAGGATATCGGCATAAGGTCGGGTGAAGTACAGGAACATGACGGCGACAAGTGGGGCTGCGATCAGACGTAGAGTCGTCAGGATGTTCGGGATATTCCAGTTCATGCCGTACCTCTAGCGTGTCCCGTGTCAGGCAGGAAGGGGGTGTACGACACCTGCGCCCTACTGATCGTGAAAGAAGTCATAGACCTTTTGCGCCAGCCCTTCTGACACACCGTCGACCGCCTTGAGGTCGGCAAGGTTGGCGCGGCTTACGGCTTTGGCCGACCCGAAATGAGCCAGCAGCGCACGCTTGCGCGCGGCGCCCACGCCCGGAATGTCATCGAGCGGGTTCTTCATGTTGGATTTGGCCCGCTTGGCCCGGTGTGTACCGATAGCAAAGCGGTGCGCCTCGTCCCGCATCCGCTGCACAAAGTAAAGCACGGGATCGTTGTGGCGCAGAGCAAATGGGCGTTGGCCGACACGGTGGAATTCTTCCTTACCCGCATCGCGATCCACCCCCTTGGCCACGCCCACCATAGGAATATCCTCAACCCCGTGCTCGGCCATGATCTGAGCAACTGCACTCACCTGCCCGGCTCCGCCATCAATCAGCAACAGATCGGGCCACATGCCCTTGGCCCGGTCGGGGTCTTCGCTGAGCAGACGTTTGAAGCGGCGGTGCAGCACTTCCTTCATCATGCCAAAGTCGTCACCGGGGGTCAGGTCGTCGCCCTTGATGTTGAACTTGCGGTAGCTGTTTTTCATGAACCCATCGGGACCAGCAACGATCATGGCGCCAACTGCGTTGGTGCCTTGAATGTGCGAGTTGTCATAGACTTCGATCCGTTCGGGCGGTTCAGGCAATTCGAAGGCGTCCGCCAGTCCGCGCAGCAACTTGGCCTGCGTGGCGCTTTCGGACATCTTGCGGGCGAGGCTTTCGCGGGCATTGCGCAAAGCTGAATCAACCAGTTCCGCCTTTTCGCCGCGTTGGGGGACCAGCAGTTCGACTTTGCGGCCCAGTTTCTGTGTCAGCGCTTCAGCCATAAGGTCGGGGTTTTCGATCTCGTTCGACAGGATCAACTGCCGAGGAGGTTCCTTGGTGTCGTAGAACTGGCCCAGGAACGCCTCAAGCACCTCGGCCGCATCCACATCCGCACCGACGCGAGGGTAGAAGTCGCGGTTGCCCCAGTTCTGGTTGGCGCGGATAAAGAACACCTGAACACAAGCTTGCCCACTGTCCATGTGAAGGGCAACGATGTCTGCCTCGGTGACACCACGCGGATTGATACCCTGAGCAGACTGCACCTGTGTCATCGCGCGGATGCGGTCGCGCAGCGCGGCGGCACGTTCAAATTCCATCTCTTCCGAGGCCTGCTGCATCTGGTCAGCGAGTTTTGCCTGAATGTCAGTGCTTTTGCCGGACAGAAAGCGTTCGGCATCCTTGACCGATTGAGCGTAGTCGGCTTCCGAAATCAGGCCCACGCATGGTCCTGAACACCGCTTGATCTGGTACAGCAAGCAGGGGCGCGTGCGGCTCTCGAACATCGAATCCGTGCAATTGCGCAGCAGGAACACCTTTTGCAGCTGGTTCAGCGTGCGGTTCACCGCACCTGCGCTGGCGAAAGGTCCGTAATATGCCCCCTTCTGCTTTTTTGCCCCGCGATGCTTTTTGATTTGCGCATAGGCGTGATCGCCAGTCACAAGGATATTTGGAAAGCTCTTGTCGTCCCGCAGCAGCACGTTGAACTTGGGTTTGAGCTGCTTGATCAGGTTCTGTTCGAGCAGCAGTGCCTCGGTTTCTGTCCGTGTGGTCAGGAACATCATCGACGCCGTCATCGAGATCATGCGGGCAATCCGGCCACTGTGACCGGAGGGTCGCGCATAATTGGAGACGCGCGCGCGCAGGTTGCGAGCCTTGCCCACGTAGAGAACCCGGCTTTCACGATCAAGCATCCTGTAGACGCCAGGGGATGAATCCAGCGTCTTGAGATAGCCCTGGATCACTTCGTGCCCGACAGGCGCGAGGTGTTCAATTTGGGCGTGTGAGGATGGCTTGTTTGTTTCCATGCGATTCGTGCTGTCTTTCCTGTTTTGGCTGCACTTATTTGACTGGTCGATCAAGCATACTTGCATCCACGGATCATGTGGATAAGTGTGCGGGTAACTTCTGGCCGTTTGGGTTTTTTCTTTGTTTTTTGGGCGTTTCGCTGGAATGCCTAATTTTTAGGCACATATCCAACACGTTGTTTTCACTTCATTTTTAATTACACAGGCAACAAGTCACTGAAATCACAGGGCTTTTAGTAACAGTTTTGTAACCAAAATGAATCCAGTGCAAAACTCACCTAGCGTCATCTACTCCACCCCGATCACATCAGGCGTTTCCCACGCCAAATGTTGTCCTCCATCCACGCATAAAAGCTGCCCCGTAATCCCCGGTGAATCGAGGAAATAACCCAGCGCGCCGACAATATCCGCGGGATTGGATCCACGCTCCAAAACGGTAGCTGCCCGTTGCTTGGCGAAGTGTTCAGCGCTTTGGCGGCCACCCTGCAACGTTGGACCCGGTCCGATTGCGTTGACGCGTATCACGGGTGCCAGAGCCCGTGCGCTGGTCTGTGTCAGCGCCCAGAGCCCCATCTTGGCGATTGTGTATGTCATGAACTCGGGCGTGAGCTTGCGCACACGTTGATCCACCATATTCAGGATCAACCCGGCCGCGACCGGCTCATTCATATCGTCTTGCGTGGGCATCAGCCCCTGGGCCGCCATGGCCTGTGTCAGTACGAACGGTGCGCGCAGATTGCTTTCCATGTGCCGGTCCCAGCTGTCCCGGGTGGCGCTCTCTACGGTGTCGTATTCGAAGATGGAGGCATTGTTCACTAGGCAGGTGATCGAACCACCCAGCGCGTCCACGGCGCGTTCGAACAGCGTTTGTGTGTCAGCCTCGTCCAGCAGGTTGGCCTGCAAAGCGACACCACGCTGCCCCTTGGCTTCGATCTGTGCGACTGTTTCGCGCGCGCCCTTGTCCGAGCTGGCGTAGTGCACGGCCACATCATAGCCACGCCCCGCCAGATAGACGGCCATGGCCTGGCCCAGGCGATGCCCTGCCCCTGTTACTAGTGCGCGCGTCATCGCACCCTCCCTCTTCGAAATCAGCTTAGTACGATAGCCAGATAGGTCAGATAGAGGACGGTCAAGATCACGCCCCAAACCCGCGTAATATCACGGCGCATGTACACGAATGGCACCAGCAGGATAGATGCACCCAGCATGACCCACAGGTCAAACTGCAGGAACCCGGAATCCACGGGGATCGGCCCCACAAAGCTGGCCACGCCAATGATGGCGAGCAGGTTGAACATGTTTGAACCGATGACATTGCCCAGCGCAACGTCCGCCTGCCGACGCAGCGCTGCCATGACCGTTGTCGCAAGCTCGGGCAGGGACGTGCCCACAGCCACAAGCGTCAGGCCAATAACGGTATCACTGACGCCGTACATCTTCGCAATGATCGTCGCATTATCGACCAGCAGGTCAGCCCCCAACGGCAAGCCGATCAGGCCAAGGATCAAGAAGACCGCAATACGCCAGCCGGGCAGGTCCGGATCCACCCCTTCGATTTCCTCTGGATCCGCTGTTGCATCCGCACATGCCGCGCGGTGGCCTCTGGCCTCACGCGCAGCATCCCACAGGACAAACCCAAGCGCAGCCAAAAGGACAATCGCCGCGATCCAGTCAAACACTCCGCGGAAGGCAAGCGCTATAAACAGGATCGAGGCCGCGATCATGAAATTGTAGGTCTTTTTCGTCTCGCACTCGGACGTGTGCATCGTCGCAAGTAGCGCAGGGATACCTAAAACCAGCAGGATGTTTGCAGTATTGGACCCAACCACGTTGCCCATCGCAATCCCCGGCGCATCGTCCAGTACCGCCTGAATGGCTATCAATAACTCTGGCGCCGATGTGCCGAAGGCGACAATCGTAAGGCTTACAATCAAGGCAGGCACGCCTAAACGCAGAGACAGGTTCACGGCCCCTTTGACCAGAGAGTCGCCCGCCAGAAGCAGGATGACCAAACCGAGACCGCTGAGCAGCCATGGCATTGCAACAGCCATCAAGTTCCACCCCGCCCACACGTGCATTTGCCCTTGCCGATCCGGTAGCGTCCGCAGCTACATTTTGCGGATGCCAACCGCTTGCCGCCGATCCAGTGCAGTTTGCCAAAGACAGCCAGCACCGCAATGAAGGCAAGGAACAGAAGGACAATCTTGGACATCATGAATTACAGTCCAAACCGGGCATAGGCCGCGCGTTCTTCGATGGACGACACGGCGTCGTCCATCAGGTGCGCCCCCAACCGAGCAAAGAAAGGACGTCGCACACCGTATCGACGGAATTTCACTTTTTCGCCGAACCGATCTTGCATCATCGGTTTGAGATGTCCGATCCCGTCAATCAGCCCAAGCGCCTTGGCCTTGTCAGCCAACCAGACTTCACCAGTGAACAAATCAGCTTCCGTATCAAGCTTGCCCACCCGGCGGGCTTTCACATGTTCGATAAAATTGGTGTGGATATCATTAAGCAGCCCCTTGAGGCGTTCGACGTCTTCGGGTTTTTCGGGGCGGAATGGATCCAGCATGCTTTTGGACTTGCCAGCCGTATACACGCGCCGTTCCACGCCTTGCCTAGCCAGTAATTCATGCGCACCGAAACTCGCGGAAATGACACCAATGGATCCAACCACCGATGATGGGTCCGCATATATTTCATCCGCCGCCGCAGCCAACCAATAGCCGCCGGATGCAGCGACGTCTTCGACAAAGGCGATAACGGGCACATCTTTCTCCATTGCGAGCCTGCGGATGCGAGCACCGATCAGAGACGATTGTACGGCGCTGCCGCCGGGGGAATTAATTTCAAGCGCCACCGCAGCGGGTTTGCCACGGCTGAACGCCTTTTCAATGGCGCTGGTCAGCGCTTGACCATTCAGTGCACCACGCGATCCACCGGCAATGACCCCCTGCAGTCGCACGACAGCGACCGTGGGGTCTGATTTCATGAAGGGGATCCAGCGTTTCATCTCAGCCCATGTAGAATGCAGCCCCGCACAGAACAAGGCCACATTGCAAAGGAGTTGTGCGCCGTTACGTTATTGCCGAATGCGCCAACCCGTCTTGAATATCCACCAGACGGCCCCAAGACACAGCGATGTAAAAAGTGCGATGGCAAACAGAGACGTTGCAATCGGGACGTCTTCGACCCCGAAAAAGGCCCAGCGAAAACCGGAAATCAGATAAACCACCGGATTGAACATCGAAATGGCCTGCCACACCGGCGGCAGCATCGAGATAGAATAGAACGATCCCCCCAGAAACACCAACGGGGTGACCACCAGCAGTGGCACCAGTTGCAGCTGTTCAAAATTGCTCGCCCAGATGCCGATGATGAACCCAAAAAGCGCGAAACTGACACAGGTCAGAAGCAGAAAAGCGATCATTGCCAATGGGTTCTGAATATCCAGGTCCACAAAGAAAAATGAGGTGATCAGGATGATGATCCCGATAAACATTGCCTTGGTGGCAGCCGCCCCAACATAGCCCATCACAATCTCGAGAAAACTGACAGGTGCGGAAAGCAATTCATAGATCGTGCCAATGAACTTGGGAAAGTAGATGCCAAAGGACGCGTTCGAAATACCTTGGGTCATCACCGTCAGCATGATGAGGCCCGGCACGATGAACGCGCCATAACTAACCCCCTCGACCTGATCGATACGGCTGCCGATGGCGGCGCCGAAGACCACGAAGTACAGGGATGTGGACAGCACAGGCGAAATGAGGGATTGCGCGATGGTTCGAAAAAAACGTGCCATCTCAAAGGCATAAATGGCGCGAATTGCTGTCCAGTTCATCCCGTTTCCTCCGGCTGGTGCACCAGTGACACAAATATATCCTCAAGGCTGGATTGACGCGTGACAACATCACGAAGCTGTAGGCCCGATGCCTGAACGTCCGTGAGCAGTTTGGTGATGCCGGTGCGTTCTGCATTCACGTCGTAGCTGTAGATCAATGTCCAGCCACCGTCGCCCAGTATCAGGTCATAGGTCGCCAGAACATCGGGCACGGCATCCAACTGCGTCGTCAGTTGAACATCCAGTTGCTTTTTGCCCATACGCGCCATCAGCGTGTCCTTGTCTTCGACCAACAGGATTTCACCTTTGCTGATGACACCGACCCGATCCGCGATGGCTTCGGCCTCTTCAATGTAGTGCGTGGTCAGGATCGTGGTGACGCCATCCGCTCGTAATTGTTCGACAATTCCCCACATGTCCTTGCGCAGTTCCACATCGACGCCTGCTGTGGGTTCGTCCAGAAACAGCACGCGCGGTTCGTGGGCCAACGCTTTGGCGATCAATACGCGGCGCTTCATGCCACCGGACAATTCGCGGATCTGGTTGTCACGCTTGTCCCACAATGACAGGCGCTTCAGGATATCTTCGACCGCGCTGTCCTTGCGGCCCTTGCCAAACAGGCCACGGGAGAAGCGGACCGTGTTGATGACCTTTTCGAACGGCTCCAACGCGATTTCCTGGGGTACCAGACCGATCAGGCTGCGGGCCTGACGGTAGTTGTTCAGGATGTCGAAGCCAGCGACTGTCACCGTGCCTGAGGTTGGCATCGTGATTCCGCAAACCGTTGAAATCAAAGTTGTTTTTCCCGCGCCATTGGGACCAAGCAGGGCGATGATCTCACCCTCCTCGATATCGAGGTTCACGCCCTTGAGGGCTTCGAACCCGCTAGCATAGGCCTTGCGCAGGTTCTGGATACTCAGGATCGTCGCCATGAATGCTCCGGCTCGTTTCGGGTGGATCAGGATTATGCCGCGCCCCAGCGCAGCGCCAGAGCGCCCGCGCACAGCTGCATGTGCGCGCCTATTCCTTGCCCGTCAGGCGGCCAAGCCAACCCTTCTTGGGTGCTTCTTCCCCGTCGGGCTCGGCCGGCCCTTCCAGTGTTTCCTGCAAGTTGGAAAAGAACTGGTCGGCCATCTTCTTGGCAAAGCCGTCGATGATACGGCTGCCCAATTGAGCCAGCTTGCCACCAACTTTCGCCTCGACATCATAGGAAAGTTCGGTCCCGCCATTGACCTCTGCCATACGCACTTCGGCGCCGCCTTTGGCAAACCCGGCGGCCCCGCCTTTTCCTTCACCCGTGATGGTAAGGCTTTGATTTTCAACCATTTCAGACAAGGTCACCTGTCCCTTGAACGTCGCTTTCACTGGCCCGACCTTCTGAGTGACCGATGCCTCGAAACCTTCTTCGGGGCTGCCCGTCACTTCGGTCGCTCCCGGCACGCAGGCTTTGAGTATATCAGGGTTCAAAAGAGCAGCGTAAACCTCGGACGGGGTGGCTGCGATCTGGCGGGTATCGGACATTTGCATGAAGGGTCTCCCTTGCTCTTTCGGTCGTGATACCTCACCCGGTGCAATTGCGCTATGCGCTATTCACAAGCCAACTTGCGCCATGCTGTGATAGGGCTGTGGGCATGGAAAATACCCGTCAGAACATCGCCGGACTGGGCATTCTATGCGTGCTGATCGGTGTATTCTGCATTTCAATAAATGATATGTTTATCAAGCGGTTATCGGGTGATTATCCGCTCCATCAGATTGTCTTTGCGCGCTCTGGCATCGGCATTCTGTTCAGCCTGATCATCGTTCAGTACGAAGGTGGCTTTGGCATTCTGCGCACCAATACCCCATGGCAGCACGCGCTGCGGGGCATTCTGATCGTCATTGCCAACATGACTTTTTTTGTGGGGCTGGCGGTGCTGCCACTGGCGGATGTGACGGCCCTGTTCTTTGTCGCGCCCCTGTTTATCACATTGTTATCTATACCCATTTTGGGTGAACGGGTTGGCGTTTTGCGCCTGTCGGCGGTGGCCGTTGGATTTGCCGGGGTCGTCATCATGCAACGCCCCTGGGCGGATGCAGATACGCTTGAGGTGAGCCGGGTCGTGCTGCTGTTGCCGGTTCTGGCGGCCCTGACTTACGCGTTGAATCAAATACTTACGCGAAAACTGGGTGTGGCCAGCAAAGCCAGCGCCATGGCGGTTTATATCCAGGCGACCTTTGTCATCGTGTCCTTGGGCTTTTTCGCTGTCGCCGGTGACGGGCGGTACGCCGAAGGCGCGACAAACGGATCGGTGATCTTTCTACTGCGGGCGTGGGTCTGGCCGCAAGGCGTTGATATATGGATCTTTTTCGGCCTGGGCGTGAACGCAGCCATCATCGGGTATTGCCTGAGCCAGGCCTACCGCCTGGCCGATGCGGCAACGGTTGCGCCCTTCGAATACATTGGTCTGCCGCTGGCCGTCTTCTGGGGCTGGGCGGTGTTCGGGGACCTGCCGATGCTGGAGGTCTGGATCGGCATTCTTCTGATCCTGGGCGCGGGTCTGTTCGTGTTTCTGCTGGAGCACCAAAAAGCGCGGGGTGGCGACCGGCGGCCTGTCCGGGGACGCAATGGTTAGGGCACCGCACGGTGCGTTGATATTGCAAGACCGCGCATTTTGAAGCCGAAACCGCGTATTTTACACCCCGCGAAAATGGGGATTTCACCCCTGTTTCCGAAAAACTGCACAATTTACGGCCAAAACTGCGCAGTTTCTGCACCCAGAGCGCAGTCACACCCTGTTAACTTTCCTGCCGTGTTAAGATTTGCGCGGCTCCGGTAACTTTTGGGTAAGATCTAGCCGTCGACCTGGATCACGACCTTGCCCGTGGCCCTGCGTGTCCGCAGCAGGTCGAGCGCCTCGTTCGCCCGGTCCAGCGGCAGCCCATGGCTGACATGGGGTTTCAGCTTGTCTTCGGCATACCAGCCAAAGAGCACCTCGAAACTGTCGGTCAGCACTGATGGATTCACCCGCATGTAGCCGCCCCAATAGAAGCCGAGCACGTGCAGGTTCTTGACCAGCAGATAGTTGGCGGGAATTTGCGGGACCGTGCCCGACGCAAAACCGAGGGGCAGCAGTCGCGCCTCGGGGTTGCAGGCACGCAAGGCTGCGTCGAAGAGGTCGCCGCCCACCGGGTCATAAACCACATCTGCGCCACCCAGTGCCTTGACGTCAGCGCGCAGATCGCAGGTGTCGCTGTCAAGAAGGTGGTCCGCGCCCGCATGCGACGCGATCTTGAGTTTGTCGGCGCCGCGCGCGCAGGCGATCACCTCTGCGCCCATGAGCTTGCCCAGTTCGACAGCAGTGAGGCCGACCCCACCTGACGCACCGAGCACGAGCAGTCGTTCACCGGGTTTCAGATGCGCCTTGTAATCAAGCGCCACGTGGCTGGTGCCATAGGCGACAAGGAAGGCCGCGGCGTCCACCTCGGTCATCGCGTCGGGGATGGGTACGCAAACGCTTGCAGGCAGGGCCGCGTATTCAGCAAGTCCGCCAAAACCGGCATAGGCGGCGATCCGTTGGCCCTTGGCCAGGTGCGTGACGCCCTCGCCCAGTGCCTCGATGGTGCCGCACATCTCCATCCCGATGGTGGCGGGCAGGTCCGGCTTTTCCTGGTAGGTGCCTTTTACGATCAGCGTGTCACCGAAGTTGAGCCCGCAGGTGTGGATGCGGACCAGCACCTCGCCCGCTTTGGGTGTGGGGCGGTCGATCTCGCGCATCTGGAGTGGCTGCCCCAGTTCGGTGACTTGCATGGCGCGCATTGTGGGTGTCCCTCTGTCAGCGGCCCTCGCGGCCGATTTGCCAGACCACATAGCTGATCTGCACAGCGCCGAACAGCAGGCCGTTGAAGAACCACAGAATGAACAGGACCAGGAACGCATCGTCACTGTTTTGGGCATGCGTGCGGATGTCCGCGATGTCGAGGAGCCAGATAGCCGAGACGAAGACGGCCGAAAGAGCGAAGCCCACGGCGGTGCCGTTGAGGAAGAGGCGAATGAGAGGGTGGGGCTGGTGACTCATGGAATTAAGGTAGTGTTTTATCTGGGAGACGCCAGAAGCCGATCACCCTGATGGGTGTTTGGGCCATGTGGTGCCGATGCGGCATGTGCTGCAGAGCCTTTCAGCAAGGACGGTGCCCGGCACCCCGGCCAGAGGGAGCGGGGCTGGATTGAATAAAGTCAAGATATGCGCATCGGTTTGCCCGGCATCGATACGTCAACTCACGTCGGAGCGTGGGTATTCTCAACGCTGACATCAGTATCAAGGCCGTCTCTTTTCGCCCGCCGCTCACCCGCTGTCCGGCCGCCAAGCGCATCGCGCAGTTCCTCGGCAGTCTTGAAGATGGTGGCCGCTTTATCAGCACCAATGACGCCTTCAATGATCCGGTCGACTTTGTGCCAGATCGCGCGCACATCGGATAGAAGGCTGGCCCCCGTTTTTGACAATCGCAAGATGTTGCTGCGTTTTTCATTTGGGTCTTGTCGCCGGACAATGAACCCGGACGCCAGCAGACGCATTGTCATCGTGCTCATGCTGGCAGCCGTGATATTGCATTCGTCCGCCAACTCTATCTGCGAGGATGGTCCCATCCGATCAAGCGCGTCGAGGACGCGGGCTTGGCTGTGCCCCACACCAAGTGGGCGCAGCTCATGACGCACGACATCTTCCACCAGGGCGGCAGAGTGCAGCAGGAAGTGGAGGTTGGGTTCTTTGCGCGTCATTAAATTATTAGTAAGCTAACTAAGAATCATCATCAAGGATGAAACGGCGCATGTCCAAAGTGCAGATGTTCCGAAGGTTTCGTTTCCGAGGGCCCGCAAAATACTTCGCCGTCCTGGCGCTGGCATGCCTGCCTTCGGGGGCTGCATCGCAAAACGTCGACGCGCGGCTGGAAACGGTTATGCAGTTTTTTGCTGGCGCGACCGTTGTCTCCAGCCCGACAGTTGTCGAGTGTAAACTGAGCGGCGGAACGGAAACGGCCTGTTTTTCGATTACCTTCACCGATGATCCTGAAGGTGACACGCCCGGACCGTGGTGCCCCCGCAATGTTGATGATGGTGCGGACGCAGGCGGTATCTGGCTGCAGGATGGCGTCGTTCACGATGTCGACGGTGCCTTTATCGAACGCCTTGCGGAATTTTACGGCGATACCAACTGGCAACTCCATGACCCGGAGACCGGTGCCGTCCGTTTCACCGGCACGCTTGAAGCCTGCGAGGCGGCAGCACGACCGAATGTCGACCCCGCCTACCAGAACCACTGCGTCGAATGTCTTCCCGAGTATATGCCGGATGGTGCATCGGTGACCTATGTCATCCCGATCGATCCCGGTGAGCCGGATCAGTTGTCACCGACGCGGACCGGATCAGGTGTTGCCTACAACGGCGTTCGGCTGGACGGCCCTGCCCCCGTCGACGCGATACTGGGGGCGTATACGATTGCCCCGTTCGACGATTGCGGGGGGCACGTGAACCTGCATGTCGGATACCATTATCATGCAGTCACCGAGTGTTTGAACAACGGCCCCGAAGCGGATGTGCCCGAACACGGCCCCCAGATCGGAATCGCGATGGACGGCTATCCAATCTTCAAACATCTGATGGCCGATGGATTGGTGCCTGCGGAACTCGACCAATGCAACGGCCATCTTGGTGAAGATGGCACTTATCACTACCACGCAGGCGCAGCGGGATCGAATGCCATTCTGGGATGTTTGCGGGCCGAGACCGGCTGCACATTGAATGATCCTGACGCCCCCTGCGATGCTACGGCGCGACGGCCGGGCCCATAGCAGCAAAGGGTGGAGCTTCTATCTAATAGATCACATTTCAACACTTGGAGAATGAAGATGAACCGCATGACAGCCAAAGACTTTGATCAAGAGCTTCTCGATCTCTATGATTTCTATGCACACGGCAAGATCACCAAACGCGAGTTTCTGGATCGCGCCGGCAAGTTTGCCGTTGGTGGCGTAACAGCGGCTGCCCTGCTCAATATGCTGAGCCCAAATTATGCTATGGCAGAGCAGGTATCGTTCAATGATCCCGACATTCATGCCGACTACATCATGTATCCTTCACCGAATGGCACCGGCGATGTCCGAGGTTATCTGGTGCGCCCTGCCGAGGTCGAGGGGCCGCTGCCAGCCGTATTGGTCATTCACGAAAACCGCGGCTTGAACCCCTACATCGAAGATGTTGCCCGCCGCCTTGCCAAGGATGGCTTTATGGCGTTGGCGCCTGATGGGCTGACATCTGTGGGAGGCTATCCGGGCAATGACGTCGATGGCCGGGAGCTTCAGCGAACCGTCGACGGTATCAAACTGATGAATGATTTCTTTGCAGGCTTCGAACACCTGTTGGGACGAGACGACAGCACCGGCAGCGTTGGTGCCGTGGGCTTTTGTTATGGCGGGGGCGTGGTCGGCGCGATCGCTGTCGCATACCCGGAACTTGCAGCCGGTGTTCCTTTCTATGGGCGGCAGCCGGCGGCTGATGATGTTGCCATGATCGAGGCCCCGCTTTTGATCCAAATGGGCAAACTTGACGAGCGCATCAATGCCGGCTGGCCCGCGTTCGAAGCGGCGCTGCAAGCCAACGACAAGATGTACGAGGCGTATATCTATGAAGGCACAAACCACGGCTTTCACAACGACAGCACACCCCGCTATGACGAAGCCATGGCAGAATTGGCGTGGGAACGGACGATTGGCTGGTTCAAAACACATTTGTCGTGATCGGGCCAATCGTCGCTGATTGGTCAAGTGTCTTGCAGCAACGGAAAGTTGGTGTCCGGTCTTTGCGGTATCGCGTGCACCGACGCAGGGCACGCGATACGACCGAAATACCAAGGGACGTTCTACCGTGTATCCGCGTATGACAATGGCAGTAGTCGCAGACAAACTGCTTGCGACAAGCGCGGCAGATCCAGCAGACGGCTTGCAAGGCTGCGCGTGCGACAGCCCGTCAGGTGGGCTTGTGGTGGATCAGATTTTGGATGCTGCTGGACTTTGACGTCTGCGCCGAAGTTGCCCCGGTTGTGGCGGCACATCTATTGATCTGGCCGCAGGTCATGGCAGCGTCGCAAATAGCTTTGTTTTTCGGTGAGGGCGTGATCACCCTGAGCATCACATCCCTTGGCAACGATGAACAGGATCCTATCTTGGGCGGCCCTGCCCCCTAAAACGCCTCGGGTCGCGCTTCCCGCGCCATGTGGTCCAACACCGCGTTCACGAACTTCGGCTCTTTGCCGTCGGGGAAAAACGCCCGCGCCACGTCCACATATTCCACGATCACCACCTTTGGCGGCGTGCCCGTATCCCGCAGCTCTGCCCCGGCCGCGCGGAACAGCGCGCGCAGGGTCGGATCGATGCGCGCGATAGGCCATTTCGCGACCAGCGCCCGATCCGTCATCTGGTCGATCGGCGCCTGGTAGTTCACCGCATCATCCATCACGCGGGCGAAATGATTTGGGTCGCCCTCGGTCATCTCGTCGCCTTCGTAGGACGCACCAAAGCGGTGGTCCATGAACTCGACCTTGATCTGGTCGACGGTCTGCGCGGTCTGTTCCATCTGGAACAGCGCCTGCACGGCATAAAGCCGCGCGGCCGAGCGCATCTTGCGTTTCTGGTTGCCCGAGAGGGTCATGCGGTCGTGGATCCTGTCTTGCCTGCCAGCTGGTATTCGGTGGCGGGTTTGAACCCGACCCCCTTGCTGGAGCGGCCCCACTTACGGCTGAGTGCAATCAGGTGCAAGGCCGCAGCCGCAGCCCCGCCACCTTTATTCTGACCCGCAGGATCGGCGCGTACCTCGGCCTGCTCGGTGTTTTCCACCGTCAGGATTCCATTCCCGATGCAGAGCCCCTGAAGGCCGAGCAATTGGATCGCGCGGGACGAGTCGTTGCAGACCGTTTCGTAATGCGTGGTCTCGCCCCGGATGACGCAGCCGAGCGCCACGTAGCCATCGAAGTTCGAAAGGCGTTCGCTGATGCCGATGGCGGTCGGAATTTCGAGGGCACCCGGCATTTCGACCAGATCCCAGGTGGCGCCTGCTGCCTCGATCTCGGCCTTGGCACCGGATACAAGGTTTTTGGCGATCTGCTTGTAATAGGGCGACACGACGATCAGCAGCTTTGTGGGCGTGTCAAAGCTGGGTCGGTCCAGCACGTGGTGTTCGATGGATGCCATCAGGTCTCTCCGAGAATGGGGCGGGTGCCCACGATTTCGAGCCCGTAGGCGTCGATGCCCATATAGGTCGTGCGCGGGCTGTCCGTAAGCAGGATAAGGCGTGAAAGGCCCATGTTCGACAACATCTGGGCGCCGAGGCCGGTGTTTTTCACGATCCGGGGGCCGGCCTCTTCATCCGTGAACAGTGACTTGCGCGGTTCGCGAAACAGGCAGACGACCCCGCGCCCTTCATCGGCAATCAACTCCATTGCACGGGGCAGTTCCCCCACGGGCTTGTCGCTGAGACCCAGGATATCCGTCACCTCGGCCAGTGCGTGGGTGCGGACCAGAACAGGCTCATCCGTGCCCAGATCACCTTTCGAAAGCGTCACGTGCTCGATACCGTAGGTTTGGTCAGTGAAAATGCGCATGTCCCATTGCCCGCCATGTTGCGAGGTAATCATGCGGCGATCCGTTTCGACCACCAGATTGTCATGGCGGCGGCGGTAGGTAATCAGGTCCGAAATGGTGCCGATCTTGAGCTTGTGCTTGGCGGCATAATCCACGAGGTCAGGCAGACGTGCCATGGTCCCGTCTTCGTTCATGATCTCGCAGATCACGGAGCTTGGGTAGTGACCGGCGAGGCGTGCCACGTCGCAGCCAGCCTCGGTATGACCGGCCCGCACAAGCACCCCGCCCTTGCGGGCGCGCAGGGGGAACACATGCCCCGGTGTGGCCAGATCGGCCGAAGTTGCTTGCGGGTTCACCAGGGTCGAGATAGTCAGCGCCCGGTCCCCCGCCGAAATGCCAGTGCTGACACCCTCACGCGCCTCAACAGACACGGTAAAGGCCGTCTCGTGCCGCGAAGAATTGTGCATTGCCATCATGGGCAGGCCCAGATCGTCGATCCTTTCGGCAGGCAAGGTCACACAGATCAGCCCACGCCCATGGGTCGCCATGAAGTTCACCGCCGCCGCATCGGCAAAGTTGGCGGGGATCACCAGATCACCTTCGTTCTCGCGATCCTCGTGATCGACGAGGATGAACATCCGGCCGTATTTCGCCTCTTCAATGATCTCTTCGATGGGCGAAATGGCAGCGGCAAGGTCCGTTTCGACCGGCCCGGGGGTCTCAAAGCTCATGTGTCACCTGTGGCAGCGTTGCCCGCGACATAGAGGATCAGGCACACCAATACCAGTGTCGCAAGGCAGCAAAAGCTGCGCGGTTCTTCGTTCCTCAGGAATCTGTCCCAACGGGCCAATCTGTCACCGGGCCATCGCCTCTTATGATGCGAGCACGCCAGCACCCACATCCAAAATGGCGTCAGGCCGAATGGCCTGTCCGTTGGGTCACCCGGCTTCAGCCAGGCGCGCGACATAGCGGGCGAGCGTGTCGATCTCAAGATTGACCGCATCCCCCACAGCGACATCACCCCATGTGGTCACCTCCTTGGTGTGTGGGATGAAGTTGATGCCGAACACATCGCCCTGCACTTCGTTTACCGTGAGGGAGGTGCCGTTCAGCGCCACGGATCCCTTCGGCGCAATGAAACGCGCAAGGCCCTCCGGTGCCCGCAATTGCACGCGGGTGCTGTCACCCTCATCCACGACCGACACAACTTCGGCCACACCGTCCACGTGCCCCGAAACGATATGCCCACCCAACTCGTCACCGACACGCAGCGCCCGCTCCAGGTTGACCCGCCGCCCCACGGCCCATGCCGACAGGTTGGTCTTGGATACCGTTTCCGCGCTGACCTGCACGTCATACCAGTCGGGGCCAAGGTCCACGACGGTCAGACATACGCCGTCGGACGCGATGGAGGCCCCCATGTCGATACCCGACGTGTCGTACCCGGTCTGGATGCGCACCCGCAGGTCGCCCTCTTGCTCGAGATCCGAAATGGTGCCGATGTCGGTGACGATACCTGTGAACATGAGCGCTCTCCTTGTCATTCTGACCCGAGGTAACGGTGCATATCCTCAAGGGCAAGTCTGACAGACGTTGCGGTTTTTTGCCAGTTGAGCCATAAATCCGCCCCAGTCAGATGTTCATCATGGGTCAAGACATTGCCACGTATCAGGGACCAGATGATACTGCACGCCCCCGAAGCCCGGGTGTTCCTTTTTCTGCAGGGACCGCATGGACCGTTTTTCAACCGTCTTGGCGCCATGCTGCGTCGCGCGGGAGCGACTGTGTGGCGCGTCGGGTTCAACGCGGGCGACCAGGCCTTCTGGTTTCATCCGCGCAGCTACATCCCCTACACCGGCAACGCTGCCGCGTGGCCAGACGCATTTTCACAGATCGCAGACGACAAGGGCGTGACCGATATCGTCCTCTATGGTGACGTTCGCCCCATCCATGCGCAAGCCGTGGCCGAGGCCAAGCGGCGCGGCATCACTGTGCACGTGTTCGAGGAAGGGTATATGCGCCCCTATTGGGTCACCTATGAACGCGGCGGCACCAACGGCCATTCGCGCCTGATGGACATGTCCGTAACCCAGATGCAAGACGCGCTGGCCCTGTCCGATATGGAAGCCCCCTTGCCCCCCGGCAATTGGGGCGACATGCGCCAACACGTGTTTTATGGTGCGCTCTACCATTGGTTCGTCATGTTCCGAAACGGCAGGTATCGCAGTTTCCAGCCGCATCGCGCGCTGAGCGTTACCCGTGAGTTTCAGCTTTATTTGAAGCGATTGCTTCTGATGCCGGTCCATACCCTGGACCGGATACAGGCCACGATGCGCATCCGTTATGGTGGCTTCCCATATCACCTGGCCTTGCTTCAGCTGGAGCATGACAGCAGCTTTCAAAAGCATTCACCCTTCAAGACGATGCCGGAATTCCTGGACCTCGTGATCCGTGGGTTCGCCGAAGGCGCGCTGGCCCATCATCATCTTGTCATCAAGGCACATCCCCTCGAAGACGGACGCACCCCCATTCGGAAAGCCATTCGAACCCTGGCTCGTGAGCTGGGACTGCAAGGGCGGGTGCACTACGTGCGCGGCGGCAAGCTGGCGCAGCTTCTGAATGACGCCCGCAGCGCCGTCACCGTGAATTCAACGGCTGCTCAACAGGTGTTGTGGCGTGGTATTCCGCTCAAAGTCTTTGGCAAGGCCGTCTTTGCAAAGCCGGAATTTGTCAGTGACCAGCCCCTGCCCGCCTTCTTTGCCGGGGCGAGCCGTCCCGACAACCGTGCATACCGGGACTATCGCCGCTATCTGCTGGAAACCAGCCAGATTCCGGGCGGCTTTTATTCCGCCCGTGGCAGACGCCAACTGTTGCGTCAGGTCGTGGACATGATGCTGTCGCCGGACGATCCTTACGATGCGCTTGCATCGGGCACCGCGGCGCCAAGGCAACAGTTGCGGTTGGTGACCTGACCACCACTACCCCTATGGCTAGATTTTATCACCGGACTCCGGTAGCTTGACGACAAATCAGCGTCGGAAAACCGTCGCAACACACAATAATATGGGCGCGGACCAACCTGCGCCCGAGGCAGAACAAGAACAGGTCGAGGAGACCGAGCAGTGATTTTCCAACCGTTCCGCTGGGCGCGCGTGGCTGCGTCGTTGGCCCTTTTGGGGATTCTGGCTTCTTGCGGCCTTCCGCAGATCGGGCCGAGCAAACGCCAGATTTTCTCTGGTTCCGTTCAACGTGAGGGCGATGCGTTTGTCGTGTCGGTCAATGATCGGGTGACCGAAGCGACTGCCGTGACCCCGGCCCTTGGATTTTCCGACCAGTTCCGGAACGCGGGCGTGTTGGGGTCGGATACCATCCGGCCCGGTGACGTACTGGGCCTGACAATCTGGGAAAACGTCGATGATGGCCTGCTGGCTGGAGAAACACAGAACTCCACCATCCTCGAAGAAGTACAAGTGGACGGCGCTGGCTTCATCTTTGTCCCCTATGCAGGCCGCATCCGCGCCGCAGGCAATACTCCGGACGCCATTCGCCGCATCATCACCACCAAGCTCGAAGACCAGACCCCCGACCCGCAGGTGCAGGTGCGCCGGGTGGCCGGTGACGGATCAACCGTATCGCTGATCGGATCGGTGGGCGCGCAAGGCGTCTATGCCATTGAACGCCCCACACGCACCTTGTCGACCATGCTGGCCCGCGCCGGTGGCGTCACCATCGTGCCCGAAATTGCACGCGTCACCGTGATCCGCGGCGGCATGCGCAGCCAGGTGTGGTTCCAGGACATCTATGACCATCCGGAACTGGATATCGCCCTGCGCGGCGGAGACCGTGTGCTGGTGGAAGAAGACACGCGTGCCTTTACAGCATTGGGCGCGACCGGTGGACAGGCCCGCGTACCCTTTGAAAGCCAAAACCTGAGCGCACTCGAAGCGCTTGCCCAGGTGGGTGGTTTGCAGACCAACACATCCGACCCAACCGGCATCTTCGTATTCCGCAACGAACCTGCGGAAGTGGCCAATGTCGTGCTGGGACGGGATGATCTGGTCGGCGCGCAACGGGTCGTCTATGTTCTGGACCTTACGCAGCCCAACGGAATGTTCCAGGCCCGTGACTTCGTGATCCGCGATGGCGACACGCTTTATGTGACTGAAGCGCCCTATACCCAGTTCGCCAAGATCATCACATCGATCACCACGCCCATCACAAGCGTCAACACGCTTGCCAATGGTGTGACCGGCAACTGACGCCAATGATCCAGTCAGACGATTCAGCCGCCGGACCCGAAAAGGCCCGGCGGCTTTACGTTTACAATGGTGGTTTTCTGACCCGCGGGCGTGTGCGGCGCATTGTCGAGCTTGCGGGTTACGATATCTCTCTTGGTCTGCCCGGCCCGGATGCCCTGGTTGGTGTTTGGGGCAATTCGCCGACAGCGCATCGGGGCGAAACGGTCGCCAACCGACGTGACGCAAACCTCGTGCGGGTCGAGGACGCGTTTTTGCGGTCCGTTCTACCCGGCCGTACAGGAAGCCCGCCAATGGGGTTGCTGATCAATCACAAGGGGGTGCATTTTGACCCGGCGGCCCCGTCTGATCTTGAAGAGATTCTGGCAAGCCATCCGCTGGACGACACGGCCATTCTGAATACGGCCCGCGGCGCCATGGCGCGGATGCAAGAAGCGCATCTGAGCAAGTACACTGGCTTTGATCCAAGCACACCCGTGCCCGACCCGGGTTACGTTCTGGTCATCGACCAGACACAGGGTGACGCATCGGTTACGGCATGTGGCGCGGATCGGAACCGGTTCCTTGAAATGCTGTTTGTCGCGCAGGATGAGCATCCCGGCGCACGCATCCTGATCAAGACACACCCCGAAACCGTACAGGGGTTCCGGGAAGGATATTTCGGCCCGGACGACTGCAACGACCGCGTGTCCCTTTTTTCGGACCCGGTCAGCCCGTGGATTCTGATGGAGGGGGCTGTGGCCGTCTACACCGTTTCTTCCGGGCTGGGTTTCGAAGCAATCATCGCGGGCCACAAGCCGCGCGTGTTTGGCCAGCCTTTCTATGCAGGATGGGGGCTGACCGCGGACGAATTCCCGGTGCAGCGCCGCCAGCGCAAGTTGACCCGCGCGCAATTGTTCGCCGGGGCGATGATCCTGTACCCGACATGGTATGATCCGCATCGCGATTGCCTGTGCGATCTGACCACCACGATGGAGGCGCTTGCCGCAGAAACCCGCGCGTGGCGCGCCGATCACAAGGGATGGGTCGCCAGCGGCATGCGGTTGTGGAAGCGGCAGCCCCTGCAAAAGGTGTTTGGCCGCTTTGCACCAGTGCGGTTTCAGGATGACCCCCGCCGTGCGCGGGCGATGGCGCGGCCCTGGATGGTGTGGGCCGGTAAAGCAGATGTGGGTCACGAGGATGCCGTCCGGATCGAGGACGGGTTCTTGCGCTCGCGTGGCCTGGGCGCCGCATTGATTCCGCCGCTGTCATTGGTCACGGATGATTTGGGGATCTACTATGACCCCTCTCGCCCGAGTCGGTTGGAGCATATGATCCGATCCCGTCGCACCTTGCGCCCGGATCAGACCCTGCGCGCAGAGCGCCTGATGCGCACTCTGACCGAGGATGGTTTGAGCAAGTATAACCTGTCCGGTGACGTGCCTGACTGGCCCGCAGGGCGGCGCGTTCTGGTTGTTGGGCAGGTCGAGGATGATGCGTCGATCCGCCTGGGGGCTGGTCGGGTGTGCACCAACTCGGCGTTGCTTGAGGCGGCACGGGCCGCCCGGCCCGACGATGTCCTGATTTACAAACCGCATCCGGATGTGGAAGCGGGGTTGCGCGATGGCGCGTATGATGCCAGCGCACTTGCCGACGTAGTGGCGGCGAATGCCGACATTGGCGCGGTGTTGGCGCAGGTGGACGAGTTGTGGACCATGACATCGCTGACCGGGTTCGAAGCGCTGTTGCGCGGCGTGCATGTGGTCACGACGGGTGCGCCATTCTATGCCGGATGGGGGCTGACGGAGGATCTTGGCGACGTCCCCCCCCGACGCCGCGAAGACATCCCGCTGACCGGTCTGGTGCATGCCACCCTGATCGACTATCCGCGCTATTTCGACCCGGCAACCGGTACCGCCTGCCCTGTCGAGGTGGTTGTTGACCGTTTGCGCGACGGGCCTTTGCCCCGACCCGGATTTGCCAACAGGGCGCTATCCAAGCTGCAAGGATTGCTGGCCAGCCGCGCGCATCTGTGGCGCTAGACCCGGGCCCATTTGTGGCACACATCATCGCCCACGCGTGACACTGATTTCAGCACGTAGCGCTGCGCGGCGGCAAGCGCCTCCAACCCAAGAGCCCCGATATTCGGCAAACCTTCGGCCCCGATCACAAGGCCAGCCGTGAACCCCACCAGTTCATCGACCAGGTCCGCTTCGATCAGGGATGCGGCAAGTGCGCCGCCCCCTTCGCAGAACACGCGGGTGAAGCCGTGACTGCCCAGTTGCTGCAATACATCCCGCGGATCAAGCTGACTGCCTGACGCGCCACAGGGCAACAGGGTCGCGCCCAGATCGCGCCATGTGTCCTGCAGCATCGGGTCCGCATCGCGCCCGTGGCAGAGAATGACCGGAATTTCTTTGGCGGTGCGGGCGAGTGTGGACATGAGCGGCAGATCCAGCCTGCGCGATACCACCACGCGGGCGGGTTGCGCCACACTGCCAAAGCCGCGCACCGTCAGCGACGGGTCGTCATGCCGCGCCGTCCCGCCCCCTATCATCACCGCATCGTGCCGCCCGCGCGTGGCGTGAACATGCCTGCGCGCCTGCGGTCCGGTGATCCATTTGCTTTCTCCTGTGCCGGTCGCGATGCGCCCATCGAAACTGCTGGCGAGTTTGAGGGTGACGAACGGGCGCCCTTGTTCGGTGCGCAGAAAGAACCCGACATGATCCGTCTGTGCCTGCGCCTCGCATATGCCTGTCGTCACGTCGATACCCGCGTCACGTAGGATCGCCATACCAGCGCCGTCGACACGGGCATCACTGTCCTGAGTGGCGATAACGACACGTGCAATACCAGCGTCGACCAGAGCATTCGCACAGGGCGGCGTCTGACCATGGTGGGCGCAGGGTTCAAGTGTCACGTAAGCTGTGGCACCGCGCGCCGCGTCACCCGCTTGCGCCAGGGCTTCGGTTTCCGCGTGGGGCCGCCCGCCGGGTTGGGTCCAGCCCCGTCCAACGATGCGGCTGTCCTTTACAATGACGCAGCCCACTGCCGGGTTTGGGGCTGTGTGCCCCATTCCGCGCCGCCCCAGGGACAGCGCCAGTGACATGAAGCGGATGTCCTCCGCTTCGCTCACTCGTCTGACGGGGTGTCTGGCCGCAGCTCTGCCACGAACTTGTCAAAGTCGTCCGCTGCCTGGAAATTCTTGTAAACACTGGCAAACCGGACATAGGCCACCGTATCGATACGGTTGAGCGCCTCCATCACGATCTCTCCGATCTGCTTGGACTGGATGTCTGTTTCACCCATGCTTTCCAAACGCCGCACAATGCCCGAGATCATCTGATCGATACGTTCGGGATCAATGGGCCGCTTCTGCATCGAGATGCGGATCGAGCGTTCGAGCTTGTCGCGATCGAAATCCTCGCGCTTGCCGTTGGACTTGATGACCACCAGGTCACGCAATTGGACGCGTTCATACGTGGTGAACCGCCCGCCACAGGCCGGACAGAAGCGCCTGCGCCGGATCGAAACGTGATCCTCTGCCGGTCGGCTGTCTTTTACCTGTGTGTCAATATTCCCGCAAAACGGACAGCGCATCGCCCATCCCCTTGTTCTAGTCCCGTCTGTAGTGGGGGTTTTCCCCCGTTCCGCGAAACTATAGGCGGTTGTCTAAGTTTTGGGTAGAGGGGAAATGACACCGCTACATGAGCGGTGCCCCTTTAACGCCGAACCAGTTGGTTCGAAGAGGTCCGCACCCTTAGGAAGGGTACACTGCGGCAAAGAGCGTAGGCATGGGCCATCGAAAATACCTTGCCCGTGCGGCGCACGCCTTGACTGACCGAGGAGAACGCATTTGGCACCGCTTGTGTGCTGAAGGTCACGCCCTTGCGTCCCGGTGCCGTCTGCGCATCTCCGCGCCCCTGTGCAATGTACAGGTCACCGCCCCGCACCCCCAAAACCTTGCGCGCATAGAGACCGGCTGCGCACCACATCTGCGTGCCGCCTGCGCTGTCGGCTTCGACCACCTCAAACGTTGTGCTGTCGATCTGGTTGACGGGGATCGTGAACCGTTCGCGGCGCACGAAATCCTGTGCATGCCCCAAAGTCGGCAAGGTTATCACAATGGCAAGGGTAATTGGTTTGAACATCGGGCATCTCCTTTATCGAAAGGATGTAGGTAGCGCGGACTGAAATGGAAATCACCTTGTGGCGACATGAGTTTCAAAGCACCAAATACACGGGTGCGGTGCCCTTTCGCCGCCTCTAGCCTATGTGCGCCAAGACCTTGCGCTGATGTGGCGCATCGCGATGTTCAAACAGATATATGCCTTGCCAGGTGCCAAGTTGTGGCTGCCCTTGCCACACCGGGATCTGAAGGCTGACGGGCAAGAGTGCCGCCTTAATGTGGGCAGGCATATCATCCGGTCCTTCGTAAGTGTGGGTCAGATAGGACATTGAGGCGTCAGTCGTAGGCGGCACGAGGCGTGAAAAGAAATTGTGCAGGTCAGTCTGCACCTCGGGATCGGCATTTTCCTGAACAAGCAATGAACATGATGTGTGTTGCACGAACAGGGTCAGCAGGCCGTCGCCAGTGCACCAGTCCACCACGGCGCTGGTGAATTCGTATAGCCCTTGGCCTTGCGTGGCGATGATAAAGGTCTTCTGCATCTTGCGATCCTGTATCAAAGGCATTCGAAGCCGCTTTGGGTCGGATCAGGCACACGGCCGATTGCCTGTCCCGGGCGCGTTCTGTGGAACAGGGCGATCTCAGTCGGCGCAGGCCGCGCTGGTGTAGAGCCCGCTATCGTGGTCCGCGCAATATCCCGCCGCTTGCATCGCATCCGCAATGGAAAAGATCCCGACATTTGCCGTGTCTGCATTGCAGGTCAGGTCGGCCAGCTTTTGATCACCATGCGAGACGATAACGCCACCGGTTGCTGGCAGATCTTCAGCCATGCGGTCGACAGAGATCCATGCGGTATATCGGGTACCTGCGTTCTCGAATGTGATGTCTTCCCAGATTGAGCGTCCGACGCCCGGCCACGGTCTGGCCTGTACCTGCCCCAAGGGCATGACCAATTCGAGTTCAGGTGCGTTCAGCGGACCAAAGGCATAGGTTGCCTGACCTTCCCCCGCGCACACGGTGATGGTTTTGGAGCCTATCTGACAGTTCAGTACCAGGTCCATGCCACCGCATTGCGCCACCGCCACCCCAGGGGTGAGCGCCAGCGCAAGGACGGTGGCCAGCCCCCTCACTGATCGAGGAAGCTGCGCAGTTTACGGCTGCGGCTGGGGTGCTTGAGTTTCCGCAGCGCCTTGGCTTCGATCTGCCGGATCCGTTCGCGGGTCACGCTGAACTGCTGGCCGACCTCTTCCAACGTGTGGTCTGTGTTCATGCCGATGCCAAAGCGCATCCGCAGCACGCGTTCTTCACGCGGGGTGAGCGAGGCCAGAACGCGGGTTGTGGTTTCCTTGAGGTTTTCCTGAATGGCGCTGTCGAGCGGCAGCACGGCATTCTTGTCCTCGATGAAATCGCCCAACTGGCTGTCTTCCTCGTCCCCGATAGGGGTTTCAAGGCTGATCGGTTCCTTGGCGATCTTCATCACCTTGCGGACCTTTTCGAGCGGCATCTGCAGCTTCTCGGCCAGTTCCTCGGGCGTGGGTTCGCGGCCAATCTCGTGCAGCATCTGGCGGCCTGTCCGGACCAATTTGTTGATCGTTTCGATCATATGCACGGGGATACGGATGGTGCGCGCCTGGTCAGCAATGGATCGGGTGATCGCCTGACGGATCCACCATGTGGCGTAGGTCGAGAACTTGTAGCCGCGGCGGTATTCGAACTTGTCGACCGCTTTCATCAGGCCGATGTTCCCTTCCTGGATCAGGTCGAGGAATTGCAGGCCACGGTTGGTATACTTCTTGGCGATCGAGATCACGAGGCGGAGGTTGGCTTCGACCATCTCTTTCTTGGCCTGACGGGCTTCTTTCTCGCCCTTCTGGACCTGCTGCACGATGCGACGGAATTCAGAGATGTCGAGGCCGACATATTGGCCAACCTGTGCCATGTCCGCGCGCAGCTCTTCGACCTTTTCGGCCGAGCGTTCGATGAACATCTGCCAGCCGCGTCCGGACTTCTCGCCCATCTCGTCGAGCCAGTTGGGGTCCAGTTCGCGCCCACGATAGGCGTCCACAAACTCTTTGCGGTTGATCCGCGCCTGGTCGGCAAGCTTCACGATGGAACTGTCGATCTGCATGATCCGGCGGTTGATGCCGTAAAGCTGGTCGATCAGTGCTTCGATCCGGTTGTTGTGCAGGTGCAGTTCGTTCACCAGCAGCACGATCTCTGCCCGCAGCTTCTGATACGTCTCTTCATCGCCCAGGCTGAACGATCCATCCTCGTTCAAAGTTGCGGAAATCCGGCTATCCTGCATCTCTGACAAGAGCGAATAGTCGTGTGCGATGACCTCAAGGGCCTCAAGCACCTGCGGCTTGAGTGCAGCCTCCATCGCGGCGAGCGACATGTTGGCCTGTTCGTCCTCGTCGTCGTCGTCATCCTTGGCAATCGGATTGCCATCGGCGTCCAGTTCGGGGTCGGCGTCCGTCTTTTCCTCGGTCTTGGCGGCCGCATCAACGACAGGTTCTGACACCTCTTCGCCGTCTTCGCCCAACTGGTTGCCGAAGGTCGCTTCGAGGTCGATGACGTCGCGCAGCAGGATCTCTTCGCTGAGAAGTTCGTCGCGCCAAATGGTGATCGCCTGGAAGGTCAGCGGGCTTTCGCAAAGCCCTGCGATCATGGTGTTGCGCCCGGCTTCGATCCGCTTGGCGATAGCGATCTCGCCTTCGCGGCTCAGCAGTTCGACGCTGCCCATCTCGCGCAGGTACATGCGCACAGGGTCGTCGGTCCGGTCCAGTTTTTCCTGACCCGTGGCGCCCAGCGTCAGATCGCGGGTGCCTTCGGTGGTCGTAACCTCGGTCGAGCCCTTTTGCTCTTCCTCTTCAGCTTCTTCGTCCTCGATGATGTTGATGCCCATTTCGGACAACATCGACATCACGTCTTCGATTTGCTCTGAGCTGACCTGATCGGGCGGTAGCACAGTGTTGAGCTGATCATAGGTGATGTAGCCCTTGTCGCGGGCTTCCGAGATCATCTTTTTGACGGCTGCCTGGCTCATGTCCAGCGAGTGGGCGCTGTCCTGATCTTCGGTCTTGGCGTCTTCGTTTGTGTCTTTCGCGGCCATACTGGGCTCCTTCAATCGGGGCTCCTTGGCGATTCGTCCCCGCGAATCGCTGCCAGAAACATTTAGTGCTTTGGGTGATTCGACCACCCATGTACGTGCATTTTCTTTATATTTTGAGACCAATTCGCATCAGTTACGGCGTTTAGAGAAGTCGATCTGATCCATCAGCGCAGAAAAAGCGTCTTTTTCGCTCCGACTGATTCGGGCACCGTTGTCGCCCGTCTCATATTCCGAATCATCCTCTTTTCCGCTGCGGGAGGCCTGAGCTGCGGCTTCAGCCGCTTGGCTGAGGCGCCAAGTTACGCCTTCATCTGCCACACCTTCCAGGTCCTGCGCCGCATCCGCGATCTCGGCATTCAGTCCCTTTGCCGCGCTGAGTTTTGCGAGCTCTTCGGCCACGGTCATGCGGGCCATTTCAGCATCGCCGGGTGTGCGGATACACGGGACAATTGCCACATGGCGTGAAGAGAGCAGGTTATCAAGGGCATCAGGGCCCAGTGCGCCGAAAATCTTTTCGCGCAACAGCTCGGTGCCGGCATGCCCGTGGCGCAGAATCAGGTCGCGCAATACGGCATGGTCCGGGTTTACACAGGCAAGGCTTTCGAGCCCGCTTTCGAATTCTTCCGCAACGTCAGGCGTGCAGACAAGGGCGGCAAGGATCACCGTTTCCCGCAAATGATCCGCAATCTGCGCATCACCTGAAGCCAGCGCGGATGTCTTGGTGCTGGGCATGGGCACAGGTGGCGCTTGCCAACCGCGCCCCGGCTGCCAGTTCCGTTTCTGACCACCTGCGCCGCGTTGCGGGCGGAAAAGCTGCCAACGCAGGTCCTTGATCGCCTGACCGTAGTGTTGGCGGATCGACGGATCCTGGATCAGCTTGATCTTGTCGCGCAACGACTTGTCCAGCGCTGCCTTGCGTTCGGGGCTGTCGAAGGTCTTGCCTTCGGTCTCGCGCTGCCAGAGCAACTGGACCATGGGCATCGCGTTATCGACCAGCTTTTGCAGGGCTGGCGCGCCTTGGGCCTTGAGCAGATCGTCAGGATCCTGCCCTTCCGGCATCAGGACAAAGCGCAGCGATTTGCCTGCTTCCAGCTGGGGCAAAGCAAGATCGATCAGGCGCATGGCCGCGTGGAGGCCCGCCTTGTCACCATCAAGCGCGATGATCGGCTCATCGGCGATACGCCAGAGCATTGCGAGCTGGTTTTCGGTCACCGCGGTACCCAAAGGCGCAACAGAGGCGCCGAACCCATGTTCGGCCAGTGCGATGACATCCATGTAGCCTTCGGCCACGATCAGGGGCTGGCCTTTGCCCGCCGCTGTCCGGGCCGGACCATGGTTGTATAGGCTACGCCCCTTGTCGAAGAGTTCCGTTTCGGGCGAGTTCAGATATTTCGCATTGTCATTGGGGTCCATCGCGCGCCCGCCGAAGGCGATACACCGACCGCGCGCGTCCCGGATGGGGAACATGATACGGCCCCGAAAGGTGTCATAGGGCGTACCACCCTTCTGGCTGGGTTTGGCCAGACCGGCACCGAGGATCAGGTCGTCTTCGACGCTTTTCCCCTTGAGTGCGTCCCACAAGCCCTGCCAGGCATCGGGGGCATAACCAATCTCCCATCGGTCCTGCGCCGCTGGATCAAGGCCCCGCCGCTCCAGATAGTCGCGTGCTGTTCCGGCTGCGCCGGTTTTCAGTTGCAGACGGAAGTGCTGGACAGCCATTTCCATAACATCGGCCAACTGAGTTCGCTTGTCGGCCTTTTCCTGCGCACGCGGGTCGCGCTCGGGCATGGGCATCCCGGCTTCACCGGCCAGGATTTCGACTGCTTCCATGAAGCCTACATTCTCGGTCTCGCGGACAAAGCTGATCGCGTCGCCCTTTGCGTGGCAACCAAAGCAGTAATAGTAGCCCTTGCGATCATCGACGTGAAAACTGGCTGTTTTTTCGTGGTGAAACGGGCATGGCGCCCAGAGATCACCTTTGCCTTGGTTGGACTTGCGCGCGTCCCACATGACCTTGCGGCCTACAACCTGTCCCAAGGACAGGCGTGTGCGCAGTTCATCAAGAAATCCGGGGGGCAGGCTCATGCTCTTAATATTGGTGGTGACACGCCGGGAGTCGAGTCACTGCTGTAAGCAGAGTTCACTCCAAGCGTCTGACAGGCTTTCATTGCGCAACACGCGACGCTTTTGCTCGTAGACCCATGGGGTGATCAGCGGGATCGCGTTGTTGTACTGCTCTGGCCAGTCAGTGTCCTGGGACAGAATGTGCGCCTGAACGTCACGTTCACTTACGCGATCAAGGCGCGCCTGTTGTATCGCACCTACAACCTGCGCTTGGTAGCCACAGCTTTCTTCCTTGCTGTCTTGGGCAAAGGCGGGTGCCGTGGACAATGCGATAGCGGCAATAAAAGCAAAACGGATCATGGACAGCTCCAGACACTTGGGAATCGGTTTAGTCGTTTTAGCCCCGCACCGCGACGCTTGCCATGGCCCTTTCCAGATCGTGCAGCAGCGTGCCTGCCATGGATCTGAAGACCATCAGGAGAAAGGCATCCGTCCCAACGCGGGTGATCGACCCGGTCATGTGCTGGATTTGACTGCGGGCCGTGTGTCCACGCTTGAATTGACCCGGGCTCAGATCAAGGGGAACAAGACGGGCCAATACATCCTCGACATCTGCACCTGATAGGGTAACGGCCGCCCACGCATCAGACTGATCCGTCAGCGCCGCGTGTTTGGTCAGCGTCGGATCGGGTTTTGGACCAGCCAACAGAACCATGTCACGTCCAAACCAGATGGCGCGCCCATCTGCCTTGCCCGTTGCCCTGTTCGGCGCAGGCCATGCCATGCCATGTGCTGCCTTGAACGGCGCGGCAATCTTGCTTGCGGCATAGGGTGCAATCGAGGTCAGGATGCCCAGATCAACCTCGGCCAGCCTACATGCCCCGATGGTGAGCGGCGCCATGTCATCAAGCGGTGTTTTGGCGATCAGCTCAGTCACGTGTGCGCCCTCCATCCTGGTCAAAGAACACCGGATCGCAAAGCTCAACCCGTGTCTGGATGCCCCTTACATGGTCGACCATGTTCAGCACCTCTCCATGCCGAGTGAGCCCGTCCTGCACAAAGCCGAGACCGATGAAATGCCCAAGCGTCGGCGAGAACCCAACCGACGTGACATATCCTTGGTCATGCGCACGCACCGGGTCTTCACCGTTGGAATAGATGTGTGCCCCGGCGGTCAGCTGTTTGACCGGTCCCACTGGCTTCATGCCAACAAGCTGTTCGCGACCGTCTTCGGTCAGGCCGGGGCGTTGCGCCATGGTTGCGCCGATGAAGTCTTTCTTTCCAGACAGCATTCGCTCCATCCCGATGTCCTGTGCCGTCATGCGGCCGTCAATTTCAGCGTGGGTGATGAACCCCTTTTCGATCCGCAGGACATTCAATGCCTCCATCCCGTAGGCGCCGCCGCCCAACGCTTCGGCTCTTGCAACCAGCAGTCGGAACAGGCTGTCCCCATAGCGGGATGGGACCGCGATTTCGTAGGCGTGCTCGCCTGAAAAGGAGATGCGGAAGAGCCGTCCGTTGACCCCCTGCACATCCACCGGACCGCAAGACATGAACGGCCACGCGTCACTGTCGATGGGTTGATCGAGCAAACCGTTCAGCACTTCGCGCGACTTCGGTCCGGCCACGGCAAACTGCGCCCATTGTTCGGTCACCGACATGATCCGCACATCCCATTCGGGGTGCAGCGCCTGCGTCACAAATTCGAGGTGCCGCATGACCTGCCCCGCTGCGGCGGTTGTGGTTGTCATGACATAGTGGTTTTGACCCAGACGGGCGGTCGTCCCATCATCCATGACGAACCCGTCCTCGCGCAGCATGAGCCCATATCGCACCCGGTTCTCTTTCAGGGTCGAGAACATGTTTGTGTAGACAAAGTCGAGCAGTTGCGCGGCGTCCGGCCCCTGAATGTCGATCTTGCCCAATGTGCTGACATCGCAGATGCCGACAGCATTCCGGACCCAGCCAACCTCACGGTCGCAGGACTGGCGCCATGTCTTTTCGTCAGGCAGCGGGTAGTAGGACGGGCGATACCAAAGCCCCGCCTCGATCATTGGAGCGCCCGCGACGACGGTCGCCGCGTGGCTGGTGGTCTTGCGTTCGGGCGCAAATCCTTTGCCCTGCGCGCCCGCTCCCAGCGCGGCAAGCGCCACGGGTGTGTATGGCGGGCGGAACGTGGTCGTGCCCGTTTCGGGGATGCCACGACCTGTTGCATCGGCCAGAAGTGCCAGTGCAGCCACGTTCGAATTCTTACCCTGATCCGTCGCCATACCTTGGGTCGTGTAGCGTTTCATGTGCTCCACGGAGGTAAAGTTCTCCTGCGCGGCTTGTTTGACGTCCTTGACGCTTACATCGTTCTGGAAGTCGAGCCAGGCGCGGCCCTTGCCCGGCACTGCCCAGAGCGGTTCGACCGCGTATGGCGTGTCAT
Source organism: uncultured Tateyamaria sp. (assembly GCF_947504105.1). GTDB lineage: Bacteria > Pseudomonadota > Alphaproteobacteria > Rhodobacterales > Rhodobacteraceae > Tateyamaria. The sequence goes on from NZ_CANNGP010000003.1 coordinate 42,560, forward strand.
CGGCCTGCGGCACGTCCATGACAACAGGTGTCACGCCAAGCGCTTCAAGGCTGGCCTTGGCCGCGGACACACCTTCCGCCAGACAGGCGGCGGTCGAGAATGCACCGTTGCAGGCCCCCGCCGTCGCCATCCCCGGAATTGCGCCGGGCGTCGGGATGAAGCTGGCGATGGCGTCATGCCATGTGGGACGTCCGTTCATGTGGCACGTCATGTGCACCGTCGGGTTCCACCCGCCCGAGACAGCCAGACAATCCGTGGCAATCTTTTCACGGCCCGACGCCATCTGGACAGTAATGGCCTCAAGCCCACGGCGCCCATGGCCGCCAGAAACCATGGCGCCTGCGATCAGACGATAATCACCCAAGGCAGTCGCGTCCTTGCGGCAGTCAATGACTGCGGCGATGTGAACGCCCGCCTCCTGCATATCCATCGCTGTCCGGTGCGCGTCGTCATTGTTGGCAAAGACCGTCACGGCCTTGCCCGGACTTACGCCAAACCGGTTGAGATAGACACGCACGGCGCCCGCAGCCATGATGCCGGGGCGGTCGTTGTTCTGAAACGCGATGTGTCGTTCGATGGCACCCGCCGCGAGGACAGAACGCTTTGCCACGATACGCCAGAAGGTTTCCTTGACCCCGCCCTTTGGCGTGCCGTTCACATGATGGGCGACGCGTTCCAAGGCGCCAAACGTGCCTCCGTCATGCGCTCCGGTGAGTGTTGTTCGCGACATCAGGCGGACATTGTCCATGGCTGCCAGTTTCGCGACCATATCGGCGGCCCATTCAGCGCCCGGCTTGCCATCTACAGTCAAGGTTTCAGCGTTCAGGCGCCCCCCCATCAGGCTGTCTTCGTCCGCGAGGATCACACGGACACCGGATTGCGCTGCGGTCCAGGCAGCCATCAGGCCAGCAGGACCCGCGCCAATCACCAGCACGTCGCAAAATGCGTATGCCTTTTCATAGTGATCGGCATCCTGCTTGCCACTCAGCGCGCCCAGCCCCGCAGCGCGACGAATGACGGGTTCATAGACCTTCTCCCAGAACACGCGCGGCCACATGAAGGTTTTGTAGTAAAATCCTGCGCCCAGAAAGGGTGCCGCGAGATCGTTGACGCTGAGCAGATCAAAGCCGAGCGACGGCCACGCATTCTGGCTGCGCGCCTCAAGGCCGTCGTACAGCTCCTGCACCGTTGCCCGCACATTTGGGTCAGCATCCGCACCCCGTCCGACCGTCATCAGGGCGTTGGGCTCTTCCGATCCGGCGGTGAGAATGCCGCGAGGGCGGTGATACTTGAACGACCGCGCCACGTGTCGCACATTATTGGCCAAAAGTGCCGAAGCCAGCGTGTCCGCTGCAAATCCACGATAGGTGTTGCCGTCAAAGCGGAAGGATACCGGTTGCGATCGTTCAATCAGCCCCTTGCCGTCCACCCTCATTGCCTAACCTCCCGCGCCAGTATGACGCTTCTGATCTCATGTGTGGACACGTTGCGGGTCACCTTGAGCCACGCGCCGCAGCCCGCGTCATGGCTCCAAAGTTCGTCCAGATCCCCAGGAGAATTATCGCGCAGGTGCAGGTATTCATCCCACGCATCCTCGCCCGCGTCCGGTGCCGGACGCTCCAGCATCACCGCCGCACCTTGATAGTAGAATTCGCGCCGATCACGCTCACCACAAATTGGACATGGCAGCCGCATCAGACCTCTCCATCAGGGTGCATCGTCCAGCCCTTCCCTGTTTCAAAAAAATCCCCGCCGGAGGCTCGTGTCATCTCAATCACCCCTCAATGCAGATTGTGTTGCGACCCTGTCGCCTCTTCGTCCATGATGCCGCGCCCTGTGCGGAAGCGGTCAAGACGGTGGCGCACAGTGGTCGGGTGCGGATTGCCCGTTGCGAGCAGATGGGCAAATGTGTGACCCGACGCAGGCGTCGCCTTGAACCCGCCATAGCACCAGCCCGTGTTGACGAAGAGCCCCTTGATGTCGGTCTTGTCGATGATGAACGACCCATCGGGCGACATGTCCATGATCCCGCCCCAGCTGCGCAGCATCCTGGCCTTGCCAATCACGGGCATCAGGGTCATCGCCGCCTCGGCGACGTGCTCGACCAACGGCAGGTTTCCACGGGCGGCATAGCTGGCGTACATGTCCAGATCACCACCGAAGACGAGGCCACCCTTGTCTGATTGACTGATGTAGAAGTGGCCCATGCCATAGGTGACAACGTGGTCAAGGCAGGGTTTCAATCCCTCTGTCACGAAGGCCTGCAGCACGTGGCTCTCAATCGGCAGGCGCAGACCGGCCATCGCGGCCACCTGAGACGAGCGGCCCGCGGCGACCATGCCGACCTTCTTGGCCCGGATCGGCCCCTTTGTCGTTTGGACGCCCTTGACCACGCCATTGACAACATCAATGCCTCTCACTTCGCATTGCTGGATCAGATCCACACCCCGGTCACTTGCCGATCGTGCAAAACCCCACGCCACTGCGTCATGCCGGGCCGTGCCGCCGCGCTTGTGATAAAGACCGCCGTAGATCGGAAAACGTGTCTGCTCGAAATCCAGGAATGGCAGCAGCTTTTCGACGCCTTTGCGATCCAGCATCGCGCCGTCGTCACCCTGCCCGCACATCATATTGGCACGGCGGACAAATGCATCGCGCTGCCCGTCGGAGTGGACGAGATTTATGATGCCCCGCTGCGAGTGCATCACGTTGTAATTCAGGTCTTCTTCAAGACCTTCCCAAAGTTTCAGGGAATGGGAATAGAATTCGGAGTTGCCGGGCAGCATGTAGTTCGCGCGCACAATCGTGGTGTTCCGCCCTACATTTCCACCGCCAAGATATCCCTTTTCGAGCACGGCGATATTGGTCAGCCCATGCACCTTCGCCAGATAGTGCGCTGTGGCCAGACCGTGGCCGCCGCCGCCGATCAGAACAATATCGTATTCGGACTTTGGTTCCGGGCTGCGCCAATGCGGCCCCCAGCCCTTGTTACCGATCAACCCTTCCGCCAACACTTTCAGCCCTGAAAAGCGCATGCGCACCTCCGCCGTTTCATGGCACCACCATCACCATCCTTGCGGGTGTAGCAATAGCCGCCGAACACCTTACGGCGCTTTTCGACACGGGCTGGCCCACCAGCGACGAATTACTGCACTCACAGGGATTTGCCTGTTATGAAACATCATTTTGGCATTGAATGTTGTCATGAACCTACTTCGCACATTGGCCTTGGCGCTCGGTACAATTTTGCCCGTTCAGATGGCTGCCCAACCCTCTGACTTCGTTTCACCTTCGATCGTTGTTCTTGGCGACAGTCAGATCCCGTTTGGCTCAGGTCCAGTATTTCTGGAGTTCTTTGAGAACATCAAAAGCCATTGCCCACCAACCCCGAAGCAAGCCGCCAATCTTGAAGTGCTGGCGGACATGAAGGTCGCGGTCATCGGCGTTCGTTCGACGTCGCTGCATTCCTGGACGGCCAAGATGGGTAAAGCCAAGGGAGCAATCTGTGATGTTGATCCGAAGTGGAAGGTCAACGCGGGCACCTACGGGTTCATCAACACGACTGGAAACAAGTACAAACAGATTGGACAGGGAGACGCTTACCAGTTCTGTAAGATGGACATGTCTGCCTTTCAGACCATGTTTCGCCCGGGCTACTACGAACCCAAGCTGATACTTTTGTCATTTCTGGGGAACTCGGCGAAACGCTGGGCAAGCAGCTATGAGCAAGCCCTGGAAGACGTTGAGAAGATGAATGCTCAACTGCCCGCGGGTGTCCCTTGCATCTTTATGACGACAGCACCGAGTTACTCCAAGAAGATCACCGACCTGCGCCTGAAAGCGCAAGCCAATGTGAAACGCGCTTTTGTCGAAACAGGGAGCCAATGCAGCTTTGTCGAGGTGGCAACCCCCGAGACGGTCGCGGCAAATCAAGGCAACAAGAAGTATTTCCGTCTTTCGAAGTCGGGCAAGGTCAAAGACCCCTACCACCCAAATGAAAGGGCAGCCAAAACCTTCTTCATGATTGCGATGCAGGACATATGCACCGCCGTTTACGATCAGATTGATGCGGCCATGCCAGACCTCGCCGCCCGCTAGATAAATCGGTTGCCTTTTTATGCGTCCCAAAACTGTGACGGGCTAAAAAAACGCACCCGCCGAAAGGCAGGTGCGATGAGGTTTTGCAAGGGGATGTGTCTGGATTGATCGTTACAGACCTTTGGCCCGGTAGCTGTCGGCAACTTTGCCAATTGACACCAGATACGCCGCCGTACGCAGATCATCGACATCCCCCCGGTCGTGCCAGACGGACGCCATGGATTGGTAAGCCGCCCGCATCGTGTCGTCGAGGCCGGAGCGGACCAGTTCCAACTCATCCGCGCCGCGCAGATACTTGTCCTTGAAGTCAGGCGTCATGGACCATGAATCTCCAAGATGTCGGCTCAACCGTTCCAACTCGTCCACGACAAGCTGGTGCCGCGCCTCTTCCTGACGGCGCTGCATCCGGCCAAACCGGATGTGACTGAGGTTCTTGACCCATTCGAAATACGACACGGTCACACCACCCGCATTCGCGTACATGTCCGGGATGATGACTGTGCCTTTTTCCCGCAAGACGGAATCCGCACCCGCGGTGACGGGTCCGTTCGCGGCCTCGATGATCAGTGGCGCTATCACACGCTCCGCATTTGAAAGGTTGATCACGCCTTCCAGTGCGGCGGGTACAAGGATATCACAGTCTTTCTCCAGCACAGAGGCGCCGTTTTCGACATAGGTTCCGTCGGGATATCCAGAGACGCCACCATGCCCACCGATCCAGTTGCGGACGGCATCCACATCAAGACCACGGTCATCCACCAGCGCGCCGTCGCGCTCTATGATGCCAACAATTTTGCAGCCGTCCTCTTCGGCCAGAAACTGTGCCGCGTGATACCCCACATTGCCCAAGCCCTGTACAATAATGCGCTTGCCATCAAGTGTGCCGGACATCCCCGCCTTGGCTACACCTTCGGTGTCGCGGAAGAACTCTCGCAATGCGTATTGCACGCCACGCCCGGTCGCTTCCGTACGGCCCTGAATGCCGCCGGCGTTGGTCGGCTTGCCTGTCACGCAGGCCACGCCGTTGATGTCGGTCGTGTTCATGCGCTTGTACTGATCGGCGATCCACGCCATCTCTCGCTCACCCGTGCCCATGTCGGGTGCGGGCACGTTCTGGGCCGGGTTGATCATGTCTCGCTTGATTAACTCGTAAGCAAAACGACGGGTGATCAGTTCCATCTCGTGCTCATCATATTCGCGAGGATCAACGTGCAGCCCGCCCTTTGACCCGCCGAACGGAGCCTCGACCAGCGCGCACTTGTAGGTCATCAGTGCAGCCAGCGCCTCGACCTCATCCTGATTGACACCCAGCGCAAACCGAATTCCACCCTTTACAGGTTCCATATGCTCGGAATGTACGGACCTGTATCCCGTAAATGTCTGGATCTGACCGCGCAGTCGCACACCAAACCGTACAGTGTATGTCGCATTGCACACCCTGATTTTCTCTTCAAGGCCCGGTGGCAGGTCCATCAGCGCAACGGCGCGATTGAACATTATGTCCACACTTTCACGGAAACTGGGCTCATTGGGGGTGCTCATCCGGGTTCTCCTTTTTCCGGGTCGACTCACTTGCGTCTGAGTCTGTGAAGGCAGCCTATGACGGTTCCGTTAATCAGCGCGACTTTTTTGTGCGAACCGACAAACACCCGCCGTTCCCACACCATTTCTTAATGAATCGTAAACAGTAATCCATACGTGGTCGGATTGACGACAATTGGACCTAAATCTCCTTAGTGGTTTCCCCCTTTTGCCCGATTTCGGCCACATTCAGAGACCACACCCATCGTTGGACAAAAGGCTGTCAAAGCCTGTGATGACCAAAAACAATAAGGTGCATTATGTTAATGATGTGGACACGGAAATTGACGACGAAGGCAGGGCTGAAAAGCAGCGTTGCCGGATTTGCGCGCGACGACTCGGGGTCCATGACCATTTTCGCCGTCGCGATGTTTATGATGATGATTTTGGTTGGCGGCATCGGCGTCGACCTTATGCGCAATGAGATGGAACGCACGCGGATGCAGGCGACCGTCGACCGCGCGGTCCTGGCGGCTGCCGACCTGGATCAGCCGTTGGAGCCCGAAGCAGTCGTGCGCGATTACTTCAACAAGTCGGGGATGAGCGACTATCTCTCTTCGGTGACGGTTGATCAGGGTCTGAATTACCGGACAGTGACAGCCAGTGCCAATATGTCGACAACCACCCAATTCATGCATTTGATGGGTGTCGAAACGTTGCCTGTGCCCGCACTGGGTCAGGCCGAAGAGCGTGTTTCGAACGTCGAGATTTCAATGGTTCTCGATATCTCCGGCTCGATGGGCTGGGACAACAAGATGGAGAATCTTCAGAATGCGGCCACAACATTTGTGGACACCGTCATTCGCGAAGAAAACGAAGACCTGATCTCGATCTCGTTGATCCCATACACCGCGCAGGTGAATGCGGGTTACGATATATTCTCGCGGATGGAGACCGACCATAAGCACAATTATTCATATTGTGTCGACTTCGACATTGAAGACTTTTCGTCAACCGGTCTGGATCTGGATTCACCTTATCAACAGATGCAGCACTTTGACGAAGGGTGGAACTACTCCAACCCTGTCAGCAACCCAGGCTGCCCCAAACGCAGCTACGAAGAAATCGTACCGTTCAGCCAGAATGCGACGACACTCAAGAACACGATCGACGACTACCGCGCACGCGCCAATACGTCGATCCACCTTGGGATGAAGTGGGGCGTCGCGCTTCTTGACCCGTCGTTCCGCCCGATTATTCAGGATTTGGCAGCGCCCGATGAGAACGTCGTGGATAGCACGTTCGCAAATCGTCCGGCCGCGTACACGGATACCGAAACGCTGAAGACTGTCGTGCTGATGACTGACGGTCAGAACGTGGACACCACTCGTATCCAACCTTGGTACTACGCCAATTCTTCACACTACGCGCACTGGAGCCGTTATCCGCTGCACTGGTACCTGAACAACTACGTGCGGGGCAGCTGGAGCGACTGGCGCTACACCAAGTACACGTCGACCCAGGCCGACTCGATGCTCGGTAACATCTGCGACGCGGCCAAGGACCAGGGTATCGTGGTGTGGTCCGTCGGCTTCGAAGTTACCGACTTCTCGGCCGGGATCATGGAAGATTGCGCATCTTCGCCCAGTCACTTCTTCCGGGTGGAAGGCGTCGAAATTACCGAAGCCTTCGAGGCAATTGCCAAGCAAATCAACCAACTGAGGCTGACCCAATGACCTTTAATCCCAAATCATTCCTGCGCCGCTTCCGGCGTGAAGAGGATGGCCAAATGTTGGTGGAATTTGCCCTTGCAGTGCCACTTATGTTCACCCTCTTCATGACCTCGGTCGAACTCGGAATCTACTCTGTACGCCAGGGTTTCCTGGATCGGGGTCTGGACATGGCGGTCCGCAACGTCCGCTTGAACACCGGAGCCAACTATTCACACGGCGATATCAAGACGATGGTGTGTGAATTCTCAGGCTTCCTGGAAGACTGCGACTCCGCTCTGAAGCTTGAGATGAAACCTGTTTCGGCACGTAACTTCGCTGGCTTCCCGGACTCACCGGACTGCGCGGACGTTTCCCTGGCCGTTACACCGTCTACCACATTCGTACATGGGTCAGAGCACCAGCTGATGATGCTGCGCGCATGTTACACCTTCAATCCGGTGTTTCCGATGACGGGGCTGGGCGCTTCGTTCTCCAAGGACGGTGCCGGCCGGGTCAAGATGGTCTCGATGTCCGGATTTGTGCAGGAGCCAAGCTGATGAAACGCTTTATCGCAACACTACAATCCTTCCGCGACGACGAGCGTGGCAGCCTTGCGGTCGAAACCGTACTGATCATTCCCGTCCTCTTTTGGGCTTACCTGTCGATGTTCGCTATCTTTGATGCGTATCGCCAGCACTCGATCAACCAGAAGGCCGCGTACACAATCGGTGACATTATCTCTCGCGAGACGACACCGCTTGACGGCGACTACCTGGACGGCACGCGTGAGATTCTCGCCTACCTGACGGCCAACGCCGAAACAAATGTCGCTGTGCGCGTCACAAGCGTGAAGTATGACGGCGTGAACGATGTCTACAAACGCGACTGGTCCCAAGCCAAAGGTTGGAAGCCAGCGTTGAGCAACAACGACGTCGGCAAGCTGAAGAGCCTGCTGCCTGTCATGCCCCACAACGAACGGGTGATGGTGGTAGAGACCTTCGTCAAGTACGACCCACCGTTTGAAACGGGTTTGCAAGACCGCGAGATCGAGAACTTCGTGTTCACGCGGCCCCGCTACGCACCTCGCGTTCTGTGGTCGAACGAATAATCAGTCGGATGATCGTTCCGCAATCATGGCCGAGAGTATCTCGGCCATGAATTTTGCCTGGTGACCGGGTGTCATACCACCGACACCAACGCGGTTTCCAAGCCGCCACCAGAGCCCCGGACGCCAAGCACGTCCGTCTGACCCGTTTAGCCTGAGCAAAAAACCGTTCGACGGCTTGAAGGCAAACATACCGCGATCCAGTGATTGGATGTCATCGGTGCGTGCGACAACCTGTCCGGAACTGTCACGCAGTTCCTCAGGCGTCAGCTCCAGCGTGAGGGCCGTGGCCCGGCGCATCTTTTCCGCGATCCAGATGGAACCACCACCCAACGCAAACAGGAAAAGTTGCCAACCAATCTCGGGTGGGCGTACAATGGCGACGTAAATAACCATCAGCGACAGGATCCAAAGCGATCCGATGCCCAGGATGCGCCGCCCCGGCGACGCGTTGATCGTGGCGATCACTTCGCCTTCTTTGAAATCCAGACCTTGCATGGCTCGCCCTTAGCTCGGGCGACCCGGGCGGGCAAGGGGGTCAGCGCCGCACGATGACCTCGGCTCCGCGCTCTTCAGGCTCATCATCGGTCATTTCTGATGGGAATCCCGGTGCGGTCACATCAAACCCCGTGGCCTCTTCCAACCTCTTGATGATGTTCGGCGACAGCTCACGCGGACCAAATCGGTCGATGGCGTCATTGAACAACCGGATCAGCAACGGGTTCAGGTCCAGTGGAACCCCTGCCCGGTCGGCCACGTCTTGAAACAGGCCAATATCCTTCGCCACCAGGTCCATAGTGAAGGAAATATCGCGGCTGCCATTCAAGATCACCTGGCTTTCCGTTTCATGCACAAAGGACGTGCCCGAACTGATCGCCATGGCTTCGTACGCCACGCCCAAGTCCATGCCCGCCCCCTTCGCGACCGTCAGCGCCTCGGCGCAGCTGACGAGGTTGGCAGTGGCCAGGTAATTGGTCAGCACTTTGAGCACCGACGCGCTTCCCAGATCGCCCGTGTGCAACACCCGGCGACCCATCGTGGCAAGCAGCGGGAGTATACGCTCGAATGTCGCGCGGTCGCAGCCCGCGAAGATGCTGATATTGCCGGTGTCTGCCCGGTGGCACCCGCCTGAAACAGGACAGTCGACAGCCGCACCACCGGCCGCGATGACCTGCGCGCCGATGCGTTTGACCTCGGCCTCGTCGGTCGTCGACATCTCCATCCAGATCTTGCCGGAACCGACATGCGGCAGCATCTCCTCCATCACGGCGGCAGAGGCGGCGGGGCTTGGCAAACATGTGATGACAACGTCACAGCTTTGCATCATCGCTGCGGCGGTTTCCCCGTCTTGTGCACCATCGGCGACTTTGCCAGCCACGAGTTCCGCGTTCAGATCATGTACCGCAACATCATGTCCGTTCCGGATCAGGCTGCCCGACAACTTGCTCCCCACATTCCCCAGACCGATAAAACCGATTTTCATGGCCACTCTCCCTTGCACCTGTGGTCCATGGGGACAGAGGTAGGCCGACACTGTCCGTCTTGTTTACGACGCCGGACCAAAATTCTCGGCATAAAACCGATACCAGTTGCGGCCCATGATGCCTGCAACCTCGTCCTCGGACATGCCGGTGTCCCGCAAACCGGTTTCGATATTCCCAAAATCGCGGTTGTCGCGGAACCACCCGGGTTGCGGCGGAAAGCCGGGATTGGCGGCGGAACCCTCGCCATAATCGATCTCTTTCGACCAGCGCCCCACACGCATCCACTCGACCACGCTATCGGGTTGGTCCTGACACAGGTCCGAGCCGATACCGATCTTGTCCGTTCCGTACTGTTCTGCCGTCCGCGCGATCGCCTCGCAGAAGGATTGCAGTGTACAATTCGTGCCCCCCCTGAGATGGTGGGGATAGAGCGAGAAACCCAACATTCCGCCATTTGACGTGACTGCGCGGATCACGTCATCACGCTTGTTCCTCAACGCCGGATGCCAATCATGGGGATTGGCATGGGTGATGGCGATGGGCCGTTCCGAGATGTCTGCGGCCTCGATCGTCGAACGATCCGCCGAATGGCTCATGTCCACGACCAGCCCCACACGGTTCATTTCCTTAATAACCTGCCTGCCCATACGGGTGATGCCGGTATCGTCATCCTCGTAACAACCGGTCGCGAGCAGAGACTGATTGTTGTAGGTCAACTGCATGAAACGTGCCCCAAGCGTGTGCACGATCTCAACCAGCCCGATGTCATCCTCGATCGGGCTAGGGTTTTGAAAACCAAAGAAAATTACGATCTTTCCATCCGCCTTGGCGCGATCAATGTCGCTCGCCCATAGCCCTTTGGTGATCAGGTCAGGATAGTGTTCGAACCATCGGTTCCACGCTTCGAAGTTCAGCACCGTTTCGCGGAAATTTTCGTGGTAGGAAATGGTGACGTGGACAGCATCGACACCCCCTTCGCGCATCTGGCGAAAGACTTTTTCGGACCAATTACAGTACTGAAGATTGTCGATGCGCATGGTTCAGTCCTTGCCTTTGTCATCCTCATCAAGGTTCAGCGCCATCATCGCACCGCGTCCCATTGGCGTGCTGGCAAAGGGTCCACCATGGTAAGCATTGGCCGGGTCTTGGGGGTCGAGCACACCTGCCTCTGCATAGATTTCTTTCGCGAACTGCTCGGCGTTGTCTTTCGGCCGGTAGCCCAGATGCCGCGCACCTGAATTGTCAACCGGAGCACGATCATTGTCCGATACGCCGTAAACGATGGAAAACCCGGCGATGGGCGTGTCTATGGCCCGTTCAACCAGATGGATCATGTCGTCATAACTCAGCCACGACCCGACCGCGCGCGGGTTGGTCACATTGGCGCACGACAGGATACGCAGGCAAACCGCCTCAATCCCTTCCTTGTCCCAATACATACGGGCCAGATCTTCGGTGAAACATTTGGCAAGACCATAGAACCCGTCGGGCCGATGGGCGGCATCTATGCCGATCGCCTCTGTCTTGGGGTGCATGCCCACGGCATGGATGGACGATGCATAGACCACCCGCCGCGTCCCGTGCCGCCGCGCGGCTTCCCAGATATTGTAGGACCCGACGAAGTTGGGGCCGAGAAGCGTTTCGAACGGTCCTTCGTCCACGAAAGCGCCGAAATGGACCACCATATCGGCACCTTTGACAATCGCTTCCATTGCATCGAAATCGGCCAGATCGGCTTGGACATAGCTTTCATTCGGCAACAAGGTGTCAATGCTGTCCGCGATATCGGTAGACACCAGTTCGTCACACATGCCTGACAGCGGCTCGCGCAGGTACGAGCCAAGACGACCGGCTGCGCCCGTAAGTACAAGTTTCTTCATGTTTAGTCCTTCAGATCACTGCTTTTTCAATGATGGGACGGTCCGCGACAAGGCGATCATACCCAAAAAGAGACAGATCAAGGCTACGGTATTCACCATAGGTCAGCCACTCCGCCGTACCGCGTCCCATTGCCGGAGACTGTTGTAATCCGTGGCCCGAGAATCCGTTGAGAAAGACGAAATTCTCGACCTTGTTGTGCGGTCCCATGATGGCGTTATGGTCGAACGTGTTCATGGCATAGTGACCCGCCCATTCGCTGGTCACCTTGATCGCCTCGAACTGCGGAATGCGTGTGGCCAGGACTGGCCAGACATGATTTTCCCAAATCCCATGGTCCATGGCGAAGTCATCATAATCGACCGCAGGATCGATGTCTGAATGCCCGCCCGCCTGATAGGTGCCGCCCCCATTTTCACGCACGTGAACCCCGGACGGATCGATTGTCAGCGGCAAGTCGCAATCCAGCGGCTGTTCGGCCTTGAATATCCACGAATAACGTTTGCGCGGCTCAACCGGCACATCAATTCCCGCCATTTGCGCCGTGCGCGCAGCACGGGGGCCCGAGGCATTAACGACCTGCCCGCAGGAAATAACCTCACCACTCGCGAGTGTAACGCTGTTCACACGTGTGCCAGCCGCATTGCGCGTCATCGCAATGACTTCATTTTCAATGTATTCGGCACCGCGTTCGCGGCTCTGCCTGCGCCACCAGTCAAAGACCGCTGCGCCATCCCAATACCCTTCATCCACCGTGTTGATCGACCCGAGCACGATGTCATCCACATTGTAGAAAGGATAGGCATCCTTGATCTGATCCGGCGTCATGAGTTGGGTTGCGGCTCCGGCGGCGTGTTGCACCTCAATGTTTCCACGCAAGGTGCTCGCGAAGGCCTCGGTATCGGCGAGATACATATAGCCAAAACTGCGTATCCCCAATTCGGGCACACGTTCATCGCCGCCCATGTACTGGCGGATGTTCTTCACAAAATCCGCAGCAAACTGGCTGATACGGACATTCAATTCGGTCGAGAACTGCTGCCGCATGCAACTGTTGGTATGCGCTGTCGAACATGCGGAATAGGTGGGATCACGTTCAATCACCAGAACGCGGCCGTCAAAATCCGGATTGTCTGTCAGAAACCAGGCCGTCGACGCGCCCATGATGGCGCCTCCCACGATCACCACGTCGTATGTGTCATGCTCAGGTGTGTTTGCCACGTGGCCCTCTCTCGACTTTTCATCTTGCCGCCGATGACTGTGCGGCGGAATTGTATGCTGCACCAGCCCTTTGTTCCGCAGTTGCATATTTTTTAGTCGCATCGCCCAACTCTTGGGATGACAGCCCCGAACACTGCGACATCCCGCTGCGCCCAAGATCGCTGTGAATGGATCAGTCGAGCAACTTAACCCACCACGGTCCGGTGACCAAAAACATGAAAATAGCAGTCATTGAACCTGACCCGGACCGCGCCCGCGACATCATCGACGCGCTGATGGAGGGCGGCTGGACCGATGTGGTCGTTCTGGGTGATGTAACAGGGCTCGCGCGCAAGCTGGCCGCGCTCGACCCGGACCTTGTTCTGATTGATCTGGCCAATCCCAGCCGGGATGCGCTGGAACAGGTCAGCGTCGCCTCCGATGCACAAAGCCGGCCGGTTGCCATGTTCGTGGACCGCTCGGATGATGAAATGACCCAAGCCGCCGTAACCGCGGGCCTCTCGGCCTATGTTGTGGGTGAGTTGCAGCCCGAACGCATCAAGCCTGTCCTGCAAACGGCCATCGCCCGTTTCCAGATGATGAGCCAGATGCGAAACGAGCTTGAAGCCGCCAAGCAGGCTTTGGCAGATCGCAAAACCGTTGACCGCGCGAAGGGCATGATCATGCGCGCGCGCGGCGTCAGCGAAGAAGAGGCCTATGCCTTGTTGCGCAAGACCGCCATGTCGCAAAACCGCAAGGTGATCGACGTGGCCCAAGCCCTGCTGACAGCATCGGATTTGCTGACATGACTGTCGCACGCCTCAATCTCGGGTACGTGCCACTGGTCGACAGTGCGCCACTGATCGTGGCGCAAGAACTTAATTTTGCCGCGGATGAGGGTCTGTCGCTCAACCTGCTGCGGCAGCCATCATGGGCCGCGTTGCGTGACTTGCTGGCGCTGGGTCATCTTGATGCCGCACATATGCTGGCCCCGATGCCAACTGCCATGTCGCTGGGGCTGAGTGGCCCTGCTGCCCGGATCGATGCCCTGATGGTGCTATCGGTCAATGGCACCGTAATCGGCGTGTCGAACGCCATGGCCGCGGTCATGCGGAACCATGGGTGGCCCGGCGGTTTTGGAACGCCATATGATACGGTGGGTCCGCTCCTGAAGGCGCTTGATGGCCCGCTCCGCGTCGGCGTCCCATTTCCCTATTCAATGCACCGCCTGCTGTTTGAATACTGGATTGCCCATACCGGTCAGGCACAGGCGGCCGATATCAGGATCATTACGACACCACCGCCTCTGATGGCCGATGCAGTGGCGATGGGCGAGATCGACGTATTTTGCGTAGGGGAACCTTGGGGATCAGTCGCAGTGGCAGACGATGTTGGCGAACTGGTCATGCCGGGTGCCGCCATATGGGCACATGCACCAGAAAAGGTACTGGCCGCGCGACATGATTGGATCGAAGAGAATACGGCGGCCGTCGGAGCGCTGATGCGCGCGGTGGCAAGGGCGGCCGCTTGGCTCGACACACCGAAAAATCGCCCTCTGGCCATAGAGATTCTGGCGCGCAGCGCACATCTGGATTTGCCACACGCAGCTTTGGATCATGCCTTGATGGGCCGTTTCGCGACGCAGTTCGATGCAGCCCCCGTAGATGTCCCCGGCTTTCTGCGCTTCCATGACCGTGCAGCGAATTTCCCGTGGCGCAGTCAGGCCGCATGGATCGGGGCCGAGATCGCCCGACTGGCCGGCATTGACCGCGATACCGCGATTGCAGCGGCACAACGCACGATGCGGCCAGATTGCTATCGCCAGCACCTTGGCCCAATTGGTGTCGATATGCCCGGCGCATCCGCCAAGATCGAAGGTGCACTGACCTACCCGATGGCCGTCGCCTCGACACGGGGCGAGATGATTCTTGGGCCGGATGCTTTTTTTGATGGCGAAACTTTTGATTTCACCCTGTCTGAGTGACCAATTTTTGAGCAGTTGCTGCATTGCAGCGAATTTCATCAGAATAACGGCGTTTCTTGTTGGATACTGAACATGGCGACCGCTAAGTTCATTCCAACGAAGCAAAGAAGCTTCCCTCTGCTCCCAGCGATGGGGGCTCACTGAAGAGCAAAGCCGCTCGTTCTGCCTGCGTACACCTCCTCCCGTGCGCATTGTGGAACGGGCGGCTTTTTTTTATAAAAAAAGGACCGACAGGATGACCCGTCTCTTTACTTTTGCAGGTGCGATGGCTGCCCTGCTTGGCACGGCGGCCCACGCCGAGCTGCTCGACCTGGAAAAGGATGAGCTGAAATTTGGCTTCATCAAGCTGACCGACATGGCACCGCTCGCCATCGCCTACGAGAATGGCTATTTCGAGGACGAAGGCCTGTTCGTCACACTGGAAGCGCAAGCGAACTGGAAAGTGCTGCTGGACGGTGTGATCGACGGGCAACTGGACGGCGCACACATGCTGGCCGGCCAGCCGCTGGCCGCTACCATCGGCTACGGCACCGAAGCGCATATCATCACGCCCTTTTCCATGGACCTGAATGGCAACGGCATCACAGTGTCCAACGAAATCTGGGAAGAGATGAAGCCCCACGTGCCGCTGATGGACGATGGTCGCCCACAGCACCCCATCAGCGCCGAAGCGCTCGCGCCGGTCGTCGAGGACTATAAAGACCAAGGCCTGCCCTTCAACATGGGCATGGTGTTCCCTGTCTCGACCCACAACTATGAAATCCGCTACTGGCTGGCCGCCGGTGGTCTGGAGCCCGGCTATTACAGCCCGGACAACATCACCGGCCAGATCGGCGCGGACGTTTTGTTGAGCGTGACCCCACCCCCACAGATGCCAGCAACGATGGAAGCAGGCACCATATATGGCTACGCCGTGGGTGAGCCGTGGAACCAGCAGGCCGTGTTCAAAGGCATCGGTGTACCGGTCATCACTGACTATGACATGTGGAAGAACAACCCAGAGAAGGTCTTTGGCATCACCAACGAATTTGCCGAAGAATACCCAAACACCACCAAGGCTATCACCAAGGCGCTGATCCGTGCGGCCATCTGGCTGGACGAGAACGACAACGCCAACCGCGAGGAAGCGGTCGAGATCCTGAGCCGCTCGGAATATGTTGGCGCGGATTACGACGTGATCGCCAATTCGATGACCGGCTTCTTCGAATTCGAGAAGGGCGACCGCCGCCCGGCCCCCGACTTCAACGTGTTCTTCCGCTACAACGCGACCTACCCGTTCTATTCCGACGCCATCTGGTATCTGACCCAGATGCGCCGTTGGGGTCAGATTTCCGAAGCGAAGTCCGACCAGTGGTACTTCGACATGGCCGCCAAGGTCTATAAGCCCGAGATTTACCTCGAAGCAGCCCGTCTGCTGGTGGACGAAGGGCTGGCGGATGAGGCCGACTTCCCCTGGGACAGCGACGGATTCAAGGCACCGACGCCAGCCACCGATATCATCGACAGTATCGCCTATGACGGGAAGGCACCGAACGCCTATATCGATAGCCTGCCTATCGGTCTGAAGGGTGACCAGAAGGTCGTCGGCAACGCGGTCGAAGGTTGAAAGCCATGAGGGGGTGGGCAGCATTGCCCACCCGACGCTGCCCCGCAGCAAATTGGCCCCAAAGGCGGGGCGCCTGCTCAAAATTCAGGCACGCTGCTGTGCCGCAAGAGCCCCCAACACCCCGGTGTCACCCCACGTGCACCCCCCGTACACCCCCTATGCACCGCCGCAGTGCAGCATAGCCCGCCACACACAAGATATGGGGTTTTGACCGCCCCGCCCGATCCCGCCGAGGAGGCCCTGACATGACCGCCATCGACCCATCCGATCTGGACGCCACAGCGCGCGAAGAGCGCAAACAGCGGAACTTTACCCGCATCAATGCCGCCGACAAATGGTTTCAGGTTCTGGGCCTGGCCTGGCTGACTCCGGTGCTGAAGGCCGCCGCGAGTGACAACCCCAAAGCGCAGGGGCGCGAAATCTGGCGTCTGCTGGGTGTGCCGCTATTGGCGATTGGTCTGTTTCTGGCCGCGTGGGCGTCGCTGGCACCGACAGTGCAAACATCGCTGGGCGCCATCCCCGGACCGGCACAGGTCTGGGAGCAGGTTGGCAAACTGCACCAAGACGCACAGCGCGAAAAGGAAAAGGAAGCCGCTTTTTACGTCCGTCAGGACGAGCGCAACGCCAAGCTAATCGCAGACGGACAAGCCGACCGCGTGAAAGAGCGGGTCTATACCGGCAAGCCGACCTATTACGACCAAATCTGGACGTCGATCCTGACCGTGTTCTTTGGTTTTCTGATCGCGTCCGTCTTTGCCATTCCGCTGGGCATTGCCGCTGGATTGAGCCCGATGGTCAATTCGGCCATCAACCCGCTGATCCAGATTTTCAAGCCTGTGTCGCCGCTGGCGTGGCTGCCCATTGTGACCATGATCGTGTCGGCCACCTATGCCTCGGACGGCTGGTTCGCCAAATCCTTCCTCACCTCGGCCATCACCGTGACCCTCTGTTCGCTGTGGCCGACTCTGATCAACACCGCCCTTGGCGTGGCGAGCATAGACAAGGATCTGGTGAGTGTGTCCAAGGTTCTGAAAATGAACACCTGGACCAAGATCACCAAGCTGGTCCTGCCCTCGGCCCTGCCGCTGATCTTTACGGGTCTGCGTTTGTCGCTCGGTGTGGGTTGGATGGTGCTGATTGCGGCCGAGATGCTGGCGCAGAACCCCGGTTTGGGCAAATTCGTTTGGGATGAGTTCCAGAATGGGTCCTCGCAGTCTCTCGCCAAGATCATGGTGGCTGTTTTCACCATCGGCATCATCGGCTTCCTGCTGGATCGGTTGATGTATGCGATCCAGTCCATGTTCACCTTCACGAACAACCGGTGAGCGCCATGAGCATGATCGAGTTCAAGAACGTATCGAGGCATTTTGAGGCAGGCAACGAACGGACGGAGGTTTTGAAAGATGTCTCTCTGTCCGTGGAAGAGGGCGAGTTTCTGGTTCTGCTGGGCTTTTCCGGCACCGGCAAGACGACCCTGATCAACTTGATGGCTGGTTTGGATATGCCGTCCTCCGGTGAGGTGACGTTCAAGGGCGCGCCGATTACCGGGCCGGCGCCGGAGCGTGGCGTGATCTTTCAGAACTATTCACTGATGCCGTGGCTGACGGTGCACGGGAATGTCGGGTTGGCTGTGGATACGATCTTTCCCGGTATGTCGCGCGCGGAGCGGGCGGCGAAGGTGGATCATTATGTGAAGATGGTTGGTCTGGGTCACGCGACCGGGCGGCGGCCTGCCGAGTTGTCAGGTGGCATGCGTCAGCGGGTGAATGTGGCCCGTGCCTTGGCCATGAACCCGGAGGTGTTGTTGCTGGATGAGCCGTTGAGCGCCTTGGATGCGCTGACCCGTGCCAATCTGGCTGACGAGATCGAGCACATCTGGGAGGCCGACAAGAAGACCTGTGTGCTGATCACCAATGACGTGGATGAGGCCATTATTCTGGCCGACCGCATCATTGCGCTGAACCCCGATGGCACATTGGGCGATGAGTTCAAGGTGTCCATTCCGCGTCCGCGCGACCGGATGGAGATGAACCATAACGAGCAGTTCAAGCGGTTGCGTGCGGATGTGACCAAGTACCTGATGGATGTAGGGATCGAAGCGAAGGTCGAGGGCACCAAGTCCTTGCCGGATGTCACACCTATCCATGGTGTGCCATCTGCTGTCGCCGACGCGCAGAAGGGGATGATCGAGAACCGGTTCCTCGACTTCAGCCAGTTGCACAAGGTGTATCCGACGCCCAAGGGGCCGCTCACGGTGGTTGAGGATTTCGACCTGAAGATCAACAAGGGCGAGTTCATTTCGCTGATCGGGCATTCAGGCTGTGGCAAATCCACCGTGTTGACTATGGCCGCGGGTCTAAACGAGATCTCCAAGGGCGCGATCAAGCTGGATGGTCGGCATGTGGAGGGCGCGGACCCTGAACGCGCCGTGGTGTTCCAGTCGCCCAACCTGTTCCCGTGGCTGAGCGCCAAGGAAAACGTGGCGATCGGGGTGGACAAGGTCTACCCGCGCGCCTCGCGCGAGGAACGGCAGGATGTCATCGAGTACTACCTGGAGCGTGTGGGTCTGGCCGATGCGATGGACAAGCAAGCGGCGTCCTTGTCGAACGGGATGAAACAACGGGTGGGGATCGCGCGGGCCTTCGCATTGTCTCCGAAGCTGCTGCTGCTGGATGAACCGTTCGGGATGCTGGACAGCCTGACACGGTGGGAGTTGCAGGAAGTGCTGATGGAGGTGTGGTCGCGGACCAAGGTGACCGCCATCTGCGTGACCCACGATGTGGACGAGGCGATTTTGCTGGCGGATCGCGTGGTGATGATGACCAACGGGCCGCAGGCGACGATTGGGAGGATCGTGGATGTGGACCTGCCCCGCCCGCGCACCCGCAAGGCGCTGCTCGAACACCCCGATTACTACAATTACCGGCAGGACGTGCTCGATTTCCTTGAGGAATACGAACACGGCGCCAAACCGAAACCGAAGCCAAAAGCCATCGCGGCGGAGTGAAAGAGATGACCCAAGAAATCATCGTCATAGGTGCTGGCATGGCCTCGGGCCGTACGTTGGAGCACCTGTTTGACGCGGGCGCGGACGTGAATGTCACCCTGTTCAACGCCGAGCCGCGCGGGAACTACAACCGTATCATGCTGTCGCCTGTTCTAGCGGGCGACAAGACGTACGAGGAGATCGTGACGCACGATGCCGATTGGTACGAGGCCAACGGGGTGACCTGCCGCTTTGGCGAACGGGTGGCGTCGGTGGACCGTGCGGCCAAGACTGTCACGGCCGAGAACGGCGACGTGCTGCCCTATGACAAGCTGATATTCGGTACCGGCTCGAACCCCTTCATGATCCCCCTGCCCGGCCATGATCTGGACGGTGTGATTGCGTATCGCGATCTGGAAGACACCGAGTTGATGATGTCGATGGGGCCGCAGAACAAGGTGGTTGTCATTGGCGGCGGTCTGTTGGGGCTTGAAGCCGCAGCGGGCATGGCCGCACGCGGTGTGGAGGTGACGGTGGTGCACATTATGGGCCACCTGATGGAGCGTCAACTGGACGAGACGGCAGGGTATCTGCTGCGCAAAGCGTTGGTGGACAAGGGCATCACGGTGCTGTGTCAGGCGAACTCCAAAGAGATCCTTGGCCAAGACGGCAAGGTATGCGCGCTGCTCTTGGACGATGGGACAGAGTTGCCCTGTGACCTGCTGGTCATGGCGGTGGGTATCCGGCCCAACGTGGCTCTGGCGCAGGACGCTGGATTGGCCGTCGGCAAGGGCATTCATGTGGACGACCAGATGGTGACGTCTGATAAAGACATCCTCGCCGTTGGCGAATGTGTCGAACACAACGGCGCGATCTTTGGTCTTGTTGCCCCACTTTACGATCAGGCGAAGGTGGCGGCACAGACGATCCTTGGGGACGAAGCAGCATTTGTTCAAAAGGAGCTGAGCACGAAGCTGAAGGTCACCGGGTGTGATCTGTTCTCTGCCGGGGACTTTGCAGATGGCGAGGGACGCGAGGACATTGTGTTCCGAGACCCAGGGCGCGGCGTCTATCGAAGGCTTGTGATCGAGGACAATGTGGTTGTCGGCACCGTCATGTATGGCGACACCGCCGACAGCAATTGGTTCTTTGGCCTGATCCGCGACAAGACCGACATCGCCGACATGCGCGATACGGTCATATTCGGCCCTGCCTATCAGGGGGGTGCCCCCGTGGACCCTTTAGCAGCCGTTGCAGCCTTACCGCGTGATGCGGAAATCTGTGGCTGCAACGGCATTTGCAAAGGCACCATTGTGGACGCGATTGAGGGTGGGGCAACCGACCTGACCGCCGTGCGCGCTGTCACGAAGGCGTCCGGGTCCTGCGGGACCTGCACCGGGTTGGTGGAACAGGTTCTGGCTGTGACGCTGGGCGACGATTTCGTTCTGCCCGGTGCACAGCCGATTTGTGGTTGCACCGACATGACGCACGAAGACGTGCGGCGCATGATCAAGTCTCAGGAACTCAAGTCCATGGCCGCCGTCTGGCAGGAATGCGCGTGGAAGACGGTGGACGGATGCCATGTGTGCCGCCCCGCCCTGAACTACTACCTGATTGCCGATTGGCCGCTGGAATATCTGGACGACCCGCAAAGTCGTTTCATCAACGAACGCAAGCACGCGAACATCCAGAAGGATGGAACATTTTCAGTGGTGCCGCGCATGTGGGGTGGGATCACCACGCCGGATGAGCTGCGCGCGATTGCCGATGCCGCCGACAAATACGACGTGCCGACCGTGAAAGTAACGGGCGGGCAGCGCATCGACCTGTTGGGCGTGAAAGGTGAGGACCTGCCGAGCATCTGGGCCGATCTGAATGACGCCGGGATGGTGTCGGGACATGCCTATTCCAAAGGGCTGCGCACGGTCAAAACGTGCGTGGGCACCGATCACTGCCGCTTCGGGACGCAGGATTCGACGGGCCTTGGCATCAAACTGGAGAAGGCGCTGTGGGGGTCCTGGACCCCGCACAAGCTGAAGCTGGGTGTGTCGGGCTGCCCGCGCAACTGTGCGGAAGCGACCTGCAAGGACATCGGGATTGTCTGTGTCGACAGCGGCTTTCAGATCGGCATCGGCGGGGCAGCAGGCATGGATGTGCGCGAGGTCGAGCGGCTGATCGATGTCGAGACCGAAGAGGAAACCATCATCGCAATCAAGGCGATGACGCAGCTGTATCGTGAAAACGCCAAGTACCTCGACCGCATCTACAAATGGATGAACAAGGTGGGGCTGGAGTGGATACGCGAGCGTATTGCAGACCCAGCAGAGCGCGCCACTTTGGCCACGCGCTTCGATCTGTCCCAGACTGTGTACCAGAAAGACCCCTGGGCCGAGCATGCACAGAAAAAGGCAGCGATTTATCGGCCTGTTGCAAACCTGAGCCTGGAGGCAGCGGAATGACCGACTGGATTGACATTGCATCTATCGATGACATTCCGCAGCGTGGTGCCCGCGTGGTCAAGACGCGGGCAGGCTGTGTGGCTGTGTTTCGGACGGCAGCGGACGAGGTCTTTGCTCTCGACAACGCGTGCCCACACAAGCAGGGGCCGCTGGTCGAGGGGATCGTGCATGGCAGCGCCGTGACCTGCCCGCTGCACAACTGGGTGATCTCGCTTGAGACCGGGTTGGTGCAGGGCAATGATGAAGGTCAGGTTGCGACCTATCCAGCACGGGTCGAGGGTGGGCGCGTCCTGTTGGACACAACGTTCCTGCAAGCCCGGTCAGCGGCATGAGCACCTGCACCACCTGCCCATATTGTGGCGTAGGGTGCGGGATCATTGCATCGCCAGATGGCAGCATCAAGGGTGATCCGACGCATCCCGCAAACCTCGGGCAGCTGTGTTCCAAGGGCTCGGCCCTGGGAGAGACCATTGATCTTGAGGGACGTTTGCTGACGCCCATGGTCGATGGGGTCGAGACGGATTGGGACGAGGCGACCGCCCTGGTTGCACACAAGTTCTCTGAGGCCGTTCGGGATCATGGGCCGGACTCGGTCGCGTTTTATGTGTCGGGTCAATTGCTGACCGAGGACTACTACGTCGCTAACAAGCTGATGAAAGGGTTCATCGGGTCCGGGAATATCGATACGAATTCACGGCTGTGCATGGCGTCATCGGTGGCGGGCCACAAACGTGCCTTTGGTGCGGATACGGTTCCGGGGACCTATGAAGATCTGGAAGAGGCCGACCTGATCGTGCTGGTGGGCTCGAACCTAGCGTGGTGTCATCCGGTCCTGCATCAGCGCATTGCCGCCACGAAAGAAGCGCGGCCCGAAATGCGGATCGTCAATATTGATCCGCGCCGCACCGCGACCTCTCAGTTGGCTGATCTGCATCTGAGCATTGCGCCTGATGGCGATGTGGCCCTGTTCAATGGGCTCTTGGCGCATTTGAGTGCCTCCAGTCGTGTGAACCACGATTATGTCGACGCGCATGTATCTGGTTTCGGCGCTGCAGTGGCAGCGGCAGAGTGCACGGACCATGCTGCCAGCGGACTTTCGCCTGATGATCTGGCTGTGTTCTATTCGATGTGGGCGGGGACCGAGAAGGTCGTGACTGTCTATTCCCAAGGGGTGAACCAATCAGCCTGCGGGACGGACAAGGTCAATGCCATCCTGAACTGCTACCTTGCCACGGGCCGCATTGGCCGTCCGGGCATGGGACCGTTTTCGGTCACCGGCCAGCCCAACGCCATGGGAGGGCGCGAGGTGGGCGGGCTTGCCAACATGCTGGCCAACCATCTGGATATCGAAAATCCCGATCACCGCAACGCCGTACAGGAGTTCTGGTCTAGCCCCACAATGTGCACAGGGCCCGGGCTGAAAGCCGTTGATCTGTTTCAGGCCTGCGCCGATGGGCGCATCAAGGCCCTGTGGGTGATGTCGACCAACCCCGCCGTCAGCCTGCCCGATGCCCAAGGCATAGCCGACGCCATTGCCAACGTCCCCTTCACTGTTGTGTCTGACATCATGGCCCGCACAGATACGGGCGATCTGGCCGACGTATTGCTGCCCGCCGCCGCATGGGGTGAAAAAAGCGGAACCGTCACCAACTCGGAACGCCGCATTTCGCGTCAGCGACCATTCCTGCCCGTGCCGGGACAGGCGCGGCCTGATTGGCAAATCATCTGCGATGTGGCGCGGGCGATGGGCTGGGGGGCGGCTTTTGATCATGACTCGGCGGCTTCAATTTTCAGGGAATATGCTCTGCTGTCTGTCGCGACGCGCCAGTTCGGGCGGGACTTTGATATCAGTGGCCTCGCCAACCTGACGGATGCCGAATACGACGCGTTCGCACCCGTTCAATGGCCTGTGCCCGCAACGGGCAAGGGCCCGCGTCGCTTCTTTGCCGATGGGGGGTTCTTTCACCCGGACGGCAAGGCACGCATGTTGCCCTTGACCGCTCCGGCCCCTCATCAAGACGGTAGGTTCCACCTGAACACGGGCCGCAATCGCGATCAGTGGCACACGATGACACGCACGGGCAAGTCGCCCCGGCTGGGTGCACATCTGGCGGAACCCTATGTCGAAATTCACCCTGATGATGCCCAAAAGGTGGGGCTGGGTACTGCGGAGCTGTGCGTTCTGAGCGATGGGCACAACACGACCATCCTGCGTACTCTGCCCACGGATCGCGTTGCGCGCGGCACTCTCTTTGCCCCGATGCACTGGACACGGCAAATGTCAGCCAGCGGGCCGGTAAACGCCGTTGTTCAGGCCGGCACCGATCCGGTATCCGGCCAACCCGCCCTGAAGTTCGGCCGCGTGAGCGCACAGCGCTTTGCCGCCCGCTGGTACGGGTTTGCAACTTCTGCGACAGAGATGCATCTGCACGGCGACTATTGCGCAATCGCCCGGACCGAGACGGGATGGCAGGCCGAGCTAGCAGGCCTGACAGATCTCGAAGACCCGCAAACCATGCTGTCGCAGCTTGTCGGACCACTTGCCGGGTCCATCAGTGTGGTGAGTGACGGCGCGACCGGGATGCAGCGCGTGGCCCATCACAAGGATGGGCGCCTGACTGCCCTGCTGTTCCTTGCGCCTGAACCTGTACAACTCTCGCGCCCCCACGCTGTCGCAGCCATCGGGCAAGCAAGCCCCGCCGGGGCTGCCTTAGCCGGGCGTGCAGCGGGTTCCCAAGTGGATCCCGGCCCCACGGTCTGCGCCTGCATGAGCGTCGGTTTGAATGATCTGAAACGCGCCATCGCCGATGGTGCGACAAGTGTCGACGCGCTGGGGCAATGCACCGGCGCAGGTACGAACTGCGGCGCTTGCAAGCCCGAGCTTGCTGCCTTGCTGCCAGCCCATCCCACCGCCGTTGCAGCGGAATAGGAGGATTGCGATGAAAACCTTTCCCATGTTCCTGACCATGACAGGCCGACGGGTGGTCATCCTTGGTGGCGGCGAGCAGGCCACCCAGAAATGCCGCCTGATGCTCAAGACCGAAGCCGCGATTGAAGTCTTCGCCCCTGCTTTGGACGTCGAGCTGCAATCGCTGGTCGATACTGGCCGGATCACCCATCGGATGGACCGGATCACTGCGGATGCGCTGCGCGGTGCACCACTTGTATTTGTCGGCACAGGCTGCCCGGGCATCGACGCGGCACTGCACGCCGTCGCCACGGACGCAGGCGGGCTGGTGAACGTGGTGGACCAACCCGATCTGTGTGACGCGATCACACCCGCCATCGTGGATCGGGATCCGGTTGTGGTGGCCATAGGCACCGAAGGCACGGCACCGGTGCTGGCGCGACAGATCAAGACTGCGCTTGAACGCATGCTGGATCCGCGTTTGGGCGATATGGCTGCATTGGCCGGACGTTTGCGAGACTTTGCGGCCCAGCGTCTTGCACCCCGGCAACGGCGCGATCTGTGGCGCTGGGTTTTCAACGGCCCATTGCGGGCCCGGCATGCGCGTGAGGGGGATGCGCCTGTTGCCCGCGCAATCAAGGACGTCATTCGCACCGGCACAGTGCCCGCCGCCGCCCCTTCTCCGGTCGCGCTGGTTGGCGCAGGACCGGGTGCCACTGACCTGATCACGATGCGCGGTGTGCAGCGGTTGCAAGAGGCGGACATCATCTTTTACGACCGGCTGGTCGATCCGGGTGTGCTGGAATTGGCCCGCCGCGATGCCGAACGTGTGTTCGTGGGCAAGGAACCCGGTTGCCACGCCTGGCCACAGGACAAGATCAACGCGGTCATCGTCGCCGCCGCCAAGCGCGGTCAGCGCGTTGTGCGTCTGAAATGCGGTGATCCGGGTGTGTTTGCCCGCGGCGCGGAAGAGGCGGACGCCTTGCGTGCCGCAGAGCTTGAATGCGAGGTTGTACCGGGCGTGACTGCAGCCAGCGGAGCCGCCGCAGCCGTCGGTGGGTTCCTGACAGAGCGGGGCAAGAGCGACACGCTGGTTCTGACCACGGGCCGCTGTGCCGATGGCAATGGCACGCCGGATTGGGTCACGCATCTGACCCAGCGCAGCAATGTCGCCGTCTATATGGGCGTTGCAGCAGCCCCCAAGATCGCCGAATGCCTTCGGCGCGCAAACCTGCTGGATCAGGTGCAAGTGACGGCCGTGAGCAACGCCCAGCGCGCGGAGCAAAAAGTCTTGCACTGTGGCGGTCGGGATATGGTGTCTGAACTGACACGGGCAGGCATCGAAAGCCCGGCCATATTGTTTCTGTCACGTCCCGACGCCGTCGAAAGGGAACTCCGGATCCCCGCCCCCAGACTTGTGGCCGTGTGACGCTGCTTCAGATCGCCATGGACGCAAGAACTTCCAGTCACAGGACCAATGGCAGATCTTACCTATGCACGCTGCTTTCCGGCGCCAACGCGCGCCCTGCGGCGGGAACTCAGGGCGCGGACAAGTGCCTTGGCTTCGGCGGGCGGTTCCTGCTCAATCCTGCGGTAGTTCGTTCCATCCGGTTCTCGGCTCAGCAAGCCACATGAAACCATGGTTCGTCGCAGTGTCGCGGGGTCTTCAAACAGGTGTTCCTCTTTCAGATGCGCATTCACCGCGCGCTCGTCCCATGTCTGATTGGCAGGCAACGTGACCCACAACCCCCAAAGCGCCAGGGTCTGCGTGGCACGTTTGGACGGCCAACGAAGGAGCCGCCCCATATCATCGAATTGATGCAATGCGCGTTTGATCGCGCGGGCATCGATAGGCGTATTTTCGGATTGATTGTCCAGCCGCTTTGCCGCCGCGGACACCGCACGCAAATGCTGAACGTTCTGAAAGCCGGCAGACCGGGCGACCATGTTCATCAATGTCAGATGTTTGGGACTTTTGTCCCCCAGTTGTCGGGATAGCGCGCGTGTGAATGTGGTCACATCGTCCACACGCAATGGGACAGGTGTTTTGGTCATCATGCATCCAAGTCGGGCGTTTGCTCACTCGTCGGTCGCTGGCTTAACGAAACACGCCCTACTTCATGCGATTTCGTTTGGTTTATTGGCAGGTTTAGCACTCAGGTAAGAGCAGCGACGCCTCGGTGTCTGCCGACCGTGGGTGAGAGCTATCAAATGCCCGCGATTTTGCCAAGCCATGCCTGTCCTGCATTTGCAGGTGCTTCTTTGACGATGTGAACAGCTGGCGGATCTGGGATGCTGCAAACCGACCGCACACCAACGATGCTCCCATCATAGCCATTGCTCACGAGGTCAGGTTCAACTCGCGCGCATCCTTCCACACGACGTTCAAGCGCGTTTGGCGCGCGCCCGCCATAACATCAGGCCAAGGCGTCGGGGACACCTCAATCCCGATCTAGGGCACCACCGCCGCGTCCTTGTTCACATCCCAAAACCGCAGTCGGAACAGGACCGTCGTAACCGCCAAACCCGCGGCAGCCGCAGCACAGATTGTGCCCCAAAGCAGCAACAGATTACCCGGTGCATGAACGTGCAGGATGAACAGTAATGGGAACTCGATAACACCGTAGCTGACCAGCCCCGCGGCAAGGATGGGCCAGGTCACGCCGGATCCCTCGAACACGCCGTTCAACGCATAGGTAACCATGAAAAGGCAGTTCGTCAGCAACATGACGCGGATGTAAAGCGCGGCGGTCTCCGCGGTTTCCGGTGTCTTGGTAAAGGTGGACAGCACAGCCGCCAGCCAAAGGGGGGCGCTGGCCCAGATCAACAACCCAAGCACCAATAGGCCAAGGCACAGCTTTTGTGTGCCGCTGCGGATCGCCTCGGCAGCGGCCTGCGACGTTCCGGCAGCGCCCAGGACCCGACCCGCACCGATGCCCACGCCGACCGTGATGCCAAGGTTGATAATGAACACAAAGCCAAAGATACGCGCACCGATGCCAAAGCCATCGCTGACAGCGACAGGATAATCCAGCACGAGGTTTGCAAGCACGAGGTTTTCTAAACTGTAGACCACCATCATGGCGCCGATGGGCAAACCGATCAGGACAAGTTTGCGATAAAGGGCAGGCTGCCAGGCAAGGGCAGCGCGGCGCAAGACATCCAGGGCCGGGCGCTGTTTCACAAGCACGGCCAATGATAGGGCCAACGCCAAGACTTGCGACAGGATCGTCGCCCATGCGGCTCCGGCAATCCCAAAACCCTGCATGTCACCATAGCCAAGCACCAAGAGCGGCGTAGCGACCGCATTGACTGCAAGGATCATGACCGAAATCGCGGCCGCCGTAACCTCCAGCCCCACGGTCCGCAGCACGGTCATGATGGTCGAATAAACGGGTACCAGAATGAGGGAGGGCCAGATCACCCAAGCATAGTCCAGCGTCAGTTGTCGCAGGGCACCGTCCAGGCCTTGCCACCAGACGGTGGTCGCAAGCACAGCACCGAACAGGGCAACCATGGCAATGCCAAGAACGAATTTCACGACCAGACAATTCAGGATCAAGGCACCGGTCTCGACGTCATCGCCCCGTCCCACCGATTGCGAGAACAGAGAAACGGTGCTGACGCCAACAATCTCGTTCAGCGCCAGAACAGCAAACAGGATGACAGAGACCAGCGTGATCGCCGTCGGGGCCGCAGCGCCCAATTGCGCAACCCAGAACATGTCGATCAGCTGAAAAGAATAGTCGACCGCGTAGCTGATCGCCGCAAAGAAGGAAATACGCCTGACCATGTGCAGGTAATTGGGGTGATCCGCGGTCATGCTGTCACCCTTTCCGGGGCGGCGCTGTCACACAGGAAACCAACCCGCCCATCGCCGGTCATCTGGAAACGATAGCGCTGGCCCGCCCGCACCGGGATTGGTGTCTCAAGCGGGTGATAGGCCGGAGGCCACAGGCTGCCCTCGCGCCGATTACACAGCAGCACCTGGCCATAATGCGCTTCGAACCATGTCAGAAGGCCGTCGCAGGGGCCGTCCCGGGTGGCGACCACGTCAATGATGCGATCTTCGAGACAGTCGCGGCTGGTGAAGTCGTAGCGGCGGCACAGGACCCGCGGCGACAATTGTTGCGCCGCGCTTTCATTGACCACCGGGACATATCCGCGCCCATTCATCCGGTTCAGGCAGGACAGATCGAACCCGCACGAGGTGTCAAACCGGCAGGTTGCACGCGACGCAGGATCATGCACCATCACTCCGCTTTGAAACACGGCTTCGGGCAGAACCCGTGTCATGGGCCCACGCAAGGCCGCGATGTCATCAAACAGCTCCAACCCACCTTCGTTGAACACGCCGCAGTCCAGCGCATCGGCAAAAAGGATATCCGCACCTTCCGGCAGATCGCCATCAACCTGGGCTTGCGCCACAGGCTTGCTGATCACCGTAATTACGCCCTCAAAACCGTTGCTGCGGATCAGCTGGCGGGCATAGCGCACAGCCTGCGGATCTAAGATCAGGGTAAAGACCCGCATGGCGCCGTATTTGGCAAAACGCATGGCGTTGACGCCAACCCCGCCCCGTAGATCGATCACCGTCTTGGCCAACAGGTCCAAAGAGGCAATGCAGCTTTCAAGGGCGTGGTCGCGCACCGGATCGCGCAGGTCCGCGATGGCGGGCATCTCTCTAGCCAGGAGCGCGGGAATGGTCAGAACGGGCGCATTCATGTGTGATGTCCTTTCAGGCTGGCGTCGTCGCGGATGTCCACAACAGCGCGCGGTTTCTGCTTGGACCCGGTCAGGTGCGTCGGCAGCGCACCAGACACTTGGAGGTCGACAATGCGACCACGCGCGTACAGTGATCCAAGACATGGGTCCCGGAGCAGCGTGTCGCGGGCAGATCGCGCCCGGTCCGGGTCAGCAAAGGCACAGGCGTGAGCCGTCAACACATCACCTCCGCCCGCATCCCGGGACACGACGAATTGCACCAACTCACCATTGGGCACCATCCGCGCGCCCAGATCACCGAGAGCCCGGGCTGATGTCTTTTCCCCGCCAATCTTCAGTAAACGCGCAGCCCGACCCAGCAACCTGATCCGGCGCGAGGTGCGCCCGCAATCACAGCGCTCTGCATGGCTGGTCCAAGCGGCGCGGTCGCCTGTTTTCATGCGGATCACGGGCATTTCACGCCGATAGAGATTGGTGACAACCATCTCTCCCTCCGCGGCGGCTTGCCCGCTTTCATCAAGCAACTCGACCAGTTGCAATTCTTCGTGCAGGTGGAATTCGCCGTCCGCGCAATGGGTACATTGATACCCGATTGTGCCCGCATCAGCGGTCTGGAACGTCCCCCGCACTTTCAGTTCGGGACCAAAAAGCCGCTGCAGTCTTGCGCGCACGGGGGCAGGCAGAGGCTCTCCCCCGGTGACAACCAGACGCAAGGCCGGGACGGTCTCTGGCGCTGTCTCCCAATGATCGAGATAACCCAACAACTCCGACGGCATCGCCAGAAGGGCGTCCACGTTCAGCTCCTGAAACAGTGCGACATTGGCGGTGATGTCCAGACGATCGACAAGGGGCACAATTGTGCAGCCCGTCATGTCGAGGGCAGCAATCACCGCAAATTCCGAAGCAAAGCGTCCGACTTCTCCAAAGGTGGCGAGCGTATGGTCGGACCCAACGCCACAGGCGGCATAGCCCTTGCCGTGGATCCGGGCGTTGTTGATGATTTCCTGGTACGAGGTCACAAGCCGCCGTTCGGTCCCGGAACTGCCACTGGTTGAGAACACGATGCACGCGCCGGGGTCGCGGCTGGGACGGTTGGCGTAGGGACCAATGCCGCAAATGGCGCCGCTGTGATCCTCGGACTCCCCCGGTGTGATGTTGTGCAGGGCAAGCGGACCGGTGATCCTCTCTGCGACAAGAGGGTGACCGCCACATTCAGCCAACAGGCGGGCCAAAGCAGTTTCCTGATACCGCTCCCGCTCGGCCCGGGGCAGCATGTCACAATCCACCGGATTTGCATAGACCCGGTTCAGCATGAGACGGCCTCCACCTTCGCCTCTTGCTGCACGACAAGTACCGGAACCTCGCACCCGCCATTGCCCACGTTGAACACCTTGTTCACGTGGGCGCGGCTGACACAGCCCGCAAAGCTGTCTCCAAAAAAGAACCAGTCGGCACCAAAGAACTCCTCGCCCGCGTTTCCGGACCGGGCACGACGGGGTGTGGCCACAGCGCGCTGAATGACACCGTTGCGCGGGGCATAGTCCGCAAGCAAAGCGGCCCAATCGTCGGCCCCATGCGCATCCCCCAACTCAACACCGATCCCACGCGTGGTGGCATCTTCCTTGAGCACCCAGGCCGCGCGATCAGCAACAGCCTTGGCCCGAAGCGCCGGCGCCAAATCCCGCACCCGGCGGGTGGACAGAACACAGGTCTCCACGGCCGCCCGTTCCTCCACGGTGAGACCGGCATGGGCGGCAATGGCCGGATCACTGAGCGCCGCGAACATGCTCTTGGCCTCGCCGATATACATCGCGCCAAAGCTGTTCAGAAACGTGCAGTGTTTCGAATGGCTGGCCGCGCGCCACGCGGTGGTATCCGGGTCTTGGGGGTCAATTTCCAGCGGATCAAGCTTGTTGTAGATCAGGTCGACCCGCCGCCCGTTCAGGTGAATCTCGTCCCCGACTTGCTCAAGCGCGCGAATATCGGCGGTACTGATGGTGAGGGCGCCCTGCCCCGCCGCGCGGTCAATCGCAGCACGACGTACCAAACTGTCCAACTCGTTGGTATACGTGCCATCATAGTTGCAGATCACGGCATGACGGTCGCCATCCGGTGCCTTGATCACGCCCTCCAGAAACCGGACAAACCCCGAGGCATCGTCGATGGCACGCTCCACGATTGGCACAGCTTCAGTCAGGCCAGCACCAAGATCGCTGTCCTGCCAGGCCGCGCGCAGATAAGCGCAATGAATGACCCCACCTGGGCAGGCCGCATTTGGTTCCATCGCCTGCCATCCTGTTTCACGGTCAAACGCCGTGTCGAAACGCATCAACATGACATCGGGCAGCCGACGCTCCTCCGCGGCGATCAGGTCGAACCACTTGCTGTATCCACCAAAAAAGCGGGTCAGCACCGTATCGGCGTTGCTGCGGATATCAGCGCGGGTCCTGACAATGATCCGGTTGATGCCTGCGCGCACCAGCCGCAGGTTTTGCGCCGTGGCTGCCACCTGTCCTTCGTCCATCACAAGTGGGCGCAGCGACATAGGCAGCGCACGGCCTTCAAAGTCGATGCCACGGTCAGCCATATAGGCCCGGATTGACTTTTCTGTTCGGTCCAGAACGTCGCGCGATGTTTCGTGGACCAAGCGCGCCTGAACGGCATGCTCCAAAGCGGCAAAGCAATTGTCGGTTTCAATACGATCAAACATGGCAAACTCCTTGAAATGGGCTGGTCACACTTAGCGGCAGTTGTTCGGACGCAAGCGTCTTGAGGCCGCTCAGCTTGCCTGTGTCCGCACGCAGGCTGCGCAAAGGGTGGCGGGCCTGCACGTCGGGGCGCATGTCGTAACCATGGCGCTGATAGAGCCGGATCGCCCGCACCTGATGCGCCGACGTCGTAAGCGAGAGACGCTGCGCGCCCAATGCGCGAGCCTTCTCCTCGGCACGGGCCAGCATCCATTGGGCCAGACCTGTGCCTTGAACACGCGGGGTCACGTACAGCCTGCGAAGCTGCATCGTGGTGCGGGTTTCCGGCTCAAGCCCAAACATGCCCACCACGTCGCTGCCTTGTTCCACCATCCAGATGCGTCCGCCGCGCTCTGCGAAACTGTCACCCAAGCGGTCAATCTCGCCCGATCGGGCGCGGCGCATATAGGTATCAAAATGCGCCGCCGTATCGGCGCTGCGGTAATCGGCATTTCCAGCTTCAAACAGGGCAATCGCGTGATCGCGATCCGTGTCCCGATAGGCACGTATTTGGCGGTCAAAACTCATAATCTATCCTCCACACTCCCCGCAAATCAGCGGGACACCTCAAGGTTGTGTGAAAGAGAGTGATTAGAAAAGCTCAGTTTCCTAAGGCAACCTTAGCAAAACTTGATTTGGACACAGGCACACGCTACCATGGCGGGAAATTTCCGGGTGTCGGGGCATGTTTTCATGTTTGATTACAAACTGCTGAATGCCCTCTGGGCAGTTGTCCGCGAAGGCAGCTTCGAAGGGGCGGCCGTACGGCTCAGCATCACGGCTTCCGCGGTATCCCAGCGGGTAAAACTGTTGGAAAGCCGCGTCGGCCAGGTCCTTGTGGTCCGTTCCAAGCCCTGTGAGGCGACGCCGATGGGGTACCGTCTCTTTGCGCATATGGAACAGGTCAAGCTGCTTGAACAGGATGTGAAATCGGACTTTCAAACATCAGGACTTGTTGTGGGCCGTGCACCCGTGGTGCTGCGCGTGGGGGTCAGCGGCGACAGTATGAACACTTGGTTCAATCGGGTGATTGCGGAATTCTGCACAGATGAAGAGGTCCTAATCCACATCCTGCGTGACGACCGCGAATATACGACAGAGGCCTTGAAACGTGGCGAAGCAATCGCCACCGTCACACCGCGCGACCGCATGCTGGATGGATTGAAATCACTGCCGTTGGGCCGCTTGGAGTACAGCGCTGTCGTCAGCCCGGGCTTTCATGCAGATGCTTTTCCGGAAGGTGTGACGCTTGCCAGCCTATCCGCTGTGCGGGGCATTGCCTTTGATGAAAAGGACAGCTTGCCAGACCTCTGGATCAAGCACGTATTCGGGGGCCCAACGACAATTGCGACCCACCGGGTGCCGTCATTTGCCGGCTATATCAACGCCTGTCGTGCCGGGATTGGTTGGGGCATAGCACCCAGCCTGTCAGTCCAAGGCGACATTGCTGCTGGCCGCCTCGTGGAACTGTTTCCAGAGGATCAGATGGCAACCGAACTGGTCTGGCAATACAGCGCGATCTCTTCCGACATCCTCAAGCGTCTGACACGAAAGGTGCAGCAGGTCGCACGGGAAATTCTGGTACGCTAGGTGCGCTTCGGACGATTACGCGAAAGTCGTCGCGAACTGATCCCGCAGCGCTTTCTTCTGCACCTTACCCATCGTATTGCGCGGAAGTTCGGGCAGCAGCACCAGTTTCTGCGGCTGCTTGAACCGCGCAAGCGACGTTCCAATTGCGGTCGAAATGGCGTCAAGATCGGGCTGCTGGTCCGGCATGGCCACCAGGACGCCGACAACGCTTTCTCCGAAATCGGGATGCGGCACGCCGATGACCGCGCTTTCAAGAACGCCGTCCTGTTCATCCAGCAGCAATTCAATCTCCTTAGGGTAGATGTTGTACCCGCCCGAGATGATCAGATCCTTGTTTCGGCCCACGATGGTGACATAGCCATCTGCATCCACAACGCCCAGATCACCGGTGATAAAGAACCCGTCCGCCCGCAGTTCCTCCGCGGTCTTTTCCGGCATCTGCCAATAGCCCTGGAACACGTTTGGGCCTCGCACCTCGATCTCTCCGATCTGTCCTGGCGGAAGGGGTGCGCCGGTTTTCGGGTCGGTAATCTTCAGTTCCACCCCCGGCAACGGGAGACCAACAGTCCCCGCACGCCGCTCCCCGTCATAGGGGTTCGAGGTGTTCATGTTGGTTTCGGTCATGCCGTAGCGTTCAAGGATGCGATGCCCAGTGCGCGCTTTGAACTGAACGTGGGTCTCTGCCAGAAGCGGGGCACTGCCCGATACAAAAAGGCGCATATGCGCCGTGAGCGCCTTGGTGAAACGCGCATCCCCGAGAAGGCGAGTATAAAACGTGGGGACCCCCATCATGGTTGTCGCGCCCGGCAAATGCGCGATCATCTGGTCCAGATCGAACTTGGGTAAAAAGATCATCCGCCCGCCCGACAACAACGTCACATTGGTTGCAACAAATAGTCCATGCGTATGGAAGATCGGCAAGGCATGCAGCAGCACATCTTGGGACGTGAAACACCATTCCTGCTTCAAGGTCTGCGCGTTGGACAACAGGTTGGCCTGGCTCAGCATCGCCCCTTTTGAACGCCCCGTTGTTCCCGATGTGTAGAGGAAGGCAGCCAGGTCGTCCTTGTCGCGATGCACCGTCTCGAACGTCGTTGGAAAGCGTGCCGCCTTGTCGGCAAACGATCCCGAGCCATCGGCATTCAGGGTGTCCAGACGGGCGCTGCACCGGTCTGCGATGGCAGCCAATTCGACCCGCTTACTGTCATCGCCCAGCACGCACCCCGCGCCACTATTTTCAATAAAATAGG
Source organism: uncultured Tateyamaria sp. (assembly GCF_947504105.1). Lineage (GTDB taxonomy): Bacteria > Pseudomonadota > Alphaproteobacteria > Rhodobacterales > Rhodobacteraceae > Tateyamaria. The sequence continues at coordinate 77,813 of NZ_CANNGP010000003.1, forward strand.
CAACTTCGTCCGGCGTGTAGGCCGTATTGAGCGGCAGAAAAACCAACCCGGCTTGCGCACATGCCGCATACACGGCCAACGCTTCGGTGGACTTGGCGATTTGGACGGCAACGCGATCCCCCGGCGCAAGCCCCATATCCGTCAACAAACCAGCATATTGGGCCGCCGTTTCTAGGAAGGACCGGTACGTGACCGCGTCACCGCCAGGCAGTTGCAGGAACACGGCATCACTCTGAAGATGCTGACCAAACAGCGTATCGTAAAGAGGATTGGGCATCAGGCTTGTTCCTATTTTGCTGCAGCGACCAGTGCGCTCAAGGCATGCACCTCCGGCGATGCCGCGACAGTTTTTTCCGTGACGAATTGCTCGTGGTTCGTTGTGATCCGGGAAAGATCATACATGTAGTTGACCATCGCACCGTATGATTGGCGCATCCCGTTTTCGGACAAATCGGCGTCCGCGTGAACTGCATGGACGGATGCCCCGTTTCCCAGGTGGAACCGTGCCACCGGGTCGACAGGCAGGCGATCCTCGCGCTTTGCATCCAGCAGGTAGTAAGCCGCCTGCGCTTGCCGCGAGGCATTCTTAAGCGCGGGGTGGTCCGCCTGGTCCAACCATTTTGACAGGCCCGGGATCGGCGACAGTGTCACGAAGGTCTCGATCAAGGACAGGTCACGCGACAGGTCCGCTGCCACCTGCTTGATCAATGAATTGCCAAAGGAAATGCCCGCCAACCCGGCCTGGCAGTTCGAGATGGAGTAGAAAACCGCCGTATCCGCCTCTTCTGCCTCGATGGGATCACGCCCGTCGGCCAGCAAGCTCTGGATGGAATTCGGGATGCCTCTGGTCAACGCAACCTCGACAAAGATCAGCGGCTCATCCGGCATCGCGGGATGGAAAAAGCCAAAGCATCGGCGGTCCGACGGCTGCAGACGGCGACGCAGATCATCCCAGCTGTCGATTGCGTGGACTGCTTCGTATGCGATGATCTTTTCAAGTATCTCGGCCGGGCTGGACCAGTTTATGGGGCGCAGCACAAGGAAACCACGATTGAACCACGACGCGAACAGATGTTGGAAATCCACATCCAGCGGACCAAGCATTCGATCCGTCCGTATCATGCGTAAAAGGTCCTTCCGCATGGATACAAGGTGCGCCGTCCCCCCCGGCACCTGATTGAGCCGTCGCAACAATTCCTGCCGTCTGGGTTCGCTGGCACGCGCATACTCACGATAACTGCGTTTCGATGGCGCCTCTTTATAAGCTTTCAGGCATTCCACAACCTCTACAGGGTCAATCTCGAGGTCCTGCAGCATAAACGCGAAGAACCCCCGCTTTTCAGCGTCATCAGCACCGGCGTATTGATCCAGGATCAAACGCGCCAAGGTGCTTCCCGACACTTCCCCGCGGGCGCCCAACAGGTCCAGCGCCAGCTCGGTCATCGTGCGCCCTTCCGCGTCCAAAGATACGGCACGCTCGTACCGCCGATCAAAGAGTGTCGAAAGAAGCCCCGCGAAATAGCTCATATCGCCGTGCCCATCACCGCATTCGGAAGCCAGGTTGCCAAGCCCGGGAAAATGCAAAGCAGAATGATCGCAATCACCATACACGCGACAAAGGGCAAGGAACCAGTCAGAATGGTTTTCAAGGAAATGTCCGGCGCGATCCCGTTGATGACATAGAGGTTCAGACCAACAGGGGGTGATATCAGGCCGATCTCCATGTTGATCGTTAGCACCACGGCAAACCAGATGGGATCAAAGCCCGCAGCAGTAATGATGGGCAGCAGGATGGGCGCCGCCATCAGGATCACCGCAACGGGCGGCAGGAAAAAGCCTGCGATCAACAGGAACACATTGACCGCCGCCATCAGGACCCATGGGTTCACATCCAGCGTGCCGATCCATGCCGCGATGGATTGCGTGATGAACAGGCTGGACAGCATGTAGGAAAAGACACCCGCCGCCGCGATGATGAACAGGATCATCACGCTTTCCTTGGTACTGTCGCGCAACACCACCCAAAGGTCCTTGGGGTTCCACAGCTTGTAGATCACCATCGCAATCAGCAGACACAAAAGCGCCCCAACAGCCGCCGTCTCTGACGGTGTCGCAACACCGCCATACATGGCATAAAGCACGCCGATGATGATGAAGATAAAGGGCAGGACACGCGGCAGAATTTCCAGCCTTTGCCGCCACGTATAATCACCCTGCGCCAACAGCGCCCGGTCTCCGGATCGCCATGTGGAATACAGCGACCACACCATGAACAGACCCACCAGCATGAGACCGGGGATCACGCCAGCCAGAAACAGGCGGCCAATGGATTGCTCGGTGGCGATGCCGTAGACGATCATCGTGACAGAGGGCGGGATCAGAATACCCAAAGTGCCGCCCGCCGCGATGGACCCGGCCGCCACCCCATCGGGATAGCCGCGTTTGCGCATCTCGGGGATGCCCATCTTACCAATGGCGGCACAGGTTGCAGGGCTTGATCCGGACATCGCGGCAAAAAGCGCACAGGCACCAAGATTCGATATCACAAGACCACCGGGCACCCGCGTCAGCCAGCGTTCCAACGCCTCATAAAGGTCCGCCCCCGCGCGGGTCGATGCAATTGATGATCCCATGATTATGAACATCGGGATCGACAGAAGCGCAAAATTGTCGAGCTTGCCAAACAGGATTTCCGGCAGCAACTCAAGCGAGCGCATGCCGTCAAAGATCATGATGAAACCTGTCGATACGATCAGCAGCCCAAGGGCCACCGACACGCCGGAAAACAGGACAAGGATAGTGCAGACAGCAACAAGCGCGCCCAGCGTCAGCGGATCCATTACACGTCCTCCAGGCCGAACGGCTGTTCGATTTTGAGAAGGATCGCGACCATGTCGGCGACCAGTTGCAGCAGGAACAGTGCAAAACCTACCGGTAAGGCAAGATACGGAATCCAAAGCCGCACACCCCAGACCGTGTCCGACTTCCAGTTCCGTTCCCATGTCAGGTGCCAGAATTCATAACTGTACCACAGCATGATCGCGACCATGACGATGGACAGGGACAGCGTGAACATCGCAAGAACGAAGCATGCGCGCTTGCTCAGAGCCAGTGGGATGAGGTCCACATTCACGTGCCCCCGCAGGCGCTGAACATATGGCAATCCAATCAGCGTGGCAGCGATGGCCAGATAGATCACCGCCTCGGTCTGCCACACCGTCGACCCGTTCAACACGAAACGGATGAAAATCATTTGGCAGGTGATCGCGACAGCCGCGACAATCATCGCAGCCGAGCACCAGCCCGCAAGTGTAGAGAGTGCAGCCACGACGCGCAGAAACGGGTTGTTTCCGGTTCGCGCAACCGCAGCGGAACTATGACCCGCCATGACGATGTCCTTGGATGAGAAAAGGGGTGCAGAGGGGCCGCATGTGCATGCGCCCCCTCGCGATGTGTATCACTCGACAGCCAAAGCCATATCGAGCAGCTCCTGCCCGCCATCGACCTCCGCAACGAACGCGGCGTAAGACGTCTCTTGCGCCAACGCACGCCAGGCTTCGAAATCCTCGGGCGACATCTGCGCGATCTCGACACCCGCGTCACGGAACACTTGTTCCGATGCGGCATCCTGCTTCTTGGCTTCCTCAAGATAGAACGCCTGCGCCTTGGCGGACGCGTCCAACAGGGCTACCTGCTGCGCTTCGGTCAGACTGTCGAACCGCGACTTGTTCATCAGCAAGGGCTGGTACATGAACCACAGCGCCACATCGCCCGCAGGGGTATAGCAGCTGACCTGTTCGTAAATCCGGTAGGATACGAACGATGATGACGACGTGTTCGCGGCGGTCAGAACACCGGTTTGCATCGCGTTGTAAATTTCCGAAGACGCCATCGAGGCGATCGAGGCCCCTGCCCCCGCCAGCATCTGCTCGAACGCCTTGCCGGCCGCGCGGGTCTGCAGGCCCTTCACATCATCGGGCGCGGTGATGCACTTGTCCTTGCCGACAAAACCGCCCGCCAGATAACCATGGACGAGGACCATCACGTCATCACCGGCCATCTTCTCTTCGAGGGCCGCCATGAAGGGGGATGCGCTCAGACGTGCGGCGTGATCGTGGTTTTTCACCATGCCGGGCATGAGCGTCAGGTTGTAGGCGGGCTGTTGGCCACCGGCATAGCTGAGCGGCAGAACGGTCATGTCCAATTGGCCACGGCTGAGTGGGCGATATTGCTCGCGCGGCTTGAACAGCGATTTCGAGCCAAAGATCTGTATCTCCAGATCGACGCCTGCGGCAGCAACCTCGTCAGCGACCATCTGGGCCACCTGGTGCCGCACATCCTTGTTGGACCACTGGTGCGACAGGCGCAGCGTCTCTGCGCTCGCGGCCGATCCGATGGCCAGGCACGCCGCCATGGCAGTGGCTGTGAGTTTTGCGAATTTCATAGTGTCCTCCCTAGGTGTGAATCAACTTTGCGCGCTGAAACTACGACTGGGACGCTCCCACAGCGCGCATAACGAGTCAACTTTCTTGTATACAATAATCCAATACTTGCATTTTTTACCCGCTGAATGATACACATCACCCATGGATGTCAGACGTGCAGATCAGATTGCAGAAGCCCTCGAACAACTGGTTTTTTCAGGGGAATTTCAGGATGGCCAACGTCTGGACGAACTCAAGCTGGCAGAACAGTTTCACGTCTCGCGCACGCCCATCCGCGAGGCGCTGCAGGTGCTTGTCAGCTCGGGCATGGCCGAACAGGTGCCACGGCGCGGCGTCTTCATCCGACAGCCCGGCCCCGTTGAACTGATGGAGATGTTCGAAACCATGGCCGAGATCGAGGCGGTGTGCGGCCGCCTTGCGGCAACACGCATGACCGATCAGGGTCTCGAGGCGCTGTCAGCCGCGAATGACCGGTGCCAGCAAGCCATCGATGACACGGACCACGACCGTTACTACACAGAGAACGAGACGTTCCACCAAATCATCTACCGCGGCGCGGCCAACGCGTTCCTGGAAAAGCAGGCGCTGCAACTTCAAAACAGGCTCAAGGCCTATCGCCGGATTCAACTCCGCTTCCGCGGCAGGCTCCAACAATCCATGAGCGAGCACTCCGAGGTCCTGGCGGCACTGCAAGCAGGCAACGCGGATCAGGCGGCGTCGGTTCTGCGGCGGCACGTCGCCGTGCAGGGCGAGAAGTTTCATCAACTCATCGCCAGCTTGAACCGCTAGTGTAGTTTAGAACCGCCGGCCCATAGCAGTCAGTTGGCTACGTTCAGGACGGCCACTTCAGACATCGCACAGCGCAACATCACCGTCGTTTTGGCACCGCGCTTCCCCCACGAACCGTTTTTGCCGCAGACCGCGCACGGTTTTTCTTGCTGCTGGGCTTGCCCTTTGGGGGCGGGGGACCTTTGGCGCTGCTGCTCCGAGGTTTGGAATACGTGTCCTTGGCTGCTTTGGACGCAGTCGATGATTTACCCTGAGGGCTTGCCGCCGATGAGCTTCGTTTTTTCAAAGGCGCATGCGCAGCCTTATCCGTCTCTTTCGCCTTGGGTTTCTGCTCCCTGGGCTTGCGATCCTCGGGCTTGGGCTTGCGACGTCGAGGCGTTGGCGCGTCGTTCCAGTCAGTCGGCGGCGTGTCCGCTTTGCGATGACGTGGTTTGCCCGTAGGCGCGCGATCGGATTTCGGTCGCTTGAAGGCCGGGATATCCGGCGCCGCGTCCAGACGCACGATTTCCTTTGTCCTCTCGATCCTCATGTCAGAACCAATGGCTGCCAGAAAACTGTCGACAACAGCCTCGCGAATTTCGACGTAAGACAAATCGTCAGCAATGCGGATCGCGCCAATATCGTCCTTCGTGATGTTACCCGCCTTACACACCATCGGAAGCAGATGACGTGGAGACGCGCTTTGGTTCCGCCCCTCTGACAGCGAAAACCAGACGCTGGGACCGAATGCCCCCCTTGGCTTGCTCTTTTCCGCCTGAACCACACCCAGCTCTTCCGGGGCGGAATGGCGCGTTTGATACTGGCGCAAGTAAGCGGCCGCGATCTGTTGAGGAGAGAATTTTTCGACCAATTGGTCGACCATCGGGCGTTCCGTTTCGGTGATGTCTGTTTGCCAGTCGTCCGCGGCCAGCATACGCGCCTGATCGCTCTCCTGCACGGCCTCGGCCGAAGGCGCAGCGCCCCATTCAGCAGTCAGCTTGGCAAACTTCAAAATCCGTTCCGCCTTCTTTCGGGACGACGGCACGACAATCAAAGCACTTACACCTTTGCGTCCTGCGCGGCCCGTGCGGCCGGACCGATGCAAGAGGGTCTCGTGGCTGTTCGGCAGTTCGGCGTGAACGACCAGATCAAGGTTGGGCAGGTCAATGCCTCGGGCGGCGACATCGGTTGCCACACAAACCCGCGCGCGCCCGTCCCGCATCGCTTGTAGTGCGTTGGATCGTTCGCCCTGGGTCAGCTCACCGGATAGGGCCACAACCGAAAATCCGCGGTTCGACAGTCGTGCAGTCAGGCGTGATACCATCGCACGGGTGTTGCAAAACACGATGGCATTGGGTGCCTCGTAATAGCGCAGCACATTGATGATGGCGTTTTCGCCATCACGTGCGGCCACCGCCATAGCGCGGTAGTCTATGTCGGCGTGCTGGGTCTGTTCACTTACGGTCGACACACGTTCCGCATCGCGCTGATAGCTTTTGGCCAGTTTGGCAATCGCGCCGGGAACAGTTGCGGAAAACAGCAATGTCTGGCGGTCTGCAGGCGTTTCATCAAGGATGAATTCCAAATCCTCGCGAAAGCCGAGGTCCAGCATTTCATCGGCTTCATCCAGCACGACCGCACGGACCTGGGTCAACTCGATGGACCCGCGCATAATGTGGTCGCGCAACCGCCCCGGCGTGGCTACGACGACGTGGGAACCACGTGCCAAGGCACGACGTTCATCGCGCATGTCCATGCCCCCAACGCAGGATGCCAGAAATGCGCCCGCATCAGCATAAAGCCACCCGAGTTCACGTTTTACCTGCAATGCCAGTTCCCGCGTCGGCGCGATGACCAAAGCCAACGGCGCGGCAGCCGCACCAAACACGTCATCATCCCCCAACAAAGTGGGGGCTATCGCCAACCCGAAACCTATCGTTTTTCCCGATCCGGTTTGCGCCGATACCAAAAGGTCCCGGCCCTCCAGTTCTGGTTGGGTGACCGCTTGCTGAACGGGGGTCAAAATATCATAGCCCTTGCGGGCAAGCGCATCTGCGATGGTTTTTTTCAAGGTGGAAGTTCTTTGTATGGGGCAGGCTGTACGGCTGTGCAAACTTGCAATCAGCGCATCATCCGAGGTTTAAGACGCCCCTCTACCGTGTGGCGCGTGGTTTGTATAGACACTGTTACTTCCGAATTGACGGATACCAGCCCTAAGCGGACGTTGGTCACAGCTGCTGGGATGACGGCTGTGCGGGACAAAACCGACCTTGGATTTTAGCACTTCGCCGACGCAGCATCCCTTCGCGGTTGCGGCGAGCCTGCCGCTGCCACGCAGCACATGTCACCGAACCGGATGTTCGCGGTCGTCAAGGTGGCCTAAACCGAAAACGCAATTTCGCCGCAGCTTCATCGGACAACTCAGACGCGGACTAAGTGCGCCTTCGCTGCGGGTGCACGAATGTCAACCATGTGAAACCCGCCGAAGATGGCAGCGTTTGTTTTCAGCAATTTGCTTCGTGGACAATAGCACTGCCGCGCACTCCCACTGAGAACGTGCATGTCACCACGTGAGAGCTGGGCTGAGGGCAAGCGCTCAGAACTGCAACTGCCTGCCGTTCCGGTGGCGAGCAAACGATTGCTTGGCATGGCTTTTGCACCCTGTCTAATATCGCCCAATACACAAACCGCCTCAGTTTGACGGGGCTCTTCAGTCTCAGGCAGCATGTCAGCATGAAAACGAACGAAGCGAATTCTGATAGCCATGTTTGGAATGTTCCAGGTTTTGGCGTCCACCACATCGCCAAGCTTCTGAAAAACCGTGGTTCAGATGTCGCCGCGCTTCTGAGATCGGCAAATCTACCTGTTGATTGTCACGAAACCCCTCCGAACCAAGTCGATGTTCGGAGTGAGCTCCGCCTCCTGGAACTGGCTATTGAAGAAACCAAAGATCCCTTTTTTGCGGTCTCGGCAGGACAAACATTCAACCCCAGAGGGACAACGCTTCTCAGTTACGTCGTTTTGAACTCTCCGACCGTTGGTGAGGCCATTGAGAAGGCTGTGACCTACGCGCGTTTGGCGCGGGGCTTCGCAAAACTGTCATTCTATGAAGAAGAGCATGGCATGTTCTTGGAAATAGACACCATCGCCAAGTTGATACGTGCTGATGGGGCGCATAACGAGTTTCGCATTACCGCCTTTTTGACCAGTCTTCAGATTGCGGCTGAGACCCCCCTGCCAGTCGTCGAGATGCGTTTTCCGCATAAGCTGACCGAAGAAAAGCAAACACAAATCTCGGATGCTTTGTCGGTCAACGTCAAACAGAGTCAGCGCGTTCCAGGCATCCTGTTTGACAAGGCGGTTGTGGATATTCCGATCAGGGACGCGGATGCCGCATTGCTTTTGCACCTTGAAACACATGTGCAAACTCTGATGAAGGATCTGACACCAGTTGTCGGTGAGACAAGTTCTTTGGTGCAGGGCGAAGTAACGTCACGACTGTCTTTCAGTGCACCCACGCAAGATGAAATTGCAAAGACGCTTGGCATGAGCATCAGTACACTTGGACGCAAACTTTCCAAAGAAGGCACAACCTACAAACAGCTGCTAATGGACATTCGAAAAAGGCTGGCGGAACAATATCTTGATGACCCCAAACTCAGCCTTTCCGAGATTGCTTTTGCCCTTGGTTACTCTGATCAAGCTGCGTTTACCAATGCCTACAAGAGCTGGACGGGCCAATCTCCGGGGAGTGTTCGGACTGCGTAGCTGATCTCAGGGTTTACAAATCGTCGAACACGGTGCTGCCGGACCTCGTATCCGGGGCCCGGCATTGAGTGGTGGTACGTCGCGATTTCTCAGCGCCGTTCTGTCTGGATCAAAACAATGCTGGTGGCGGGACAAACAAGTGCCGCGAAACACCACAGGATGATCATTTTGATGTCTACTATTCCACAGGAATAATTTTGCTTTCTTCTTCGCCCAGGGGCTGGGTCGAGGATAGGTTGTCTTGATCCTGACCGAAGCCATGGTCAGCGTGGTAGGTAGCCTTTGCATTCGGGGCGATCATCTGAGCAATGGCAACCGCATCGGCAATCGAATCAACCGAATAGATCTGCAGGATGCCCTGACTGGTCTCCGCCAGCCCAACCATGTCAGCATTGTGCGAACCGGTACGGGCCATCTGGTCCGCGTTGTTGAGCACTTGTGATGCGGAGGCGCGCACGTCATGAGCTTTTCCACCGAAGCTGTGGCCATTCAAAGGTCCGGCCATGGACGCTCCGGCGCTCATGACCAGTGCGAAAACGGTGGCGGCGGTGATCAGTGTCTTTTGCATTTGTCTTCTCCTTTTGGGGTTGAGCGTGTGTGTCACGCTGTGTGTGCATTCAATTTGGCAGCTTGCGGCTCGGATTTATTGTGCTGGCAGGTCAGGGTTTTGCGAAGAAGCTTCAATTTGGCGTCTATGCGCCAGGTAGTTTGCGAGGGGTATTTTGTGTCAGGAGGACCTGGCCTGCCCCGACGACCTGCAAGGGGCGCGACCGACAGACGAAACCGGACCTCGGAGTTAGCATCCGGGGCCCGGCATTAGGTGGTGGTACGTCGCGATTTCTCAGCGCCCTCCTGTCTGGATCAAAACAATGCTGGTGGCGGGACAACCAAGTGCCGCGAAACACCACAAGACAATCATTTTGGGGACCAGAAGATCACAGGTGTACCATTCTGGCCGCCAGAGTGGTTTTCGAAATTGAATTTAAAGTTGTCGGAGCCCAAGGGCTGGGTCGAGGACAAGTTGTCTTGACCCGGATCGAAGCCAGGGTCGGTTTGGTGAGTATTGGCCCCACGGTCCGCGTTGTTGAGTGCTTGCGATGCGGAGGCGCGCACGTCATGGGCTTTCCCACCGAAGCTGTGGCCGTTCAAAGGTCCGGCCATGGACGCTCCGGCGCTCGTGACCAGTGCGAATACTGTGGCGGCTGTGAGCATTGTCTTTTGCATTTGTCTTCTCCTTTTGGGGTTGAGCGTGTTTGTTACGCTGTCTGTGCATTCAATTTGGCAGCTTGCGGCTCGGATTTATTGTGCTGGCAGGTCAAGGTTTTGCGAAAAGTCACCAAGTTGGCGCCTGTCCTTCGTTTCGCCGCAGCGACGGGCCTTAAAACTGGACCGCGAAACCGATGTTCCAGCTAACGCTGTGGTCGTTCGAGCTGCTCCCCAATCCGGTTTCACTGGTGATCTCAGCATAGAGCTGTGAGTGATCTGACAGGGAGAGATTGCCACCTATGCTCAGGGCCGCTGTGTTCTGCCCAAATACCATCGAGGCTTCGTTGTCGAAGGCATGATAGATATCAATTTGACCATACAGCATCGAATTGTTCGCGAAGGTACGTTCAGCGCGCAGTCCAAGTCGAGCCATCAGTGTATCGCTGTCCACCAAGGTTCCGATCTGACCACCCGGAACATTGTCCAAGTCGATGTCGCTGTAGGTGACCTCCACTTGCGGGGTGAGCGTCAAGTCGTTCCAAAGGGCGAAGGGCTTACCAACTTCAACAGATATCTGATATCCACTGCCGTCGATATCCAAGATATTTTGACCATTCAGACCTATGCGGCTATCGAATGCTCCATAGCGAAACTGCCCATCAATATACAGCATACTATCTGCGACCCAAAGCGCGCCTATGGTTGCATCGTAGCTGTCCGCTGAGATACCAGCGCTGGCCAGGCGGGTGCTGACGTCCGATGACGAGTGGGTGGTGCCGAACTCAACCCTGCCGAACATATCCCCGCCCGCGACCTCTCCCAAGTAGAAATCTGTATCATATTGCTGGTCATCGCTGTTCGTCGTTACATGGCGATCACCGAAATTTTCATTGCTGCGGTCTGGCGCAATAGATGAGTGAACATCATGTGCAAATCCATAGTCACTGTGACCCTGCAACGGTCCGGCCATGGACATTCCGGCACTTACGACAAGAGCGAGTATTGTAGCGGATGGAGTGAGTGCCTTTTTCATCTTTGAGTGCCTTCCAGTTGAGCGCGTTTGTTACGCGGTGTGTGCACTCAGTCTGGCAATCGGCCGTTCAAATTGATTGCGATGGCACCTCATGGTTTTGCGAAAAGACGTCAATTGAGCGCCCGCCCCTCATGCATTTGCAGCGGCGCGGTCCATGTCAGGCCAATATTGGCGTCGCGACAACCGCGCTGATCATCTGGCCCGGACCGGCGTTGACCTCGACGCACTCAGAGCGAGGGGCGAATGTGTTGTGTTACTTGCGTCCAGAGAAAGGTGCTGCCGGACCCCGGAGTTTGTATCCGGGGCCCGGCGTTAGATGGCGGCGCATCATGTTTTGTCTGGGCCGACGCACCTGGATCAACAGAATGTCATCCCTCCCCGCACATACACGCAGCTTGAGGGGCCATCACTCGGCGTCTTGCCAATAACCCAAGTATAGCTGCCATCATCTTGAACTGGGATGGCTATGACATTGGGCAATTGCGTGCTCGGGCTCGAGCCGGTCACGGTGGTGGTTTGGTGGGTATTCGCCGTCCTGTCAGCTTGCTTGACTGCTTGCGAAACGGAAGAGCGAACATCATGTGCTTTCCCGCCGAAGCCGTGGTCACCCAGTGGACCGGCCATGGACATTCCAGCACTCAGAACAATGGCGAAAGCGGTGATGGATGTGATCAGTGTCTTTTTCATGTCTTGGTTCCTTTTCAGTTGAGCGTGTTTGTTACGCTGTGTGTGCATTCAATTTGGCAGTCTTCGGCTCGGATTTATTGCGATGGCACGTCAGGGTTTTGAGAAAAGTCATCAGTTTAACGGGCAGATGGGGGTGATGCTGAATGAGGCGCTGGGCCCATCTGACCGCGGTCTGAGTGTCAATGGGTTTTATTGTAGTGATGATTGGCGATTGTTTTTTTGATAATCATTTTTTTCTCCGGCTCCCCCGGAAGATTGTCATAAAAGTTGGCTGGATACGGATAGTTCACCAAGGCAAGATTGAACCAAACCAAACCCAACCAACTCAGTAGAGATTCAGTGTCATCCAGGGGGATTGCTGGGGTAGCCGCTGACGACAGTGTCGTTGGCTGCTGACCGGCGATCACATCGAAAGTCCCCGGAGTGTCGGTGTAATCAAAAGCGTATCCTTGGACAGGCGCTGCCGACAGCGCCATTGGCTGCTCACCGACGGCTATATCGGTAGACCCTTTTGTGATTTGCAGGGTATGGGCCATCCCGCTGGCGTGGCTGCGTGCTTCCGATACTGACGCGCGAACATCTGGTGCGAACCCGCGGTGGCCATTGCCACCCAGCGGTCCGGCCATGGATGCTCCAGCATTCAGAACAATGGCGAATGCGGTGACGGATGTAATCAGTGCCTTTTTCATGTCTTGGTCCCTTTCGGTTGAGCGTGTTTGTTACGCTGTGTGTGGAACCAATCTGGCAGTCTGCGGCTCGGATTTATTGCGATGGCACGTCAAGGTTTTGCGAAAAGACATCAAGTGAACGCCCGCTCGCGGCGCTACCCGAAACGGGGCGGCCTCAGCTAAGAAACCATTGGCTTCGAGACAGACGTTTGTGAAAGTGAATTCGTGAAAGTCAACAACCGCGCAAACCGCCGACATTGGGCAAAGTGCAGCATCGCGCAAAATGGGCTCGCCGTCAGATTTGGCCGCGATTTATTTGAAGGTCAGCTTACAAGGAAGGCAAACCTTTGAGTCGCAAAAGGCAAGGTTGGTACGCGTGCCGCATTTCTTCTGTTTCATTATTAATGACTTCGCCACGAACGAATGGAAAAGCCATGTGTCGCCCGACAGTTGGTGTGGAACGTCACGAGCCTTTGACTCATGGAGATGCAGCTTCAGGACGGTTTTCAGCACTTCGCGTCAGGCATTTCTTACCCAGCCTTTGAGGGGATCCCCTTTGTTTGTGACTGTTCTCACCCGTGCTGAGCGTTCATTCCTTCAAGTGGGTTGCAGGTACGGCTGTTGGAGAATGTCAGCTATTATGCTGCGCTACACGGTTTTCTGGCTTGATAAAAGCAACCTACCGGCTTCTAAACTATGGTTGAACGTGCTGACGCCGATATGGGCGCACCTTGCGCGCGAGATCATCCAATTAGGAATTTCCGCCAATGACCACGCAATCAATTGTCTTCCATCTTGCAGTGACAGCAGCCACTGCCGTGGCGAGTGCAGGGTACGCTGAAACATCTTACCCGCCCGTTGATGTCTTGCTTCAATCGCAGACTACAATCATTGGACAGCAGATTGTCTATCCAGAGGGCCCCGCCCAAATCACAGCTGCCATTATTACTATGGAAGCCGGTCAAGTCACAGGCTGGCATCAGCATGAAGCCCCGCTTACAGCCCACATCTTGGAAGGTGAGCTGACGGTAGACTACGGCGCTGACGGCACTCGGGTATATCGTGAAGGTGACACGCTGATTGAAGCACTTGGTTCACGACATAACGGCAAAAACACTGGCGATGGCATCGCACGTATCTTTGTTGTTTTTTCGGGTGCTGTTGGAACACTGAACACCGTTTCAGAATAAGCCTAGCGCCCTCAGTGGTTTGTCATAGGGTTGTTGCGGATACGGCCTGCGCGGGGAATGTAGTGAAGTCTATCCCTTGGTAGAACCGCCCGTGATTGTAGATGTCCATCTGGCAACGCTCCGAGAGGCTGCTGGCATAATCCCCGACAGTTTGTGTTCCCGACCCCACTGGTCTGTCATAACCAGCAAAGGCATAATCCCTGACTTCCCGTACCCGACACCCTTCGAATTTCCCGAGCAGACTATCTATCTGATGTGGAGGAAAGATAGAGGGACTGACCCTGGCCATGTTTGTTTGAGGGTGCAGATCGTTGGTGCCTATCGAGAAAATGAAGGCGTTGGAGGGCTGACGTGATCAATCTCGCGCATCGCACGCCAATAATGAAAAACCGCCCAAATCCCCACGATCTGAATAGTGGACAAGGCGAACCTCAAGCCGTTCTGGCCATGGCTGGCAAACAAGGTCTCGCTGGCCAGACCAATCACCGTTGGACCAATGCCCACGCCAACGCAGTTAAAGCCAAACAGAAATATCGCTGTTCCCATGGGACGCAAGTCTTCTGGCAAACGGTTGTGCAGATAGGCAAAGGTTGGCCCCCAGTATATAGCGCTCACGGTTGCTGCGAAGGCAAAACTGATCAAAGCCAATGATGTTGAGCTTGTCAGAAAGAAAATCCATATCAGCGGCTTGGACAGGAGGATGGCAAGAATGATTATGCCTATGCGCCATCGTGGATTTCTCGTTCCCCACCTATCTGCCAGTTGACCTGAGTACCATGTGCCAAATCCACCGATGATCCCTGTCGTCAAGGCCAGGTAGATGCCGGTTTGCGCCTGGGTCATTCCGTGGGTTCGGATGATGAAAGTTGGCAACCACGTTAAAACGCCAAAGGTTACAATGCCGATCAATGCAAGACCGCAGAGTGCATGAAAAAGACCGCGGTCATTCCATATCAGATAACACGTTCTGCGAAAAACGGCTGGATCTGCGGCAGCTTTCTGCTCCGATTGCGATTTGCTGGTGTCCGTTGTCGTGTATCTCAGAAGCAGAGCCAGGATAAGACCGGGAAGACCTGCCAAAACAAAGGCCCACCGCCAGCCAAACATATGCCCGACGATGCCTCCAACGAGGAACGCCAACAAAACGCCAACATTTGCCCCGGTCGCAAAAGATGCCAGAGCCGATGTGCGGGTCTCACGCGGGAACCGGTCTGAAATCATCGCATGGGCTGGTGCCACAGCACCTGCTTCACCTAGCCCAACACCCAATCGTGCAAGAACGAGATGCGTAAAATTCTGCGCGACCGACATCATCAGAGTTAAGAGGCTCCAGACAACGGCGGACGTTGCAACGATGTTTCGCTTGTTTCCGCGGGCAGCCAATCGCGCGATTGGGAAGCCAGCAAGAAGAAACATAGCCGCAAAAACCAATCCGGAAAGGAGGCCAAGCTGCGTATCTGACAGAACAAACTCTTGGCCGATGGCATCCAGCGAGATGCTCAGAATATGCCGGTCCATGTGGGCCACGGCGAAAATGGCTGTCAGCAAGAACAACAGGCGTCCTTGTGGTTCCGGCGTCAAGACGTTCACCCGTATTCAGGAGATCTTTTGGTGTTGGTACAAGCTCAAGATACGAAAGATCAATCAAGGATTTCGCACCGCTTGCTGACGTCCCTAAACCAAATGGCGGCTTTGCCCTGCATCTTGCTTTTTGGCTGACAACATCTCGTTGCGCTGCGCATCTACGAGATGGGAGAATGTCTGCAGTCCAAAGACAGTTTGGCGCATAGTCTCTGCGTGCGCATCCGGCGGCTCTAAGCCCAAACTGGCAGATGTCGCGCGAGACTGGAATGGCAAGAGTTTGCTCGAACTGTCGGTTTCTACCAATTCAGTTTTGCGTGCGGCTGTCGTCGAACCACTGTTCGCTTGATTTAGACGGGCCCGTTTCGGGCGGCGCTGCAAGCGGGTGTTCACTTGATGTCTTTTCGCAAAACCTTGACGTGCCATCGCAATAAATCCGAGCCGCAGATTGCCAGATTGGTTCCACACACAGCGTAACAAACACGCTCAACCGAAAGGGACCAAGACATGAAAAAGGCACTGATTACATCCGTCACCGCATTCGCCATTATCCTGAGCGCCGGAACGTCCACGGCTGGTCCGCTGGGTGACCTTGGCCAACACGGGTTTGCACCCAAAGTTCACTCATCAGTTTCGCAATCAGTCAATCACGCTGATGGGATGACCAATACTCACCATACCACTCACTCGTCCGGTTTTGACTTCGATTTGCATTCAGAACGCCAACTGGGTCAAAACAACTTGTCCGCCACTCTGCAGAATCCTGCAATAAACTCGAACTGGGACTGGGATTTTCCCGATGGTGATATGATCGGAATTGATGCTGGTGAATACACTACCGATGGCAGTATTCATCTGAATTGGGAGCAAAATCAAGACAGCCAACCGCTAGGCCAAAGTGTAGATCCTAATCAATACCTGATTGGTTCCGTGTTCATTGTCGCCGCAGGAATGGGTTTCATGATCAAGGGCTTAGCGGAACTTACCTATGAAATCGCTTGTCCCCGGGGCAATCTCGGCCCGGCTGAATGCTTCGCCTTCTGGAATGCGGGAAAATTAGGTCCGGTGGCGATGTAACGGCGGTAACTGCTGTGCTGCAAAACTATTAGGCCACCCGGTACAACGGGTGGCCTAACTTTAGTTGCTCACGAATGCCTATACAGAGGCTTTGAGGGCTCGGGCGGCGCCACGCAGGGCGCGCGCTGTTGCCGAGACCAGTTGCTGACCTTCCTCATCACGTATCGAATAGTCGAACCAGAACTGCTCTATGTTCGTTTCGTCTGGCTCGGCTTTTGAAAGGCCACTCACCCCGGCCCGGATTGACCGCAGCATTTGCCCGCGACGTTCGTCCACCATGCTGATGGTGTCCCCGTCCTCCGCCGCCTCAAGAACGAAGATATCAAGCTGCGCGGGTAGCTCCTCGGCACTTCGCAAACGGCAACTTTATACCGCAATTTGATCCTTGCCCGCCGCATCTGCGCTGCGGTTGGCATCAATGCCCGGTTTTCTCGCCGCCACACAGCGTCATGAACCAAGCAGCTGCAGCTATTTTCGTGCTGCGCGCGCGCAGCGAAAATAAAAGACTTCCGCTGTGGGCTCAAACCGGCCCTCCGGCCAGACTTTGCAAAGTCCACTTCTGCGCCAATTGCTCACTTCAAGCACGCCGCACCTCAAAGCTCAAACCGGGTCTGTTCCGCCTGGTCCGCGACGCCGCCCGCCTTCACGGGCAGCTTGCCGGAAATCCGGTTAAAATCACCCAAACGGACCGCGCGCAGGGCTAAACCATTGTTCCCGTTCAGAACTCACGAAATCGCTAAGATTGCGTAGCTTCACCGAACACGCTGTCCCCGCGGGGACAGATCAGTCAAACAGGCTCCGCAGCCCTTTTTTGACCTCATTTTCCAGCTTTTTCTTGGTTGCATCCTCGAGGTCCTGGCCCTCATCCGTGACGCCCAGTTCCTTGGTCACTTTCTCGCGCACCTTCTCCTTGGCCTTGGCTTCGATCTTGTCTTTCTCGGCTTCCAGCTTTTTGTCCAGCTTCAGGTCAATCGCGGAATCCAGATCGGGCAGAATGCTTGGGTCGGCCCAAGGACCACGGATGCGCACAGGGATGGCCAGGTCCGGGCCGTCGTCTCCCTTGAGCGCCGTCGGCGTGAACAGATAGTCGATATCTTGCTGGCCCAGGCCCACGCGTCCCGCACCCCGCGCCTCGAAACTGCGCAACAACACCAACAGGTCGTCATTCCGTAGATTGCCGCCTTGCATTTGGAAGCTGGCACTCATTTCTTCGAACACGGTGGTGCGCCCGTTGCCCCGCCCGAATTTCAGCAGGCCGTCGAGGTCCAGCCCTTCGATTGTACCGCTTGCCACGTTGAATGATCCGTTGCCCGAGAGCGACTTCATGATCGCATCCACATTGGGCCCGACGCCAAGGAATTTCACCTCTGCATTGGCTTTCCCCGTCAACATCTCAAGGTCCGCCGCATCCCACAGGAACGGTTGCAGTCCAAGGCCGCGCGCAGTCAGGTTGCCGCCAACGCTCAGCCCCGAACGGTTATTGACCACGAACTGCCCGACCAGCGTGCCGTTGTAGGCAGCGACTTCGCGCAGTTCGAACACCATGCGGCTGTTGTCGTTGCGCAAAAGGGTGCGGGTCTGTCCGAGTTTGAACTGACCGAGGTCGATAGAGGAAGCTGCCAGCGCGATCTCACCATTGAATGCGGCCAGCCCGCTGGCATCGATCGGATCCGTGGGCCAGCCGGTGCCTACCTCAACCTCCGAGGACGAGGAACTGCCACCTCCGCCCCCGCTGTCCCCGCCGGTTGCACTGCTCAGATCCAGCGCCCCGGCATTCAGTTGAGCGTTGATCGCCGGGGTGCCGTTCAGGCTGATATCCGCAGCACCCGTCAGCATGTTGCCCCTCAGATCGGCCCGAAGATCGCGCAAGGAAAGACGCCGGTCAGCGGTAAGGGTAAGGTCGGTCGACATCTCGACCGACTCCCCCAGCTTTGCCGGCAGCCCGGGGCGCGGCAATCCCAAGGCCGCCATGAAGGTGTCAGTGTCCGGCAGGTTCAGCCCCAGCATGCCCGCAACCTCGCCCGCCGTGCTGGCGCGTCCGTCCAGCGTCAATAGCCCCCCGCCTGCTTCGATGGATGCCTTGACGGGTTGCACCTGTCCCGCGATGAAACCCGCGAACCCGTCAATGGTGGCGTCTACTTCAACCGGTGTCCCCGAGGGGCGCAAGGTCGCGTCGATGGTGGCGGGGCCCAGACGCTCGGGCCAGTCAAGCATCAGATCAACCCCGGAATAAGACAGCGTATCTGACCCCTCTGCGGCATAGGTCAGAGTGGCATCCGTGATCTCCAACTTCTGGATCGACAGGGGTTGGGCGGCACGGGTTGGGGCCGTCTCGGTTTCGATCTGCGCCTCTCCACTTGCATCGGTGAAGACCCAGCTGGCCCGCCCGTCAGCACGGCTTTCAAGCCGGATGGTGGGGCGTGTTGCCTCGATATTGGTAATGCGGATTTCGCGGTCGCGAATATAGGCCATCAAGTCCACGCCAATCGCGGCATTTTCGGCTGTCAGCATCGGACCCTGTTCTGACCAGTCGGCATTGCCAACCTCAAGCCCGTCGGCGCGCACGCCAAGCACTGGCCACAGGGTCATCGACACCCCGGTGATTGTCACGTCGCGACCCGTTGCCTTGCGGATCTGGTCAGCGGCAATGGCACCAATGCGATCAGCGGGCAAAAAAAACAGTGACACTCCTGCGACCAACACAAGAACCAGGACAAACCCGATAAGGCGGAAAATCCATTTCATGACAACTGCTCCGTTCTGATGACGTGTTGAGACCAGCGTAACGCAGCGCACGCATAGCACCCAACCCTTTTCCCCGGCCACCACATCACATATGAGGCAAGCCATGAGCACAAACCCGCCTGACCTGCGCCCCGACCTTGCCCCCAAGGCTACATTGGACAGCACTCGCCGCCCCGGCCAACCCACGATCGGGATGGTCAGCCTTGGCTGCCCCAAGGCGCTGGTCGACAGCGAACGTATCCTGACACGGCTGCGGGCCGAGGGCTACGGCATCTCACCTGACTATTCCGGCGCGGATGCGGTGATCGTGAACACCTGCGGCTTTCTGGACAGTGCAAAGGCTGAAAGCCTTGATGCCATTGGCGAGGCACTGGATGAGAACGGGCGCGTGATCGTCACGGGGTGCCTGGGGGCCGAACCCGAATACATCACCGGCGCGCATCCCAAGGTGCTGGCTGTCACCGGGCCGCATCAATACGAGCAGGTGCTGGATGCCGTACATTCCGCCGTGCCGCCCGATCCGGACCCCTTTGTCGACCTGCTGCCTGCCAGCGGCGTCAGCCTGACCCCGCGCCATTTCAGTTACCTCAAGATTTCAGAGGGCTGTAACCACAAGTGCAAGTTCTGCATCATCCCGGACATGCGTGGCCGCCTTGCGTCCCGCCCGGCCCATGCCGTCGTACGCGAGGCCGAAAAGCTGGTCGAGGCCGGGGTGAAGGAACTGCTGGTCATCTCTCAGGACACGTCGGCCTATGGCGTCGATATCAAGCACGCTGAGGATAAAGGACATCGCGCCCATATCACTGACCTTGCCCGCGATCTGGGATCGCTCGGTGCATGGGTAAGGTTGCACTATGTTTATCCCTACCCCCATGTGCGTGAGTTGATCCCGCTGATGGCGGAGGGGCTGGTGCTGCCCTATCTCGATATCCCGTTCCAGCACGCCCACACCGACACGCTGCGCCGCATGGCACGCCCTGCCGCCGCCGAGCGGACACTGGACCGGATCGCAGAATGGCGGTCGATCTGCCCTGAGATCACGCTGCGTTCGACATTCATCGTGGGTTATCCCGGTGAAACGGAAGAGGAATTCCAGACCCTTCTGGACTGGATGGACGAGGCGCAACTGGATCGCGTGGGATGCTTTCAGTACGAAAACGTGGAGGGCGCGCGATCAAACGCCCTGCCCGATCACGTGGCGCCTGAACTGAAGCAGGAACGCTGGGAGCGGTTCATGGAGAAGGCCGCGGCCATTTCCGAAGCCAAGCTGGCCGCCAAGGTGGGTCAGCGCATGGACGTGATCGTGGACGAGGTGGACGACGAGGCCGCCACCTGCCGGACCAAAGCAGATGCGCCCGAGATCGACGGCAATCTGTTCATTGATGAGGGGTTCGAGGATTTGAGCCCCGGCGATATCGTGACCGTCGAGGTGGACGAGGCGGGTGACTACGACCTGTGGGGAAAGCTGGTGACAGCGGGCTGAATAAGGGTCCGGTTGCACCTATCCATATTCAACACATTCGCGGCGTTTCCCCACAAACCTTGCGTTTTGGTTAATTTGTTCTATATTTGTTCTCCACCCTGGCGAAAGCAAGGAGAACAGATATGTCGATCCATCCTACCCTTCCCGGCCTGTTCGAGCCGGTGCAGACGGCCCTGCCTCTTGACGCGCAGCCTGCAACGGAAAAGCAGATTGCCTATGCCCGGACGCTGGCTGCAAAGACGGGCCGCCCCTTGCCTGCGGCACTCTTCCGTGACCGGGTGGGTTTGTCGGCGTGGATCGATCAGACCAAACCCAAAGCCGCAGAGGGCCGGTTTTCGGCTTATCCCAGTGCCAAGCAGGTGCAGTTTGCCGAACGCATCGCCCGTCTGAAACGCCGCCAGATCCCGGCGGAGTGTTTCAAGGACAAGGTGATGATGTCCCGGTGGATCGATGGAAACAAACCCCGGTAAGTGCGGCGCTTTGTCTATAGAGCCGCGTTTGTGCGGCTCTATATTTACATCATGACTGAAGATACCCGGGTGCTATACAACGCAGACTGCCCCGTCTGCAGTTTCGAGATCGATCACTATGCCAAGTATAGCGCCGGTCGCGCCCTGCCCATCCGCTTTGAAGATCTGAATTGCGTCGACATGACGGATTGGGGGCTGAGCCGGGACGAGGCGGCGCGCCGCCTGTACGTGTTGCGGGGTGGTCAGATGTATTCGGGCGTCCCGGCCTTCATCGTGCTGTGGCAGGACATGCCGCGTTATCGCTGGCTGGCACGGATCGTGTCGCTGCCCGGTCTCCATTGGCTTGCGTCCAAAGCATATGACCATGTGTTGGCGCCGCTGATCTACCAATGGCATCTGCGACGCCAGGCGGCAGCAACGTCAACTGAATCGTGAGGGTTTGTGCCTAGACCGTGAACATCTCACAGGTCAGGTTGCCGCAATGCCATACCCACATTCCGTTCGTGAAACCCTTGCCGATGCTTCTGTTCATGTTCTTGGTCTGACAGCCGGGATCACCGCAAGTGCAATGCTGTTGGTTCATGTTATGCAGACCCAAGGGGCGGCACAGATTGCAGCAACCAGCATTTACACCGGCCTTGCGGTCTTTGCCCTTGTGGCGTCTGCCTCCTATCATCTGCTGCGGTGGGAGCGATCGCGCCCGGTGTTTCACCGGATCGATCACGCGGCCATTTGCCTCAAGATTGCCGGGACTTACACGCCGCTGGTTGTCCTGATCGGATCGGCCTTTGCCTATGTGGTGCTGGCCGCCGTTTGGTTGGTGGCCCTGCTGGGGGCCCTGGCCAAGCTGAGCTTCTGGGCCACGGATGCACGGGGATCGCTGGCGCTGTACCTCGCGATGGGCTGGGCGAGCGTGCTGTTGATCTGGCCCATGTGGCAGAACCTGCCCGGCGCCTCGACCGCGTTGATCGTGGCAGGCGGGGGGCTGTATTCGCTGGGCACAGTGTTTTACGCGCAGAAATCGCTGCGCTTTCAGAACGCGATCTGGCACAGCTTCGTTCTGGCCGCCTCGGCCTGTTTCTTTGGGGCTGTGGCCTTGGGCCTGTCAGTCTGAGCGGCGCGCCAGTTCGGCGAATGCTTCGGCGTTGCGACAGAAGTCCGGCGTTTCAGATACTCGACCGGCCTGCATGTCCAGCCATTGCGCGCAGGCGTCAGGCTTTGTGCAGCCCACACAGTTGAGCACGAGGTCCGAGATGTCGGAGGGTGTCAGATGCGCGCGCAGGGCGGCTTCTTGCAGGTCGACACCGCGGGCGGCGGCCATACGGTCGACCAAATCGGCGTGGGTCTTCAATCGGGCGTCAGTCATCGGGCGTCCCTTTCGACGAGATCCTTGGATGGTTCCAGCCTGACGGGCGCGGTGCACAAGGTCCTTGATCTAGATCAAAGCTGGTCGAGATAGGCGCGCACGCAGCTTTGGACATGGCGGAAGCGGTCACCGCCCAGATGTTTACCCCCATACCAGCGGGTCACGACGACCAGGTGATCGGTCAGCCCCTCGCGTTCAAGCATCCGCAGGATCACCATACCCGCGCCCGCCTCGCCATCGTCGCCCTTGATCGGGCCACCTTCGGACAAGGTGGCACCCCATGTGTTGTGAGTGGCTTTTGCGTAGGCTCGGTCGCGCTTGAGGCCCTTTAGAGCGGCATCAATCTCGGCCCGCGATGCAGCAGGGCAGCCGGACACGGCGTATTTCGACCCACGGTCGGTCAGGATCTGGCCCAAACGCTTCAAGGTCGGGTTTCCCAGACCCGACAGACGGGCCCGCATGTGCTATCCAGACGCCATTGATTGATTAAAGACCATTTCAAACCGGGGATTTTCCCATGACTTTTTCACTGTTGCCATCGATGCCGGTCTACGAGGTGATCGGCATCCTGGGCTTTGCGCTTTATGTGACGAATTACAGTCTTCTGACCACCCGCTGCCTGAGCAGCGATTGCCTTGCGTATTTCTCGATCAACCTTGTCGCCGCAAGCTGTGTCTTGCTGGGGCTGGTGGCGAGTTTCAACCTGGCCTCGGCCCTGCTTCAGATCTTTTGGGTGGCCATGTCGATTATCGGCATCTTTGTTCGGCTTCGACACCGCGGCACATCCGCGCCGGTCTAGAGGCCAGCCGCGGTGCGGCGCACGGTTTCAATACGCTGTGCGTTGGGTGGGTGCGTCCCAAGGAACCGGTCGCCGGGATCAGGGATACGATTGAAGAACTCGGCACCGTTGACCGGATCATACCCTGCCGCTGCCGTTATGACGGTTCCAAGCGCGTCGGCCTCAAGCTCGAAATCCTTGGAGTACGTGCGTGCGCCCACCTGTGCCCCGATCCGCTGTGCAGATTCGATGGCGTTCGGATCACCCCCGGTCAGGGTCGCCAACCCGCCGAAGATGACGGCCCCGGCGGCTGCGTTTTCCCTTTGACGCGCGATGTGACCGCTTACGTGGTGCGCCGCTTCATGCCCCATGACAAAGGCCAGTTCGTCAGCGTTCCGCGCCTCGTCAATCAGGCGCAGCGTGAACACGAGGATCGGACGACCTTCGTCATCCAACGTCTGAAAGGCATTGGAGGGTGCATTGGCGCGATCATCCACGACGATCTTGAAATCGCAGTTCATCCCCTGCGTCCGCGCCTTGCATTCACGTTCGGCCACGGGTTCAACGCGCCGCACGACCTCGGCAAAGGCGCGGGTGGATTGCTGGCGCGTGCGCAACTCATCCGGCACATCGCGTGCGACGGGCGCGGGTCCGCCAGTCGGCGCCGACGTGACAACGAGGTCATCGCAGGCGGCCACGAAAGCCAGTGTTGTCAGGGCGGCCAAGAGACGCGTGATCAAGGCAATGTCCTTTCGTACAAAACGCAGCAGATACTATCACGCACGTTGGCAGCTTCCAGCCCTCTTCACGCAGCCGTGTGCCCCTTTGCAACTCTGCGCGCATGGCATACGTTTAAACCCATGTTTACAATCGAGCATGAATTCGACGCCACCGTCGTCACGCTGGTGGATGACGGGGCCGCCCCGCTGCAGGAAGATGTTGTGATCAACTCGTTCGCCGAGGTGATCACGGTGGAGCAATACGACCCGCGCAGCGACAGCGTGGTCAAGATCACCCTGTCCCCGGAACAAGCGCGTGATTTGGCTGCCGCACTGGACCTACCTGAAGGCGTGTATCAGTTGCGCAAGGAGCCGAAGTGAAAAGGTCTGGACCCTTGACCTGTCTCTGCTAGCCTGCGCGGCAACAGGGGGAGGACAGACATGGTGACCGGCACCAAGATCCGCACATTCTTTGAAGGTGCATGGCATGATGAAGACGTTGCCGTCATGCGCGCCGCAGATCATGGCAGTTGGGTGGGCAGCACGGTCTTTGACGGCGCACGCTGGTTCGACGGACGTGCGCCCGACCTGGATCTGCATTGCGCCCGCGTAAACCGGTCCGCTGAGGCGTTGATGCTGACCCCAACCATGGAAAGCGCGGATATCGTGGAGGCGATCCACGAAGGTTTGAAAGCCTATGATCCGTCCGATGCCGTCTACATCCGGCCCATGTATTGGGGGCTGGACGGTGATGCGTCAGGCATCGTGCCCAAACCGGACGCCACCGGATTTGCCATCTGCCTCGAAGCGATCCCGATGGCTGATCCGTCCGCGTCGATCACGTTGGGACGCACGCGGTTTCGCCGCCCCGTGATCGAAGACAATGTCGTCAACGCCAAGGCTGGATGCCTGTACCCCAACAACGCCCGTATGCTGGCCGAAGTGCGCAAGCGTGGATTTCAGAACGCGCTGGTGGCCGATGCGATGGGCAACGTGGCCGAAAGCGCCACTGCCAACGTGTTCATGGTCAAGGATGGCGCGGTCTTTACCCCAATCCCGAACGGCACGTTCCTGTCCGGCATCACCCGCGCCCGCCACATGTCAAACATGCGTGCCGATGGGATGGAGGTCATCGAAAAAGTCCTGACATTCGAGGATTTCGAGGACGCTGACGAGGTGTTCCTGTCTGGCAATATGATGAAAGTCACGCCTGTGTCGGGGTTCGAGGACACGTCCTACCAGGTCGGTCCTGTCACCCGCCGCGCGCGCGAGATGTATTGGGATTGGGCCGCAAGCCATGGGTAAGCCGCTTGAGTTCTGGTTCGAATTCGCCAGCACATACAGCTATCTGAGTGCTGCCCGGATCGAAGATGCCTGTGCCAACGCCGGGGTGCCGCTGGTCTGGCGATCCTTTCTGCTGGGCCCCGTTTTTGGCGCGCAAGGCATGACGGATTCGCCGTTCAACATGTTTCCGGTGAAGGGCGCCTATATGTGGACCGACATGGAACGCTGTTGTTCCGATCTGGAGTTGCCCTTTGGCAAGCCATCCTCGTTTCCCCGTGGCAGCCTGTTGGCCGCACGAATAGTGGCAGCGCATGCAGATGCACCATGGGTCGGTCCGTTTGTACGAGCTGTGTATCATGCGAATTTTGCCGAGGACCGCGATATCGCGGACGACACAGTGATTGCCGCATTGTTGTTCGAGATCGAGCAAGATGCCGAGGCCATCGTCGCCGCAGCCACGGCACCAGAGGGCAAGGCCCTGTTGCGCACAGCGACGGAAGAGGCGTTGGCGCGCGGGTTGTTCGGCGCGCCCAGCTTTGTCGTGGATGGCGCGTTGTTCTGGGGCAATGACCGGTTGGAACAGGCGCTTGCCCACGCCCGCGCCTCGTGATCACACGCGGGATTGCGCGCGCGCGGACGTTGGGCCATTGTGCCGGCACGTGAGCGGAGGACAGGATGCGCAAATTTCTGGTGGTGCTGGATGACAGCCGTGAGTGCCTGAACGCGATGCGCTTTGCAGCAATGCGGGCCAATCACACGGGCGGTGGCGTTGCAATTCTGTCGGTGATCCCGCCCGACGAGTTCAATCACTGGATCGGTGTTGGCAATGTCATGCGCGAGGAGGCCCGCGAGCGCATCCACGCACATTTCGAGGTGTTCGCCAAGTGGATGCGCGACAAGCAGGGTATCGACCCAGAGCTGGTTATCCGCGAGGGACAGGCCGTGGACGAGATCATGGCGCAGGTCCATGATGACCCAGAGATCGGTGTATTGGTGTTGGGGGCCGGGACGGACAAGAAGGGCCCTGGCCCGCTTGTCACGCAGCTGAGCCGCAACGCAGGCAATCTGCCCATTCCTATGACCGTCGTGCCGGGCGATTTGAGCAAAGAGAAGCTGGAAGCCATCACCTGATCGCTTGGCGCTGTCGCCTCGCGCACTTTAGAATCGTTCCAAACCTTGACAGTGTGCCGTCTCATCCGCATATCCTAGTGTAACGCTCAGGAGCTGTGCCCATGTTCATCCAAACCGAATCCACACCGAACCCCGCGACGCTGAAATTCCTGCCCGGCCAATCCGTTTTGGACATGGGCACCGCCGATTTTCCGACAGCCGAGGCGGCGGACAAATCACCGCTCGCCAAGCGCATCTTCGCGGTCGAAGGTGTAACGGGCGTATTCTTTGGCACCGACTTTGTCACCGTGACCAAGGCGGACGCGGTCGATTGGGATCATATCAAGCCTGCCCTGCTGGGCGCGATCATGGAGCATTTCCAATCTGGCCAGCCGGTCATGGATGATGGCCACGCCCCGGCGTCGGGCCATGCAGAGCATGATGGTGAAGATGCCGCCGTTGTTGATCAGATCAAGGAACTCCTCGACAGCCGGGTACGCCCTGCTGTTGCACAGGACGGCGGCGACATCACCTTCCACGGCTTTGACCGCGGCGTTGTCTACCTGCACATGCAGGGTGCCTGCGCGGGCTGCCCCTCTTCGACCCTGACGCTGAAGATGGGGATCGAGAACCTGCTGCGCCATTATATTCCCGAGGTGACAGAGGTACGCCCTGTTGCCGTCTGACCCTACCGGGCCGATCACGGCCCGATGCTATTGCGGTGCGTCCCGACTGACGCTGGATAAACCACCTTTCACGGTGGCTTATTGCCATTGCGACGATTGCCGTCGGTGGACTGGCGCGCCGGTCGCAGCCTTTGCCGCCTTTGATCGGGCCGATGTGATCGTACAATTGCGGGATGCATTTCGGGGTGCCGCTGGTGTCGAACGCTGGACATGTCCCACCTGTCATGCGCCGCTGGGGTCTGCCTTCGACTACTTGCCGGACCAGATCTATGTCCCCATCGGGATCATTGACCAAGCGGAGCAGCTTGCACCCGCGATGCACAGTCATGCTGGCAGTACGTTGCCGTGGCTGCATATCGACGACGACCTGCCCCGTTCCGATGCGTCGGCGCGTGAGGCATTAAACACTGTGACCGAATGACAGCACCTTTGATCCTCGGCTTTGACACGTCTGCGGCGCATTGTGCCGCGGCGCTGGTGCGTGGTGATATGGTGTTGGTTGCCGTCGGAGAAAAGATGGCGCGCGGACAGGCCGAGCGGTTGATGGGATTGCTTGAGGAGGTGTTGAACGGCCAAGGCGTGACCTGGGCGGATCTGGATGCGTTGGCCGTGGGAACCGGACCAGGCAACTTCACCGGCATTCGCATCGGCGTGTCGGCGGCGCGCGGCTTGGCCCTTGGGCTGGGATGCCCCGCCTACGGCGTCACAGGTTTCGAGGCCCGGACGCGGCTTGCACCAGACGGAACGACCGTCGCTATCCCGGCCCCCCGTGACATGGTCTATGTCACGGGGAGTGGCAAAGCGCAGTTGCAACCGGCCGTGGAGATCTCGAACAGTGCCCCGCATCCCACCCCGGCGGAATTGGCCACCGCCATTGCGCAATACGCTGCCTCTGTCTGGCCGACCGAGGTACCATCGCCGGCCCCGTTCTACGTCCGCCCTCCGGATGCAGCACCAGCGCGGGATGCGCCGCCACAGATCCTGTCATGACACCGGATACGCTTGCCGCTTTGCATCGGGCAGCCTTTACCCGAGAACGCCCTTGGTCGGCGCAGGAGTTTGCCGATCTTCTGGCGAATCCCCACACACAGCTGAGCGCATCCGAGCATGGATTCGCCCTGTGGCGCGGGATAGCGGGCGAGGCAGAGTTACTCACCATTGCCGTAGATCCGGCACATCAGGACCGCGGAATTGGAACACAGTTGATGAATTCATGGATGTCTGAGGCGGCCGGGACATGTACCAGCGCCTTTCTTGACGTTGCATCGGACAACGCCAGCGCCATCGCACTCTACACGCGCCAAGGCTTTGAAATCATTGCAACCCGCACCAACTACTACCACCGCCCGGACAGCCGCGCCGACGCACTGATCATGCGCACTAGCCTTCCCTTCTCTGTTTCAAGAAAATCCTCGGGGGGGCTCCGACCCCAGGGCGGAGCGGGGGCAGACAGCCCCCTGCCTACCCAATCAGCTTTGCGCAAGGTTAGCCTCCATCACACTTGCCCAAACGGTCAAAAAGCGGTTGACCCCACCCCGCCCCTGCGGCCTAATCCCCTATGATCTTTTGATCCCGGGCGTGGGTGGCCCGCCGCCACCGCCCCAACCATGATAAACTGGGAGACCTGATACATGACCATGATGCAGAAATTCCTTGGCGCGACCGCGGCCCTGGCCCTGTCCGCAGGTGCTGCGCTGGCTGAACCCGCGCTGATCTTCGATCTGGGCGGCAAGTTCGACAAATCCTTTAACGAAGCCGCTTTCAACGGCGCGAAGCGTTGGGCCGACGAAACCGGCAACAGCTTCCGCGAAATCGAGCTGCAATCCGAAGCGCAGCGCGAGCAGGCCCTGCGCCGCTTTGCCGAGTCAGGGTCGAACCCGATCGTCATGGCCGGTTTTGCCTTTGCTGACGCGCTGGGCCAGGTCGCTGCCGATTACCCTGACACCAAGTTCACCATCATCGACATGGTTGTGGACGCCCCCAACGTGCGCTCGGTCGTCTTTAACGAGCACGAGGGCAGCTACCTGGTCGGCATGATGGCCGCGCAGGCCAGCGAATCCGGCACTGTCGGCTTCATTGGCGGCATGGACATCCCACTTATCCGCAAATTTGCGTGCGGCTACGCGCAGGGCGTCAAAGCCGTGAATGCCGACGCAACAGTCATCGCCAACATGACAGGCACCACACCTGCTGCATGGAACGACCCTGTTAAGGGATCTGAGCTGACCAAAGCACAGATCAGCCAAGGCGCTGACGTTGTGTACGCCGCAGCGGGCGGCACAGGCGTGGGTGTTCTGCAGACGGCAGCCGACGAAGACATCCTGTCGATCGGCGTAGACAGCAACCAGAACTACCTGCATTCGGGCAAAGTTCTGACGTCGATGATGAAGCGCGTGGACAACGCCGTCTTCCAGGCCTTCACCGATGGTGTCGATATGGAAACCGGCTTTAACGTCATGGGTCTGGCCAACGGGGGCGTGGGCTATGCACTGGACGAGCACAACGCAGCCCTGGTGTCGGACGAGATGAAGGCCGCTGTCGATACGGCATCCGCCGAGATCGCCGGTGGTACGTTGACCGTTCACGACTACATGTCGGACGACAGCTGCCCCGTGCTGAACTTCTGATCCGATCAAAATCAAACAAGGGCCGCGCCGCACATCATGTGGCGCGGCCTGCCGTTCAAGCTGGCGCATTGCATGACTTTGGAACTACAACCCGTATTCGATACCTGGGGTGAGCCAGACGCAGCCGCGCGCGCCGCTTTGGTTACGCCAGCCTTGAGCGATGATTTCTATTATCCAGACCCGCACGCGACGCACCCCTGCCAGGGTTTGCCGACCTTTCTGGACTTTCTGACCATGTTCACTGGTCGCGTGCCTGGTGCCGTTGCAAAGGTGACCGGCGCATCCAGCCACAACACACACACCCGCGCCACCCTCGACCTGACCCGCGACGGAGCCCGCATGGCGCGTGTACAATACTTCATCGACCACAACGCAGACGGCAAGCTGACGCGTATGGTCGGCTTCATGGGAACGGAAGACACCGCATGACAGCCCCCGCAATCGAACTCAAAGGCATCTCCAAAGCCTTCGGCCCCGTTCAGGCCAACAA
Organism: uncultured Tateyamaria sp.; assembly: GCF_947504105.1. Taxonomy (GTDB): domain Bacteria; phylum Pseudomonadota; class Alphaproteobacteria; order Rhodobacterales; family Rhodobacteraceae; genus Tateyamaria. The sequence continues at coordinate 107,994 of NZ_CANNGP010000003.1, forward strand.
GGACATCTCGATTCGCGTGATGCCCGGCACGATCCACGGGATCATTGGCGAAAACGGCGCCGGAAAGTCCACGCTGATGTCGATCCTGTATGGTTTCTACAAGGCCGACGCGGGCGAGGTTTTCATCTCGGGCCAGAAGACAGAGATCCCTGATAGCCAGGCGGCGATTGCCGCAGGCATCGGCATGGTGTTCCAGCATTTCAAGCTGGTCGAAAACTTCACCGTGCTGGAAAACATCATCCTGGGCGCGGAGGATGGCGGGCTGTTGAAGCCGTCCCTGTCCAAGGCCCGCAAGACACTGCTGGAGCTGGAAAAGGAATACGACCTCAAGGTCGATCCCGACGCAGTTATCGAACAGATCGGCGTGGGCATGCAGCAGCGGGTCGAGATCCTCAAGGCCCTGTACCGGCAGGCCAATATCCTGACCCTCGATGAGCCTACGGGCGTGCTGACACCAGCCGAGGCCGACCAGCTGTTCCGCATCCTTGGCCGTCTCAAGGAAGAGGGCAAGACGATCATACTGATCACGCACAAGCTGCGCGAGATCATGGACATCACCGACACCGTCAGCGTGATGCGCCGGGGCGAGATGACGGCCACGGTCAAGACCGCTGAAACCAGTCCCGAAGAGCTCGCAGAGCTGATGGTGGGCCGCAAGGTTTTGCTGCGTGTGGACAAGGAACCGGCGACGCCGGGCGATGTTGTGCTGGACGTCAAGAACCTGAAAGTTGTTGACGACCAAGGGGTTGAGCGCTTGCGCGGCATTGATCTGCAAGTGCGGGCGGGCGAGATCCTTGGCATCGCAGGTGTTGCGGGCAATGGTCAATCCGAACTGCTCGAAGTGCTGGGCGGTTATGAAGATGCCACGGGCACTGTGACGCTGAACGGCGCCCCCATCGACCTGACGGGCAAATACTCGGACGGGCGATCGCGCCGGGACCGGGGCATCGCCCACGTGCCCGAAGATCGCCAGCGCGAAGGTCTGATCATGGACTTCGCCGCATGGGAAAACACGGCCTTTGGCTATCACAGGGATGCGGCCTACACCTCGGGCCTGCTGAGCAACAACGCAGCCATCAAGGCGGATACGGCTGAAAAGATGGAGCGCTTTGACGTGCGCCCGCCGCACCCGCATTTGGCGGCAAAGAACTTTTCCGGCGGCAACCAGCAAAAGATTGTCCTCGCGCGCGAGATTGAGCGCAACCCGGACCTGCTTCTGATCGGTCAACCGACGCGCGGCGTGGATATCGGAGCCATCGAGTTCATCCACCAGCAGATCGTCGCCCTGCGTGATCAGGGCAAGGCGATCCTGCTGGTGTCGGTCGAGCTTGAAGAAATCCTAGGTCTGGCCGACCGCGTTGCCGTGATGTTCGACGGGCAAATCATGGGTGAACGCCTGACCACGGAGACGGACGAAAAGGAATTGGGCTTGCTGATGGCGGGTATTACCGACACAGACAAACCCCACACGATAGCCGAGATCGAAGCCAACCTCGCCCAAGCGCACGGCAATCCGCACAAGGAGATCTGAACCATGGATGTGATGCCAAAATGGGCCGAGGTGATCCTTGTTCCGCTGATCTCCCTGATCCTTGCGGCGCTTCTGTCGGCGCTGGTGATCCTTGCCATTGGTGAGAATCCGGTAGAAGCCGTGAACCTGATGGTCACTGGCGCGGTTGGGTCGACCTATGGCTGGGGTTACACGCTCTACTACGCGACCAACTTCATGTTTACCGGGCTGGCCGTGTCCGTGGCGTTCCACGCCGGGCTGTTCAACATTGGTGGCGAAGGTCAGGCCATGTTGGGCGGGCTTGGCGTTGCCCTTGTGTTGCTGTTCATTCCCTGGCCGCATTGGACCATCGCCTTGTTGGCTGCAACGGCGGGTGCTGCCGTCTTTGGCGCACTTTGGGCCGCGATCCCGGCCTATCTGCAAGCCAAGCGGGGCAGCCATATCGTGATCACCACGATCATGTTCAACTTCATCGCGGCGGCCGTTCTGAACTACATGCTCGTCAACCAGTTGCGCCCTGCGGGCAGCATGGACCCCGCCACCGAGCGGTTCCGCGAAGCTGTGCATCTGCCGAGCCTACACGAGATGCTGGCCCCCATTGGCATCAACTTCTCCAAGGCAGCACCGGCAAACGTGTCGCTGGTCATCGCCATTATCGCCTGTGTTCTGGTCTGGCTGTTGATCTGGCGCACGCCCTTGGGCCTTGAGATCCGGTCCTATGGCAAATCGGGCCGCGCCGCCAAATATGCAGGTATCGGGGCCGTGCGCATCACCATGATCGCCATGCTGATCTCGGGCGCCCTTGCAGGCATGATGGCGATCAATAACGTGATGGGTGAGGCCGAGCGGCTGGTCCTGAACGCTGTTGAAGGCACAGGCTTTATCGGTATCGCGGTGGCACTGATGGGTCGCAGCCATCCCTTCGGCGTCTTCCTGGCCGCGATCCTGTTCGGGTTCCTGTACCAGGGTGGGGCTGAGCTGGCGCTGTGGACATCGATTCCACGTGAGTTGATAGTCGTCATTCAGGCGCTTGTGATCCTGTTTACGGGTGCACTGGACAATATGGTGCGGATGCCGCTTGAACGGATATTCCTCGCGGTGCGCACTGCGCGTGCGTCCAAATCGGTCGGACCGGCGGAGTAGTTAACATGGATTTTCTCGCCCTTTTCGACCTCTCGGTCCTCGACTCAACCGTCCGTCTGACGACGCCTCTGCTGCTGGCCTGCCTCGCCGGTCTGTTCTCGGAACGTGCGGGCATCTTCGACATCGGCCTTGAAGGCAAGATGTTGTTTGCGGCCTTTTTCTCTGCTGCCGTAGCGGCCATGACGGGCTCTGTCTGGCTTGGGCTTTTGGCCGGTATCGCCGCGTCGATGGCTTTGTCCGGTATCCATGGCCTTGCCTCGATCACCTTCCGCGGCAACCAGTTGATCTCGGGCGTGGCCATCAACTTTCTGGCCGCAGGCATGACCGTGTTGATCGCGCAGGATTGGTTTCAGCAGGGTGGGCGCACTCCATCGCTGATCGGCGGTGGTCGGTTCGAGCCGATCACCCTGCCATTTGCCAATGCGCTGAACGGCGTACCTTTCTTTGGTCCGATCTATGCCGAACTGATCTCGGGCCACTCCATCCTTGTTTACGTCTCGCTTCTGGCCGTGCCCGGCACATGGTGGCTTTTGTTCCGCACCCGCTTTGGTCTGCGGCTGCGTGCTGTGGGCGAGAACCCGGCTGCGGTGGATACAGCCGGTGTATCGGTCATGGGCCTGCGCTTTGTTGCCGTGGGTATCTGCGGCATCCTGTGCGGGATCGCAGGCGCCTACCTGGCCACTGGCCTGCAAGCGGGCTTCGTCAAGGATATGACCGCCGGTCGTGGCTTTATCGCGCTGGCAGCCCTTATTTTTGCCAAGTGGCGCCCCTGGCATGCGCTGTGGGCCACATTGCTGTTTGGCTATCTTCAAGCCATCGCGCTGCGCCCTGACATCATCGAAGGCGCGCTTGGGTTCAGAGTGCAGGTCCAGCTTCTGGACGCCCTGCCCTACATCCTGACCGTCGTCATCCTTGCGGGTTTCGTGGGCAAAGCGATTCCCCCCCGCGCCGGGGGCGAGCCCTATGTCAAAGAACGGTAAGGCGCATCCTGATGCGCCGCCAATGCCACCCGATCTTAAGGCGCACATACCTGTGCGCCCTGCGATAGGTCCAGATTCCTCACAAACTTAACCCCAGTTTGCTGCGTGGCGGCATGACATCTTGATTTCCCATACCCCGCCGTCCTAACAGTACCCATGCAAATCTACCTGCCCATCGCCGAGGTATCGGTCAACGCGTTCCTCCTTTTGGGGTTGGGCGGAATGGTGGGTGTTCTGTCCGGCATGTTTGGCGTCGGTGGCGGCTTTCTCATGACGCCCCTCTTGTTCTTCATCGGCATCCCGCCCGCCGTCGCCGTTGCAACGGAAGCGAACCAGATTGTCGCCTCGTCCTTCTCGGGCGTGCTTGCCCATCTCAGGCGTAAAACGGTCGATCTGAAAATGGGAACGGTGCTGCTGGTTGGCGGCCTCATAGGGGCGGCCCTGGGCGTGCTGCTCTTCAACTATCTCAAGTCACTGGGTCAGGTCGATCTGCTGGTGCGCCTGTGCTATGTCGTGTTCCTGGGTGTCATTGGTGCCTTGATGTTCGTCGAAAGCCTGAATGCGATCCGCAAGACAGCCAAGGGCACGGCGATCCCCACCCGCAAGAAACACGGGCTGATCCACAAGCTGCCCTTCAAGATGCGCTTCCGGGTGTCGGGCCTGTATATCTCGGTCATTCCGCCGCTGCTGGTGGGATTGAGTGTTGGCATCCTTGCCGCCATCATGGGTGTTGGTGGTGGGTTCATCATGGTGCCTGCGATGATCTACCTGCTGGGCATGCCGACCAAGGTGGTTGTGGGCACATCGCTGTTCCAGATCATTTTTGTCACCGCTTTCACCACCATGCTGCACGCCACCACGAACTATACCGTGGACATTGTGCTGGCAGTCCTGTTGCTGGTCGGTGGTGTGATCGGCGCGCAGATAGGCACCCGTATTGGCGTGAGGATGAAGGCCGAACAGCTGCGCATCTTGCTTGCCCTGATGGTATTGGTGGTCTGCGGCAAGCTGGCCTTTGACCTGCTTGTCATGCCATCCGAACTGTTCTCGGTTGGCGCGACGGAGGGACACTGATGTTGCGGTGGCTCGCCTTGCTCATCCTTGTCGCGCTGCCCGCTTGGGCGGAAGAGGTCGTGCTGGGCCTGAGCCAGAACGAGGTAGCAATTACAACAAGCTTTAACGGCTCCGAAATCCTGATCTTTGGCGCCGTCAAGCGCGAGGCCCCGATGCCCGAGGGTGAGTTGGGTGTCATCGTCACGATCGCCGGTCCACCCGAACCCGTTACGGTGCGCCGCAAGGAACGCCGGTTTGGCATCTGGGTCAACACCGAAGCCGTCGAAATCGACGGCGCCCCCAGCTACTACGCGGTCGCTTCAAGCGCGCCGCTGGACGAGGTTCTGGGCATCCGTGAAAACCTGGAACACCGCGTGTCAGTGACCAGCAAACTGAATGCCGTGGGTGCCCCCGACACGGTTCTGGATGCGAGCGCCTATGTCGCCGCCCTGATCCGTATCAACACCGCGGCAGAGACCTTTCAACTGCTTGAGGACCAGGTTGTCGTCGATGAAGACACGCTGTTCCGGACCCGTATCCGCCTACCGGCTGCGTTGACAGAGGGTGCTTATGGCACGCGTATCTTTCTGACCCGGGATGGGGAGGTTGTCGCCAATTATGAGACAACCATTGACGTACGAAAGGTCGGATTGGAACGCTGGCTGTTCACTTTGAGCCGCGAAAACCCGTTCTGGTACGGGTTGATGTCGCTGGCCATCGCCATTGCAGCCGGCTGGACCGCGTCAGCGGCGTTTTCGGTGCTCAGGAACTAGACGTCCGGTTCTTCGGCCGCGAGCGTGAGCGTCGCCGCCGGAACGCTGCGCAGATCATCCACTCTGAGCGGTCCTGCCGGCTTCGACAACCTGTTGCGCACTACCCAGATCAACCGATCCTGCGCCCGCGTGATCGCGACATACGCAAGCCGCTTCCAGAGGGGCTGCCCCGCTTCGGTTCGGTTCATCCGGGCAGCAGCATAAAGGTCGGGCGCGAACACCTGAACGGTGTCCCATTGCGATCCTTGCGCCTTGTGGATTGTCACCGCCGAACCATGGAGAAATGTCGCACCCATGCGGGCCGCATAGGGGATAAAAGGTTCTTCTTCGTCCGGTTTTTCTATCTTCACAATTGAGGCGGCAGAGACCTGGGGGTCTTCTGCCCCGATCACGTGCAAGCGGGAAAAGCCGGGTTTGCGCCCTTCGCCAAGATAGACAACCTGCGCGCCCTTGATCAGCCCGCGCGCCTCTAGGTCAAGCCGCTTCTTGCGGTGCTTCAGCGGCAGCTCAAGCCCATCGCAGATCAGCGGCTCACCCTCGATCAACCGATCATCAGGCGCGTCGTACACGGCCCGGAACGCGTTGATCAAACGGATGCGGGTGGCGTTGCGCCAGACAAGGACCGGACTGCGCGCCATCAAGTCCACCTCGACCCGCTGGCCCCACACGACGCGCTCGTCACGGGTGGCTGCCTCCTCCACCATCTTCTCGAACCGGTAGAAGTCGACCTGTGGGTCGGCCAGCGCGTGCGCGAGATCGAGGATCGGGTTGTCCGCCGCCTGCCTGTGGATGCGGCCCAGGTTCATGACCCGGCGTTCGGGCAGCTTGTCGAACACCATCGCGCCGGATTGGTTGACCGGAGCCAATTGTGCAGGATCACCAAACAGCAAGAGGGTTGGGAAAATCTCTTTCAGATCCTCGAACTGTTTGTCATCCAGCATCGAGGCTTCGTCGATGAAGCCGATATCAAGCGGTTCCTCGCGCCGTTTCCAGCCGGTTATGAAGTCGCTGCCACGCAGCCCTGCAGCGGCCAATGCGCCGGGGATGGATTTGTTGGTCTGGTAAAAGGCATGGGCACGGTCGAGGGCCTGATCCGTCAGCCCTTCGACTTCGGGCCGGTCCCCATTGCCGGCCAACCATTCAGCGATGCGCTCGTACTCTGGGTCATAGACGGGCGTATAAAGGATGCGGTGGATGGTTGTAGCGGGCACCCCGCGAAAGCGCAACACGCTGGCCGCCTTGTTCGTGGGAGCCAGGATGGCAAGGGTACGGCGGTCCTTGCGTCTGCGGGATTCGTAGTCACCCGAAACGATTTCAACCCCTGCCGCCTCAAGCGCCTTGTAAAGCTCGGAGAGAAGAAGGGTCTTTCCCGATCCGGCTTTGCCCGTGATGGCCATGACGGATGTAGCATTGGATTTCGGGGGTGTCAGAAGCGCGTCATCAAGGTCAATGCCCGCCCCCCGCAGCATCTCGGTCACGGTGTCAAAGGCGGACGCCTGATCATCGGAAAGGGCAAGTGCGGTGGACATGTCGCGACCCTATAGGCGGGGCGCGGCAGGTGCCAGCGGGATCAGGCGCTGCGGGCGAACTCGCGACGGGGTGCCGTGCCGAAGGCATGGTCGAACCACCGGCGTGATCGTTCCATCGGCACGCCTGCGCGTTCGGCCACGGTAGTGGCGGCCCGATCATCAAAGTGCCATAGCCCAACGCTGATCTGGTCACGGCCAGTGCCCGCACTGCCCAGCACCTCGGGCGAGGACCCGATCATGCGGTAGATACGCACCATGCGCGCATCGAACACGCCGACGAAATGCTCGATCCCGAAATTCTGCATGATCTCGCCCCCGCCCAGCATAAGGGCGGCGGCAACGTGGCCACCGGCCCCGCGGGTCAGGCAGAAACGGGTGCATTCCCAGATCATCGGGCTGGCAATGGGTCCAGAGATTAGGTCACCAAAGTGTTCGTTCACCATAGTGCGCCCCGTCGTGGGCAAAAACCGCATGGAGCCACCGTGCGACCCATCGGGTTCTTCCCAGATGACATAAAGCGGGTTCAGATCGTCGTACTCATCCCGCTCGCACCCATCCTGATCCACATTCACATCCCACCCCAATCGGGTTTTGAATTGGTCCGCACGGTCACGGAACATCGTGCGAGAAAGTTTGGGATAATCGCCAAGATCAGAGGCATAAACGTAACGCAGCATCGGAGTACTCCTAGTCAAACCGGGGAGGGTGTGACCAAAAGGCTACCGTAACGTAAGTTAATATCTTGTACGCATGCCCGTCCGTTGTGTTGCCCTCTCAAGCAACAAGCGTTTTCACACGACGATCAACCCCCGGCTCATGGCCCGGGCAACGGCATGTGTCGTGTTCATGGCACCCAGTTTGAACCGGGCGCTTTCGATGTAGACGCGCAGGGTATGCTCCGAGATCGAAAGCGTGTCGGCCACCTGCGCGCGGCTATATCCCATGGCCAGAAAGGTCATTGCGTCAACCTCGCGCGGGCTGAGCGCCTGGGATTGTTCCGGCGCCCGATCCGGTTCGAAATCGAGCGCCTTTTCGTTGAACGTGTGCGCAATCAGGATCAGGTCACGGCGATGTGCGTCTGTCCATTCGGCCCACGTCTTGTCGTCGCATGAGTGGCTGACCGTAAAGAGTGCAAATTGCCCATTCGGGCCCCGGATCGGCACCGAGAACCCCTGGTTCCCGACCCCGTGCTTTATGGCTTCTGCCTGGAATGTGCGGGCGGGCTTGCTGCTCCAGTCCAACCGTTTCCAGTCAACAGGGTGAAATCTTTGAAAACACCCAAGAATAACCGGATCCACTCGCAGGTAGTTCTGCTCAAGGTACCGATCACGCCAGGCATCCGAATACGTGCCGCAACCATACTGATCCCCGGCGGAATCAACCCAGTGGTACACCACGTGATCGATCCTGTAGTGGTCACGTATTTCTTCGGACGCCGCCTGAAGGGCGGCGAGGCCCTCAGCTTGTTCCAAATCCTCCAAAATAGGTTCCAACGGCTGCCTCGCCGTCGTGGCGCTGACCATCTTGTGTTTCCCTCATCGCGGCGATCTCGGCCATCGCGACGATTGCTGTGTCATCCAACTGCTCGGCGAGGGCGGGCATGTCGTTGGCGCGGGCAAACGTCTTTAGGTCCGTCAGAACGTCCAGTATCCAGTCACTTTTCATGATCAGACTCACTCCCGAGTGGTTAACGAAAGGTTAACACAACTATAGCATGTGTTAACTCGGCTCGAAAATTCACGTATTTCCCCTCCCCAGAAATAGCGAGGCGGTAATTTCCAAGTCATTGATCCCGTTAGATCCCCCTCAGAACGCGAAAACGCCCACGAAACCAGAGAGTGATTCGCGGGCATTTATACTCATCTCTGGCGTGTATGTTGTTAACGCCGCGCCTCCAGCGCGTCCTCAAGCGTGCGCAAGCCCGTTTTGGGCGCTTGCACCAAAACGGACATGTTGCCGGGCTTATGTTCGTTGCGCAGCATCTTCATGTGGGCTTCGGGCAAATCGTTCCAGGCAAAGACTTCGGACATGCACGGGTCAAGACGGCGCTCAACCATCAGGTGGTTGGCAGCCGACGCCTGCTTGAGGTGGGCGAAGTGGCTGCCCTGCAGACGCTTCTGGTGCATCCACATGTAGCGCACGTCGAAGGTCAGATTGTAGCCGGTGGTGCCGGCGCAGATCACGACCATGCCGCCCTTCTTGCAGACGAAGGTCGAGACCGGGAATGTGCTTTCACCGGGGTGTTCGAACACCATGTCAACGTTCACGCCCTTGCCGGTGATCTCCCAGATCGCCTTGCCGAACTTCCGCGCTTCTTTGAACCATTCTGCATATTCCGGCGTGTTGACCGTGGGCAGTTGGCCCCAGCAGTTGAAGTCCTTGCGGTTGATCACGCCCTTGGCGCCGAGGTCCATGACGAAGTCGCGTTTGCTTTCGTCACTGATAACACCAATCGCGTTTGCACCGGCGGTGTTGATCAGCTGAATCGCGTAGGATCCGAGGCCGCCGGACGCGCCCCAGACCAGAACGTTCTGGCCAGGCTTCAAGTCATGTGGTTCGTGGCCAAACAGCATGCGGTAAGCAGTGGCAAGCGTCAGCGTGTAACAGGCGCTTTCTTCCCATGTCAGGTGCTTGGGCCGCGGCATCAACTGCTGCGCTTGCACATTGGTGAACTGGGCGAAGGATCCGTCAGGGGTTTCATAGCCCCAGATGCGCTGGCTTTCCGAATACATCGGGTCACCGCCGTTGCAATGCTCGTCGTCGCCGTCGTCCTGATTGCAGTGGATCACCACTTCATCACCGACTTTCCAACGCTTTACCTTGTCACCCACGGCCCAGACGATACCCGAGGCGTCGGAACCGGCGATATGAAACGGTTGACCGTGCCCGTCAAAAGGCGAGATCGGCTTGCCCAAGCTGGCCCAGACACCGTTGTAGTTCACCCCAGCCGCCATCACGAGCACCAACACCTCGTGGCTGTCGAGCTTTGGCACGTCGACCACTTCCAACTGCATCGCCGTGTCCGGTTCACCATGCCGTTCGCGGCGAATGGCCCACGCATACATTTGTTTCGGGACGAACCCCATGGGAGGAATTTCCCCCATCTCGTAGAGGTCTTTTTCAGGTGCGTCGTAGGACGCGATGCCAGTATCGAGTGCCATGTTCAGCCTCCGGGTTGAAAATTCCGTGCCGCAGCGCAGAATCGACTGCGTTACGGCTGAATATGGCTCGACACGAAATAAAGCAACCCATGCTTTGTCATTTTTGTAACTTTATGACTTTGCATTCGCAGCATCTTCGAGTGCAATGCTGTCAGGATACAGATCGTCAATTGAGTTGGCATAGAAGCGGGAAAGATCCTGCTCAGCACTCACCATGGCCCATCCATCATTCATCCGGCGGATCATACCGCGCCGTTCCATGTCGCCCAACGCACGGGAAACCCTTTCGGTCAATTCATCTTCCATCAAGGGCGGGCGCGTGCCACGCGCAGATGGCATGGCCGTTTTGATCTTGTGAGTCAGATCGGCATCCGTGATCGGTGCATCAACTTGCAAAAGCGTGCGCGCAATCAGCGGCACAAACGGTACGGGCATGACATCCTGAATACGCCCGCGCAGCGTTTCTGCCAGTGTGTCGATATCATGGTCCTGACCGAGCGCAGCAAGGGAGACTGGCGGCCCAAAGACAACAGAGGCCGTTCCGAACTTACGGTATCGCCGCGTGATCCATTGCCAGAGCAGCCGCAATATCTCTGCCATCACGACTGTGATACTAACGCCAAAGCGCCGATCCCCCCGTTTGTCGGCAGCGATCAGAACACGGTCTTCGAGCACGCGATCATAGTTGATCGCGACCGGAACAAAGACCACGTCGCGCTTGCTTGGGTCATATCCTTCGACCACATAGGATAAGAGCCCCATCTTGAGCGGCATCAACCGACCATTCACGCTCAGCCCGCCTTCGGGAAAGATGGCCTGGGTCACCCCCCCCTCGGTCGCCATGCGCACATAGCGCGCCAAAACTTTGCGATAGAGCGCGCCACGCGCCTTACGTCGGATGAAGTAGGCGCCCATGGACTTGATCAGACGAGAAAGTGGCCAGACCCGCGCCCATTCCCCCACGGCGTAACTGAGAGCCGAAGCGCGTGCAGCGAGATATGTGACAAGCACGTAGTCCATATTGCTGCGGTGGTTCATCACGAAGACCACCGTCGCATCAGGGTCTACGCTTTGGATTTGCTGATCGTTGTTCAGTCCTGTGCGCACATCGTAAAGCGCCGTTGCCAGCCAGCGGGCCACGCGCGCGCCAAAGCTGAAATAGGCGAAGGCAGAAAAACTGGGTACGATTTCGCGCGCATACCAGCGGGCCTGTTCGAAAGCTACGTTCTCGGGCACATCGTTCTCATTGGCATGCTGAACGATCGCCTCTGTCACCTCCGGGTCGTAGATCAAACGCTGGATCATGTCGTGACGACGCGCCAACTTGAATGGCTCAATGGGCCGGGTCAGCCGCTCGTTCAGTCGGCTCACCGCCCGCTCGAGCCGCCGTCGAAAGAACCAGCGCACCGATGGGAACAGGAAATGCGAGGCAAAGGTCACCGCCGCGAACAACACGATCAGCACAAAGAGCCAGAGGGGGAGTTCAACCGATCTCATCATCGCGTGGACCCTCGCAGGCGTATGGGGGCGGGGCAAGCAAAATGGGCTGGTCTTTCCACTGTCACGGCCTGAAAGTGGCCCCATGTATGACGGAGATTCATTCTACACCCTGACAGCTTGGGGGCAGGTCGGTCTTGCCGTCGTATCGCTGCTCTTTGCCGTTATCGCCCTTGGGTTTACGCGCTTGCTCGTGTTGCGTCGTCCATTGATCATCCGCATTCCTGTATGGCTGGTCGCTTTCATCACCTTCGTTTGGGCGTCACCACAAGGCTACTATACCTATTACCGCATGATCTTTGACGGGCTGCCGGCACAATCAGTGATAAAGGCCCCGTCCCCACCTGAAGAGATATTGGCGCTGCTGACTTTTACCGGACCAACGACATTGTCGGCCCACGGCGTAGGTGTTCTGGGTTGGTTGATGTGCGCGGTCGCCGTCTGGCCGCAACGCAGAAAATGCCGCAACGCAGCGGATTGACTGCACCACAAAATTACCTATACCTCACACCATACGAAATTTTGTTACCCAGCCGATTCACGGGAGAGTATGCCATGTCGCAGCCTGCACAGAAAGACCGCCCCTGGTTGATCCGCACATATGCCGGGCACTCGACCGCCGCCGCATCGAACGCGCTGTACCGGTCGAACCTGGCCAAAGGGCAGACCGGTTTGTCGGTTGCTTTCGACCTGCCAACGCAAACCGGCTATGACAGCGACCACGTTTTGGCGCGCGGTGAGGTCGGCAAGGTTGGTGTCCCCGTGGCGCATTTGGGCGATATGCGCACGCTGTTCTCGGGTATTCCACTGGAACAGATGAACACGTCGATGACGATCAATGCAACCGCCCCTTGGCTGTTGTCACTCTATATCGCCGTGGCCGAGGAACAGGGCGCAGATGTATCCAAGCTGCAAGGCACCGTCCAAAACGATCTGATCAAGGAATATCTGAGCCGCGGTACTTACATCTGCCCACCAAAACCATCGCTCAAGATGATCGCGGATGTCGCGGAATACTGTTATTCCAATGTGCCGAAATGGAACCCGATGAATGTGTGTTCCTATCACCTACAAGAAGCTGGTGCGACGCCCGAGCAGGAATTGGCATTTGCGCTTGCCACGGCAACAGCCGTTCTGGACGAATTGAAGCCGCGTATCGATCCGGCTGACTTTCCCGCCGTCGTGGGGCGCATTTCTTTCTTTGTAAATGCAGGTATCCGGTTCGTGACAGAGATGTGCAAAATGCGCGCCTTTGTCGATCTGTGGGACGAGATTTGCGCCAAACGCAATGGCGTGACAGATCCGAAATTCCGCCGCTTCCGCTATGGCGTCCAGGTCAATTCCCTGGGACTGACGGAACAGCAGCCGGAAAACAACGTCTACCGTATTCTTATTGAAATGCTGGCAGTGACCTTGTCGAAAAAGGCGCGGGCCCGGGCGGTGCAATTGCCCGCGTGGAACGAAGCACTGGGCCTACCCCGTCCATGGGACCAGCAATGGTCGATGCGGATGCAGCAGATCATGGCCTTTGAAACCGACCTTCTGGAGTATGATGACCTTTTTGACGGCAATCCCGCAATCGATGCAAAGGTCGCTGAATTGAAAGCCGGTGCGCGCCACGAATTGGAAAATCTTGATGCAATGGGCGGGGCTATTGCGGCAATCGACTATATGAAAGCGCAATTGGTGCAATCCAACGCAGAGCGCCTGAACCGTATCGAAAAAGGTGAAACGGTTGTTGTAGGTGTGAACAAGTATCAGGCCGGGGAACCGTCTCCGCTGATGACGGGAGATGGTGGGATCATGGTTGTCGATCCCGCAGTGGAGCAGGAACAGATTGACCGCTTGAACATCTGGCGGGCGGATCGGGACGATGCTGCAGTTCAGTCTGCGCTCGCGGATTTGCGCGCGGCTGCCAAGGCAGGCGAGAACGTCATGCCCGCCTCGATCGTCTGCGCGAAGGTTGGTGTGACCACAGGAGAATGGGCCGCGCAAATGCGTGCAGCGCATGGCGAATACCGCGGACCAACGGGCGTGTCGTCAGGCCGTTCCAACATGACCGAAGGGCTGGATGATCTGCGAGACGCGGTTGACGCGGTGAGTGATCGCCTGGGCCGCCGTTTGAAATTCCTGGTGGGCAAACCGGGCCTTGACGGACATTCGAACGGTGCCGAACAGATTGCTGTCCGCGCCCGCGATTGTGGGATGGACATCGCCTATGAGGGCATCCGTTTGACACCGGAGGAGATCGTGGCCGCCGCCCGTGATGATGACGCACATGTGGTTGGTCTGTCGATCCTCTCAGGCAGTCATATTCCGTTGGTCGAGGATCTGATGCAGCGTATGCAGGCCGCCGGGCTGGGCCATGTGCCGGTGATTGTCGGTGGCATCATTCCAGATGATGACGCCGACCGGCTGCGGGCCATGGGGGTTGCGCGGGTCTATACGCCCAAGGACTTTGAGTTGAATACCATCATGCAGGACATCGTGACATTGGCGGATCCAAAGGCAGTGGCCGCGGAATAGAAGCGCAGTGAACCACCACCGGTTGCGCCCCAATTGATCATCGGTTTTTTGGTCCATTGCAAATGCGCTACAGTCGAAAATGAAATTTACGCATACCGGCGTGAAATTCCACCAGGCAGCGAAAGCTTCGACTTTGGCGGGCAATTTACCGCTGCTGACACAAAGTCGGACACTCGGGCTATTGATTTCCCTGTTAATTTCCAAAATAGGAGTGGCAGAACTTAGGTCGTTGGAAAGAAATCATGGCAGTAAAACTTGATAAGATGAGCCGCAAGGAACTTGAAGCGCTACGCGCCGACGTGGAGGAAGCAATTGTTAAACGTCGGAAGTCAGAGCGTCAGGACGCCTTGGCCGCTGCTCAGAAAGCTGCGGCAGAGTTCGGCTTCTCGCTGGATGACCTGACTGGCAAAAAGCCGGGTCGCGGTGGCGCAAAAGCATCCAATGCCGAACCGAAATACATGAACCCAGAAAATCCAACGCAAACCTGGACTGGTAAGGGGCGTCAGCCGAACTGGTTCAAGGCTGCGGTTGAAGCGGGCACATCTCCGGAAAAGATGAAAATCTGATCCCACTTCAATTTGAAATCGGGCCGCGCTCCTTTTGAAAGAGGGGCGCGGTTTTTTTCGTATAGGGGTCATCCGCTATTCCAAAGGCGTGAAAGGGCATTGAGCCACATGTCGCCCAGTTTCAAACCGCGTGTGGATGCCCTATTCTCCTTTCCATTGGAAGCGGGTACTGCAGCATCCATTCTCAGACGAAGGAGCTATAGATGACCGTTCATATCGGTGCCGCAAAGGGTCAGATTGCCGAAACAGTGCTGATGCCCGGCGATCCATATCGTGCCAAATGGGCGGCCGAGACGTTTCTCGAGAACGCTGAGCTGGTCAACGAAGTCCGCGGCATGCTGGGTTTCACGGGGAGCTGGAAAGGCAACCATGTGACCATTCAGGGATCCGGGATGGGCATGCCATCCTTGTCGATTTACGCAAACGAACTGATCACGACCTATGGCGCACAGACGCTGATCCGCATTGGATCATGTGGAGGCATGCAGCGCCACGTGGACGTCCGCGACGTGATCATCGCAATGACGGCGACAACCATCACGTCCCCCTCCTCGGGCTTTTTCAAAGAGATCAACTATGCTCCCTGCGCCGACTACGGTCTGCTGGCGGCGGCGGTGACCGCGGCTGAGTCCAAGGGCACCAAGGCACATGTAGGCGGCATCTATTCGTCAGACGTGTTCTATGCCGAGCGACCCGACCTTGATGAACAGATGGTCCGCCATGGCATCCTTGCTGTCGAGATGGAAGCGGCGGAACTGTACACCCTTGCCGCACGCCACGGACGTCGGGCGCTGGCCGTGCTGACCGTCAGCGACCACTTGCAGACGGGTGAGGCACTGCCGGCAGAGGATCGGGAAAAGACCTTTGGTGATATGGTGGAAATTGCACTGGAAGCGGCGTTTGCCTGAGGCGATGCGGCTTTAGTTATTTTTCAATGAATTAGGGATGAAGCAATCATTTCACCCCGCGTTCCCTATCATAGTCGCGGTCGGGGTAAGGATCTGTTAGGATCTTACCCCCATAGCTTAACGAAGCGCGACGACACCGTCACCGCCCATGGCTGCGATCGTAGCCGTTGGGCGGTGGACTTTGCCAGCCATCAAGTGCGC
Source organism: uncultured Tateyamaria sp. (assembly GCF_947504105.1). Taxonomy (GTDB): domain Bacteria; phylum Pseudomonadota; class Alphaproteobacteria; order Rhodobacterales; family Rhodobacteraceae; genus Tateyamaria. The sequence continues at coordinate 123,841 of NZ_CANNGP010000003.1, forward strand.
CGGATGCTGGCGCAAAGATTTCGATCTTGAGCGGGAAGCAGGGCGCGGTGTCCGAGGAATGCTCGGACCCGCAATCGCCGCCTGGACAGGCGCTGAGCGCGCCCAGCAGGTCGATCTCGGCGAAGAAGTCGATGTGGTCACCGGGACGGACCGGTGACGCCTTCATGAAGTACTGACCGGTGTCGCGGGTGAAGCCGGTGCACATGAAGACGTTCATGACGTCATGCACATGCGGCTCGGCCTCGACCAGCGACATCCCGGTGTGATCGGCCAGCGCGCGGGTCAGGTTCGAATGGCAGCAGTGATGGTAGTGACCGCCCTGTAAGAGGTTGCCTGTATAGGGGTCACACCGCGTACCGATCACGTCATGCACACCACCCCCAAATTCATCGAAACCGTACCAATCAAGCGTGTCGTGAATGATGGTCGCCATGGGGCGCAGGGTGGGAAAGCTGGTCCAAAGCCGGTCGCCGGTGTCCACATGGGTGCCGTGCAAGGCCCGCGTCTTGCCGGAGTAGAACCGCTCGGACAGATCGTTTGCGTTCCACAGGTTCAAGTCGCCCACCTGCGGCCCTTCGACAGAGGAGATGCGAAAGATGTAACCCGCGGGCACGTGGAAAGTCGCGGCCTCACGCGGGGCGGCGACGGCCTCGGACAGTTTGGTCATGCCATCTCGGGCACGGGCATAGCGCGCCATATCCGGTTGCGGCAGTGTTTCGGGCGGGTAGCAGATCACCGGCGGGATGGCGCGGTGGGCGTCGGCATAATCGGGGGCATCGGTCATGCGCGTAGCCTAACTGCCAGCACGTTGGATGCAAGTGTCAGATACGGTCCATCACCTCAACCGAGAGGATTGTGGGCAGATGCCGGGCGACTTCATCCCATGTCTCGCCTTCGTCCCTTGATGCAAAAATCGAGCCGGAGTTTGTTCCAAAGTACACCCCCGCTTGCGGCTGCTGATCGGTCGCCATGGCCTGCCGTAACACGGTGAAAAAGCAGGTGTCTTGCGGCAATCCGTTTCGCTGGTCTGTCCAAGTGTCGCCGCCATTTTCTGACCGCCAGACAGCGGCGCTGGCATCCGGCGGATAGCGCCCGTCATTGTCACCGTTGAGCGGCAGGGTCCAGATCATCTGTGGCTTGTGAGGATGTACGGCGATGGGAAACCCGAAGGTCGAGGGCAGCCCTTCGGTGATATCCTCCCAACTGCGGCCGTCATCGGACGACCGCCAGACCCCATGGTGGTTTTGCTGATAGAGCACATCGGTGCTGGCGCGGACGAAATTATGAACGCAATGCCCTGTTTCGCCATCGCGGGGCGCGGTCGGGTCCGCATGGTGGCCGCAGATTTCCGCATTGGAGAGCCGGTTGCGCCGGTCCCATGTGATGCCACCATCCTCGGTCGCAAAAACGCCTGCCGCAGAGATCCCCACCCACATCTTGGCGTCTTCCTTGAGGTCGCGGACAATCGTGTGCAAGACCAGCCCCGCGCCACCGGGGTTCCAGCTGTCACGCGTGTCATGATCGCTGAGCGCATCGTTGCGGGTCCAGTTCTGGCCGCCATCAGTGCTTTCATAAAGGCGGCCCGGATTGCCACCTGCCATAAGCCGCCCGTTGGCCAGTGACAGTGACCAGATCGCGGTGACATCCCCGTCAAAACTGGTGTCGTGCGCCGTCCAACCAAAGAAGGCAGCCTCCTCCGGATTGTCCTCAGCCCAGGTGTCCATCTCTCCTTTCGAGAGTTTGGACAGCTGCCATGTCGCGCCGCCATCGTCAGACCGCCATATCCCGGCACCGCTGAAAGCATTACCGCCGCCGGCCCAGATATTGCCTGTCTTGGGATCGCCAATCACATGGTTGATGGCCCAACCGTCACAATGCGGCCCCGTCAGTTTCCAGGTGTCGCGCGTGGCACTGCGCAAAAGAAACGCACCCTTGGTCGTGCCGATGAGAATGGTGATATCCGACATGTCCACCCCCGTTTGATCACGCGCAGAGTATCACAAATCGGCTTTCAGCGGCAGCCGGGCGTATCCGGAGGCAAGATACGTTGGCTCAAAGGGCTAGATCAGCAGGTCGCCGGCCAATCCAAGGCCGAAGCCGCACACAGCGCCAAGTGTCGGCAGATGCGCATTCTTCAATGGCACCTGCGGTGCGATGTCCTGGAACATCAGGAAAAGTATGCCACCCGAGGCCAGCATCATGACCGCGCCGATCACACCCTCTTGCGTGGGTGGCAGGGACACCCCAACCCAAGCCGCCAGCGGACCGAGTGGGACCATCAATACAAAGAGCCACAGCGGTGCGGGGCCATCCTCTGACAATTCGCGCATGGCATTGAAGCCTTCGGGCAGGTTTTGCAGGGCAATAAGGCCCGCCACAAGGAGCGCAGTGCCAAGATCGCCTGAGATAAGGGTGCCAAGCGCCATCGCCTCGGGCAGGTAATCCATCATCATGGCGAGAAACTGCGCGAATTTGCCCCCTGCCCGCGAAAGTGCCCGGTCAATCACGGCGAAAGCGACACCACCTGCAAAGAACCAGCCAAGGGCAGCGCCAGCCCCAAGCCGTTCCGTGCCTTCGGGCACCAGTACCAGAGCGACGGCAGCCAAGAGCGCACCAGCCCCGAACGCGATCACGCCGTGGCGTGCTTCGGTCTTGAGCCAGTTGGGCCAGGCGGCATTGAATGTCGCAATCCAAGCGCCCAGCGGGATCGACCCGCCCGCAAGTGTTGCCAGCAGAAGGGCCGCCCAGACGTCGCTCATGCCTGCATCAGACGGTACGTTCGACCATCATCTGCTTGATGTTGGCAATCGCCTCTGCAGGGTTCAGGCTCTTTGGGCACGTCTTGGCGCAGTTCATGATCGTGTGGCAGCGGTAAAGCTTGAACGGATCCTCAAGATCGTCGAGCCGTTCGCCCGTTGCCTCGTCCCGGCTGTCGATGATCCAGCGGTAAGCGTGCAGGAGCGCTGCTGGCCCAAGGTAGCGGTCGCCATTCCACCAATAGCTGGGGCACGCAGCGGAGCAGGACGCGCACATCACACATTCATAGAGGCCATCGAGTTTCTTGCGGTCTTCGATCGACTGCTTCCACTCTTTCGCCGGGCGGTTGGTCTTGGTTTCCAGCCAGGGCATGATCGACGCATGCTGCGCATAGAAATGCGTGAGGTCGGGGATCAGGTCCTTGACCACGGGCATGTGCGGCAGCGGGTAGATTTTGACGTCGCCCTTCACCTCGTCCATGCCGTAGATGCAGGCGAGCGTGTTGATGCCGTCGATGTTCATCGCACAGGACCCGCAAATCCCCTCGCGGCAGGAGCGGCGGAAGGTCAGGGTAGGGTCAATCTCGTTCTTGATCTTGATCAGCGCGTCCAGGATCATCGGGCCACAGGTGTCCATGTCGACGAAATAGGTGTCGACCTGCGGGTTCTTCCCGTCATCGGGGTTCCAGCGGTAGATGCTGAACTTACGCACGTTCGTGGCCCCTTCGGGTTTGGGCCAAGTTTTGCCTGTCGTCATGCGAGAGTTCTTGGGAAGCGTCAGTTGGACCATTAGCTTATCTCCTCTGGTATTGAACTGTGCACGCGCACCCTAGGTACGGCAGGTATCGCAACACTTTGATTGATGTTATGTGGCTCATTCGGCTTCCACGTGGCGTTGGAACAACCGAAAAAACGCAAACGATGTTTGATCTACATCCGCGTCTTCAGTCATGGGATACGGTTGTTCGTATGTTTTTACGAGCGTGAACTCGGGCGCGTGTTTGGCCATCCAAGCGCCATATGCCCTGTGGCGAACATGCACTGATGCGGGCTGTTCGTCGTGATCTGATGCGTAGATCAAGACAAAACGATCCGCGAGTGTCGTCAGATCGCGCATGTAGCGGTCAAACACATCGTCCTCGACGAGGTGGTAAATCACATCCAGAGACATGGTCATGTCGAACGACCGTGGCTGGATCAAAAAAGCGTCGGCCTGGGAGAAATGCCAACCTGACCGGTCCGAGAACCTCTCGTTTGCACGCTCAACAACGAGCGGAGAAACATCAACCCCGGTATAATTCTCGATCTCGAACAGCGACGTCTGATTTCCGTCACCCGACCCAAGCTCACATACAGACCCAATGACTTGATCCTTGACCAGATCGTTTATCACACCGGCCTTGTAATCTGCCAATCGACCGTAAGAACCAGAGCCCGATGTCCGCCCACTTTCATAGCGTTCGGACCAGTATTGCGCGCTTTGGAAGGGGGCTGGCTCAACATCCCTTTTTTTTGTCCGACGCCATGGTAGGGTTAGTTTCATATCAGTTGCTCCAGGGCAGTGGCACCACGCTTGAACCACGCAGCTTTGTGTCTCTGGCCGCTCGAGCACGGAACGTACCAGCGCGACGGTTGTTTCTGAAACGCCGATCACGGCGTCCTTGGCAAATTCACCGATCTCGCGGGCCGAGGCGTTGTCAATTATGCAATCGGTAAAGGGCGTGACAGCCTGTTTCGGCACTGCAGGAAACCGGGTGACCAAGGTTTCCGCGACAGCCGCCTTGGCACTACGGCGGGCTACGTCATCCACGGCTTGGGTGGTTTCCTCGCAGGCGGTAAGTGTCAGAAGGGCAACAATGGCTGTGGCGCGGATCATGGTAAGGTCACCTCGGCTTTTGCTGTGCGCAGTAGATCGGACAGACGCAGCGCATCTTCGGGAAACACCTCGGCCAGTCGCGCGACGAAATGGGGGTCGCGCGCTGTGGTCCACAGGATCAACTGGTATTCCAGATCGTCCGCCATCTGGCTGGCGCGTTTGTCGGTGTCGAGAGTTTCAGGTACCGCAGATTTGCCCTGAAAGGACGAGCCACCGCCGTATCGTTGCATCTGCCCCTTGCCCAGATCGCGGCCGGGCAGGTCGAGGCGCGCCGCGATCTCGGTGCGGTAGCTGTCCTCTGCGTTCCAGCGGTCGTAGAGCAGCGGCACGGTATCTTCGTCCTGAACCCGTTCAAGCATCGTGCCGTAGGTGGCGACGGCATTCATCATCACTCGCATCCGCTCCACCGGTCCGTAGCCGGGATTGCCTTGGATCTTGCGCAAAAGCGACGCGGCCCAATGCAAGAAACTGCGGTAGATGATCACGCAGGTCTCGGGCGCAGCATAAAGCGGTTTGCGATCGACCGGAGGCATCCTGTCCTCGTAGGACACAAGCGTTACGGGTGCGTCACCGACTGCTGCGATCTTAGAACTCCAGTCCGCCAGATCCAGTTCCTCGCCTCCGCTATAGGCGGTGATCCCGCGCGACGTGGCCACGGGGTCGCGCCCCGGCTTGCAGTTGTTCAGAAACAGGCCGCCGCCGGCCGTGTTCCGCATGATCCAGTCGATCAGCGCGTGGTTGCCCGAGCGGCGCATGCCATAGACACGCAAGATGCGTCTCGGAGTAAATGACGCGTGGAGACCGCGTACGGCTTGGTCAATCATTACCCACCCTTCGGTCCGGGTGTTGAGCTAAGTTCGAAGCCAACTGGCGCATCTTGTCCGCCGAAACAGAATGCTCAGGGAGCAGACCGCATTGCGAGTGACGCCCAGCATTTGCCCCAAACCCTATCAAACACAACGCATTCATCCGTACAAAGCCTCCAGATGCTGCGTGATCTCCTCTTCTGAACCATGCTGGAAATAGTAGTACGTTGCATCGAATGGCACCGGGCGAGAGCGGCCAACGCCCATAGGCAAATCATCAAAAAAGAAACGTCTTGCTATCCGCACTACCCGGGCGCGCGTCTTTCTGCGCGTCAACAAACCCATATTAGCGCAAAGGACAAAGGGGCGCCACGACGCAAAGACAAACTTCCATTCCGGCGAAATCTCGCTGTCGCGGGCCTTGATGTCGCTAAGGTTTTTTAGAAAGCTGCCCAAGCGCGCGCGGCCGATCAGGAAAAAGGACTGCTGCAAGGGCTGCGGCGTTCCCTCTCCGTCACCGAACATCAATCCAGTTCTCATGTCTTCAAGACAACGGTCAATTATGCGTTCACCTTTAAGCAGGCAATCCTGTTCCACATATACAAAGTAGTCGGCCTCGGTGGCTAAAGCGTATTGACCGGACATCAAAACCGAACGCAGCCATCCACTCCATTGACCGATATGGTCAGTTGCATGGCGCGCGTTGAAAGGCAGTTCGATCCATGTTGTCTGTGCACGCAACTCAGAATCCGGCTTGATGGGTGAAGCAGAGTCCACGACAGCAATCGACGATGGCGAAGTGTAATTTTTTATGTTGTTCAACCAAATCTGGAAGAACTCGACTTCGCGCTGCTTGTTTGTGCCCAATTTTCCACGCTTCGGATTCACACGTGAATCCGGTTCTTGCGAGCACCACCATCCACTGCCGATCACGTACGTTTGATCATTTCGCGACGAACCTGTAGTTTTTTCGTCAAGACGGCTCATGCGTTTCGACTTTCTCATACAGGGAACTCGGTGGTTCGCTGTGAAAATGAACGTTATCGTAGAACGGCTGAAGAGATGCTTCGAACATCGACTTTATCTTGTCGTTCGATCCTGGGTACAGGTGCACTTCGCGCCCCAACAATGCACCAGCAATACCAATGTGCAGCCTGTTTGTATGTATAACTCTGCAGGCTCCGATATGATCAAGAAACGGACCGATGTCGGTTTCGTGCGTCCCCTGGGTGCTCAGATCCACATTTCCAGGTGGGAGAGTTACCCCGCTGCGTTCCGCGTCGTCGCGGAAAAACATACCCAAATCCTGTGTTGCTTTGCGCGGGCTAGGTTGGAGGTAAAACGCCATATCATGACAAAACCTCGCGTCCGGCGCACCCTTCATGCTTTCAGCCGAGTCCCGCCTCCAAAACGTTGTCCGGCGAGCGTCCAGATTTGGCATGAACGGCAAGGACGACGGCATTACCAACACATGCTTGAACTGCTTGGCCGCCAGAGCAAATTCACTCGGGCGATTGTATACGTCCCGAAAAGCTCCACACCCGGTAATGATAGCATTACGCCCTTTTATCAGCCGCCTTAGCCCAGTTTTCCAGGACTCTTTCTTCTGCAGGCGGCGAACGGGAATCCTCTCAACCTGAACACCGATATCCGCCAGAAACTCAGCTTGGCCGGCATGGATCAACCCGTCGCCCCAATTGCCTGAGTTGACGATTTCAACCAGCGCGGAACCGTTTGCGAGCGCGCGGACGTTGTCCGCGAGTTCGTTGAAACAGGAATGGCTTCGCAATGACATTACTTTATCCCAGACAGGCATGTGATACTGTGCCATAAGGCGTAGGCACCTTTACGCACAGCATCAGCACTTACATCAATACACTCTTGCCTTGGGCGCGATTTTCTTGAGGTCAATGCCGCCATCGTTGTGGCTGGTCAGCGGTTGCAGGTGCACACCACGGAACCCAAGGCTCGCCTGATTGCCTTCAAACCAGATCAAAGAGTGCTTGCGCCAGTTCTCGTCATCGCGGTCGGGGTAATCCTCGTGCGCGTGGGCGCCCCGGCTTTCCTTGCGCGCCGCTGCCGCCGTGATGGTGGCCACAGCGTTCGGCATGAGGTTGGTCAGCTCAAGCGTTTCCATCAGGTCGGAGTTCCAGACCAGCGACGTATCGGTGACTTTCAGGTCCTCGAGCTTGCCTGCCACGCCCTTCATCTTCTCTTCGCCTTCCGCCAGCGTTTTATCTGTGCGGAACACCGCCGCATCGGCCTGCATGGTGCGCTGCATTTCGAGGCGTAGCTCGGCCGTGGGCACGTGGCCCTTGGCATACCTCAGACCGTCGAAGCGGCTGAACGCAGCCTCAATCGCGCGTTTGCTGGGCGTGGGCACGGCTGCATCGGCGTCGACCACGTCTTTGGCCCGGATCGCCGCCGCACGGCCAAACACCACAAGGTCGATCAAGGAGTTGGAGCCCAGACGGTTCGCACCATGGACCGAAGCACAGCCCGCTTCGCCCACGGCCATCAGACCGGGTGAGACGTTGTCGGGATTGTCCTTGGTTGGTGCCAGCACCTCACCCCAGTAATTCGTGGGGATGCCACCCATGTTGTAGTGCACCGTCGGCAGGACCGGGATCGGTTCCTTGGTCAGGTCGACGCCTGCAAAGATGCGCGCGCTTTCCGAGATACCCGGCAGGCGTTCGGCCAGTGTTTCCGGCGGCAAGTGGTTGAGGTGCAGGTGAATGTGATCACCGTCCGCGCCCACGCCGCGCCCTTCGCGGATTTCCATGGTCATGCAGCGTGATACCACGTCACGCGATGCGAGGTCCTTGTAGGTCGGTGCGTAGCGTTCCATGAACCGCTCGCCTTCCGAGTTGGTGAGGTATCCGCCCTCGCCCCGTGCGCCTTCGGTGATCAGGCAGCCCGAGCCGTAGATGCCGGTGGGGTGGAATTGTACGAACTCCATATCCTGCAGCGGAAGACCGGCGCGGGCCGTCATGCCACCGCCATCGCCGGTGCAGGTGTGGGCCGAAGTGGCAGAGAAATAAGCACGGCCATAACCGCCAGTTGCCAGCACAACCATCTTGGCGGCAAACAGGTGCATGGTGCCGTCGTCGAGCTTCCAGCACAGGACGCCCTGGCACACGCCGTCTTCGGACATGATCAGGTCGATGGCGAAATATTCGATGTAGAATTCCGCGTTGTTCTTCAACGACTGGCCGTAGAGCGTGTGCAGGATCGCGTGACCGGTCCGGTCGGCAGCGGCGCATGTACGCTGCACAGGGGGGCCTTCGCCAAACTCGGTGGTGTGGCCGCCGAAGGGACGCTGGTAAATCTTGCCCTCTTCCGTGCGCGAGAACGGCACGCCGTAATGTTCGAGTTCATAGACAGCCTTGGGCGCTTCGCGGGCGAGGTATTCCATCGCGTCCGTGTCACCCAGCCAGTCCGAGCCCTTGACTGTGTCATACATGTGCCACTGCCAGTTGTCGGGGCCCATGTTGGACAAGGACGCCGCGATGCCGCCCTGTGCCGCAACAGTGTGTGAGCGTGTGGGGAACACCTTGGTCACGCAAGCGGTGCGCAAGCCTTGCTCGGCCATGCCCAATGTCGCGCGCAGTCCAGCGCCACCGGCACCAACGACCACGACGTCATATTCATGCGTCTCGTAATCATATGCAGCCATTTCGGCCTCCTCGTTTCACAGCGACGCTGGCGAAGCGCGCTTGGTTATTTCAAAGCGCGATGCGCGCGATCGCAAACAGGCCTGCCGCGATCATAGTGTAGGCAAATGCGGTGGTAGCGATTAACGTCAACTTACCAGCTGTTCCATGAACGTAATCCTCGATCGCCGCATGCGCTTCACGCATCAGGTGCAGCACGATCACGATCAGGCATAGCCCCATCAGAATGGCCGGGATCGGACGGCTGAAGAACGCCACCACTTCGGCGTGGTTGCCACCAAGGGCCGACGCGAACAGGATGACAAGGATCGGCACAAGCGGAAGAAGCAGGATCGAACTGACCATCATCTGCCAATGATGGTGTGTACCTTCACGTCCGGACCCAAGGCCCATGGCGCGTTTGCGGTCTGTCAAAAAGCGCATATCGAACCCTCCCCTAAACTGCGATCACAACAAAAATTGTCAGCAACGTGGCCAGAATGAACATGCCCTTGGCCATGTCTTCGGACACGGGGACCTGGATAAAATGGCCGAAGTCCCACAACACGTGACGCAGCCGACCCAGCATGTGATAAAAGATGCCCCACACTGCTGCGATCAGGATCAGATTGCCGAGCACGCTGCGCAGCAGACCATCAACCACGGCAAATGCAGCCTCGGATGATGCAGCGGCCAAGAGCCAAGCAACCACAAGCACAGAGGCGATCAGGCAGCCTATCCCGGTGATGCGCACCATAATGGACGACATCGATGTCCACTGTGGGCGGTAGATTTGCAGGTGCGGCGAAAGCGGGCGATTGCCCCGGTTGACGTCTGCCATTGTGCATCCTTTGTGGTCGGTTGCTTCTTGATACCTCTTTTTACGGACATGTCACGCGCGACGCTTTCATAAATGGCGCGGTTTTTTGGCGCATTTGCAGGATTCTGCGCAAACGTGATCACGGTTGAAATACGTGTGATCACAAGTTTGGTCACTTTGCAGAATAAGTCACCTGTTTCGTGGTCTCGCGTTGCAGCTTGCGTTTGATCTGCTCGGGATAGTCCTCGAATCCCTTGGCCGTCACGACAAAAGCCCCCGGCCCGCTGATCAGGTTTTCAAAGAAATAGGCTGTCAGGTCCGTGTCATCCGTTTCAATGGCAATTGCGTTGACTGTGATGTTGTCTCGTGTCAAAGTCATCCGCTGCGTTGATGGTTCAACCCCTTCATTCGAAATACCGTCGCCCGACACATCGATCACCTTGCGCGAGCAATGATCTACGGGCGCAAAGGTCGCGCGGGACACGGCCAGTGCCTCGCCAATAGCCGTCGAATAGTTCCGCCAGACCCGTGCATCACCTTCGATCTGGTTGGCAAGGGCCAGTACATCCTGATGGGTGCCGATGGATGTCCACGGTACGGTCTGGCGCTGACGCGAGGCGCCTGTCCATTGCACAAGGGTTACCTGCGCGCGCTGCTCCACCAGAGCGTCGGCGACGATCCCATTCCGCAAGGCATAGGCCACGCCATCCATCTGGATACGGTATTCATCAGCATCGACCGATCCTGACACGTCCACGGCCAGAAGCAGCGCCAACTCGCATGCCCGCGTTGGCGACGCCAAGATCAGAAGGAATGAAATCAAGCGCCACATTCAGGAAGCCTAGCGCGTCCCAACGACCAGTGCACTTCACAAACGCAATGTCACTCTAGCATATCGTATAGCGTCCGCAGGTGATCTTCGAACTCGGTACACATTATGATTTCAGTCGTGCCTGTATCGTAGAAAGCATTGGCTTCGCCGCACTCTTCAATCCGGACGGTCAGGGTGACAGGCAAGTCGAAGTCCTCGTTGAGCGCAGCAACCTCAGCCGCCATAACTTCAGAGATCAGCAGGGTGTGGCCACCATGATCGAACAGGATGGTATCGCCCTGCCCCGCAATCTCGTCAAAGGCTGGCCCCCAACTGTCAAGCGCCAGTGCGAACTCTTCAGGGCAGCTTTCAGCGCGGCCCGAGGGCAATCCCAGGTCAATCGCAAAATCCTCGCGCGCTTCGGGGTTGGCGCCGTAGAACAGGCACACCGTGTTATAAAAGCGTTGCTCATCCGGCCCATGCGTGTCCCAATAGGCGATGTCGGCGGCCGTAGCGGCCTCACCCAGGAAACCGAACGCTGCATCGTAGGCCAGCGCCTGTGCTGCCTCTTCCTCATAGAAGCCGTCGATCAACAGGATGGAGGCGACATCCGCCGCATCCTCTTCCTGACCAAAAACCGGCAGGGCCAGGATATCGATCAACGCGTGCCCCAACTCGTGGTAGAACACCCCCAGAAGATTGGCCTCGACAAAGGCCTCGCGCTCTTCATCTGCAAGCGCCGCACACGGCAGCAGTAGAAACGGCAACACGTATCGCATCATGGGATGTCTCCTTCGCGTCCTGCGGGATGGCGGGTGGGGCGTCGTCGTCAGACGCGCGTCACCCCGACATCATTACATGGGCATCAAGGCCCAGTAATCGAGATCAAGCAAGACCTCGGGCAGATACTTGCCGTCCTCCCCCCGCAACTGGAACGGCGCGCCGCCCTTGGTCGCGACCAACCGCAACCGGATCGCCCCCACACCGGGGGCAGAGGTTTCGGCCTTGTCCAGCACTTCGGACCATGCCCGGACCGTATCACCCGCCAGGCAAGGATTGGCGTGCGCGCCCGCGTTCAGGCCCACGACCATCTGCGCGTTGGCCAACCCGTTGAACGACAGCGCGCGCGCCATCGAAATCACGTGCCCGCCATAGATCAAACGCGTCCCGTCGGGCCGCGCAGATGTGTCAAAATGCACCTTGGCCGTGTTCTGCCAAAGTCGCGTCGCCATCATGTGTTCGGCTTCCTCGATCGTTACGCCGTCCACATGGTCGATCTGTTCGCCAACCGCATAGTCGCCCCAGCGGTGCGGCTCTCCGGCCAGATCGAAATTGTAGTTTTCGAAGGTCAAACCATCGGGCACCGCAAGTGTCCCCGCGGGGACAACCTTGTTCAAGTCGGGCACAACCGTCTCAGGCGTGAGCGCATCCAGGTCGCCCTTCCGCACCATCACCCAGCGCACATATTCCAGAACCGCCTCGTCCCGCTGGTTCCGCCCGGTCGTCCGCACGTAGACCACACCGGACTTACCGTTCGAGTTCTGCTTGACCCCGATCACCTCGGATTGCGACGTGAGCGTATCACCCGGCCACACCGGCTTCAGCCACCGTCCTTCAGCATAGCCCAGATTTGCGACGGCATTCAGCGACACGTCCGGGACGGTTTTCCCAAAGACCGTGTGAAAAGCGATCATGTCATCCAGCGGTGACGCGGCAAGCCCACACGCCTGCGCAAACGTGTCTGAAGAGTACAGGGCGTGCCGCGCCGGATAAAGCGCATGGTAGAGCGCCCGCTCGCCCGCCCCGACCGTCCTCGGAACCGCGTGCGTCAGCACATCGCCAACACTGTAATCTTCGAAAAACCGGCCCGTATTGGTCTTGGCCATCACTGCTCTCCTAGCTTGATATCCGGGGTGTAGTCCCCCGGCACCTCTTTCACGACCGCTTGTCCGCAACGCATGATCCCCGCGGCGTGGTCCCAAGTCTGGGTCGGTGAGCCGTGCAGGTCCCATCCCGCATTCAGGGCGGCAGTCACCTTGTGGCAAAAGGCGGACGTGTCCTCTTCGGACAGAAAGCGGTACAATTTCATGGATTTACCCCGGGAACGGCCAGACACCCAGCCAGTTGTGGACCCAACCGATTACGCCCAGCAAGACGACGGACCCGACAAGGAACATGGCGTCCTTTGCAAGCGTACCCTCTGGCCCACGTTGCCAGCCGGGTTCGGCTGCATTGATGATACGCGCGGTTGCAATGGCCCAAACCAGCAAGCCGCCAAAGAGCAGTATCGAGGCGACATCACCATTCACCAGCAAGTGCGCGATGGCCCACAGGCTGAACCCGGTCAACATGGGATGACGCATGCCAGACACCAGTTTGCCGCGCTTGGGCGCCGGGCTAAGCAGGTAGATTGCGATCAGCATGAGCAGGTTGTTGATGTGGATCATGAATTCTGGGGGCAGCCAGACATGGACAAAATCCACACCCCGGTAACCGATGACCATCAGCACAATGGACCCGACAAGCACCAAGGCAATGATGCCTTTGCCCGGATCCCCAATAGATGCCCGACGTGCCGGGGCCACCCGCTTGAACAGATGCGCCGCCCACCACAAGGCGACACCTGCAATCAACACAATCCAATACATCGCTTATCCCTTTGCCATCTCCGCGATAGCCTCGGCCTTGGCCAACATTTCGCGCGCGGTCACGATGTGCAGATTCTCGACGATACGTCCATCGACAACCGCCACACCCTGACCTGACGCCTCCACCTCTTCAAAGGCTGCAATCTGGCGACGGGCCAGGTCGATCTCGGCCTCGGACGGGGAGAAGGCCGCATTGGTGATCTCGACCTGTGCCGGATGGATCAGGGTCTTGCCGTCAAAGCCCATGTCGCGGCCCTGTTCGCATTCGACTTGTAGGCCCGCGTCGTCCTTGAACGCGTTGTAGACGCCGTCGACAATGGCGCAGCCATGTGCCTTGGCTGCCAGCAGGCACAGGCCCAAACCGGATTGCAGCGGCAAACGGTCAGGTCGGAAGCGGGTCTGTAGTTCCTTGGCCAGATCGTTGGTGCCCATGACCATACACTGCAGCTTCGGATGCGCCGCGATGGCGGGCGCGTTGATCATACCCAGCGGTGTCTCCATCATAGCCCACAAGGGTATATCCCCCGTGATTTCGGCCAGCGCATCCAGATCGGCAGGCGCGGATACCTTCGGCAGCAGAATGGCGTCTGCGCCCATGTCCTTGGCCGCTTGCGCGTCATCTCGACCCCAAGCTGTGTCAAACCCGTTGATCCGAACAATCTTGAGCCGCGTGCCATAGCCACCCTGCGCCAGTGCTTCGGCCAGAGTGGCACGCGCGCTTTCCTTTTCCTCCAGCGAAACCGCGTCTTCGAGATCAAAGATGATCGCATCCACAGGAAGGCCCCGCGCCTTGTCCAACGCCCGCGGTTTCGAGCCGGGAATGTAAAGAACGGAGCGAAGGGGGCGATCGAGGGCCATAGCACGGATTCCTTGCGAGTCATAAAGTTGCGCGGAAAGGGGCATTTTTTACCAGATAGTTCAAGGGCAATTTCGCTGCATTGCAGAAATACCTCCATCGGCCCTTGCTTGCAGGCTGTTCCATCAAATTGAGAACAACTGCGCACGGTGCGTTAACCACTATTCAAACCTCGATCCGCAGCCTGTGCCCATTCCGATCGCTCTGGGAGGACCGTTTCGGCAGGGCCGCTGAACACTTCACGGAGTGGGCGATAGGATCAGATGTGAACCGGGGCTGCCCGGTCATCGCCGGGGTTCCGGCTGGGCCAGATGACCTGAGGTGACGCCTTCCTTTGTGAAAGGCTGAACGTGATGACACGGATGATGAATGTGATGACAGCGGGTGTTCTTGCGCTTGCGGCACTGGTGAATGCCCGGCATGAAACACTCCTGACATACAGGTGTCAGTAGTTCGTAGCTATTCATGCACAAGCAATGCAAGGGGCATCCGGTGACAATGATCAATACCAACCAAAGAAAAGCAGGCATTGTTCTCGTGGTAGTCTCCGCGATTGTCTTTAGTTCTGCCGGCGTTTTCACAAATGGCGTTTCAACAGACGCATGGGGGATCATCTTCTGGCGCGGGGTCGCGGCATCGTGGAATCCCAACGAGTTATCTACGATGTTCCGCGATAGCGAAGGCAATCTTGTACTTCTGACCGAGACACTAAGTAACGGCTAAAGCGTTTCGAGAAGAACTTGAGACATCAACTTTTCTCGAAATGCCCACAACGATTGATCATGGCACCGCGTTGTCGCCCAAAACCTGATTCAGGTTTTTCTCGAAACGCTTTAGTTCGAAGAATCTTGCTGATTGGAATGGCACGATCCAAGTTCGCGCAAGTAGTTTGATCCGTCATGTTTCTTGTCGCTATGACCGTGGCAATCATGCAGCAACAAACACCTGTTGTATCACCTCAGCGTTTGCGGGCCGTGCTTTTAAAAACCAATCAAACGGATAGAGATTTTGAATGCTCACTTGATTTGTGAAACCAGTCATTGGATTGCCTTCCAGCAACGGCAGTTTTGTCCGCACTGCAGCCATCGATGCACTGCGCAGCGAAGGTCGTGTCGGTCGACGCAGCACGATTGTCGCGGCCCAGATGCCAGTCTCAAAATGGCACGACTATCTCGGCGGTGATGCGACCGCCGACGCCATCATGGACAGGCTGGTGCATTCAAGTGAAAAGATTGAGCTGAAAGATGCGTCATTGCGGGCGAAGTCCCAGAACGATCAGCTTGACGCTGAGCAAGACTCTGACGGGTGATGCATATTCCCAAAGGACTAAGCAGCCCGGTCTCACTTGGTTGTGCGCACAGTCTTAGTGAGATTGCCCGCACTCTCGAACCGGACCTTCGCTGCGCAGTGCATCGATGACTGCAATGCGGGACAAAGCACTCTTTCGCTGCGGCTGCTCCAATGGCGGCTTTTCTGCGCTAGAAGTCCTTTGTCGAAACAGTCTCATTCTTTTGCGTATTTTCCCACTGCGCAATAAGGGCGTCCCCTTCGCCCTTAAAATCGGCCGACAAGAAATCGCCGTGGGCAATACGGTCAACGCGAAAGTGGCGCAGGCTTTGGCGCAACTCACACCACGCAACGATCATGACATTGTCCACATAATAAATGAGAACAAGCGGCCAGATGATGCGGTGGGTTTCACGTTCCTCCGCATCTCGATAGAAAATCTCCAATTTGGTTTCCGAGCGGATCGCAGCGCGAAGGCCTGACAGATCTATCGGCGGCTCAGTCTCGACGCCCCACGATGAGATAACGAGCTTTCGTGTCCCCGGTGCCGCCTCATGCAGTTTTCGTGAGGCCCGCCCCGCTGCGCGCCACAAACCGGGATCGCCCGTGCGTGCAACAAGGCTTAAACCAACCGCAATGGCCTCTGCTTCATCGACGTCCAGGTTGATCGGAGGAAGGTCGTAGCCCTTTCGCATAACATAACCGATACCGGGTTCCCCCAGTATCGGGGTTTGCATGGCCTGCAAGCTGGCAATGTCTCGATAGACGGTTCTGACTGACACTTCGAGGGTCGCTGCTAGATGACGCGCCAAAAGCGGTTTCTTGGCGTCGCGCAATAGCTGAATGATCTCGAAAAACCGTGTCGTCTTGGATGCCATGACTGTTCACCTTTCTATGCGGCACAGGCGCAGCAGGGCCGCAATTGCGGGCCGCGCGATATCGTGGTGAGCCGCCTCGCCGAAGGTTATGGCGAGACACGCCAATCCATGGGCCTTGGGGCCAATAATTCGGTGATCGAGGTTTTTGCCTCGGACGAAAGCGGATCGTGGACGATCACAGTGACAACGCCCAACGGGGTGACCTGCCTTGTTGCCAGCGGCCAGGCCTATGAAACGCTCGCCGAAGCCTTGCCTGCCATGGGTAGCGACGCCTGAACCGGTGCGGCGGACGACATGTCCACCTTACAGCATCCTGACAGTGCCTTGTAAGGCGCACCTGGGTGCGCCTTTGCATTGCCCGGGGCCGAAAACAAGCTTCTCCGACCCTTCGTAAGGCGGATCATGATCCGTCATTACCTTCAACGCACAGGAGCACGGCGAATGGTCATGCCCCATTTCTCGTCCGCGCCGAAGCCCAGTTTTTCGTAGAAGCCTCTGGCTTCTGCCGAGCGCCCGGTCAGGAGCATGATCTTGTAGCAATCCGCAGCCCACGCTGCATCGATCACCGCCTGCATGACCCGCCGCCCCTGCCCAGTCCCACGATACTCAGGGTGCGTGACCACGTTTTCGACCAACGCGTACGGTCGGCCACCCTGTGTCATGTTCGGCAGAATGTGTAGTGTCGCCATGGCCAGTAGATGATCCGCTTCAAATGCGCCCCAGACAAATGTACCGGGGTGGTCGAGCAAGTCCGCAAATGCCGCGCCGGACGCGAGCAGTTGATCCCCGACAAGATGCCGATACAAGGTCAGGGCCTGTGCTGTATCAGCCGCTGTGAGGGTCCGGGTACTCATGTCAGACCGTCCCAGATCAGCTTTGCACCCGTCATCACCAACAGCACATAGGTCAGCAAAAAGAACGCGCGTTCTGGCACCAGGTGATGCGCGCGCACGCCAAGCCAAGCCCCCAGCAGTGCAAAGGGCGCGAGCGCAAAATTCGCAACTGCCGTTTGCGCCGTGAACATGCCCAGAAAGGCGTAGGGTATGAATTTGAAAATGTTGATCGCAGTGAAGATAAGCACTGTATTGGCTTGGTATGCCGTCTTTGAGGGACGCAGAGACAGAAGGTACACGGCGGCAGGCGGTCCGCCCGCGTGGCTGACGAAGCTGGTGAAGCCCGCAACTGTGCCCGTCAGCACACCGACCCACTTAGGCAAGGCGCGCGACGCCGTCCTGATCCAGCCCCGGCTGCGCCCGACCTGCCGGATTACAAAGCCAACAGAGATCACGCCGATCAACACTCGGAACACGTCCGGTTCGGTACGCGAATACAACAGCGCGCCAAGCGCGACGCCTGGCAACCCGCCCGCAATCATCAACGCCGACACGCGCCAATCCCACTTGCCCCAATACGGTTTGAGCGTCGCTGCATCGATCAGCATCAGCAGGGGCAACACGACCCCCAACGCCATGCCCGGTTCAATCACCAACGCCAGAATCGAAGCGGACGCAAAGGATGCGCCAGACCCGAAACCGCCCTTGGAAACCCCCGCAAAGACCACCGCCGGTGCAGCGATTGCAAAAAACCACAGATCCAGGTTCACGCCCGCACGACCCTTTGAAAAACAGTGCTGTCCTGCACCCTTAGCGCGCGAATGTGATATGCACCAGCAGGCCTGTCGCGATACGCTGCGGTGCGGCACCCTTGCGTGAGGCCCCATCTCGCGCTAGGCACCGCGCCAGCAAAAACCCCTAGTGCGGAGATTTTCACCCATGGCCAGACCCAAGATTGCCCTGATCGGCGCCGGTCAAATCGGCGGGACACTTGCCCACCTCGCAGCTTTGAAAGAGCTGGGCGACGTTGTCCTGTTTGACATTGCCGAAGGCACCCCCGAGGGCAAAGCCCTCGACATCGCGGAGTCCGGCCCTTCGGAAGGGTTCGATGCCAAGCTGAAAGGCACGCAATCCTACGCCGACATCGCAGGCGCGGATGTATGCATCGTCACCGCAGGCGTCCCCCGCAAGCCGGGCATGAGCCGCGATGACCTGCTGGGCATCAACCTCAAAGTCATGAAATCCGTGGGCGAAGGCATTGCCGCCAACGCACCCGACGCCTTTGTTATCTGCATCACCAACCCGCTTGATGCGATGGTTTGGGCCTTGCAGAAATTCTCTGGCCTGCCAGCTGAGAAGGTCTGCGGCATGGCCGGTGTGCTCGACAGTGCCCGCTTCCGCCATTTCCTGGCCGATGAGTTCGACGTGTCCATGAAAGACGTCACAGCCTTTGTGCTGGGCGGCCATGGCGACACGATGGTGCCCTCGGTCCGCTATTCGACTGTTGCGGGCATTCCGCTGCCCGATCTGGTCAAGATGGGCTGGACCACGCAGGAAAAACTGGACGCCATCGTGCAGCGCACCCGCGACGGCGGTGCCGAGATTGTTGGCCTGCTGAAAACCGGTTCTGCTTTCTATGCACCCGCAACAGCTGGCATCGAAATGGCCGAAGCATACCTCAAGGATCAAAAGCGCGTGCTGCCCTGCGCCGCCCATTGTGATGGCGATTTCGGTCTGAAAGGCATGTATGTTGGCGTGCCCACCGTCATCGGAGCGGGCGGGATCGAGCGGATCGTCAACATCAAGCTCACCAAGGAAGAGCAAGAGATGTTCGACACCTCGGTCAAGGCCGTCCAAGGTCTGATGGAGGCCTGTAAAGGCATCGACGACAGCCTCGCATAAAATTTGCTGCGGTCGCGAATTAAAGGGCCGGATGCCGTCGCATCCGGCCCTTTTAATGTGTATATGGTTCACATGCCTCAGTCGCGCCCCATCGAACGAAAGCTGACCACCATTCTGGCCGCGGATGCGGCCAACTATTCTGGCCGGATGAGCCGGGATGAAGAAGGCACGGTGCGCGCGTTACGGGCAACCCGCGACGTCATCGACAGCGCGATTGCAGACTGTGGCGGTCGCATTGCCAACACCTCGGGCGATGGTCTTATCGTTGATTTTCCGTCTGTCGTCGGCGCTGTAAAATGCGCCGTCGAAATACAGCGCACGCTGAACGCACGTGCGGACCTTCTGGCCTTTCGATTGGGTATCCATCTGGGCGACGTGATCATCGAAGGACCCGATTTGCTGGGGGACGGTGTGAACCTTGCCGCCCGTTTGCAAGAGATGGCCGATGTCGGCGGCATCCTGATTTCGCAACATGTCTATGACCATGCGCATGGCAAGCTGGGGACTGTCGAATTGCGCCCGCTTGGACCCGCCACGCCAAAACACCTCGCGGAAGAGGTCGGTGTGTACGCCGTGGTGGCTGAGGGCGTAACCGCGCCGCGCCATCTGGATAACCTCGGTCCCAAGGTTGCACGGGCTGAAGAGGTTCCGCCCGCGCTTGAAGAAACTGAGCGGGACGCGGACACGCCCGCTCGTAAGAAATTCAAGAAGGACCGCAATCGCATTCTCGGTGCGGTTGGCGCTCTTGTGATCATCGATGTTGCTGCGAGTCTGCCTTTTCTTGTGACAGCTGTCCCACAGGTCGCGTTGCTATACGTTCTTTACACCAAGTGGCGCTCCTATCGGAATGGCGATACGGCCACGCCCTAGTCTCCCATCACACCGCTCAGCCAAGGATTGCGGCGGATCAAATCCGCATCAAAGGTGCAAGGATCAAGATCCGGGCAATGTGCTCCCAAAACCTGATCAGGTTCGAATGGGATATCGCGCAGCAATCCAAAAGCATCCAACTGCGCGCGCCGTTCGTCCGTCAGTGCAAACATGGAGTGATGGGCTTGCAGCGCAGTGTCCACTGTATCTGCGCGTTCCATCATCCAGGCAATCTGTCCGGCCCGATGCGGCTGCAGGATCTTGGACTGAACCTCTGGTGAGATTTGCCGATAGCGTAACACCTTCGTCAACCAGTGCAGGGGTGTCAGCCCATCAAAATGCAACACGCGTGACGTTGTCGATATGCGCTTGGCTGCCCGTCTTTGCCGTCCTTCTGACCCGATGCGTGTTGCGTTGTGCACACCAAGCCGCAAGCCGGCACCGACCCGTACGCCACTTTTTCCCGCACCGTGCGAATACTGTCCCCGTTTCATGAAAGGCGCATAAAGGCCAAAAGCAGTTTCGGCATTTTCGGGTGTCAGGTCGGATGTGGCCCGAAATGCGCCTTCGAAAAGGGATTGCTGCTGCCCGGTTGGAAAGAGCCGTTCACAAACCGGCAGGTTCAGCTCGGTGCGGGGATCCTCGTGCGTAGTTAGTTCGGCCCCCAGGTCACCATCTTGCCAGATGAACTCATCCGCATCGATGTGAAACAACCAATCAAGATCGCACCGGTTTTGCGTCCGGTTGGCATTGATCGTTTGCCGTCGCATCTGCGATGGTGGGCGCCCCTTTTCTGGCCTTCGGGCCTGCCAATACGTGTCATCACAGAGTTGAACCGTACAACCCGGGATGCCCTGAAGTATATTTTTTGACGGATCGTGCGGGTCATCAAGAAACACGAAAACTGCCTTTGCGCCGGTCGCAAGATGCCATCGCACATTGCTTTCAACCAAAGCCGATGGTTCGTTCACGGTCAGGACCACGCCCCAGCGCACGCCATTTTCCTCAGGTTTTACAGGAAATTGCGGCAGCACAGATCTGATTCCTTTCTCAAATCAATTTTGTGATCACACGATTTAATGCAGTGATCACAAATGTTCGATTTTCGCGCACAAAACCGCCACTGCGACATATTTTCCGTTTACGCGTCGTTCAGTCTTGGTCGTATAGGCCCAACGTTGACGTATCTATACGGGATCAAACCGCCATGAACATCCATGAATACCAGGCCAAAGCTCTTTTGCGCAGCTACGGGGCGCCTGTCTCGGACGGGCGCGTTGTCCTGCGTGCAGAGGAAGCCAAGACAGCAGCAGGTGCGCTTGATGGACCGCTTTGGGTGGTCAAGGCGCAAATCCATGCTGGTGGCCGCGGCAAAGGCAGCTTCAAGGAAGCAGATGCTGGCGACAAGGGTGGCGTACGCCTGACCAAGTCGGTCGAGGAGGCCGCAGAAGAAGCCAAGAAGATGCTGGGGCGCACGCTCGTTACCCACCAGACCGGTCCCGCCGGCAAACAGGTGAACCGCATCTATATCGAAGACGGTTCCGGCATTGAGACCGAGATGTACCTGGCTCTGCTGGTCGACCGCGTCACCAGCCGCGTATCGTTCGTCTGTTCGACCGAGGGCGGCATGGACATCGAAGAGGTGGCCGCCGAAACGCCCGAAAAAATTCTGAGCTTCAGCGTCGATCCAGCCACCGGCTACCAAGCCTATCACGGTCGTCGTATAGCCTTTATGCTGGGTCTTGAAGGCAAGCAGATCAAGCAATGCGTGGGCCTGATGGGCTTACTGTACAAAGCCTTCATGGAAAAAGACATGGAGATGCTTGAAATCAACCCGCTGATCTTGACCGACAGCGGCGATCTGAAAGTGCTGGACGCCAAGGTGTCCTTCGATGGCAACGCCATATACCGCCATGCCGACATCAACGAGCTGCGTGACGAGACCGAAGAAGACCCGAAGGAACTCGCTGCCTCCAAATACGACCTGAACTACATCGCGCTGGATGGCGAGATCGGGTGCATGGTGAATGGTGCGGGTCTGGCCATGGCGACAATGGATATCATCAAGCTTTACGGTGCTGAGCCTGCCAACTTCCTCGACGTGGGCGGCGGCGCTACTAAGGAGAAGGTGACCGAAGCCTTCAAGATCATCACCTCGGATCCGAACGTCAAAGGGATCCTTGTGAACATCTTTGGCGGCATCATGCGCTGTGATGTGATTGCAGAGGGCGTTGTCGCCGCGGTGAAAGAGGTGGGCCTGCAAGTGCCGCTGGTTGTCCGGCTTGAGGGCACGAACGTTCAGCAGGGCAAGGATATCATCAACAACTCCGGCCTCGACGTAATTGCCGCAGACGACCTCAAGGACGGCGCCCAGAAAATCGTGAAAGCAGTCAAAGGTTAAGTGTGATGTGGCGTGCTGGTCTGACCGTCGCGGCTGTCTTGATTCTCGCTGCCTGCAGCACGGAACGACGGCCAGACATTTCCACCCAAGCCGGGCTTCCACCGATTGGCCTTGCGTCAACGGCGGTATGGTTGGAGCAGCGTGAAGGAAGCGCACCTCGGGTGCGCGCCGCACAAGAGATTCCGACGTCGGAAATCCGGTCTGTCGTATCTGGGAGCGCGGCGCCCGGCGCGTCCGTCACGACAGTGGCGTCGGTACCGAGCCGCGCCCGACCATCCACGCGACGTGCGCGTGGTGTTCAGGCGTTTGCGGACATTTGCGTGGCATCCATACCTGATGTGAGCGGCCTTTCAAACCGCATGCGCGCCGTCAATCTGCGCGATTTTGACGTGCCTGCGCGCGACCGTTCTGCTCGCTCCGGCAATGAAGTGCTGGTCGGCGGTATTCCAGACGGTCCGATACGGGTACAAACAGATGTGAATTCTGGTGGGAACAACCGTGCACGTTGCGGAGTCTCCACGATAGGTGCGAACGCAGGTACCGTTGCGCAAGCCAAGGCCGACGCTTTGGTCGCGTCCGGTTTTGGCCTCAAGCAAATCGCGCCGCAGGGTCGTGCACAACAAAGCTGGCAAATAGTCGGCGCACCCGGAAGCACAACATTGCACGTGCGCAAAAATGCGTTTGGAGCAGGAGCGTGGATCGTTTGGCAGTAAGGGGGGCATACCTGCTGAGCTTCGCGCTTTGGGCTACAGCGGCCGGGGCGCATCCGGCCATCGATTCGTTCGTGTCTTTCTGCTTCAAAGCCGGGCAGACCGTCGAACAGGCGCGCACCAACATGGAAAGCGTCGCCGGCAGTCCGCTGTCATTTACTCTCACCTTCTGGGACAAGTCCCTGGCCCCGGCGCCCGGCACGCCAGACCATGCAGAGCGCCGCTGTGCAGTGGATTTTGCCGGCAACCATGGTCAGACCGCCATGCGCGCGATTCAGGCCAAGATGGCCAGGCCGCCGGTTTTCGGCACACCCATTCCGCTGCCTGCACCTTACGCGGCTGTGGATGGTACTGAATACATCGAAGGGCGTGAATTGCTGCGTGGGCGCATCGCAGTTGTGCACATTGGCACGCGTGACGACCGAACCTTTATCGCCGTAGATCGTCTGCCCGCCGGGATGAGGTTATCCGAATGACCGAATTGCGCCCCTGCCACAGTTGCGACCCGACCTGTTTGCGCGACAGTGCACGCCGCTTGGACTTTACCGTCCAACTGGTCAACCGCGTCGGCTTGCACGTCGACGACAATATCAGGGCGCTGTTGCGCAAGGGGCCTGCCCCCGCATGACACGCCATTCCCGCATCACGAACACCCCCGAAGGAGACGACCACAATGGCCGTATTGATTGACGAAAACACCAAGGTGATCTGCCAGGGCCTGACCGGCTCACAGGGCACGTTCCACACCGAGCAGGCCATCGCGTATGGCACCAAGATGGTCGGTGGCGTCACCCCAGGCAAAGGTGGTCAGACGCATTTGGACCTGCCTGTTTTCAACTCAGTCCACGAAGCGATGGACGTGACCGACGCCAATGCGTCCGTCATCTACGTGCCCCCGCCCTTTGCAGCTGACTCGATCCTTGAGGCCATCGACGCCGAAATGCCCCTGATCGTCTGCATCACCGAAGGCATCCCGGTTCTGGACATGATGAAGGTGCAGCGCGCGTTGGAAGGCTCGTCGAGCCGCCTGATCGGCCCCAACTGCCCCGGCGTTATCACACCCGACGCCTGCAAGATCGGCATCATGCCCGGCCACATTCACAAGCGCGGGAGCGTGGGTGTCGTAAGCCGCTCGGGGACGCTTACCTATGAGGCTGTGAAACAGACCACGGATATGGGCCTGGGCCAATCGTCGGCCGTAGGCATCGGCGGCGACCCGATCAAGGGGACCGAGCATATCGACGTGCTCGAGATGTTCCTGGCCGATGACGAGACCGAAAGCATCATCATGATCGGTGAGATTGGCGGCTCCGCAGAAGAAGACGCCGCCCAGTTCCTTGCTGACGAGAAGAAGAAAGGCCGCTGGAAACCCACCGCCGGTTTCATCGCAGGCCGCACCGCCCCTCCGGGCCGCCGCATGGGCCACGCAGGCGCGATTGTCGCTGGCGGCAAAGGCGGCGCCGAGGACAAGATTGAAGCCATGCGCTCGGCTGGCATCGTGGTGGCCGACAGCCCCGCAACGCTGGGTGAGGCCGTTATGGAGGCGATAAAAGGCTAGTTATGCTGCAACGATTGGCATCAGGACTGAGAGGGCATGCCCGGCGGTGCCGCCGGGCGGGGAGCAAAACATGAAAACTGCTCTCTTGATAGTGTTCGCGATGTTGGGAAGCTTTGCAGGGTTGTTTTGGTTCGCGATAACCGGCCCGGAACGTACCGTTCAACAAAGAGAAACAACGCCGGAAGGTCTGAGAGTCATTTTGGTAGACTTCCCAAGCGATCCTAACATCGTGTCATTTGATCCCGCCAAGATTTCTGCAATGGCATTGCAGGACTTCGCCACGTCTCTCTGCGGACATGGCACACGATCAATTTCAGAATTGCAGCCGACCTTGTTCGATAAACTGCGCGGACATAACCGCGCAGAGATCATTTGCTCCTGAGGTGAAAACATGACCGACCAATCTCCCAACGACCAGTTCCATGCCTCGTCTTTCATGCAGGGGCACAATGCGGAGTACCTCGAACAGATGTACGCCCGCTACGCCAATGACCCCGGCGCGGTCGATGAAAGCTGGCAGGCGTTCTTCAAGGCGATGGGCGATGATGAGGTCAGCGTCAAACGCGAGGCGGAGGGGCCGTCCTGGGCGCGCGCCGACTGGCCTCCGGTTCCGGGCGATGACCTGACCCAAGCACTCACCGGCGAATGGGCCGCCCCCGCAGAGGTCAAGGGCGCTGGTGACAAGATAAAGGCGAAGGCAGCGGAAAAGGGCGTTGAGGTTAGCGACGACCAGATCAAGCGGGCCGTGCTCGACAGCATACGCGCCCTCATGTTGATCCGGGCCTACCGCATCCGGGGCCATCTTGTGGCCGACCTTGATCCGCTGGGCATGCGCGACCAGACCCCGCACCCCGAACTGAACCCCAAATCCTACGGCTTCACCGAAGCTGACATGGACCGGCCTATCTTCATCGACAACGTGCTGGGTCTGCAAGTGGCCTCCATGCGCGAAATTGTCGAGATCGTGAAGCGCACGTATTGCGGCACCTTTGCCCTGCAATACATGCACATCTCGGACCCGGAGGAAGCCAGCTGGCTCAAGGAACGAATCGAAGGGCTGGGCAAGGAAATCCAGTTCACCCGCGAAGGCCGCAAGGCGATCCTGAACAAGATGGTCGAAGCCGAAGGATTCGAGAAGTTCCTGCATGTCAAATACATGGGCACCAAGCGCTTCGGTCTGGATGGCGGCGAAAGTCTGATCCCCGCGATGGAGCAGATCATCAAGCGCGGCGGTGCACTTGGCGTTAAGGACATCGTGATCGGCATGCCCCACCGGGGGCGCCTGTCGGTATTAGCGAACGTGATGGCCAAACCTTACAAAGCGATCTTCAACGAATTCCAGGGCGGCAGTTTCAAGCCCGAAGATGTCGACGGCTCGGGCGATGTGAAGTACCACCTCGGTGCGTCGTCTGACCGCGAGTTTGATGGCAACACTGTCCACCTGTCACTCACCGCAAACCCTTCACACCTCGAAGCCGTGAACCCTGTGGTGCTGGGCAAGGCACGCGCCAAGCAGGACCAAAACAACGACCACGAACGCACGACCGTGATGCCGATCTTGCTCCACGGCGACGCGGCCTTTGCAGGTCAGGGTGTCGTAGCCGAGTGTTTCGCGCTGTCAGGCCTGCGCGGTCATAAGACGGGTGGTACCATGCACATCGTGGTGAACAACCAGATCGGGTTCACCACGGCGCCGCACTTCTCGCGCTCTTCCCCCTATCCCACAGATAACGCGCTGGTGGTTGAGTCGCCGATCTTCCATGTGAACGGTGACGATCCCGAGGCCGTGGTACACGCGGCCAAGGTCGCGACCGAGTTCCGTCAGAAGTTCCGCAAGGACGTGGTGATCGATATCTTCTGCTACCGCCGGTTCGGCCATAACGAGGGCGATGAGCCCATGTTCACCAACCCGGTGATGTACAAGCGGATCAAGAAGCACAAAACGACGCTCACGCTTTACACCGAACGCCTGGTGCGTGATGGCCTGATCCCCGAGGGCGAGATCGAGGATATGAAAGCCGCCTTCCAAGCCCGGATGAATGATGAGTTCGAGGCGGGCAAGGACTACAAACCCAACAAGGCCGATTGGCTGGACGGCAAATGGTCCCATCTCGACAAGAACAAGGAAGATTACCAGCGCGGTAAAACCGCCATCGCGCCAGAAACACTGGCTGATGTCGGTAAGGCGCTGACCTCCACGCCAGACGGCTTCCCGATGCACAAGACCGTGGGTCGCCTGATCGATGCCAAGAAAAGGATGTTCGACGGCGGCGAAGGATTTGACTGGGCCACGGGTGAGGCGCTGGCCTTCGGCTCGCTTCTGACCGAAGGGTACCCGGTGCGCCTGGCTGGGCAGGATTCGACACGCGGCACATTCAGTCAAAGGCACTCGGGCTACGTGAATCAGGAAACGGAAGAGCGGTACTATCCTCTCAACCAGATCCGCGCGGGTCAGGCCCAGTACGAAGTGATTGACTCAATGCTGTCGGAGTACGCAGTGTTGGGTTTCGAGTACGGCTACTCTATGGCCGAACCCAATGCCCTGACGCTATGGGAAGCACAGTTCGGCGACTTCGCCAACGGCGCTCAGATCATGTTCGACCAGTTCATCAGTTCGGGCGAAAGCAAGTGGCTGCGCATGTCCGGACTGACCGTCCTCCTGCCACACGGGTTCGAAGGACAAGGACCGGAACACTCATCCGCCCGCCTTGAACGCTTTTTGCAGATGTGCGGTCAGGACAACTGGATCGTCGCCAATTGTACGACGCCCGCCAACTATTTCCACATCCTGCGCCGCCAGATTCACCGCGATTTCCGCAAGCCGCTGATCCTGATGACGCCCAAGTCTCTCTTGCGGCACAAGCTGGCCGTCAGCAAGGCCGAGGAATTCACGACAGGATCGTCCTTCCATCGGGTTTTGTGGGACGACGCCGAACAGGGCAATTCAGACACCAAGCTGGTCAAGGATGACAAGATCAAGCGCGTCGTGATGTGTTCCGGCAAGGTCTACTACGACCTGCTGGAAGAGCGGGACGCCCGTGGCATCAATGACGTGTACCTGATGCGGGTCGAACAGTTCTATCCCTTCCCCGCCATCAGCCTCGTCAAGGAACTGGAGCGGTTCAAGGGCGCCGAAATGGTCTGGTGTCAGGAAGAACCCAAGAACCAGGGCGGCTGGTCCTTCATCGAACCCAATATCGAATGGGTTTTGACCCGGATCAAAGCCAAGCATCAGCGCCCTGCCTACGTGGGCCGCGCCACCTCCGCCAGCCCCGCTACAGGTCTGGCCAGCCAGCACAAAGCCCAACAAGCCGCGCTCGTGAACGAAGCGCTGACCATCGAAGGATAAGACAATGACCACCGAAGTCCGCGTGCCTACACTGGGCGAAAGCGTCACCGAAGCCACCGTCGCCACATGGTTCAAGAAACCCGGCGATAGCGTTCAGGTCGACGAAATGCTGTGCGAGCTGGAAACAGACAAGGTCACGGTCGAGGTGCCCAGCCCCGTGGCGGGGACCCTGGCCGATATCGTGGCTGCCGAAGGGGAAACCGTAGGTGTTGACGCTCTGCTTGCCAATATCGCCGAAGGCGGAGCCGCAGCGGCATCCAGCGACGCCCCCAAAGCCGAGCCGAAAGCGGCAGCACCAGCTGCCGCAGCCCCCGCCACAGGCGGTGACAGCGTCGATGTCATGGTCCCCACATTGGGCGAAAGCGTAACCGAAGCAACGGTCAGCACATGGTTCAAAGCCGTCGGTGACGCCGTCGCGCAAGACGAAATGCTATGCGAGTTGGAAACCGACAAGGTCAGCGTCGAAGTACCCGCCCCTGCGGCTGGTGTTCTTGCCGAAATCACGGCACCCGAAGGCACAACTGTCGACGCATCGGCCAAATTGGCCGTGATCTCATCCTCCGGCGCAGTCGCAACACCTGTCGCGGCCGCATCAGAGGCCGCACAGGCCGCCGTCCCCGCGGGGACAGGTCGTTCGGACGTGGAAAACGCACCCTCCGCCCAGAAGGCAATGGCCGAGGCCGGGATCAGCGCCGATCAGGTCACCGGAACGGGTCGCGATGGCCGCGTGATGAAAGAGGATGTGGCCAAAGCCGTCGCAGCGGCAGCCACTGCACCCGCGCCGGTGGCACCAGTGGCAGCACCCCGCGCACCCGTGGCCGCAGACGATGCCGCACGCGAGGAACGGGTGAAAATGACAAGGCTAAGGCAGACCATCGCCAAGCGCCTCAAGGACAGCCAGAACACCGCCGCCATGCTCACCACCTACAACGAGGTGGACATGACCGAGGTGATGGCCCTCAGGAACGACTACAAGGACCTGTTCCTGAAGAAACACGGGGTCAAGCTGGGCTTCATGTCCTTCTTCACCAAGGCGTGCTGCCACGCGCTGAAAGAAGTGCCCGAGGTCAATGCCGAGATTGACGGGACCGACATCGTCTACAAGAACTTCGTGCACATGGGCATCGCCGCCGGCACGCCCACGGGGCTTGTGGTGCCAGTGATCCGCGACGCGGATGCAATGTCGTTCCACACCATCGAACAGGCCATCGCCGAAAAGGGTGCCCGCGCCCGCGACGGCAAGCTATCCATGGCGGAAATGCAGGGCGGCACGTTCACGATCTCGAACGGCGGCGTCTATGGCTCGCTCATGTCCTCACCCATCTTGAACCCGCCACAGTCGGGCATCCTAGGCATGCACAAGATCCAGGACCGTCCCATGGCCATCGGCGGCCAAGTGGTGGTCCGGCCGATGATGTATCTCGCCCTCAGCTACGACCACCGGATCGTTGACGGCAAAGGGGCGGTAACGTTCCTGGTGCGTGTGAAAGAGGCCCTGGAAGATCCGCGGCGTCTGTTGATGGATTTGTGATGCAACAAGACCAACCAAACAGACACGGTGCACCGACGTTTTATGACATCCCCAAAAAGGATTTCGGAAAAATTCGTCTGTACTATGGAACCCGGGCAATTCTCTTTTTAGTCGGCGCTGTCGCCTGTTTTGCTGCGATTATCCCGGGAGGTTCTTTATCCAGTCCAGTTCTAGCGTTTTGGTCCGGTATCATTGTCTTGATCGGATGTACTGTTGCACTCTGGTTTTCGAAACCGGTTCTTGGGCTGTCTTTTGCGGCGCCCAAATTGGGTGTCACGCTGAAAGTCTGGTGGGCCCTGATACTGATCTGTAGTGGTGCATATGCCGCAGACTCACGGGGCTATGTGGAAGCAGTGATTGCCCGCCCAGTACTCGCAATTTCGGGAACGATTTTCTTTCTCGTCCCTTTGTTAACATCCGCTAAGTTGGTTTTTCATCCAGCAATGGGCGGAGCGCTCCAAGAAATGACGCAAGACCATAAAGCGCGTAGCAAGCAAAGCTTTAAAAAATGACCCCAGAACTCACCTACCTCACCTACGCGGTCCTCCTCCTGATCGCCCACGCGCTCCTGCAGGCCACCTTCTCAGACCTGTCGAAAGGTCTCGGCTGGGCACTTGGCCCACAAGATGAGCAGCGTGACCAGAACCAGATCGCGGGCCGCATCCAGCGCGCCCTCAAAAACTACCTCGAAACCCTCCCGGCCTTCATCGCGCTCGCCCTGATGCTCAAGGTCACCGACCTCGGCACGGCCACCACGGCCACGGGCGCTGCACTCTGGTTCTGGGCGCGTGTCGTCTACATCCCGGCCTATGCTTCAGGCATCCCAATGATCCGCTCCATCGCGTGGTTCGCATCGCTGGCTGGCCTCGCGCTTATGATCCTGCCACTTCTGGGCGCATGATCCCGATCGCATCACATATCCGGGCACCATACGTCGCGTCCAAACGCGAGTGCAGTTGGACATGGAATACAAGCACTGGAGGTACGGCATGACCCCCGAGCTCACGGCACTCACGCTCGCTGCCCTTTTACAGGTTCTCCAGTTTTACCTGATGGCGCTGCCAACCAATATCGAACTGCCGCAGGGCAAAACGCTGTCTCCCCGCGACCGCAACCGAATGGGTGGCGACATCCAGGATCAGGTATCGGACAAGACGGCGCGGCTGATCCGGGCGTGGAACAACCACTTCGAAAGCCTCGCGCTGTTCACCATTGCATGCGTGGTCATCACCTTGTCGGATCAATCCACGTCCTTAACAGCCGTCTGCGCATGGACCTATCTCATTGCCCGCATCCTCTACATCCCGGCCTACTATTTCGGCCTGATCCCCTGGCGATCGCTGATCTGGTTTACCGGGTTCACTGCCACAACACTTATGCTGATCGCGGCACTCATCCCTTCTTCTGGCTGAAAATACCACAGGGGTCCGGGGGCTGGCCCCCGGTCCAACGCATAACAAAAGGACCTTACCCATGGCTTCTTACGACGTAATCATCATAGGCTCCGGCCCCGGCGGCTATGTCTGTGCCATCCGCTGCGCACAGCTCGGCCTGAAAACCGCCTGCGTCGAGGGGGGCGAGACGCTGGGCGGCACCTGCCTGAATGTGGGCTGCATACCTTCCAAGGCGCTTCTGCACGCGTCCCACATGCTTCACGAGGCCGAACACAATTTCGGTGCCATGGGTCTCAAGGGCAAATCGCCATCCGTCGATTGGAAGCAGATGCTGCAATACAAGACCGACACGATCGGCCAGAACACCAAGGGGGTCGAATTCCTGTTCAAGAAGAACAAGGTCGACTGGCTCAAGGGATGGGGCAGCATCCCCGAGGCGGGCAAGGTCAAGGTCGGGGACGAGGTCCACGAGGCCAAGAACATCATCATCGCCACCGGGTCCGATGTTGCGACCCTGCCAGGGATCGAGATTGACGAAAAGATTGTCGTCAGTTCCACCGGCGCGCTGGAGCTGGGCAAGGTGCCCAAGAAAATGGTGGTCATCGGCGCAGGCGTTATCGGGCTTGAACTTGGCTCGGTCTACAAGCGGCTGGGTTCAGACGTGCAGGTGATCGAATTCCTTGACACCGTCACCCCCGGCATGGATGCCGAGGTGCAGCGCCAGTTCCAGAAGATCATGATCAAACAGGGGCTTGGCTTCACCATGGGGGCCGCCGTGCAAAAGGTGGATGTCGCCAAGGGCAAGGCCAAGGTACATTACAAGCTGCGCAAGGATGACAGTGAGCACGTTGTGGACGCCGACGTGGTTCTGGTTGCCACGGGCCGCAAACCCTACACCGACGGGCTGGGGCTGGATACTCTGGGCATCAAGATGACCGACCGGGGTCAGATCGCGGTCGACGCCCATTGGCAGACCAATATCCCCGGCATCTATGCCATCGGCGACGTGATCGAGGGACCGATGCTGGCCCACAAAGCCGAGGACGAGGGCATGGCCGCCGCCGATCAGATTGCAGGCAAGCATGGACATGTGAACTACGGTGTGATCCCCGGCGTGATCTACACTCACCCGGAGGTCGCCAATGTCGGCGCCACCGAAGAGATGCTGAAAGCCGAAGGACGCAAGTACAAGGCGGGCAAATTCAGCTTTATGGGGAATGGTCGGGCCAAGGCGAACTTTGCGGCAGATGGCTTCGTCAAGATCCTGGCTGATGCTGAAACCGACCGTATCCTTGGCGCACATATCATCGGGCCAAGCGCGGGCGACCTGATCCACGAGGTCTGCGTGGCGATGGAATTCGGTGCCTCGGCCGAGGATCTGGCTCTGACCTGCCACGCCCACCCCACCTATTCCGAAGCAGTACGCGAAGCGGCACTGGCTTGTGGCCTTGGGGCGATCCATAGCTGACGGCAGCCGCAGCAGGCGCGCGATACAGGGCCGTTTCTGGGGGGCGGCCCTGTATATTTGGATCGAAACCGGCTCATAGGATCGAGTTGCGTGTCCATCCGTTCGTAATTCAAAGGCAAAACAGGCAACCATCCGCCACCGCACGGGCGTGCCCTCGGAGCAAATCCGCGTATGGCGCGTTCATGCCTATGTCAGAGGGGGGGGGTGTCATTTCCTTTTTGGCCAACCGCGCTCCTTGATAGGGAAGCTCGTTCGGGCTGAAAGACCTTTTCTAAACGACAAGAGGATATCATCATGGATCGTCGCAGCACTTTGAAACTGATTGGGGGCGGCGCTGCCCTGCTGACAATTGCCGCATGTGCGCAACCGCAAGACCCCGACATCGTCGATATCGCCGCGGGCGATCCGAACTTCTCGACCCTGGTGGCGGCAATTCAGGCAGCCGGACTTGTCGATACGCTCAAAGGTCCCGGCCCTTTCACGGTCTTCGCACCAACCAACGACGCATTTGCCGCCTTGCCCGCAGGAACAGTGGACAACCTGCTCTTACCCGAGAACAAAGATCAGCTGGTCAGTATCCTGACCTACCACGTCGTACCGGGCCAAATTACCGCCGGAGATGTGCTGGGCACCCGGCAGAACGTCGCAACGGTGCAAGGGGGCACTCTGGATGTGAACGGGATCGTGGGCAAATTTGGTTCAGGCGTGAAGGTGAACGATGCCAATGTAATCCAGCCCGACATCTTCGCCTCTAATGGCGTGATCCACGCAATCGATCAGGTGCTGATCCCCTAAACTCACGTATTCTGTCCCCGCGGGGACACTTTATGTCAAACTACCACATGGTTCGGGCGGTGCGCTCGGGCCATGCGGCATCGTAAGGTGCGCCGCCTTCCTCGCCCTCAGATACCTCTGCAAGGATCTCACCCGGTGTTGGCAGCCCCTCAGCATCATTGCGCGACCATAGGCCTGCCCGGATCAGCGCCCGGGCGCATTGTGTATACACTTCACCGATGCGGATCACGATCACCGTCGCCGGATTTCGCCCCTTCTGTTCGAACCGCTGACGCAGCCTCTCGTCTATTGTCAGCCGCGCTTCACCATTCACACGCACCACCGTGTTCGATCCGGGCACCATGAACATCAACGATACGCGACCGTCGTCGACAATATTACGCAAACTGTCGAGCCGCTGGTTCCCGCGCCAATCGGGCAGTGCTAGCGTCTTTGGATCAAGCTGCAACACCACCGGCCCATCATCGCCACGTGGGCTGCCGTCCGTCCCTGACGGCCCCACCGTCGTCAGCACCACAAAACGCGAGGCTGCGATCCACTTGGCATACAGCGGTGTCAGATGGTCAGCCACCTTGCGCAATGATGGCTGCCCGGGGATTCCATAGAGCGCTTCAAGCGCCGGGATGTTTTTGATGAACTCCATTGGGCTCAAACCCTCCTTGACGCATCAGTGCATCAGACTGCGCCTCGACCGTTTCCTCTAGCTCAGCAAGGAACGTTTCCCGATCCTTGCCCGGCGTGATCGGAGGCAGAAATTGAACCACGGCTGTGCCCGGTTTTCGCATAATTCCCTTGCGGGGCCAGAATACACCGACATTGGTCGCAACCGGCACACAGGGCTGGTTCAACTGTTCATACAGGATCGCCGTTCCAACCTTGTAAGGCGCCTTGATACCGGGCGCGACCCTTGTGCCCTGACTGTAGATGATCAACTGCCCCGGTGTCGCACGCCCGGCTTCGACGTCCTGGACCATCTTGGCAATCGCAGCGCCCCGCTTGCCACGTTCAACGGGCACGCATTCAAGACGTTTGGCATATAAACCAATGATGGGTGTCCAAAGGATCTCGCGTTTCATGATGAACTTGGCAGACGGCAGCGCTGTAAAAATCATCATGATGTCCAGGAAAGACTGATGCTTGGCCGCGATCAGCACTTCACCGTCGGGGACGGCCCCGCGCACCTCGGCCCGGATGCCGACCATCCAGCGCATGGACCAGAACACGTAGCGGCTGTATGTCTTGCAGGCGGCACGGGCGCCGTGTCGGCTGACAATAGCGTAAGGGGCAAAGGCCACACCAACCAGCAGCATCATGACATAGATATGGCCCACGAAGAAAAGGGATCGAAAGTATTGGATCATGTAAGGGTCCTTAAAGCGCGGCTGGCCGCATAGGCTGTGGCAAACAAAGCCACCGCCCCGCAAACGGGGGGCAGAAACAGGGGTGCCAGCCACCCCGCGCCGGCAAAGCCAAACCCCGTCAGAAAACCGGGTGTATCCCCCCCTGAAGGCATCAGCCAAACGGCAATCACACCAATCACCACCCCCACAGCAGAACCGACAAGGGCTCGCAACGTAAACCGCCGGACAAAGGCATTGGCAATGTAACTGTCTGTTGCACCCACAAGGCGCAGCACGGCAATGACCTGTGCATTGGCCGCCAGCGCCGCATTGGCCGCCAGTGTCACCATGGCGGCGACAGCCCCAAGGATCAGCAAAGCGACCGTCCAGCCCAAAAGGCGCAAGCGTTGCGCCGCAGACACAAGCGGAGCACGCCAGCGGCCATGGTCATCAAGTACCGCCCCCGGCACCTCGGCCGCCAGACGCAGGCGCAAGCCCGTCGCATCAAACCCCTGTTCGGCTGCTTCGATTTCAATCAACCGGGGCACCGGTAACGTGTCCAGTGGCAGATCCTGCCCGAACCAGGGGGCCAACAACGCCTGTTGCTCTTCATCCGTCAGCGCACGGGCCGATGCGATACCCGGGGTCGTGGAAAGTACCTCGATCGCTGCCGCGGTTTGGATCGCTCGCTGATCTTCGGGTGCGACGATGCGAATGGTCGCCGTGCGCGCCAGTTCGTCCCCCCAACGGTCGGCCAACCGGCCGGACGCAAGGGATAGGGCCAGGGCAAATACGGCCAGAAACGCCATCGCTCCTGATACGAACAAGGTCAGCTGGGCCGTAAAGCCCGTGGGCGGCACAACTCGGTCCGCATGGCGGTCGCCAACAAGAAGGGCGCGCAAAGTGTTCCGATCAAACGTCACAAATCCGCCCCCGCCAGTTGCACCCGCCGGTTCGAGATGCGCAACACCCGTGCCTGCACCTGCGCCTTGGCTGCACGGATCAGGGACAGGTCGTGCGTTGCAATCAGTACAGTCTTGCCCATCTTGTTTAACTCGACCAGCAAAGTCAGCAACCGCTGGGACATCTCCCAATCCACGTTGCCGGTGGGCTCATCGGCCAAAACCACGTCGGGCGACATAATGACGGCCCGTGCGAGGGCAGCGCGTTGACGTTCACCCCCGGACAGTTCGGGTGGCATGGCGTCGGCGCGATTGGTCAGACCCACCCATGCCATCAGCTCTGTCAGATCCCCGTTGGCGGCATCAGCGTGCCGCCCGGAAACGGTCAGCGGCAAAGCAACATTGTCCGATACGCTCAAATGATCCAGAAACTGCACATCCTGATGCACAACGCCAACCTTGCGCCGGATCATCGCAACATCATCGCGTTCAAGGGCACGTACATCACGTTCAAACAGGCGCACATGGCCGGCAGTGGGCAACAAGGCGCCATAACACAGCTTGAGCAGCGTCGTCTTGCCCGCGCCCGATGGGCCGGTCAGAAAGTGAAATGATCCCGGCGCCAGCTTGACCGAAATATCGGACAGCAATTCACCACCGCCATAGCTGTAAGCTACATTTTCCAGCTCGATCACGTGTGCCCCCGCCCCTTTGGGACCTGTTGTGCCTCAGCACCATGCCGGATTCAATCTGAATGCTGCGACACCGGTGGTCGCACTTATGTCTTTTCTGAACAATTCCTACAACATATGGTGATACACAAAACCGAGGCAGGACCCAAAATGCGGCTGATATGTCCCAATTGCGATGCGCAATACGAGGTTGTAGATGACGTGATCCCCTCAGAGGGACGCGACGTGCAGTGTTCGAACTGCGGGCAGACCTGGTTTCAGCATCATCCCGACTACGCACCCGACGAACCCGAGGAGGCCGACGCACCCGCGGATCTGGCTCCGCCGGATGACACACCGGTCGAAGACGAAGAACGCGTCGATGCGCCGGACCACCAGCGGCGCGAACTTGATCCGTCCATCGCGGACATCCTGCGACAAGAAGCAGAGATCGAAGCACAAGCCCGTGCAACCGAGGCGGAAAGCCTTGAAAGCCAGCCGGACCTTGGCCTGGATAGCGCCGAAACGGATTCAGACCGCCGGGCCCGCGAAGCCCGAGAACGAATGGCACGTATGCGGGGCGAAGACAGCGGTCCCGAACACGTTTCGGAAGCGGCTGCAACGGCAGCAGCCATCGGGTCCCGGCGCGATCTGCTGCCGGACATCGAAGAGATCAATTCGACACTGCGCTCGACCGGTGACCGTCAAACCGCACCCGCGGCAGATGTGGCAACGGACCCGGCTGAGGCAGCACCCCGCAAGTCCGGCTTTCGCCGCGGTTTCATGCTGATGATCCTGCTCGCAGTGATCCTTGGGGCGATCTATGTCTTTGCACCTGACATCGCGCGGGCTGTCCCGCAGGTCGATCCATTTCTCAGCGCCTATGTGGCCCAGGTCGACAGCGCGCGAGTGTGGCTGGACGGTCGTGTTGCTACCGGTTTGACATGGCTCGAAAACCTGTCAGCACCCGTCGACGAGGGCTAGCCCCTAGAAACGGTCCAGCAGGCGCTTGAGGTAGTCAAGTTCCACATCGGGCCGCTCGCCATCGCCTGACCGGCGACGAATTTCGTCAAGCAGGTCGCGGGCGCGGCGGTACACGTCTTCACCCTGAAGCAGCCCCTCTTCCGTGCCGACGGATCCGTTGGCCCCCGGATCACGGCCAAGAGGATCACGCGCCTCGGCGCGGCGGTCGCTTTCGCTGGTGCCCTGCCCCTGCTGTGCGTTTTGTTGCTCCTGCTGCATCGCCTCGCCCAAGGCGCGCATTCCCTCACGCAGCGCTTCCATGGCCTGCGACTGGTTATCGATGGCTTCGGCGAAATCGCGTTGACGCAATGCCTCTTCCGCACCATCCATGGCGCGGCCAGCGCGGTCCAATGCATCGCGCGCATCGTCGCCTTCGGGCGTACCTGCACCCGGCAGGCTGCCCTGCTGGCGGCGTAGCTCATCTCGCAATGCCTGCTGACGGTCAGCAAGAGCGCCTTCGGACTGCCCCTCTGCCTCCTCGTTGCCATCACCGGCGCCTTCATTGTTGCCCTGTTCACCCTGGCCTTCACCGCCCTGACTATGCTGGTTGCCGCGCCCCTGACCACCATCGCGGCCCTCGTTGCCCTGACTTTCACCCGTCTGCGCATTCGGGTTGAACTGTTCCTGCAGATCGCGGAACGCATCATCGCTCAGGCCTTGCTGTTCACGCAGGGTTTCGGCCAAGCCTTCCATGGCCTGTTCACCCGGACTTTGGCCTTCGCCGCCCTGCCCTCGGGTAACCTGCATGTTCTCCAGCATCTCCTGCAGCTCGCGCAGGGCTTGCTCGGCCTCGGCCATGCGGCCTTGCTCCATCAGTTCCTGAATCCGATCCACCATGCGTTGCAGGTCATCCTGCGTCATCTGCATCTGGTTTTGTGGTTGATTGCGCGGGTTCTCATCATTCTCCTGCTGGTCCAGCTCTGCCTGACGGGACAACTGCTGCATATAGTCATCGGTCGCACGGCGCAGCTCGCGCATCAGCTCCTCGATCTCTGCCGGGCTGGCACCATCGCGCATTGCTTGCTCCAGCCGTTCGCGAGCGCGGCGCAAGCGCTCCAGCGCGTCTGACAGGTCTCCCTCTTCGATCCCCAGGGCAAGGTCCCACATGTCGCGCGCCACGTCTTCTTGCTGCTCATCCGTCAAGCCATAGCTCGCCAGCGTCTCAAGTCTCGTGATTACGCGGCGCAGCCGCAGCTGATCCACTTCGCGGCGGAACACGTCATCGGGCCGATACGCCACAGCACGCAGGATTTGCGCGATACGCGTGCCGTTGCCCTTCGACCACAGCAAATCACGACGCTGCTCGATGATGGACGCGGCCAGTGGGTCAAAAAACCGCCGCCCCGGCAAGGTCATCTTGAACGGTTCGGTTTCCGATTGCTGCTCAGCCGCATCAAGCGCTGTGAGTATGACAGTCACCGGCAGATTGGCCCATGGGTGTTCCGAGAAATCCTCGACCAATGCCTCTTCGAATTCGGTCCGATCCCCCGTGAACGGCATCGGCAGCGCGGCAGTGATCTCGGGCCGCGGCTCGGGCGCAATGCTCAGACCATGGCGGCGATCCACTTCAGCCAGATCAAGGAAAAACCGGGCCTCTCCTGCTTCGACGCCGTAATCGTCGGAAGCGCTGTAGGGAAGTGTCATCTCGCCCAGCGCGGTTGCCTCAGGCGTCGAGAGCACCGCAATAGTGGGTGCGACATCAGGCAATACGGTCACAGCCCATGTACGGCCTCCAGGGCCGTTGATCGCAATCTCTCCGGACTGGACAACCGTAAAATCCTGTTCCGGGGCAGACGCCGGGGGTACCTCTCCAATGCGACCTGACACGGTTTCCGAGACGGTCAATGCGCCAACTTCACCGTACAGGCGCAAAGTTATGAGCGCCCCTGCAGGCACCGCAAGTGGTCCCTCGGCAATATCGTTCAGATAAATAGTAGGACGTCCCGTGTAGCGCGGGCTTTCAGCCCACCCTTCCCAAACCGGGCCTGTCGCCAACCCGTTGCCTGGGCCCGGTGTCATGTCAGTCACCGATCCGACACGCCAGATTGACCCAAAGATCAGGGCCACGGCGAAGATAAGCACGGCCACATAGCGCAGAGCATAGGGATCGCGGCGGGCAATACGCAGATCTGCCGGCACTGGCTGCGCTGCAGCGGCGCGCTGCGCCATACGCGCTTGGTGCGCACGCCAAACAGCGGTTGAAGCGGCATCGCCGTCCCCGATGGCCTGTTCATCCATCAGCGCTTGAATGGGGCGGCCCGGCAGCGTTTCGTCCAACCGGATCAACGCGGCTTCACGCGTCGGGATGCGGAAGCGGCGCAGAGCATAGATCAATGCACCGACACCAGCCAGCGCCGCCACGACGCCAAGGAACCAGACCAGTTCGATCATAACGCTGTCCTGCAAGCCCAGCATCAGCAGCGCCAATACAGCCAAAACAACGGTCGCCAGAGGCCATGTCGCCTGCCAGAAGGCCTCGGCAAACATGCCCCCGCGCGTCAACGCGAGCGGCCAGCGCAGCGACTTCAAGCCGCGTCGCACGTCATGTCTGGAAAAACTCGCCATACATCGCGTCCCTTGTCGGTATCGTGGCGCACCATAGCGCCCAGAACCTCAAGTCGCCCCGAACGTATCAGAACCACCCGGGGATGGTATCGCGATTTATCATTTCGTCAAAGGTCGGGCGTGCGCGGATCACCGCGTATTGATCAGCATTGACCAAAACTTCGGGGATCAGCGGCCTCGTGTTGTATTCGCTGCTCATAACCGCGCCATAGGCACCGGCCGACCGGAAAGCGACAAGATCGCCAGCGGCAAGGGGTGGCATCATGCGTTGCTTGGCAAACGTGTCACCGGATTCGCAGACCGGTCCCACGATGTCATAAGGGGTCTGTTCCGTACCCGGCGCAGGTTCGATCACCGGGACGATGTCATGGTGGGCCTCGTACATCGCAGGGCGGATCAGGTCGTTCATGGCCCCGTCCAGGATCAGGAAATCGCGCCCTTCACCCGATTTGACATAGATAACTTCGGACACCATCAGCCCGGCATTACCTGCGATCAGGCGACCTGGTTCGATCTCGATCTCGCAGCCCAGATGGCCCACGGTTCGCTTGATCAGTGCGCCATAGTCGGTGGGCAGAGGCGGCGCCTCATTCGAGCGAGCGTAGGGAATGCCCAGACCACCACCCAAGTCCAGGCGCCGAATGTCGTGCCCATCCTCGCGCAGCTGAACCGTCAGCTCAGCGACCTTCTGATAGGCCAGCTCGAATGGGGTCAGGTCAGTCAGCTGGCTACCGATATGCACATCAATGCCAATCACATCGAGGTGGTCCATCGCACCTGCCATGGCATAAACTTCGCGCGCGCGGGCAATGGGAATGCCAAACTTGTTCTCGGACTTGCCCGTTGCAATCTTGGCGTGGGTCTTGGCGTCCACATCCGGATTCACGCGGATGGTGATGGGGGCAATCACGCCGACCTCACCCGCCACGCGGTTCAGAACTTCCATCTCTGGCTCGGATTCCACGTTAAACTGGCGGATCCCCCCAGTCAGGGCCATTCGGATTTCGTCGGCCGTCTTGCCTACACCAGAAAACACGATCTTATCACCCGACACACCCGCGGCCCTTGCCCGCGCATATTCGCCGCCCGACACGACGTCCATGCCTGCACCCGCCTGCGCAAGGGTTTTGAGGATCGCCTGATTGCTCGCCGCCTTCATGGCATAGCAAACCAGATGGTCCATTCCATCAAGCGCATCGTCAAACAACGTGAAGTGGCGCAGCAAAGTGGCGGTCGAATAGACGTAGAATGGTGTGCCCACGGCGGCGGCAATCTCGGCTACCGGGACATCCTCGGCGTGCAGCACGCCATCGCGATACAGAAAATGATCCATGAGAAGCGCCTTTAGCCCCACGGCGCGCCGGGATCAATCAGGTGACCGGGCGGGATCGCAAAAAGAGGTACAGGGGCAGCCCGCAACTCACGCCGATGCAGAATGTTGCAGGAATGGCAATGAGGGCGATCCAGTTCCGGCGCACCGCCACTTCCGAGACGATCCAGATGGTCAGGGCAAGGGCCGCAATGGTCAGATCCCAAACCAAACCGCTGGTCGCGGCGTTTAAATGCCACGCATCGACCATCGCCATCAGGTCCCAGCTGTTCGTCTGAAACCAATTGATGAAATAGTACATCGGATGCACGGCCCCCCAAATGGCAAGGCCAAGATAGATCATGCGAATGGGCGCCATGGATCAGAAGATACTCACACCAACGGACAACGGTCCGCGGCTGACGCCCACGGTACCGCCTGCATTCACACCGCCCGATCCGACACCGATGTTCACGCCTGCATGTGGCTGCACGGGCTCGCCATCCGCTCCGCAAGCCGCAACGGCCAGTAACGACAGGATACAAAGAATGCGGATCATGCGATCACCTCTCTCCACCGGGCGACCTGCGCGCGCACCTGAACGGGCGCAGTGCCTCCGTAACTTGTACGCGATGCGACGGAATTTTCCACGGTCAAAACGGTGAAAACATCTTCTGTGATGCTTTCATGCGCCGCTTTCATCTGATCAAGTGTCAGATGGGGCAGGTCGCAACCCTCGGCCTCGGCAAGTGCAACAAGGCTGCCAGTGATGTGGTGGGCATCCCGGAAGGGCATCCCCAGAACCCGCACCAACCAATCGGCCAGATCGGTCGCGGTCGAGAAACCGGAGCCCGCAGCGGCAGCCAGACTGTCGCGATTGGCAGTCATGTCCCGCA
Organism: uncultured Tateyamaria sp.; assembly: GCF_947504105.1. GTDB lineage: Bacteria > Pseudomonadota > Alphaproteobacteria > Rhodobacterales > Rhodobacteraceae > Tateyamaria. The sequence goes on from NZ_CANNGP010000003.1 coordinate 165,749, forward strand.
CCATCCCATCCATTGCCGCCAGGGCCAGCATCCAGTTGTCCGCGGCATCAAAGACCTGCTCCTTATCTTCTTGCATGTCCTTGGAATAGGTCAGCGGGAGGCCCTTCATCACCATCATCAGGCCTGTGTTCGCACCAAATATCCGACCCACCTTGGCGCGGATCAACTCCGCCGCGTCTGGATTCTTTTTTTGCGGCATGATGGACGAGCCGGTCGAAAACCGATCCGACAGCGTGACAAAACGGAACTGGGCCGACGACCAGATGACAAGCTCTTCGGCAAAGCGCGATAGATGCATGGCACAGATGCTGGCCACGCTAAGGAATTCCAACGCAAAGTCCCTGTCGCTGACGGCATCCAGAGAATTGGCGGCGGGCCGATCAAAACCCAAAGCCTCTGCCGTCATCTGCCGGTCAATAGGGAAAGACGTGCCAGCCAGCGCCGCCGCTCCCAAGGGGCTTTCATTCATGCGGGTGCGCGCATCGCGGACGCGCGAAAGATCCCGGCCAAACATCTCGACATAAGCCATCATGTGGTGGCCCCAGGTCACGGGTTGAGCTGTCTGAAGGTGGGTGAAGCCGGGCATGGCCCAATCGGCCCCTGCCTCTGCCTGATCCAACAAAGCCGCGATCAAGGACAACAACGCGCCCTCAGCCGCGTCGAACTGGTCCCGAACCCACAATTTAAAGTCGGTCGCCACCTGGTCATTCCTACTGCGCCCTGTGTGCAAGCGCCCTGCAGGTTCACCGATCAGGTCCTTCAACCGTGCTTCCACGTTCATGTGGATATCTTCCAATGCCGTCGAAAACTGGAACGTACCTGCGTCAATTTCTGACAACACCGTGAGCAGCCCTTCCCGGATCGCCTTCACATCCTTATCACTCAAGATGCCGGTGGCGCCCAACATGGCGGCATGGGCGCGCGAACCCGCGATGTCTTGGGACGCCATGCGCTGGTCAAATCCGATCGAGGCATTGATTGCCTCCATGATCGCATCTGGCCCTGCCGCAAAACGGCCACCCCACATTGCATTCGCGGATTTGTCGGTCATCTGGTCGCCCACCTAAGGAAGAGACATGAAAAAAACTGTTGTCGCAGCCCTCTACATGGCCCTGAGCCTCGGTGCAATTCCCGCGCTTGCCGACACGGACGCCGCTGCCGCATTGCGCGACGGCGACATGAAAAAACTTATCTTCCATGGCACCCCCGAAGCGGTTTCGAAACAGTCTTACGATCTGGCCGACGGCGCCGGTCAGGGCTCGCTCGCGGACTACGAGGGCAAGCATATCCTTGTGAACTTCTGGGCCACTTGGTGCGCGCCCTGTCGGCACGAGATGCCAATGCTATCGGAATTACAGACCAAATTCGGCGGCGACAACTTCGAAGTCGTGACCATTGCCACGGGCCGCAACAATCCAGCTGCCATTCAGAAGTTCCTGGAAGAGATCAATGCAACCAACTTGCCCCGCCACCAGGATCCAAAGCAGAAGCTGGCCGCTCAAATGGGTGTCTTTGGCCTGCCCATCACCGTGTTGATTGATCCCGAAGGGCGCGAAATCGCCCGCCTACGCGGCGATGCCGATTGGTCGTCGGACAGCGCCAAGGCCATCATAGCAACATTGATTGGGGCGGAAAGCGGCTGACCGTCGCTGTTTCCCGGAGAGAAACGCGTTCGGAAAATCGGTTTCACCACTTGAAAACAAAGCTCCATGGGCGACCACGTCTTTGTCCACGGACCTAACCTGACGCAACGCCAAGCTTGACGATCGCCATCGCTCGCCGCTCAGATATGCGACAGGGAGGATCAGGTCGTGCCATTGCACATCCTGTTGATATTGGTGGTTGGCGGCATCGCGAGCATTGCGCTGGCGCTTCATTTGCTTGGACTGTCACAAGCACCGACTTTCGCTTTGGAAACAGCCCGCACCGCATGGCTACGCGCGCGCCCGGATGATGTGATCGAAACCATAAAGATCACCGCAGATGGACGTGCCGCCAGAATCATTACCGATCGCGGCCATGGTATCCTGTGGCAGATGGGGGCAGATACCTGCGCCCGCCTACTGACCGGAACCGAGACGCTGAATTTTGGCGCCAAGACGGCGATACTGTACCTAAACGACTACGCCGCTCCGAAGGTACTGCTGCACCTGACACCTGACGAACAGATCGAATGGCAAGATTGGATCACCCAAAGATGATGAGCAACCTGACCTATCCTGACGTTGTACAACTCGCAGTCCCCTTCTTCATTGCCGCCATCGCAATCGAATTGATGTGGATCGCGATCAAGGGCCGCGGCGGGCGCTACGAAACCCGCGACGCTGTCACGTCTCTGATCATGGGTGCAGGTAATGTCGCTTCTGGCATTCTGCTTGGCTTCATTGCATGGGGCTTCTTCATCTGGCTTTGGGCTATCACACCGCTCGATCTTGGCACCGGCGTTTGGGTTGTGCTGGTCTGCTTTGTGCAGGATGACCTGCGGTACTATTGGGTGCACCGGTTCGGACACCGAGTCCGCTGGGTCTGGGCCAGCCATGTGAACCATCATTCCAGTCAGCACTACAACCTGACCACCGCGCTTCGACAAACGTGGACGGGAACCTTCACTTTCATGATGATCGTCCGCGCGCCTCTGATCCTGCTTGGCTTTCACCCGGCCATGGTTTTGTTCGTAGGGGGACTGAACCTGATCTACCAATTCTGGATCCACACGGAAGCCATCAGAAAACTGCCCCGCTGGGTCGAGGCGGTAATGAACACACCAAGCCATCACCGCGTCCACCACGGGCGCAATGCGCGGTATCTGGATGCAAACTATGCTGGTGTTTTCATCATTTGGGACAAGATGTTCGGCACCTTCGTGCCGGAACTTGAAAGTGAAAAACCAGATTACGGGCTGGTGCAGAACATCGGTACATTCAACCCGATCCGGGTCGCATTTCACGAATGGGTTGGCCTCTGGAAGGACGTCACAGAACCAGGCCTGACACTAAAGGATCGCCTGCTCTACGCCATTGCCCCGCCGGGATGGAGCCACGATGGCTCCCGCGACACCTCACAACAGATCAAGGCCAAACACCTCGCCCGCAGCCCGGACGACAAGGGCACGCCGGGCTTCACCTGATCTTTCATTTGGCGAGAAACACGGTGGCGGAGCCCGTGGGATGGGTGCAGCGCCCGCATTGCAAAGTCGTCACGCAGCGTCTGCTAGGTCACGCCGCGTGGTTCAGGATCGCAGCCTCACTCGCACTCAGGTTCCGGCGTGCATAGCTGCCATATGTGTGCGGGTCGAATTCGAGGTTCGGCATGCTTGCCACCAACCTTGCGCGGTCGTCTGTGCTCAACATCGGAAGCGCTGTGTTGGCCGGGTGGAAGCTTTCGGTTTCCACCCCGTTTGCGCGCAGTACCTCGTGTTTCGGCAGCAACAGGTGAACATAAGTTACCTCGCGGGCCTTGAGGTCGACGGTTATGGTAGATCCGTTGACCAGATCCTTGGCCGCCACCAACACTTCGGGCGTGTTGAACAGGTCTTGGGCAATGTCGCCCTTTATCAGCATCCGGTGTTCCGGCGACACCAGCAGTTCCTGATCGGGCCGCTCCACGCCAAGTGCGCCCGTCGCAATCCGGACCGGACGCAACCGAGGCATCGCAAAGAGACGCGCACCTGTCATTCGTCTGCTGCCCACCCAAAGGATCTCTTGCGCACCGCTGTCCTGCGTCTGAACCTTGTCGCCCTCGCGCAAATCTTCGATCAGACGTGGACCATCCGGTGTCTCAATCCATGTGCCGTGGGTAAAGCAGATTACGCCGCCGGACCCATCCGGAGTCGGGTCTCCGTAAGCGGTATTGATGGTGTGATGCACAACCCACAAATCCGTCTTCCTTGGTGGAATGTCATCGAGGAACATCAATAGCGGCGGCGTGCCCCGCCCCACCTCGATCACCGTCACCGTGTAGCTTTTGGCCCCGTCGGTCACCACAAAACTGCTGTCTGTCATCAGCGGCCCGGACTCCGCCGGTTCAGGTGTCAGTGGGGTGTTGTCGATGGCCGCCCCGACAAGTCGATGCACCATCCGTGCCGCCCTGCGGCGTATCACGTCTTCTCCGTTCGCCCTGTCCAGGCGCAATACGTCCTGCGGACCGTCCACACGCACGGCGTCCCCACGCCAAGCCCATGCTGCACCCACTGCCAGTGATGGCAATGGTGCGGCCTCGAGACCGTCCACTTCTGTTTGCGACCAGGATATGACAAACGTGCCACGAAAGCCCGTTTCCATTGCCTGTATGCCTGCCTTACTTTTTTTATTGCAGGCACGTTAGCAAAGCGATCCTCATCTGTGAAGACCGGGTTTGCATAAGATTCCAGAGTGTTGCATGCGAAAGGTAACGTGGCGCGATCTGTTGACCTTCGCACCTTGTCTCAACGCATGCTAGAACGGCACACGCCAACGGATCGCGCCAACAATCTGACCTTCGTCCTGACCTTCAAATTCTTCGCCAAGATAGGTCACGCCATAGAAGCCCGAGATCCCCGTTTCACTGCGCCACATCACGCCGGCGCGCAACCTTTCGCGCGTGTCCTCAGGGTTGATGCCGCTGGCAGCCGGCAGCAACTCGCTATCTGTCACCCGTGCGATATCGGCGCCAAGCACGAAGCTGAACCCGGTCCAGTCCGACTGGACCACGTCATAGCGCTGCCCGCTGACGCCATCACGTACCAGAAGCTCGCCCCGACCGAGGGCCCCGTATGTGAAATCCACACCGGCTCTGACCAATGTCTCGACACCCGCGCGGGCCTCTACAAATGGTCGAAGCGAGGTCGCCTGCCCTATGGCAAAACTGCGCCCGGCCTCAAACACAACGTTGGGCAGAATATCGTTGCCGACCTGCGCGTCGCGCACCGCATCCGATGGCGGCGAAATGTTAAACGTATCATGGAACGCGTCCTGAAACTCATCCAGCCGGGTCTGCGGTCCGAGAAACACGATATCCCCGCCCACGGAGTATTCCATAGGACCGCGTGTGAAATGTGTGTGCAAGCCGACCGACAAGGCGCCCGCATAGGGTCGATCGCTTGGGTCGAGAGTGCGGATATCATCTGGGGCAAGGATTTCTGCAGACAACCTAAGTTCCAGAAGCTGACCAAAACCTGCCGGGGCCGCACCGCCCCATTCGGGGCCCCAAACACGCGATGATTGGAACCCACCGGTGCGCCAGCGGTCCTCTCCATCGCCAAAGAAATCGTTGGTTATCAGGCGTCCATAGCCCAAACGTTGCCTATCTTGCGCATCTGCAAGACCAGAGAAGCAGAGCGTCGCACAAAGTGCGGCGGTCAGTATTTTGAACATTAAGATGCCTCGACAAGCGCGCCCCCCCGGGTGTGATCACTGTTAGCGCAGCTGGTTCTGATTTGCCTAGTGCCAATCCGCCACAGTCATGGAAACTCGGCCTGGGACCGCGCCTTATTTCTGCCCGATTTGATCCGCCCCAGCGCTGGCAACTTACGTGCTGAAAACACGCGTAGCTCTCGCCGGAGGGAGCAGTGGAGTTGGCGAACCCCCACCAGCCGCCAACTCGGCAGTCATGCATATGCCAGGTGCTGCTTCTGCGACATGCGCAAGCCCACGCACATCATCCGCATCGCATCCTCTGCCGCACAACGCAGCAGGCGTTCGCCATCGCGGATAGCTTCTTCGAACGTGCACGGCCGTTTCAGGATAGATGCAAACGCCGAGATCCCATGGGAAAATGTCTGATCCACTCCCTTGCCGATGGTTCCGGCGAGGGCAACGGTCTGAATGCCACGCCCGGCCGCGCGGCGCGCCACTTCGCAGGGGACCTTCCCATATGGGCTTTGTCCGTCGAGGCTGCCTTCTGCGGTTATGACAAGATCGGCCTGATCCAACAGGCCGTCAAATTCGAGATACTGCATCATGATGTCAAAACGCGGGTGCAACGTCGCGCCCGCGAACGCCATAAGGCCCGCGCCCAGACCACCGGAGGCACCTGCGCCCTGCGCATTTCCAACATCCAGACCGGTTTCCGCCCGGATGACGGTGGCCCAGCGCTGCAAGGCGGAATCGAGATACTCAACCTGTGTGGGTGTCGCACCCTTTTGAGGACCAAAGACGCGCGCCACCCCCTTTGGGCCGAGCAACATGTTGTGCCAGTTGACCGCGACATCGATACGGACCGATTTCAGTCGCGGATCAAGGCCCGACATGTCGATCCGGTGAAGCCACATCAGCTCGGCACCACCAACCCCGATCTCGGCACCTTGTTCGTCAAGAAGCCGCGCACCAAGTGCCTGGGCAAGGCCAGCGCCGCCATCGTTGATCCCGCTATCACCACAGCCGACCAGGATCTTTTCAACGCCAGCATCAAGTGCATGCAGGATCAACTCACCGACACCGTAAGATGTCGTTAACATCGGGTTGCGGCGGTCATGCGGCACCAGTGAAAGACCTGCGGCGGCGGCCATCTCAATCACCGCGGTGCGCGGTCCGGGGCCACCCAGGACACCATAGAAACTGTCCACCGGTTTGCCGACAGGCCCGGTGACGCAAGCTGGGATAATCGCACCGCCTGTGGCGCGCGCAAGTGCTTTGGTTGTACCTTCGCCGCCATCCACCATGGGTGCCTGCAGAATGCGAGTGTCTGGCATAGCGCGCAGGATACCTTTGGAAATGGATTTGGTTACTGCATTGACAGAGAGGGACTCTTTGAAGCCGGACGGTGCAACAAGAACGGTCATGGTCATGAGTTTGGTTCCTTTTTCTGATTGATAGGAGGGAGGGTTGGGAGCGCCCGGCCGATGCGCTCATCGGAACAGACGGGAGAGATCACGTTTGATCTGCTGACGTGCCATCCAAAAATCGCTCGCGGCGCGGTTCAGATCTCTGCGGGCATGCGCAATGACAGGCGACTGCTGTTGCATGCGCGAAGACGCGTGGCGCGGGACACGCGTTGGGTTCGGAGCAGTCGCTGCCGATACAGGGTGCTCGGGCCGCAGCGAAGGCCGCTCACTTATGGCAGGGGGTGCTGTCACGATCGGCGTTGACCTCTGCGCCAAAACGTTGGGCTGAACAGGCGATCCGGATGGATAAGGCGCTGTAATGGATGGTGGTGTCGGTCGCTCGGGGTTGAGTTTGGCCAGTTGATCTGGCCAAACCCACAGCGCAAAGCCAACAAGCAGCGTTACTTTGATTGGCGCAAGCGGAAGAGCCAGCTTGAACAGGTCCTTTTGGCTGAACCCGGCGGACTCATGCATCCCGAAAATCGCGACCGGTTTGGCACTTGCCATCATCGTTTGACAAAAGCCGGTCCCCATAACAGCAATCAGGATGGTGAGCGTGGCATCATGCCCAAGGCCGGCGACCGGCAGGGCCAGTGCGGGCACAAGGATCGCGGCACGGGCCGAGCGCGATGTGATTGCCAGATGAGACACCACAGCGACCATCGATAGGAAGATCACGACAGCCCCGGTACTTGTCGCCAGTTCCGAAGGCAGAAGGGCCATGGCCCCTGCTGCCAACCAGCGGTCTGCACCTGTGTCGACCACAGCTACGGAAAGCATTAGTGTCGCGGCCATATACAGGATCAGTTCCATATCGACCGAACGAAAGACTTCCTTGGGTTTACGTGCGCAAAATGGTGGTAAAAGAAGCAGTATGGCCCCACCCAGCGCGACAATGGGCTCTTCCAGCCCGTGCATGGGCTTGGCGATCCAGAGTGCGACCAGCCCACCCAGCACGACTAGAATGCGACGTTGAACTGGCGAGAGTGGCACGCTTTTTGCCGAAGGCACGATACGCGCCTGTTGCAAGTCCCCAGGAACGAAGAGCGCAAAGATCAAGACTGTAGCCAGTGTGACAGACGCGGTGGCCAGAGGCGCACCAATGCGCAGCCAGTCGAGGTAGCCGATTTGCGGCCCACCCGTTGCGTCAATCGCCTCGACCGCGACTACATGCGCGCCAGCCCCGATGAGCGACCCGCCAGCCGACAACAAAATGGCTGTCGGGAACAGCAAAGCCAAGGGCTTGATGAGTCGACGATCGGGCAAGGCGCCCAGCAGGCCAAGAAAGACTGGTAATAGAAGCGCCGCCCGGCCAGACGTGCTAGGTAACAAAAAGGCCGTGGCGGAGATGGCCAAAGCGGTCACAAGAAAAAATGGCAAGACGCGCGGGGCACTCTGAGTCAGCGGTGCGACGAGGCGTTCAACCAGGCCCGCCTCCTTTACCACGGCGGCGATCAGGAAGGCCGCAAGCAAAAGCCAGACGATCTGTGCGCCAAGCGTGTCGGTCAGCGCCTCAGGCGGCTGCGCGCCCATGACGACAAGAGCAAGGGCGGCAAAAAGAGCAACAAGACTGTCCGGAAGATGCGTCCCGACCCAACCGATCAGGGCACAGGTAATGACGATGAGTACAATCCGAGCGTCCGACCCAAGGCTGGTCGCCCCGAACCATATCACCCCGCTCAGCATCGTAGCCGCAACCATGGGAAGAAGAGCTGCTTTCAGCCCATCAGGCAAACCGGCGTTTGGTTTGCCAAGCGTCGCCTCGTCCGCAGTCACCCTCATTGCTTGCCCCTATCGTCGGTCGCCGCTTTCGCGTCTTGATGACCAAAGGAGTAACGACGGAGGCATCGCCCGTACTTTCAGAGCGATGAACGACAGATGTCTAGTTTTATGAACGTTTTGTGACAGCCCTGCCCGTGGCAGAGATTTACATGCCTTTAAGGGCCCCGCAAACGTGGCCTTGCATGGTGCAGACCGCGTGTTCTAAGCACGTCATTAGTCATATTTGTTGCCGGAGCCCTTGAGCCGGAATGCGCCAGATCCCAAGCGAGTGAGGTCCTCGGCAACGGCAAGCGGCACTTCCAGTATACGATCTGAATAGCTGGTCGGTGATTTCGCCCATTCTCTTGCAACCAACCCCGGTATGGCAATGGCATCGGTGGCGGCGCGCGCCATTTGTGGTGCGGCTGTACTGGTACCACCCTGGCGTACCATCGTGCCGCTGCGAGAACCGGCGTTGATCACACCGCGCCGCACGAGGCTGTCATCGCCCTTTGCTGATAAGTCCGGACCGCAGCGATCCGCCGCAAACTCGGACGCAGGTTCATTCAACGGCCCGGCGGCCGAGTAGTCAGAAAGCTTGGACTGTTTTTCGGTAAAGGCTGCGACCACGACCGGCGCCTGACCACAGGCATAGCCACTCAGTGTCATCGCACGCCGAATGGGACTTTGTGTCCCAGGCGGATCGACTGGCAGGGGCGCGCCGAACTTGTTAAAACGCTGATAATCATCGTTATTAAAATACGCCTGTCGGCCGCCCGAGGTGAACCCGGGGAGCGTTTCGTCGCGCCGAACCCATGCATGGATCTGATCCACGGCATCCGGTTTGCGCCTGATCTTGATGGTCCAGTTGCCACATGGGACCGTTGCCTCGTCCGGGTCAAGGCTGGCACTGGGGTTCAGTGCAAGGAGAACAAATCCACGCTCGATTGGCGCTGGCGAATATTCATAGCTGAGCCGCCCAATCTCCTGTCCCGCAACGTTGCGGATGCTGCGACCAGATGGTGCATCCGTGACAAGCGAAACGTCCTGACCAAAGGGATCCGTGACCTGTATCTTGGCCTGTTCTGCCTGCTCTGGTGATGCGGGATGCGGCATCCAGATCTGTACCAGTGTGGCCGTTCGATCATCTGGCTGCACGGCGAGCGACAGCGTGGTTTCGCTGTCTCCAGGTTCCGCCACACCATGCATGCGGGACAGGTTCAGATTGCCGGCTGGTATTGTCAGCCATATCTTTTGCTGCTCGGCTACTATGCCTTGATCTAGGTCAAAATAGCGGTCAAATAGACCCGCAAACAGCCCAGTACCATCATGCGGCCCACCAGCGTTGCCATAAGACAGATTAAACATCGCCGGGGCCAGAGCACCAGATTTGGTCTGGAACCGGCCAGCCTGCTTCACCAGTATGTGAAACGACAGGTAGAGCGCAGGCAATAGATCGACGCCGGTTGTGTCTTCCACCAATCGTGATGGCAATGCCGCGCAGATGATCGGTCGATCGGTCTTCTGTTTGTGCATCGGGAAACCCGCAGCGACACCCATCACATGGGTGCCATGGGAGGACCTCAATGCCACAGTGGAAAACACCTGATTATAGTAGTTCACTTGGCCGGTCAGTGTATAAAAACGATCTTCGTCAAGCAGATGATCTTCGGTGCATTCTGCCAATAGCGCATCAATTTCAGCGCGTTCCAAAGCGCGCCCAACGCTGGTGCTGACCCCATGAGGGTTGATGTTGGCATCCAAAATCGCCGCGTATTGAACCCGGGACCGGACAGGTCCTGTCCGGAACAGATCATTGGCAATGCCAAGCCCATCGTCAATCACAGCCATGACGACCGCGTCATCGCTGACAATGATCGGACTGTTGTCCGGCCAATCGGCTTCAAAATTCAGGGCATCCCGACGAACAACCGCACCCAAGTGCAGATCCACAATGCCAAAGCGATTGGGCTCATGTGTACTGCCGGTGTTTTGATTGAGAACGTGGACAAACCCCTGACGCGCAAAGATGACAACGGCCTGTCTTCCCCTTTGCGCAAGCCGGTCTTTCCGATCGTATTCCACCGGAACAAGGAAGCTCTTTTCCCTGGCGGCCTCGTTGTGGTTTTCGTCCAGAAAACGATCAGCCCTGGATATGAATTCCTGAATACTTCCTTCAATGTCCAACAGCACTGACCACCATGTGTCCGTCTGGTTTGGCTGACCGGCATTGGGCGCTCTTGTCAGCCGGAAGTCTGCCTCCTGACTTACGACATTTTTCCTGTAACCTTCTCTTTCATCTATCTCTTTGTACATCCGACCGCCCCTATCAGCGTTGCGACGGCACGACATCGCGCCATTCGGCGACGGCGGATGTCCATAGCCAGTTCAAAATGGCGGAAGGTTCATCTTTTTTGCTGTCATTATGGTATGCTGAAGTGCCCCATTGAACCCCATCTGTTTTGAATTTGCGCCGCATCTTGTCGCCCTCGGGCACGTAAAGCGAATGCCAGTTGAAATCGAGTTTTCCTTCAAACCCGCCACCGTCAAAGACGCAGGATGTCCAACCACCGCCGTCTGCGACGTCCTGAATGTGATCGGCAAGTGCCAGGCCCAACATGCCGCCTGCTGCGCTATCGACGGGGAAGTGAACACCGGCCACGGTCCGGTTCACAGCGATGCGCGAGGCCTGGCGCATCAACATGTCCCCCCAATAGGCGTGGTCATTATATTGTGGTGCATTGCTGGCCAACATGAGCTTCCAGATCAACCGTGCGATCAGGAAGGCCTCGGTTGCATGACCGCTGGGCAGCGACGCGTGTGTAGGTGTGGGAATGACAGGCTGCACCTGCGGCGAGAATTCGATCGGGCGCTTGATGGCAAGCGAGAACTTCAGCCTCTGGATCGTCGAGAAGGCGAAGCCGGCAGCGAGGTCAATCAGCTCCAGCGTGCGCGGCGTGCGTGCCGGATCAATATACCCGATGCTTTGATAGAAGGGTATCGGCAGCGCCAGTTGAGCAACAATTTCGGCAACGCGATCGCCGCGGATTTGCGCATATCCCGCAACATAATTGAGCTGCTCTACAAGCTGATCCATGCCCGGCGCGGTCATTTCAACCATCTGCTGATACTTGGCACGGCCGTTTGGTTCGTTCATGCTATCGCGTCGCCAAACCGTTGCCATTGGCACGTCACCCTGTTCTTGAGCTGTTACGTCCACGGTCGGCGCAAGTACGGACATGTAGATTGCCGATTGCTGGCTTGGCGTTAGACGCTTTAGCGCGTTCGGATCATTGGCTGGCGCCGCATCGGGCGCGACGATGTGGTCGATTTTGTTGCTAACGATGCCGTCCCGGTTTGTAATGAGCGCAACCGCATCCACCGACGGCGTCCCGCCATAGGCATTATAAGCGTTATATGCATTATAGGCGTTATATGCATTATAGGCGTTATATGCATTGTAAGCGTTGTAGGCATTATATGCGTTGTAAGCGTTTTCGCGATCGGTCATCCTGTAACTCCTTGTCAGCTATATATTTTACTCCGGGACACCAACAGTCCGGAGCATGTCGGCAAATCTGCGCCCGTTCTTAAATTGTGCACTCGGCGTGGACCGAAGCCAGGCGCCGACGCGGAAGTCGGGGTAGCGCTCCCTCAATGTTTTTGCAGCGTTATATGCAGCCTCTTCCTGTCCCGCACCCAAGAGTGCGACTGGTAGCATCCGCAAGCTGGATGCATGTTCCCGGTTCAGGCGCAGGGACTCGCGCGTCAAAACCAGCGCACGGTCATAGTCTTCTGTTGCCAGACATGCACCTGCATTAAGGGCAAGATACATGAAGCGGTGCGGATCCAGTGGTGTTAGGTGCATTGCACGTTCGGTATCCCGCTTGCCAAGGTCGCCACGATCACTAAATGCCAACAGCATACCGCGCAGACTACGCCCGTTTGCATCATTTGGATTGCTCTCAAGCGCCAGATCATAGCGCTGCTCGGCGGTGTCCAAGTCCTTGACCAGATGCATGAGCACCTGACCTTCGCAAACAAGCGCGAGCGTGTGAAACGGATCCAGATCAAGCGCACGGGCTGTCAGGTCAAGGGCCGCTTCCGCGTCCTTTTCCGGATCATGGGCCCAGCCTTGTGCAGAATTCAGGACATGCCAACGGGCGAGCCAAGCTAAAGGCGCAGGATGACGGGGGGCTTGCTGACGCAAATGCTCAAGGAAGTCTTTTGCCTTGTGGAAGTCCGTTGGCGAAAATCGATGCATCAGGCCAACTGCACCATGCAGAATACTAAAAAGCTTGAGGCTTGGTATCGGTTTCGAACTGATGCGGCGCACCTCGTTCAACGTGATTGCGCGGCGAATATTGGCCACGACCACTTCCAAGCCTTCCGTCTCGGGCTGGGTCGGGTCAAAAGGAAACTGCATTCTTTCTGACCAAAGGACAAAACCGGTATCAACCTCGGAAAACTCGATCGAAACAGCCACCCGTGTCCCTAATCGGACCAGATAACCAGACAAAACGAAATCCACGTTCATTGTCTGTCTGGCGGTCTGCAGTTCGGGGGCCAATCCCCCCATCGTTCCCGTGGACAGTCGGGAGATAACATTAACATCCTTTGTCATGCTGAGGAGCTTGGCAATCTCGTCGGCGAGGAAAACACCGTAGATATCGACAGTGTCAGGCTGATCACTCTTGAATGGCAGAACGGCCAAGGTTGGCAAAACATCACGTGGATCAAGATCTGCCATGAGGAGGGGCGCAGCCGCATCTACCGTCGTTAGAGGTTTGATGCCCTCTGTGGCCTGCGGTGGCGCGTCTACGTCCGATGAGACTTTTGCGTTTGCCGCCGTCATTGTTACCATGATTGATTTCGGCGCAGCTGTCGGGCTTCCCTTCAGGAGGTAACCGCGCTTGGGAACCGTCACCAGAACACTGCGCGTTGTGTCACCAATCGCCTTGCGGATATCCCGGATACACTGGGTCAAGCTGTCATCCGTTACAGCCACGTCAGACCAGATATGGGTGATCAGGTCATCTCGTGAGACCAATGTCCCCACTTGCTGCACCATGTAGTGCAACACCTCAGCAGATTGCGCACGCAAAAGGATTTCTTGTTCATCTGCATCAAAAAGACGTCGTGAGGTGGTGACATAAATGGCACCGCCCAACTGGACATCGTCCTCCTTATGCGTGTCTATCTGCAACCCAAATTCACCCCGAGACCGAACAAGATTAACGACCTCTCGTCGCCCACCACTGATCTTGCGATCAAAGCGAGGGAAAGAACCAGTTGCGAAGTTGCGTGTCGTACGCCCCTGCCCGGAAAAAATCTCTCTATGCGAGTGTTCGGAAAAAAGGTGGGCGCTGTCTAGCAGTTTGTGCGCCAACATCATTTTTTATTCTGCCGGCTTCAAGAACAGCGCGGTTTCGTCCAGCTTGGCGCAATACAACCCGTCTAGCAAAACGGATTGCAATGTCCGTTTTGACTTGGCCACGATGGTAATGTCGCGTGCCCCTTGCGTGAAATACGCGGGCACCGTTTGGTCCTCAATCAAGACACCGATACAAACCGGCGAAGTGGCAGTGACCATCACAAGCCACCCGCGCTCGCCCAACTGGGCTTGCGAGTGACCGTAAATTGGGTTGGGCGACTTTAGAATGGCGTGAATGTCATCGAGCGGTTCAAGTTTGACCGGAACGCCATCCACATCCTCCAGAAGCGGGGCCGCCACCCCCCCGCGAGACCAGTTAATACTGGCTCCAAACGTGGGGGCGGGACCTATCGACGTGCAATACATCCAATGGGAACTCGTCTTGCTTCCGTCAATCAAAGACCCAGCCCAACTGTAAGTGGCGCCAATATGCATTTCCGAAAGTTCCTTGTAGCGCTGCAGGCGAAGACGCAGGTACTGATTATTCATAATTTGGTCATAAAAAAATACGCCTTCGCCCACTGCTACAGGGGCGACATCAGCGGTAATACCTGCATAGTAGGGGAAGACTTGAACTTCGCTTACTACGTGGCTTTCCATTCGCTGTGTTTGCCCTTTGCAACTAGCATGGGGTGCCTCACGAACACGTCCATGCTTGGGCTAACTGTGCCCGAAGTGGGCTTGCAGTTCCTGAAATCTTTCCGAAATTTATCCGAAAAGAATTCTGCATGACTTTGACTCGGCCATTTTGTTGGGCTGCTACACACGCGGGGGTGATCAGGTTTTTGGGTTTGAACCGACAACTGCGTCCCCAGCCGTCTCAGAACCGTGGGCACCCAGGTGGTACGCGCGTCTGACTGCTGCCGTCCAAGATCAGGTGAACGCCCGGGATCCTATGTGCATCACGCCAGCGGGTTGTGAAGCAACCCAGCAAAAGCGTTGTTCCACCTGGGCCCCGAAGCGCGGTGCCGCAGACCATTGTGGCGGTCGTCGAAGCTGAGTTCATGTCTGGGGTTCCTCGAACCCCGCATAGAGGGTAGCAAATGATGGTTCGGGCCATGCCCCGAACCAACGGAGAGATCATCCGCATGAACAATTGTATGGGTGACACAGGCTTTGTCGGCGGCCACAGCGGCGTTCAGCTCTTGCCCCCTGGTAAGATGCGTAGCTAGTGCCGAAGAGAGCGTGCATCCGGTCCCGTGTGTATTGAATTGAGGGTCGGCGTCCTGGCGTCTTCGAACCAAGCGGTTCCGTGCGCCGTGACCAGGCAATTAGAGCTATAGGGACCGTCCAGATGGCCGCCCTTCATTAAGACCGCTATTGGTTCATGTTCGATCAAGGCGCTACCTTGTGCTTCCATCTCGGCCTGCATGGAAGCGGTCGTGGTCCCCAAAAGGTGTGTTGCCTCTGGCAGGTTGGGGGTCAGAAGCGTTGCCCCGGGCAAGAGTTGATCCCTGACTATTGCCACCGCGTCGGGTTGCAATAGTTTTGCTCCACCCTTGGCGATCATCGCCGGGTCCAGTATGATCGGGGCCGTGCACACCTGAAGTGCCGATGCGACGGCCTCCGCAATACCCTCGCTCTGGGTACCCACGCAGGAGCGGTTTCGACGGTGGGCGCATCAGGTGTAAGCTAGTCTTTCACTACTTGAAACGCATCTCTTTCAACAAAAAAGAACCGGACCCAAGTAGGGCCCGGTCAAGGCGATCAGCCACGGAAGTAGCCAATAGTTCATTGGGGGAGTGCACACCCCGGCAGAACCGGGATGCGCAGGCCGATTGTCGGTCTTACATCTCGCTTGCAGCTTGCAGCGGGCCGGTGTTGACGGCGTTTTCGTAGCTGCCAAGCGCGCTGTCGATGGACCCTGCCTCGACGAATACGTCCGCCACACCTTTCATGAAGGTCGCCGCGTTGCCCCCAAGCCACGTCTGAGACAACTGATCCTCAACACTCGGGAATTTCATGGTCGCGATAGCCGCCTTGGCGGCGTCCATATCCATGCCCGCCTGCTCTGCGATCACAGCGAGGTTTTCATCGGTAGGATTGGCATACCATGTCGTGTTCGCGTCCGCCGTCACTTTCAAGAATTTGGCCACGACATCGCCATTCTCAGCAATGAAGGACGCGGGCGCCGATGTGACGTCGAACACCAGAATACCAAGTGCTTCCTTTTCGTCGCCAGTCAGCAGCACGTTGCCGTGCTCTTTCATCCGGCCAAGACCACCACCGTAACCGCAGGCAAAATCGACAGCACCCTGGCTGAGGGCCGCCGCGCCCTGATCAGGGGCCATGTCCAGCACCTGCAGACTGTCGAGCGGAATACCGAAGTGATCCATCTGACGCAGGAATCCGTAGTGGGCGGCGGTGCCCAGCGGTACGGCAACCTTTTTACCTGCCAGTTCGCTTGCATTCTCTTTGTCGATCTCAAGACTGGTGCTGACAACGCAGTTGTCATTGTCAGAGTAGCTGACGGCAACATCAACGACCTGCAGGTCCTGGCCGCCGGATGCAGCGACAACGAAAGGCGGCACACCCTGCGATACGGCAATCTGCACATCGCCCGACGCCATGGCTGCGCTCATCGCGGTGCCGGTGTCAAAGGACACCCAATTCACTTTCATACCAAGCGCTTCTTCGTAAGCACCCGAGGCTTTGGCCGCCATCATCGGCATGGGCCATTCCAGGAAATAGGCCACTGTTAACTCTTCATGGCCATCCGCCATCACGGCGGATCCCGAGGCTGCCATCACGGCGGCTGCCAGCACGCTGGCTGTCGTTGTCTTTTTCATTTTCTTACTCCCGTTGGTGTGTCGCTTCACGTGACCATTTGTTTTGTATTTAGAAACCACGCTTTCACAACACGAGAATAAAAAGCTTGCGCACAATACGTCAAACGTTTTCTGTAAACGGTGACCACTTACACATCCGCCTTTGGATGTGATGGTCATCAAACCTTTGGATCGGGACGTCACACAGCAATGGCATCAAACAGAGTGAATGGCCGCCCTAGTGACAAGATCCACTGGCATCGAACGGCCATACCCGCACCGACGTGCAGCACGCTAACATCGCACGTAACGGCGGATTTCATAGTGGTAGGCGGTGGCCTCACAGGCACCCGCACTGCGCTTGGTCTGGCGGAAGTCGGCGCGCGCGTCGTTTTGCTGGAAAGCAAACAGATCGGATATGGTGCCTCCGGGCGCAGTGGCGGGCAGTGCAACCCGATCTGGCGGGCCACCCCGGACGAATTGGCCCAACGCATGGGCGCCCCGTTGGCCGAACGGTTGATCGACGCCACGCTCGGCTCTGCCAATGCGCTTTTTTCAGACATCGAAGGCTACGATATCGCCTGCGACCACGAACAAAACGGCTGGATACAGGCCGCACATTGCCGCAGCGCGCAGCGCAGTCTTGAGCGGTTGGGCAATGCCTGGAACGCAGTGGGCGCAAACATTGGCTTTCAGGACAAGGCGTCCACCGCATGTACAAGCGGATCCACAGATTACAACTTTTCGCTGTTCCATTCACATGGCGGACACGTACACCCCCTGTCCCTGACCCGCGGCTTTGCCCGCACGGCGATGAAATTCGGCGCACGACTCTACGAAAACAGTCCGGTGCAGGCGATGCGCAAGGGTGATGGGGTGTGGACTGTTACCACGACGACCGGAAAGGTGAGCGCCCCACAGGTCATCTTGAGCACCAACGCCTATTCCGACAGTCTGTGGCCCAAGCTGCGGCAGACGTTCTTCCCTCTGGTCAGCATATCGTTGGCAACCGAGCCCCTGTCGTCAGAGTTGCAACAGACCGTCCTGCCTGGCGGCGTTACCATCGCGGACACACGTCGCGCCATCTACTATTCTCGCTATGACCGCGACAAACGGCTTATCTTTGGATGTGTGGGCAGCACAGACAACGCGGCCGATTTCGGTGGTATTGCCCGGTTGAAAGAAGGTCTCGGCATAGTCTTTCCGCAGCTTGAGAACAGCAAGATCGAGGCAACATGGGCTGGGAGAATTGCCGTGACGCCGGAAATGATGCCCCACCTGCACGAGCCCGCCCCCGGCGTTCTCGCCGGGCTTGGCTTTAGCGGGCGAGGCATCGCTATGACGTCAGTCATGGCACGGACACTGGTCAAAAAAGCACTAGGTGCTCAGGACAATACGTTGCCATTTGAAGTCATCCCCGTGCGGCCTCTGCCAATGCATTGGGCCTCGCGTAAACTCATCCCACTTGCAGCTCCTGCTATGACCATTCGCGACAAGATCGACACGATGTTCAACCGCGGTTGACACACCCCCAAAAGGATCTCCTCATGTCAGTCACATTGTTCCAAGACACTCCGACCCCACGTGTCAAAAAAGATATCGGCAACGCCATTGTCTCAGGCGAACCGGTCCAGCACGTCGAGCTGAAATATGCAGGCCACGGGGACACTATCAAATCCGGCATCTGGGACTGCACTGCTGGCGCATTCACCGCCGACTACGATGGTATCGTGGAGTTCTGCCGAGTGCTTGAAGGCGGAGCCACGATTACAACGCATACGGGTGATACGTTCCAGGTCACAGCTGGCGACGCCTTCGTGATCGAGGCCGGGTTGCGCACTACGTGGAAAGTCGAGAGCTACATCAAAAAACACTTCGTCATCTGCTCTATCCCCTAATCCTGCACTTTACCGGACATCGTCCGCATTACAGTCTTAGGGTCAGGTCACATTGAGCCTCCCCCACTTGAGTGGTCGGTCCCTATGTTTAGGACAGCGGAGGCCCATAGATGGCAACGAAGAGACCAAAGCCCGAAGAGATTGTCGTGAAGTTAGGGCAGGTTGGGGTGCTGATGGGGCAAAGCATACCTCGGATTGATGCAATCAGGCAGATCGGTGTTACTGAGCAAACGTACTATCGCTGGAAGAAGAAGTACGGCGGAATGGGCACGGAACAGCTTAAGGAACTGAAGCGGGTCCAGAAGGAGAACGAGCGCCTGCGCAGAGCGGCATCAGACCTGACGCTGGACAAGTTGGTCCTGTCCGAGGCCGCAAAGGGAAACTTCTAAGCCCCTCGCGCCGTCGTGCTTGCATCGATCTCGTGCGCAGCCAGATGAAGGTTTCCGAGCGCCGTGTGTGTCGTGTCCTGGGCCAGCATCGATCCACACAAAGACGCGCGCCAGTCGGTCGGGCTGCCGAAGACCGCCTGATCGCGGATATGATCGAGCTGACCCGCCAGTGACCTCCACTCAGGCGGCAGACTTGCTGTTTGCCCTGCATCATGATGAACAAATCCGTATCTCGCGAGCGGGATGAACAAATGATCAGAGATTGGCCTTACAAATTAAGGATGCGCGACAGGTCAGCCCGCCAATTCCCTACAGGCTGCTCTAGACGCCCTGTCCGGAGGTGACACGGCGAGTTCCCTAAAACACAAGCGTATTCCCGAAACGCATGACTGGTTTGATGAAACCGCACTTCTCATGCGTGCGGAGTCGAACGTTTCGGCCAAACCGGTAGTGTCGGTGATCTCAACAAGCATCATAGGCTAGACGCAGCTCCGATCTTGGAAAAGGTGCAATGGCTCACGAAAGGCCGTCACATTCATGTTCATGCAGCAATGTGAAAGTGGACCGTACGGACGACTCCTTACTCTTTCGCAAGCCACTATCGCAAATTGCAGTGACGTTAGTTCGAATTCATGCCCCAATTGCAATGCCCAACCACTTCCTTGGATCAGATCACTGTGAAAGCTGGCCCATGAACCATGCCCGGAAGTGCGTGGCTGCAGCTCGGTTGCCCGGAGTTGTAAGGAAATAGCCTTCTGCCGCTGGGATGGTTGCGTCATTCGCCTGTTCAACGAGGCCCGTTCGAATGGCGTGCTGAGCCAGAACTTCGCTCACAAGCGCCACGCCATTACCATGCGCTGCGAGTTGCATGGCCATTCCGTAAGTGTCAGCATAAAGGGTGGGTTGCAGATTGGCGTGCCCAAGTTTTTCGCACCAGTCACGCCAGCCGCTCGAGGTGCCAACAGCCTCGATCAGCGGCAGATCATCCAACGATCCAACCAGCGTCGGTGATTTGACAGCGACAAGCCGGTTGGGCTGCAGCAGTTCCGCATCCGCACCCGCCTGTTTTTGTGATCCAAAACGGATTTCCACGTCTGCTTGGGCGGATTTGAAATCGTCTGACCAGATCGCGCTGAGGATTCGTAGGCGGGTGCCCGGGAACGTCGCTGTGAATCCTGACAGATTGGGGGCGATGACCCATTGCGCCACGCTGACAGAGGTAGCGACAGTCAAAAGATCTAACGCTGGCCCTGCATCGAACTTGCCGGCCGCGGCGGCCAGGGCGTCAAGCGGCGCACCGATCTCTGGCAAGAGCCGCCGTCCGTGATCGGTTAGCGCCAGCCCGCGTGGTTGCCGTACGAAGAGCGGCACGCGCAGCCGCATTTCGAGCGACTTCACCTGCTGGCTGATGGCCGATTGGGTCAGGCCGATCTCCTCCGCAGCTGCAGTGAAACTCAAGTGTCGAGCAGCCGCCTCGAAGGACCGGAACCAAGTCAGGGGCGGAAGGGATTTTGTCACTTGTCAAGTCTTCCATTAGTATTGCTAATGCCTATGGGGCAAGTTCTTTCGTTTGTGAAAAATCTGCAAGTCCTCAAAGGTTTGTGGAGGCAAACAGGAGGTCCATATGAATCCCGAAATCCGCAAATTTGTGACCTATGACGAGGACATTCTGATCGAGGGGTTCCGCAAAGCCGAAACCCCATGGCGCATGTTTGCGGTGGCCGCCGTGGTTAAGAACCCCTGGGCAGGGCGTTTTGTCGAAGACCTGACGCCTGAAATCCACGCCTACGGTCCCGCTTTGGGTGCCGAGATGACAAAGCGGATGATCGCGTTGGCAGGCAGAGGTGACGCCATTGAAGCCTATGGAAAGGCGGCCGTCGTCGGGCTTGATGGAGAGGTCGAACATGCCTCTGGCCTGATCCACACGCTACGCTTCGGCAATCATTACCGGGAGGCGGTTGGTGCAAAGTCATATCTGGCGTTCACCAACACGCGTGGCCCGGCCAATGCCCCGATCATGGTGCCTTTGATGGACAAGAACGATGCGGGGCGACGCTCGCATTATCTGACCATCCAGTTCGCCATACCCGATGCACCGCGTGACGATGAGATTGTCGTTGTTTTGGGCGCAGCCCTTTCCGGTCGACCACACCACCGGATTGGTGACCGCTATCAGGACTTGAAGGATCTGGGCCATGACATGGACAACCCGGCTGCGGTCTAAGACAAACGGGCTAGCCGCAATCACGGCTGGTGACGGCCCGCCGATCCTGTTGCTGCATGGCGTCGGATTGCGGGCGGAGGCGTGGAACCGACAGATTGACGGGTTGGCCCGCGACTTTCACCTCATCGCGCCCGATATGCTTGGCCACGGTGAAAGCGTCCCCGCTTCAGGACAGACGAGCGTTTCGGACTACACGGATTCAATTCTGGCCCTCATCCATGACCCTGTGTTGGTCGTGGGCCACTCAATGGGTGCGATGATTGCGCTGGATATGGCAATCCGGTTTCCGGAACAGGTACGCGGTGTTGCAGCGCTCAACGCGATCTGGAAGCGTACTGCAGAAGCTGCCGCCGCCGTGCGCGACCGCGCCGAAAGCCTTGACGGGCGTACTCCGGCGGACCCCGCGAGCACGCTCAGCCGTTGGTTTGACGACGCTGTATCCCCTGAACGGAACGCCTGTGCTAAATGGCTGCGCGACGTAAACCCCGCGGGATACAAGACCGCCTATACCGCCTTCGCCAAGGGCGATGGCCCGAATGAAACAGCACTTACCCATCTGTCTTGCCCTGCATTGTTCATGACCGGCCAGATGGAGCCGAACTCCACTCCCCAAATGTCACAAGCCATGGCCAAACGCGCGCCGCAGGGTCGTGCTATCATCGTCGAGGGTGCCGCGCATATGATGCCGATAACCCATGCTGAGGTCGTGACCGCCGCACTGCTGGATTTCGCGCGCGAGGTCTGGACTTGACCGACTTTGACCACCACGCCCTGCGCAGCGCTTTCGGCAGCTACATGACTGGCGTGACGGTGGTAACGACCCGCAAAGCGTCGGGAGAGCCGGTGGGGTTTACCGCCAATTCCTTCACCTCAGTCTCGCTTGACCCACCACTCTTACTGGTCTGTCCCGGCAAGTTTTTATCGAGCTTCGAGAGTTTTGCAACCTGCACGCACTTTGCAGTCAAAGTCCTGTCCGAAGGGCAGGAAGATGTCTCGAACACCTTCGCCAACTTCAAGGGCGATCGCTTTGCCGACGCTGCGCACCATAGCGACGCGCAAGGTAGCCCGCTGATCGACGGCACTACGGCGCAGTTCTCTTGCGCAGTTGAGCGGTTCCTTGATGCAGGCGATCACAGCATCCTGATCGGACGAGTCCAGTCCTTTACACATGTCGGCGGGCGAGGGTTGGGATATGTCGGGGGGCAGTACTTTAGTCTGGGGTTGGAGCGCGCCGCACTTGACCCCGGCAGAAACGCGACGATCTGCGGCGTGATCATCAGACAAGGCAATCATGTACTGATGGAGCGGACGCCAAAGGGCTTCCGTCCGCCACAGGTGTCGCTACCCAATCGAGGCATCCTACGCGCGGAATTGGCTGAAGCCTTTGCTAAACGCGGCCTGCCGATCAGGCTGGAATCGGCCTATTCAATTTTCGAAACAAGCGATACCCGCTACACTTACTTGCTGGCAACCAGCGATGCAGCTCCATCCACTGCTGTCGAAGCCGTGGCGGTGGATCACCTCACAAAGCTCAATTACTGCTCCCGACCCGTCTCGGACATGATGGCACGCTTTGCCCTCGAAACCCGCGAGCGCGCTTTCGGTCTCTATCTTGGGGACGCGGAACGCGGAGATGTCCATTCCTCAGTTGAAAGGATCTGACCCGATGGAGTTCTCACTGTTTGCGCATATGGAACGGTTGACGCCTGATCAGTCACAGGAGCAATTGAACGAAGAGTTCCTAGCGCTCTGCAAAATGGCTGATGAGGCCGGAATGCGCGCGATCTGGACCGGTGAGCATCACGGGATGGATTTCACCATTGCGCCCAACCCGTTCCTGTCGCTCGTCAATATCGCGCACCACACCAAGAATGTACGGCTTGGTACGGGCACTGTGATCGCACCGTTCTGGCACCCGATCAAACTGGCCGGAGAGGCGGCCTCGGCCGATCTGATGACAGGCGGACGGATCGAGTTGGGTATCGCTCGGGGGGCCTACAGCTATGAATACGAACGTCTCATGCCCGGCATGAATGCCTGGGAAGCAGGGCAGCGGATGCGAGAGATCACACCGCTGCTGCCACGGCTCTGGGCCGGGGATTGCGCGCATGAGGGCGAGTTTTTTAGCTTCCCATCTACAACTTCAGCCCCGAAACCGGCGCAACCCGGCGGGCTGCCGATATGGATCGCCGCACGTGATCCCAACAGCCATGAGTTCGGCGTCCATAACGGATTCAACATTCAGGTGACGCCCCTCTGGCAGGGCATGGCAGAGATCGAAACACTCATGAGCCGCTTCAACGACGCTTGCGATAGCTATGACGGCCCGCGCCCCAAGATCATGTTACTGCATCACACTTATGTCGGTGCGGATGATGCAGATGTGGCGCAGGCAGCCGATGAACTCTCGCGCTTCTACTGCTATTTCGGGGCCTGGTTCCAGAACAAGCGGCCCGTGGAACAGGGGTTGATCGCACCCCTCTCCGAAGGTGAACTGACCGCCAATACGATGATGGCACCTGACAACATGGCTCGCGACCTGACCGTCGGCACCGCCGCCCACGTGATAGAGCGCATTAAACGCTACGAGGCCCTAGGGTATGACGAATACGCATTTTGGATCGACAGTGGCATGAGTTTTGAACGCAAACGCACTTCACTCGCGCGGTTCATCGACAACGTCATGCCCGCCTTCCAATGAGGGATGTTATGGATAGCAATCCACACTACCAGCTTTTTATCGACGGCACATGGACAGAGGGAGCCGACGGCCAGGTAATGGCGTCTGAAAACCCTGCCACGGGCGATGATTGGGCCACCTTTGCCTGTGCTACACCCCGAGATGTTGACCGGGCAGTTCTAGCCGCACGCCGGGCACTAAACGATCCGGTGTGGCGGGATATGACGCAAACTGCGCGGGGGAAGTTGCTCTACCACTTGGCCGCATTGATCGAAGAAAACGCCCAAACCATCGGCCGCGTCGAGACCACAGACAGCGGGAAGCTATTGGCCGAAACGGCAAGCCAGTCTGCCTATGTCGGGGACTACTACCGCTACTATGCGGGGCTAGCGGACAAGATTGAAGGGGCGGTGCTGCCTATCGACAAGCATGACATGCATGTGTTCACCCGGCGAGAACCCATCGGTGTCGTTGTCGCCGTCGTGCCCTGGAACGCGCAGATGTTCTTGACCGCGACCAAGCTCGGTCCAGCGCTTGCAGCAGGGTGTGCGGTGATCCTCAAAGCCTCCGAAATTGCGCCTGCCCCGATGCTGGAATTTGCCAAGCTAATCGAGCAGGCTGGCTTTCCCCCGGGTGTCGTATCGGTCATCACTGGTGATGCCGAAAACTGCGCCATTCCGCTGACCCGTCACCCGGAAGTGGACCGCATCGCCTTTACCGGCGGACCGGACACTGCCCGACACGTCATCCGAAACTCGGCGGAGAATTTCGCGGTAACGACGCTAGAGCTGGGTGGCAAATCCCCGATCCTCGTTTTTGACGACGCCGATCTCGACGGCGCGGCCAATGGGCTGATCGCAGGCAATTTCGGAGCGTCGGGGCAAAGCTGCGTCGCGGGCTCGCGCGGGTTGGTGCATCGGTCAGTTCTGAATGAACTCGCCAACCGGATCGAAGACAAGATGGCCAGCGTGACCGTGGGGGACCCTTTGGCCGCCGGGACGCAGATCGGTCCACTGTGCACGTCCGCACAAATCGACCAAATTGAGAAGACACTGGCGGCGGCGGTTCAGAGCGGTGCAAAAATCCGCTTCGGCGGTGCGGCCCTAGATTGGCCAGGCAACTACATGGCACCGACCCTCGTAGAGTGCGCAAGTGCAGATACCGAGACTCTGAAGATCGAAATGTTCGGCCCGGTCATGTCGCTGTTGCCCTTCGACACCGAAGAAGAAGCAATCGCGCTTGCCAATGCTACCCCCTTCGGCCTCGGTTCGGGCGTATTTACAGAAAACGTCGCCCGCGCACACCGGGTGTCCGCTCGGCTAAAGGCAGGCATCTGCTGGGTAAACACCTATCGGTCGGTGTCCCCGATCGCGCCCTTCGGCGGCTACGGCCAGTCGGGCTATGGTCGCGAGGCCGGAATAGATGCAATCAATGACTACACTCGGACGAAAACGACCTGGATCAATACGTCGGACAAACCCATGGCTAATCCCTTCGTGATGCGGTGAGAAAATAAGGGCCGCAGATCAAGAACCTGACCGGATTGACGGGCAATACTGTCGGCGCGCCGGACAAAAATCTGCCGCAGGCATGGTTGCGACCCAGAGTACGCGCGATGTTCAGCTGACGTTGAACCCGTCTAAGGAGCGACAACCTGTCCAACACAACGAACCAAGGCGATATGGCTTGCCAGATCCAAAACACCCACGCCTTATGAACGGCGCTCACCGCATTCTGGAGTTTAAAGGTAACTTACCGGAGATACGGCACAATTCTGTTGCTTTCCTGTGCTGATCTTGAGAGGTTTTCTGGTCGCTAGGGATAGCCAGTTCATGACAAGGATCGAGACGCAGCGTTTGATGGATCGCGCCAGCGACAGGACCCTTCAGCTTCATTTGATTGAGGGAAGCGGCGATGGGGCCAAGTCATCTTTTCGCGCGTTGGTGATCCGGTTCCGCTAAACCCATTTTGATCAAGCGATGCAGCCAAATCCAGTGCACGCAGTATCTCTCGGCCGCACTTTGGTCACGAGATGTGCAGTTGGAAATCGCTGATCACGTTTTCAGAACGTCGACGATTGCGGCATACCTGCGATAGCCATTCCCAAGATCAGCCTGCCTTGGTTCAGGGCGCGATCATATGATCAGCATCCAGTTGGCAAAGTCTTCGACCTTAGAGCAACGATACTTCTAGATACGGCGAATATCGACCATGCTATCTCGCGGTTTCAGGAGACAGCCGACACCTGCGTTAGAACAGTTGTGCAGCAACCAAAAGAGAACCCGGGTTGGGCGTTGGTCAAACTACCAGTCACAAAGGCGACATAGAGTGCCTTCTAAGCTTTGATCGTGCGATGGGCCATTTCAAGAAACCGCCGCAGAGCGTTCGACCTAACATGACTGGGTGGCGTAACGGTATACACACCTCCAGAGCGCAGCCTCCAATCCGGCAGAAGCCGTGTTAGCCTACCTTGCTCTAGGTCATCCCTTAACAAAAAGTCTGGCAGGACAGTATAGCAAAATCCCTCGGCTACGTAAGCTCGCATGGCCAGAGTGATATTCATGGTCGACACGACCTGTGTTTTGAGGGTTTGGCGTTGCCTGCCCTTCTCGAACATCCATTCCATCTTTTCCGGAAACGCGTCGCTGCGCACAAACGGGACATTTGACAGATCGTCGGGTTCTTTCACGTTCAGGCCCCTCGCCGTGCTTGGTGAACAGATGGCGATCACTTCAAAATCCAGAAGCTTGCGCGCAAGATTGCTAGAATCTGGCAACCATCCGATCCGGAAAGCGACATCGTAGCGGTCTTCGATGATATCGATCAGACCGTCCGTCAGATGAAGATCAACGGTCACTTCAGAATAGGTTTCCTGGAACTTTGCGACAAACGGCGCAACATAGGAGACGCCAAAGTCAACAGGTGCCGTAACTCTCAAAGCCCCCTTCGGCGTCTTATCGCGGTCCTGAATGCGCTCATACGCATTATTGGCTTGGGTTTGCGCCGATTTTGCATCTTCGAAAAACACACGCCCTGCTTCAGTCGGCTGAAGGTGGCGGGTGTTGCGCAATAAAAGCGGGGTTCCGACGTCCTCCTCCAAAAGTTGCAGTTGCTTGCTGACAACCGCTTTACTGATCCCAAGCTTTGCGGCGGCGCCAGTAATTGTGCCTGCTTCCACCGTTGCAATGAAATGGGCCAAGCGGTTGAAATTAGGACGTCTGCTCATCTGCCAAATGTAGCTTTCAGTTGATAATAAAGTAAATCTAGCATGCTTTGATTGACAGTCAGAATATCGATCTTTGAGAAGATCGAATATGCTTCACGCCAGTTCAGCTCTAAATCAACTGTAAGCTTTTAGCTTACAGTCCTTTTCGGATTCATCCCTTTTGCTGACAAATCTGACGCGCTACCTCTTTCGTCAAGCAAATCGGAGCCCCCCAATGCCTGAAGCGAAGTTCATTGTGATTTACGACACATTTTGCGGTTGGTGCTACGGCGCTGCGCCAGTATTTGATGCACTTGTGGAGACGGAGACAGATGTCGAAGTCTTGCACCGTCATTTGTTCGAAGGTCCTGCCGCGCCCAAAATGAGCGAAGGCAAGGGCGCACAAATCCTGCACACCATCCCCCATGTCGAAGCGCTGACCGGTCAGATTTTTTCCGAGGCGTTCAAAGAGAACATCGCACGGTCCGAAACAGAGATCCTTGCATCGGGGCTGTCAGCCCAAGCCGCTGCTCTGGTGCACGACCAAGGTCCTGAAAAGGAATTCGCGCTGCGCCGCAGACTTGAGACCCTTCACTTTGGAGAGGGCATGTCTTCGACTGACCGGCAGGCCATTGTTGATGCGCTCATCGCTGAGGGCGTCGCACCCGACCAAGCCAGGCGGATTGGTACGTCTGATCTGGAAGCCGAGGCTGCTGCCCATGCAGATCGCGCGAAGTCATTGATGGCCGCAGTCGGATCCTACGGCGTTCCCACGGTCCTCAAAATCAGCGGCGACGACGTGACCCAACTCGACCACCAAGCGTTCTACGGCCGCCCCGAGGCCGTTCGAGCAAACCCGACTGAACTCTAATCAATTGAACCCTGCGCGAAAGGAGCGTCACATGACATCTATGACTTCTAAAACCGTTGCTATCTTCGGTGCAACCGGTGCCCAAGGTGGCCCCGTTGTGAAAGAGGCACTTTCTAAAGGACATACGGTCCGTGCTGTGGCCCGTGATGCTGCAAAGATCGGTGCTGCACATCCTGATGCAATTGCCGTCGCAGCGGATCTTTCGGATGAGGATGCTGTGGCCGAAGCTTTGAATGGTGTGGATGCAGCCTTCCTCCATTTTCCGATGCCAAGCGGGCCAGATGACAGCCAAAACTGGGCTGCAGCGTTCTTCGCAGCCGCTCACAGGGTCAACCTGCCTCTTTTGGTATATGTTACTGGCGGACCATCGGGCGATCGTTTCCCATCTTCTGCTATTGTCGATGGAACAACCCAAGGTATGAAGGCAGTGCTGGCTTCCGGCATCCCATCCATCGTTCTTCAATCCGCAGTCTACCTAGAGAATCTACAACCAGAGATTTTCCTCCCCGACCTTCGGTCCAAAGGAAAACTTGACTACCCGCCAATTCTGCAATCCTTGAAAATGCAATGGACATCGCATTTGGACCAAGCAACTCTGGCTGTCGCCGCCATGGGTCGACCTGATCTGGCGGGCCAATCTTTTGAGATCGGTACACCGCACGCCCTCACCGGCGCAGATCTGGCAGAACTCATGCAGAACTACTGGGTGGGACGCGATGTTGTCTTTGATCCCATGACCCCTGAAGCATTCGGCACACGGGTCGGTGATGCATTAGGTAGTCCAGGCACGGCATTCGCTCTCGGCGATCTCAGAGGTGGTCGCGGAATTTCGGACCGGTCGTTAAGGTGGATCGCATGATGAAAGTGACGATCCAGAATGAAGAAA
>NZ_CANNGP010000004.1 GCF_947504105.1 uncultured Tateyamaria sp.
TTGGGGCTCACGCCACGCAACCATTCCAGTGGTGGCAAAGAACGGTTGGGCAAGATCACGAAGATGGGTGACAGGTATCCTTGTCGGACATCATAGCGAAGGGCGGCACCGCCGCGCGCTCGAACGGTCCCATGCGGCTATGGAACGAGGTGTAGAGGCGTCAAAGCGGGCGGATGAATTGCGCAGCCGTGCGGCCAGTGTCGGAAACGGAGGTATCAGCAGTGACGACCCCGACGCGTTGGACCTCCTGCGCGATAAGCTGGCAAACCTGAAACAGTCTCAAACCAACATGAAGAGAGCCAACAAGGTTGTGCGGAAGTGGCACAGGAAGGGTGTCACGCATGAGACCGAGGGCGAGCAGTTTGCAGCTTACTCCGCAGATTTAGAGGCCGTCGCACCGCACTACAGCGCAGCCCTTGCCCGCGAAATGCTGGTTCCGAAGTATGGCCGCGTCGTCGCCTTTGAAAGTTTCAGGCTGACCAACAATAACGCCCGGATCAAGGCCACAGAGCAACGCATCTCGCAGCTTGAACGGGGGGCAGAGGCAGAAACCACCGAACGTGAGATTTTCGAAGGCTGCACCATCGTTGAGAACACCGAGGAAAACCGGCTGCAAATCATCTTCGATGGGAAGCCCGCCCCGGAGGTTCGCACAATCCTGAAAAGCCATGCTTTCAAGTGGGCACCGAGCAAAGGCGCGTGGCAACGGCAGATGACCAATGCGGCCCGCTTAGCAGGCCAACAGGTCGAGCGGCAGCTAAAGGCGCTGAATAAATAAAGCGGCTTAGGTCAATTCGTGCTATCGGGCGCGGATTGACCATCCTCACAAAACAACCGAAAGAAAATACGGCAACGCCGTATTTATTGCTTGCAGAAGGTACGGCATTGCCGTATATTGAGACTATGCAAACCGTTGTATCAACATCCATGTTTCTGACGCAGGCAAAGCGATGTGGCCTGACCGATGACGAGCTACAAAGTATCGTTTCGGCTATCGCGTTTGACCCCGAGGCTGGGGCAATCATGCCGCAGACCGGTGGCGCGCGGAAGGTGCGTCACGCGCGGCAGGGACAGGGTAAAAGCGGTGGCTACAGAACCATTCACTACTTTGGCGGTGGTGACATCCCGGTTTTCATGCTGGCGATCTATGGAAAGAATGACAAAGCCAATCTGACGAAGGCAGAGCGCAACGAACTGGCCCGCATCTTGCCAAAACTGGCAGACGCTTATCGCAAGAGAAAGGATCAATCATGAGCTTTGGAAAAGAACTGATCGAGAGCGCCCAAGAGGCATTGCAAATCGCGGAAGGCAAGGCAGAACCTGCCGCCGTCTTTGTGCCCGAAGCCGTCGATGTGGCGGAAATTCGGAAAGCCCAAGGGCTGACACAAGCAGGGTTTGCCGAACGCTATGGACTTGCCGAAAGCGCCATTCGCGATTGGGAACAAAACCGGCGTCGCCCAGATCGGGCTGCTACACTTCTGTTGAAGGTCATTCAGCAGAAGCCGGAAGTCGTTGCCGAAGCCATCAGGGCATAGCTCGCACGTCCCGTCTTGCACAATGGAGTAGGAAGGAAAACGCAATGTCTATGCACTACAGATTGACCTACCTGGGCGCGTCGCAAGATGGCGAGAAAACAGAAATTGCCACCGTTAGAGAGGGGAGCGACCACCCGTTTCTGACGGTGATCGACGGAATGATTGCATCCGGCGCTTTCAAGTTCGACGACGATATCGAAGATTGGCAAGGCTTCCCAGACGGTGAAGGCTTTGCCAAGCCGTATCAGGCCGCACAACTCTTGGCCGTCACAAAGCAAATCGCAAAGACCGAACAGTTTGTGTTTCCAGAATTGTTTCGAGCTATGCAGGCTATGGACAGGGCCGCTTCAGGAGCGGGACGGATCTACATATCTTACTCCTAGGCGTGCAGCTTGACAGGTTGCGCGCAACGTCCAGTCAACGGGGACAGCCGCCCGCTGTCTTGCTCTGCAGAGTTGACGGGTTTCAATTTTTGGGTCATGAAGGAGGGGTAACCGGAACAAAACGATTACACCGACACGGTCGCCGAAGCTGTAACTTCTGCGGCCGTTTCTATTTTTCAGATCCATGTCATTTTGAGCCTCCGTTTTTGCCGAGGCGCAAAGGCATTCAATACTGGCCCCTCCCCTATCGGGGACCGCGCCCTAGGCTCCGGCCGACAAGCGGCCTCCGCCCCGAGCCCCCGCCCGCCACCAGCCTCCCCGATGGCCATCAAGGAAACCGACCGCCCCTATCTTCTCAGAGAATAAAACAGAGGCAATGGAATACGCATAACCTCGGGAGTTTGGGGGCAGAGCCCCCATTCCCAACACTGAATCGCGTCGCCGCAAGGCGCCCTTTGGATCAGCGCTCCGTCACTGCACGATAATCTCCGGCCCCATCATCAGGGTCGGCAACCAGATCGAAATGGCCGGGATATAGGTCACCATGATCAGGAACACGAAGAGCACGGCCAGGAACGGCAGTGCCGCCCGCACCACCCGCATCATCGGCATCCCCGCCACGCCTGAAGTGACAAACAGGTTCAGCCCCACAGGTGGTGTAATCATCCCGATCTCCATGTTCACCACCATGATGATGCCCAGGTGAATGGGGTCGATCCCCAGCTCAATCGCGATGGGGAACACCAGCGGTGCCACGATGACCAACAGGCCGGATGGCTCCATGAACTGACCGCCAATCAGCAGGATCACGTTCACGATGATAAGGAACACCACAGGGCCAAAACCCGCATCCAGCATCGCACCGGCAATCTGCTGCGGGATCTGCTCGTCCGTTAGAACATGCTTCAGGATCAAGGCATTTGCGATGATGAACATCAACGTAACGGTCAGCTTACCGGCTTCAAAAAAAGCGTGCTTCGTGTCGCGGTGCACCAGCGCCAGCGGCATCCGGGCAAAGTCAGTGGCAATGGAGACAGGGTTCAAATCCAACCCACGCACGATCCGCTCGGCCACCGCGCCCACGGCCGCCAGCGCAAAGCCAATCAGGACAGAGGTGGTCAGATCCAGACCTCCCGACACCAGCCAGATGACGATCCCAAGCGCCAACCCGCCCATCAGCGTGATGCCAGTGAAATTGCCCGCCCTCGGCGCAGCTTTCGAAAACGGCCCCATGTCGCGGTAGATGAAACTGGCGATCAGGAAGGAATAGACCGCGGCCACAGCCGCCGCCTCGGTCGGGGTAAAGATACCGCCATAGATACCGCCCAGAATAATGATGATCAGAAACAGACCGCCCGACGCCGCACCAGCAGAGGAGGCAACTTCGCCCCAGCCCAGCCAGTCGCCCTTGGGCAGGTTCTTGATCTTGGCGATGGCATAGATCGTGACCATCAGCATGGTGCCCGCCATCAGACCCGGAATGACGCCTGCAAGGAACATCCGCCCCACGGACACATCCGTGGCCGAGGCATAGACCACCATCACGATGGATGGTGGGATCAGGATGCCCAGCGTGCCCGCATTGGCGATAACGCCCGCCGCAAAATCCTTGGAATAGCCCACCTGCCGCATACCCGCGATCACGATAGAGCCGATGGCGACAACAGTAGCCGGCGATGATCCGGAGAGGGCCGCGAACATCATGCAGGCGAACACGCCCGCGATGGCCAGACCACCGGGGAAGTGGCCCACAACGGCGATGGAAAAGCGGATAATCCGTTTCGCCACCCCGCCCGTCGACATGAAGGTCGAGGCGAGGATGAAGAAAGGGATCGCGAGCAGCGTGTAGTGCCCCGCCATCGCCTGAAACAACGTCTGCGCAATTGAGGCGAGCGAGGTGTCACTCAGCACCAACAGGAACACGATGGACGACATGCCAAGGGCCACGGCAATCGGCACGCCGATCAGCATCATCCCCACGACGAGGGTAAAGAGAATTGCAACTTCCATGGTCTCAGTCGTCCCGGTTCAGATGTTTGACGTCTTCGATTGCCTCTTCGGCCTCGTGGCTGACAATCAGGCTGGTGGTTTGTCCCCGCCAGACCCGCACCGTCGCCTGCACGAAACGGAACAGCAGCAGACCCATGCCGAAAGGCAGAATGGCGTAGGGAATGAAGCGCGGGATTTTCTCGTAGGCTTCGCCCTCATTCATCAGCGGTTCGATCCATTTCAGCCAGACGGGATGCGGAATATCGACCGTCTCGTACCAACCACGATAGGACGAACGCTTCATCTCTTCGAACCCCGTGGGGAACCAGCGGCCCGTGGTTTGTGGCAGGTTGGCGAAGTTCGCCCAGTAGTCCCACGCGCCTTTGAAAACGAGAAAGGCGTAGGCGATGCAGATGACCCCGGCGACCAATGCGATGACACGACGGACCGGAGCAGAGAAAAGGTTGATGACGGCGTCAACGCCAAGGTTCGCGGTGATCTTGACCGCGTAACTGACCCCGAACAGGACCAGCCAGGCAAAGAGGAAGGTCACCATCTCGAGGCCCCAGATCAGGCCGGTGTTGTAGCCGTAGCGCAGCACCACGTTGATGAAGGTGATGAGTGTCATCAAGGCCAGCAGGATCGCGATGGCCGTTTCTTCGATTTCGTTGACCCAGCGGCCAAAGCCCGAGCCGGGATCATAAGCGCCTG
This sequence comes from uncultured Tateyamaria sp., assembly GCF_947504105.1. GTDB lineage: Bacteria > Pseudomonadota > Alphaproteobacteria > Rhodobacterales > Rhodobacteraceae > Tateyamaria. Next base: position 4,619 of record NZ_CANNGP010000004.1, read on the forward strand.
CCATGGTCCTGCCCCCTTCCCCAAATTTTCAAGAAAAGATGGGCCCGGCGGATGTCCCCGCCGGGCCGCGTCGCGTGACCTTTAGTTGGTCGCGGCGTTGATGGCTTGCGCCGCGTCGATATTGTCCTGACCCACGTCGTCCTTGAACTGGTCCCAAACGGGTTTCATCACGGACACCCAGGCTTCGCGCTGTGCGGCGTCCAGCTGGCGCACAGTACCACCGGCGTCGATGATGGCCTGCTTGGCCTCTTCATTGACTTCGAAGGCTTGCGTGTTGCGCGTCGTGGTCACCTCTTCGACGATTGTGGCCAGCTGGGCACGTGCGTCGTCGGGCATGCTGTCCCAGAAATCCGTGGACGTCACGACGAGGTAGTCGATGATGCCGTGGTTCGTCTCGGTGATCCCATCCTGCACTTCAAAGAACTTCTTGCCGTAGATGTTGGACCAAGTGTTTTCCTGACCGTCCACAACGCCGGTTTGCAGCGCGCCATAGACTTCGGAAAAGGCCATGGGCTGGGGCGAGCCACCGATGGCTGCCATCTGCGCCTTGAGCACGTCGGAGTTCTGGACGCGGAACTTGAGGCCGTTGGCATCCGCAGGTGTCATCAGCGGCTTGTTGGCCGACATCTGCTTCATGCCGTTGTGCCAGAACGCCAGCCCTAGCAGACCGCGGCGGGTCATCGATTCCTTCATCGCCTGACCAGTTTCGGAGGCCTGGAATGCGTCAACGGCGTCGATGTCCTTGAACATGAACGGCAGGTCGAAGATGCGGAACTGCTTGGTGAACTGCTCGAACTTCGACAGCGACGGCGCGGCCATCTGAACGTCGCCCTGCAGCAGTGCTTCGAGCACCTGGTCGTCGTTGTAGAGGGTCGAGTTCGGGAACACTTCCATACAGGCGGTGCCGTTCATTTCCTCGTTCACGCGCTCTTGCAGCAGCGAGGCGGCGATGCCTTTGGGGTGTTTGTCAGTGTTGGTGACGTGGCTGAACTTGATGACGATTTCGCCATCGTCACAGGCAGCGGCCACGGCGCCTGCGCTGACGGTCAATGCCAGAGCGGCGGCGGTCAGGAATTTCATTGTCTGTCTCCTCCCAGAGATCGTGTTTTTGGTAGTGTCCCCGCGGGGACAGCGATTTCGATAAAAGCAGAGCGTACGGTGGGGTACATAGAAGGAAGTTCTTAACTTCTTTTTTGAGTTACTTATTTGTTTATTTTCAAAGCACTGGAGTACACAATGAAAGTGGTTTGAGTGTTGCGCCTCCATGGTATGTGCGGAATTTCGCACTGCACCATGCAACACTGTGTGGAAATCCACACAGTGTTAGCGCCGGTAGTCCTCGGGCCGAATCCCGTACTTCTTGAGCTTGTCGTAGAAGGTCTTGCGCGGAAGTCTCAGCGTTTCGGCAGCCGCGCTGGCATGCCCATTCTGTCGCCCAAGCGCCGCAACGAGCAATGATCGCTCAACCCGCGCCATCTGTTCGGCCAAGCCGAGATCAACGGCCTTGGACGCGTCCTCGGGCATGCCCAGCACAAATCGCATGGCGGCACTCATCAACGATCGCGCGTTGCCGGGCCAGTCCTGTGCCATCAGGGCGGCCATATGATCCGGGGCCAGTTCCGGCGGGGTCAGGCCCGCCTGCTCTGCCGCCTGGGCGACATAGTGGCGGAACAGGATGGGGATGTCCTCGGGACGTTCGCTCAGCGACGGAATGCGGATCGGGAACATCTCGATCTTGTAGTAGAGATCGGCGTTCAAGGCCCCCTCTTCCACGGCTGTGCCAAGGTTGCGCGTGCTGCCTGCGATCAGTCGCGGGCCTTCGCCCGCCTCAAGTGCTTCGAGCAGGGCGAGCTGGCTGGCATGGGGAAGCCCGGTGATTTCATCCAGAAACAGGCTGCCGCCCTTGGCCTTGTCCATCGCCTCGGCCAGAGCGTTCGGGCGCAGATCGGCGGCAGCGCGTTTGACAAAAGGCGCCTTGGACCGAAGAGAACTGAGGTGAATGACCTCGGCCACCTTTGAAATACCTGTGCCGGGCGCGCCGGTCACAAGCACCTCGGTTTCCAAAGGGGCCAGCAATCGGACGCGGTCGCGCAGGCCGTTGGCAAGATCGCTTTCGCCAAAGAGCATACGGGCAGCGGGGTCGCCGCTTTCCACCAGTTGGCGCAGGCGGCGGTTTTCCAGAACCAAGGCGCGGGTTTTCACGGCGCGCTCAAGAACGGCCAGCAACTCATTGGGTGCACAGGGTTTTTCGAGGAAGCCAAATGCACCGTCGCGCATCGCCTGCACGGCCATCGGAATGTCACCTTCACCCGTCAGCAGGATCACCGGCAGGTCCGGGTCGATCTTGCGCGTATGTGCCAACAGGTGGAACCCGTCACGCCCCGGCATGCGGATGTCCGACAGGATCACACCGTCAAAGTCGCGTGTGATGTGATCCTTGGCGACCACGAAAGAGCCCGCCGGGATCGGCTCAAGATCTGCAAGCTCCAACGTTTGGGCCAGCGCGTCACGCACGGCGGCGTCGTCATCGACAAGCAGCACCCGAGTGGTCATGCGGCCACCTCTTGCGTCCAGGGTTGCAGATCGACCGTGAACACGGCGCCGTCCGGACCATTTGCGCCATGGATTTCGCCCCCAAAGCTTTGCACGATGCCGTACGAGATCGAGAGACCGAGCCCCATCCCTTCGGATGCGCCGACCTCTTTGGTGGAATAGAACGGGTCGAACACCCGGTCCGGCGTTTCGATGCCGGGGCCAGTGTCGGAGATGATGACTGATGTGCTTTGGATGTCGATGGTCAGAGCGCGTGTGTCGCGCCCGGCCATGGCATCAACGGCATTCGAAATCAGGTTGACGAACACCTGACCCAGCCGCACCTCGCCCCCCGAAACCCAGACGGGTGCATCGGGCAGGTTGACCACAAGCGTAACATCCTCGTTCCTTATGCGGGGTGTGGTCAGTTCGACGGCGCTTTGCACCACTTCGACAAGATCCACGCGCAGCGCAGGTTCGCTTTCTTGCCGGGCAAAGGCGCGCAGGTTCTTGATGATGCGCCCCATGCGGCGGGCCATGTCGGCGATGCGGCCCAGATTATCCTCGGCCCGGTCGGGTTTGTCGCGCTGCAGGAAGGCTTGGGCGTTGTCTGCATAGGTCTGGATCGCCATGAGTGGTTGGTTGAGTTCATGGCTGAGCCCCGCGCTCATTTGCCCCAGCGCACTGAGTTTGCCCGCCTGGACAAGGTCAGCCTGCGCCTGTGCGAGGGCGGCTTGCGCCTCTTCCCGCTCCTCGGCCTCGCGCCGGAGCTGGGTGTTGGTGTCCGACAGCGCGGCGGTGCGTTCGGCAACCCGTTGTTCCAGTTGTGCGTTCGCTTCGGCCAGGGTGCGGCGGCGTTCAGTGGCAAGGAACAGAAGCGCACCGAAGGCAAGGCACAGCCCGGCCACCGCTGCGGCCTGCAGCGTTGCAAGACGGCGTGCCGGAGCGACGTCGACAAGCGCCTCGCCCGTCATGCCGATCACCGGCAAGGGCCGCACAAGGTGCAGGGCGTTTTGCGGCAGATACGGCCCCCAGCCCAGTTGCCAGACCTCGTGCCGGCCCAATTCGTAGCTGTCGAACGGCAGCGCGGGCCCGGTGGCTGGTTGTAGTCCGGGGCCCTCATCCGAGCGCTGCCAATAGACGATTTCGGAACGGTTGGTAATGAACACCCTGTCCCTTGCATCCGTGAAGAATACCGCCGGGTTCGACCCGACCCAATCCCATTCGATCCCGGCCAGGTCCGCCGTCACAACCACGATGCCAGTGATGCGGGATCGCGCATCAAATACGGGTGCGGCATAGGCAAAGACGCGGGTGCCTTGGGCCGTGCGCCCGTTGCCCCAGCCAAGCGCGCCTTGGGCCGCACGGGTCACAAGGGGCGCGATGTCGAGACCAGGCTGATCGGGGCGCGCGGCGGCCAGCACGAGGCCGTCTGCATTGGTCAGACGGATGTCCTGTGCCGCCGTTTTGTCCGCGATTTCAAGGAACAGCGCCTCGGCTTGACTGACATCTTCCCCGGCGAGTGCCGCGTTGACACGCGGGTGATCGGCCACCAGAACAGCCAGTTCACGGTAGCGCTGGAGCTGTCCGGTCAGCCGGTCCGAAGCCAGCGCAAGGTCCGATTGTCCCTGCCGGGCCAGCTGGTCAAGCGCCTGGAAATATCCGTAGCGCCACACGCCCATTGCCGCCGCCGCAACCAACGCAACAAAGCCCAGCACCACACTGATCCGTCTGAGGTATCCGTTTCCCATGACGGCCACATTATCCGCGTGCGTGAAGGCTTGCCAAGGCGCGTCCCGCCTGAGACATGTGCCCCATGTTGATCCAGTCCCCGCACGACCCCGCCTTTGTTCAAGACCCCTATGCCTTTTACGACCGTGCGCGAGCAGATGGCCCGGTGCTGTTCTGGCAGGACTATGGGATGCATGCAGCCTTTGACCACGCCACTGTGCACGCGCTGCTGCGGGACCGCCGCCTGGGGCGTGCTGTGCCGGGGCGCGGGGCGGCCCCCGCCCACCTGACAGATTTCGACGCGGTGGAACGCTATTCACTGCTGGAGTTGGAACCGCCTGAGCATACCCGCTTGCGGCGTCTGGTCCTGCACGCCTTTACCTCCCGCCGGATCGCGGGGTTGGAGGGGGATATCCGCGCCGTCTGCGCCGATGTGCTGGCGAGTTTGCCTGCGGGTACGTTTGATGTGATCCCCACCTATTGCCAGCTTGTGCCCGTGCGCGTAATTGCGCGCCTGCTGGGTGTGCCGGAGGAGATGGGCCCGGACCTGTTGCTGTGGTCTTCCGCGATGGTGGCGATGTATCAGGCGGGCCGTGATCGGGCTATCGAGGATGCGGCGAATACTGCTGCTGCGGAGTTCTCTGCGTTTCTGCGCAGCTATATCAAGGAGCGACGGAACGACCCGCGCGATGATCTGATCACCGAGTTGATCGCGGCCGAGGAAGACGGTCAGACGCTAAGTCACGACGAGATGATCGGAACGTGCATCCTTCTACTGAACGCAGGGCACGAGGCGACGGTGCATAGCTTGGGCAACGCCGTGAAGGCGCTGGTTGAGACCGGACAGACCGATGCACTGGCCCCGGGCCGCGTGGACAGGACGGTGGAAGAGGTCATGCGTTTTGACCCTCCGCTGCATATGTTCACACGCCACGTCTATGAGTCCATCGAAGTGGGTGGTCACAGCCTTGGCCCGGGTGACGAGATTGCCCTGATGCTCGGGGCAGCGGGCCGCGACCCGGCCGTGTTCGACGCGCCTGAGCAGTTCAATCCAGCGCGGGTCAAGAACACCCATGTCGCCTTTGGCGGCGGACTGCATTTCTGCGTGGGGGCACCGCTTGCGCGGCTCGAGATGCAAATCGCCCTGCCCATGTTGTTCGAAACGATGCCAAATCTGCGCATTACCGAAGCCCCGAAATACGCAGACAGCTACCACTTCCACAAGCTGGACCAGCTGATCGTCGCAGCGTGAGTCGGGACCGGGTCAAGGATGGCCGGAGGCCACCGCCAGAGGCGGCTTGTCCTTGATGCGGGTGCGACTCACATCACACTTGATCAGGTCGCTTAAGACGCAAAGCGCCTTAAGCGACCTCTCAGCAAAACTCCCAAACCTTTCAACCGCCACATCACCGAAGGTAAAGCGTCGCGTCTCCACTGGCAGAATATGAAATGCGCGGTAGCGCACATTTTTGAGGCACGCAGCGACGCGCGACTGGATCACGTTTCCAAAGGGAGCATCGTGGTGGATTTGATCTCTTCCATCGACAAGAGCGCCGTGACGTTGTGCACCCGCACCTCGGAAATCAGCGCCTGATAAAACGCATCATAGGCACGTGCGTTTTTCACTCGCACTTTCAATATATAATCGATGTCGCCCGCCAGCCGGTGTGCCTCCTGCACCTCCGGGCGCTCCTGAAGCGCACGCAGGAACTTGGCTTGCCAGTCCGCCTCATGCTCAGACGTGCGGATCAGGACAAAGAAACAAGCCTCGAACCCCAGCGCCTCTGCATCCAGCACAACGGTCTGCTGACCGACCACGCCCGCCTCGCGCAGCTTGCGAATCCGGTTCCAAACGGGGGTCTTCGAAGACCCCACTGCCTTGGCAATATCGTCCAGAGACTGGCTGGCATCGCGCTGCAGCTCGGCCAGAATTTTGCGATCCACCTCATCGATGCGAACAGACATTCCAAAGCGCTCCAAATCGGGAAACAGATGTTCTGCACCTGCACAGAGATAGAACAATCATCCTTATCTGCGCCGCTGTCTAGCAGAAAACCGGGATAATTTCCTATATTGGAGGTCAGTTTTACGGGATTGAGGCCGATATGAACCATTTCCCCATCTTCCTGAACACCGCCGGACGGCGGATCGTGCTGTCAGGCGGCGGCGATGCGGCGCTGGCCAAGCTGCGGCTCCTGATGAAGACAGCGGCCCATATTACCGTCTTTGCGCCAGACGCCGATAACCAGATCAAGGCATGGGCCCAGGACGGCAAATTGCGCCTGATCGACCGCGCCATGGAGCCCGGCGATGCGATGTGCGCAGCCCTCTTCTATGCCGCCGACGAAGATGAGGCGGAAGACAAGCGCACCGCCGCCATCGCCCATGCAGACGGCGCACTGGTCAATATCGTGGACAATCTGGCCGACAGCCAGTTCATCACCCCCGCCATCGTGGACCGCGACCCCGTGACCGTGGCCATCGGCACCGAAGGGGCCGCCCCGGTTCTGGCCCGTGCGATCAAGGCCGATCTGGAAGAGCGCTTGCCTACGTCCCTCGGCACCCTTGCCCGCATTGGCAAGGCATTCCGCAAGGCAGCAGATGTCCTGCCCTTTGGCCGCCCGCGCCGCGACTTCTGGCGCGACTACTATTTCAATGGCGGGCCCAAGGCGATGAGTGATGGCGAAGATGCCGTGCAGCCCGCCCTTGATGGTCTGCTGGCGGATCATCTGATGCGCGACACCCGCAAGGGCCATGTCGCCTTTGTCGGCGCTGGCCCCGGTGACCCGGAACTGCTGACCCTCAAAGCCCGAAAGGCCTTGGATGAGGCAGACGTGGTGATCTACGATCGCCTGATTTCAAAGGAAATCCTGGAACTGGCGCGCCGCGAAGCCACGATGATCGACGTGGGCAAAGAGGCCTTTGGCCCCTCGACCCCACAGGAGACCATCAACGATCTGATCGTGAAACATGGGCTGAAAGGTGCGCAGGTCGTACGCCTGAAATCCGGTGACGCCACTGTCTTTGGTCGTCTGGACGAAGAAATGGATGCAGTGACCGAGGCCGGTGTGGACTATCACATCGTACCGGGTATCACGGCGGCCTCGGCTGCTGTCGCTTCCATCGGTCAGTCGCTGACCAAGCGGGGCCGCAACTCCTCCGTCCGGTTCCTGACCGGCCACGACACCCGCGGCTTTGCCGATCACGATTGGAAGGCGTTGGCCCGCCCCGGTGAGGTGGCGGCCATCTACATGGGCAAGAAATCGGCCCGTTTCATTCAAGGTCGCCTAATGATGCATGGCATTGATCCGGCAACGCCCGTGACCTTCGTGGAAAACGCGAGCCGCGCCGATCAGCAGGTCCTCTCCACCACGGTGGCCGAGATGGAACCGACCCTCACCGAGGCCGGTCTGGGCGGCCCTGCCCTGACCTTTATTGGCCTTGCCCCATGTGCGGCCATCGCCGCCATCCCCGAGATCCCCATGCCCCACATGCAGGAGGCACACTGATGCCCAAAGCGTTCACCCCCAAAGTTGTCACCGCCAACCACTTGCTGGCAGGCGATGTGATCTACCAAACGGCTGATGGCTGGACCCGCAATTTGTCAGACGCCGAAGTGTTGACCGATGTGGCTGATGCCGACTTGCGCCTGATCGAAGCGTCGCAGCAAGTCGACGAGGTTGTAGGTGCTTACCTGGCCGATGTGGCGGTTGAGGACGGTGTGCCTGTTCCCACGCATTTCCGCGAAACCTTCCGGGCCACAGGCCCCAGCAACTACGCCCATGGCAAGCAAGTGGAGCTGTCCTGATGTATAGCTATTCCGAATTCGACACCGCCTTTCTGGCCGAGCGCAACCGCCAGTTCCGTGGGCAGGTGGAACGCCGCGTCTCGGGTGCACTGACCGAAGATGAGTTCAAGCCGCTGCGCTTGATGAACGGCCTCTATCTGCAACTGCACGCCTATATGCTGCGCGTCGCGATCCCCTATGGCACGCTCAACAGCGCCAAGATGCGCAAGCTGGCCGAGATCGGGGAGCGTTGGGACAAGGGCTATGGCCACTTCACCACGCGCCAGAACATTCAATACAACTGGCCCGAGCTGAAGGACGTGCCCGACATGCTGGACGCGCTGGCCGAGGTGGGCATGCACGCCATCCAGACTTCTGGCAACACAATCCGCAACGTGACGGCGGACCATTTCGCAGGCGCTGCGGCGGACGAGATTGCCGACCCGCGCCCCGTGGCCGAGCTGATGCGTCAGTGGTCCACAGATCACCCTGAGTTTCAGTTCATGCCGCGCAAGTTCAAGATCGCCATCACCGGGTCGCCCAATGACCGTGCCGTGACCAAAGCACACGACATCGGCATCCGCATGGTCGAGCGTGACGGTGCGCGCGGCTACGAAATTATCGTGGGCGGCGGTCTGGGCCGGACCCCGATGATTGGCAAAGTTATCAATGACTTCCTTCCCGAAGCTGATCTTCTGCCATATCTTGAAGCCATTGTGTCCGTCTGGAACCAGATCGGCCGCCGCGACAACAAGTACAAGGCGCGGATCAAGATCACTGTGCATGAACATGGCATTGATGAAATACGCCGCCTTGTGGACGAACGGTTCGAAGAGACGCGCAAGACGTTCTCGGGCGTGGACGTGCAGATGCTGCGCGAGATTGAAGAGCATTTCGCGGCGCCTGCGTTCGTTGCAAAGTCGGAGGCACCATTCAAAGACGCCTATCACAACGATCCCGTGTTCCGGTCATGGGCAGATATGAACCTGACGGCGCACAAGGCGGATGGGTACAAGATCGTGTCGATTTCGCTGAAGAAACATGGCGATACCCCCGGCGACGCCACGGCTGACCAAATGCGCCTGATGGCGGACCTTGCCGAAGAGTTCGCCCATGACGAGCTGCGCGTCAGCCACGAGCAAAACGTGATCCTGCCGCATGTGCATGTGTCCGACCTGCCCGCGATCCACGCGCGGCTGAAAGAAGCTGGCCTCGCCACTGCCAATATCGGTCTGATCAGCGACATCATCGCCTGCCCCGGCATGGATTATTGCGCGCTGGCCACCGCCCGCTCGATACCGATTGCGCAAGAGATTGCAACCGCCTTTGACGATCTGAAACGCGAGCACGAGATCGGCGCGCTGAAAATCAAGATCTCGGGCTGCATCAACGCCTGTGGCCACCACCATGTGGGCCATATCGGCATTCTGGGTCTCGACCGTGCAGGTGTAGAGAACTACCAGATCACGCTGGGTGGCGATCATACCGAACAGGCCAAGGTTGGCGATCGCGTCGGCCCCGGTTTCTCGGCTGATGACGTTGTGCCAGCGGTCGAGCGGATCGTGGACACATATCTCGACCTGCGCACCGACGAGACCGAGGAGTTCATCGACACCTACCGTCGCACCGGCCTCACACCCTTCAAGGCCGCTCTCTATCCCGAAACCAAGGTGGCAGCGGAATAATATCCCATGCTTCATCTTGCCAAGAAAACTCTCCCCGAAGGGCCCGCCCGCCCGGACGCCGCCGCGATGGTCAGCGCGCTGAATGCGCAACTGACCCATCACGGGGCAACGGACGTACTGCGCGCCGCGTTCGAGGTCGTGCCTGATCTGGCGCTGGTGTCGAGCTTCGGGGCGGAGTCGGTGGTGCTGCTGCATCTGGCGGCAATGGTGAAGCGGGACGTGCCGGTGATCTTTATCGACACCGAGATGCTGTTTGCCGAAACGCTGGTCTATCAGCAGGACGTGGCCGAGCGGCTGCGGCTGGAGAATGTGACCGTGATCCGAGCAGATGACATCCGTGCATATGACCCCGATGGCACGCTGCACCAGCGCGATACCGATGCCTGCTGCAGCTTGCGCAAGACCGTCCCGCTGCAAAAGATGCTGGCGCCATATGGCGGCTGGATGACCGGTCGGAAACGCTATCAATCAGGTACGCGCGCCAACCTTGAGTTCTTTGAAGCCGAAGTGGACACGGGTCGTATCAAGGTCAATCCGCTGGCCCGCTGGGCGCCGGAGGACGTGCGCGACTACATGGAAGAAAACCGCCTGCCCCGGCATCCGCTGGTGGCCAAGGGATATCCCAGCATCGGCTGTGCACCCTGCACGTCACCGGTGGCCAAAGGGGAGGACCCGCGCGCCGGGCGCTGGCGGGATCAGGACAAGGACGAATGTGGCATCCACTTCGTCGATGGAAAATTGGTGAGAACTGGAGCACCGACATGACGATCGTAGTGACAGACCAGGGCTTTGGGCCCGACACGTGGGACGGTGGCTATGCCCCGCTGGGCGAGGCTGCGAATGATGCCGCGGCGCTTGATGTGCCAAGCGACGCAGACCCCGAAAACATCCCCTTGAATGCGGATATCATCCGCGTGGACTTCCCCAGCTTTGCCGATGGGCGTGGGTTCACCATTGCCCGGATGCTGCGCCTGCGCGGCTATCAGGGCCGTTTGCGCGCCAAGGGGCACGTGATTTCGGACCAATACGCCATGGCGCGCCGGTCGGGCTTTGACGAGGTTGAGATCAGCCAGGCACTGGCCGCCCGTCAGCCCGAGGACCAATGGCAGTTCCGCAGCGACTGGCAAGCCCATGATTATCAGGCCCGGCTGCGCGGTGCGTCCAACCACTAAAGCCCCGTCATCTGACCCAGATCAAGGCGCGCGACCTTTCGCGCACTTACCCAGCTACAAAATTCTTCCCAAATAGAGAGGCGCGGGTGTAAACCCGCGTTGACATATACATGACCGAGCAAACACCCGTGAACGAGACAACCGCCGTCAAGGCAACCCCCACCCTGCCCGACGCCCAGACGGTGACAGAGATCGAGCATTACACCGATCGCCTGTTCCGCTTCCGGTGCACGCGCCCCGCATCCTTGCGCTTCCGCTCGGGTGAGTTCGTGATGATCGGCTTGATGGGTGATCCGCACCCCGAGACCGGCAAACAGAAGCCGCTGTTGCGAGCCTACTCCATCGCGTCGCCATCCTGGGACGAGGAACTGGAATTCTATTCCATCAAGGTACAGGACGGCCCGCTGACCTCGAAGCTGCAGCACATCCAGCCGGGCGACGAAATCATCCTGCGCCCCAAGCCCGTGGGCACACTGGTGCATGACGCCTTGCTGCCCGGCAAGCGTATCTGGTTCTTTGCCACCGGCACCGGCTTTGCGCCTTTCGCGAGCCTGCTGCGCGAGCCGCAGACCTATGAGGATTATGACGAGGTCATCATCACCCACACCTGCCGCGAGGTGGGCGAGCTGACCTATGGCCGCGACCTGATCGAGAGCCTAAAGCACGATGAGTTGTTGAACGAGGTCATTGGCGAAGGGTTCTGGAAGAAGATCAAGTACTACCCCACCACCACCCGCGAAGAGAGCCCCAAGATGGGCCGCATCACCGACCTGATGAAATCCGGTGAAGCCTTCAAGGATCTGGGCGTGGAACCGCTGAACCCTGAAAGCGATCGCGCGATGATTTGCGGCAATCTGGCCTTCAACCTCGAACTGAAAGAGATGTTCGAGGAGTATGGGCTGGAAGAAGGCGCCAATTCCAAGCCGGCGCATTACGTCGTTGAAAAAGCGTTCCTCGACTGACGCAAGTGCACCCTTTGCATCAGCTATCCTGATCCTGTGCAATCAGGGTCAGGAACGTATCGATCAGCGTCATGTCTTTGGACACTGCGGGGCCGAACACGCCTTTGTGGGTCCAGCTGAGCGACAGGGCGCCGTAAGCAGCGGCCCATGACAGCAGATGGGTTTGCGAGACATTTAGCGCGGCGGACCACTGCACCGCCCGGCGCAGGATCACGGCCGGGTCAGAAAAAATCGCATCCGATCCAAGCGGGTTTCGGAACGCGTTTGCGAGTTCGTATGTCGCCTCACCCAACACACCCTTGGCGTCAAAGGCCAGAAAGCCGCGGTCGCTGCCCCGCACGTTGTCGTGGTGCAGGTCACCGTGCAACGGGCGGATATTCGTTTGATTGGTTAGCAGCGGCTGCGCCAGTTGGCGCGCGGCCTGCACCGTTGCCCGCACACTAGAAGGACAATCCGGGGTGAAGCTCACGGCAAAGAGCGCCTCGAACCTATGCGGCAACGGATCAAGGCTGGGCGGCGGATCTATCCGGCTTTGGTGCAATTGCTGTGCGACATCACCGAGGATTTTAGTTGCCTGCGCATCGTCACCCTGACGCACCATGTCACCCAGCGACGGGCCGTCCAACCATTCCATCAGAATGGCCGCCCCGTTCCTCTCAAAGACGCGCGCCGCACCCTGCCCGTCCAAGGCGTTGAGCAAGTCGAACCCCGGGGCCTCGTCCCGCAGATCGTCATCTGTGTAGCACTTCAAGCAGGCTGTGGTGCCGTCCGCACGTTTGACCCGCCAGAGCGAGGCAATGGGCGTGTCCGCCAGGTGTTGCGCCTGTGTGATTTGGAAGGCGGTCAGTAAGCTGGTGTCAGGTTGCATGTCGCATGGGTATTGTTCCTGCTTCGACATGTCCAATGCCCGATCAGGTGGGCCAGAAAAAGGCCGCGCCCCAAGGGGTGGGACGCGGCCATATCACCGTTTGCTGGCAGCTTGGATCAGAGACCCATCGCCTGTTTCAGCTGGTCCAGAAGGCCTTCCAGCACTTCGGGATTGTTTTGCGCCTGTTCGATCCCGGCTTTGAGCGTTGTTTTCTGCACGACGCTCAGTACTTCGGAGTTGTCGATAATCTCGGCGACCTTGTCGAACTCGAAGCCATCGACGGTCAGCAGGTCAGCGACGCCGCCATCTGTGGCCACATCTGTCGCGGCTTCGCCTGTGGTTTCGGTTGCAGTGTCAGTTGCTTCGGTTGCGGCGTCTTCCACCGCTTCGGTCGCAGCATCTGCAGAATCGGTTGTAGTATCCGTTGCCGTCTCTGTCGCATCCGTTGTCGCATCGACTGTGCCTGTTGCACCTTCGACAGCGTCTGTCGCTGCATCGGTTGCAGCGTCCGTTGCATCAGTTGCGGTTTCGGTTGCCGCATCCACCGCTTCGGATGCCGCATCAGCTGTATCCTCGGCCAGGCTTTGAACACCCTCGACAGCGTCTGCCGCCACGTCTGCTGCGCCTTCCGCCGCTTGTGTGGCGGTGTCGGTTGCTGCATCGGCCGCAGCCTCTGCACCTTCTGCCACCGCTTCGCCCGCGTCTGTTGCTGCATCCACGGCCTCTTCCACAGCGTTTTCCGTCGCCTCGGCCACGTCACCGACGGCGTCGCTTGCACTTTCAAGCGCCTCAGGCGCATTCACGGCATCCGCTGCTTGCGTTGCCACATCCTGAGGGGTCTGGCCCGAGTACAGCAGATACGCCCCACCCGCGATCACGACCGCCACGATAATCCAAATTAAATTCCTCATCACCCACTCCTTTTTTGCACAGCGGTCAACATAGTGACCCTGTCTTTGGTTCCGGGTGTCAGATGCGCAGGCTTAAGAAAAGGTGCAAGGGGGAAATTCGCAGTTTTCGGCACAGTATGGCCGATTCTGTGGGTTGAAGAAAACCAGGCCAAAGGCTACGTTCTGGCCTCACATTTTTGGAACGATCAAAGGACGACCACCATCGCTCGCAGACCTCACAACGCGCCGCCGCAACGCGACACCGGCCCGCGCGTCAACGACAAGATTCGTGCATCTGAAATCCGCCTGATCGGCGCCGACGGAGAAAACGTCGGTGTTGTAACGCCCGCCCGCGCCATGGATATGGCCGAGGATGTCGGGCTGGACCTTGTCGAAATCTCGCCCAACGCCAGCCCGCCCGTGTGCAAGATCATGGATTTCGGCAAGTTCAAGTACGAGACGCAAAAGCGCGAAGCCGAGGCCCGCAAGAAGCAGAAAATCATCGAAGTCAAAGAGGTCAAATTCCGGCCCAATACAGACACAAATGATTACGATGTGAAGATGCGCAATGTCTTCAAGTTCCTGGAGAACGGGGACAAGGTGAAGGTCACCTTGCGCTTTCGCGGTCGCGAGATGGCACACCAGAATCTGGGCCGCGAGTTGCTGGAACGGGTGGCCGAGGACACCAAGGAAATCGGCAAGGTGGAAAACTTCCCAAGAATGGAAGGCCGCCAGATGGTCATGATGATCGGTCCGCTTCCGCAGAAGTGACGCGGGATACCATCCGAACGATAAAAGGGCGTTGCAGAAGCAGCGCCCTTTCAATTTCGCCCCTGTAGACCGCCATTCCAAGCCGTAGGCCGCTATACGCTCAGACGTTTACGTTATCGCTGGGACCTTCGTCATCCTCGGACGTCTCGAACAGTTTCGAGCTGAGTTCGATCATCTTGCCCGTTTCCGCTGCATATTGGTCCATCGCCTTTTGTAAGAACGCCATCTGTGCGTTTTGCAACTCATCCGGAGTCTTGGCATGCAAAATCGAGTGTTGCAGGGCCACATCCTCGCGCACACGTTCGGCGACGAATGTCATCCACTCGGCCCCCATGTCGCTCATCCGTTCGATGGTGGACGCCCCGAACCAGTTCAGCGTTCCCAAGCCCACCGCCTGAACGTTGCTCATAGCGCCGACTGTGTCGTGTTGGTTGGATATGGGACCTTTGGACTGTGGTGATTTGGCCATTGTGTGTCTCCTCCGCTGCCGGGAGCAGCGTAACATGATTGCCACCAATCTTCCTTGATCCTGCGCAAGCAATGCCCCTTCCAGCGGTCCGTTGCTGACACATTGTGCAAAAGACCGTGACTTGACGTCACCGGATCGAGGCAAGACAACGTGGCATCCCGGAACAAGAGGTGACCCACGCCAGATTTTGCCCGCTACCCCAGTCTTCAAGACACCACCGTTCTGGTCACCGGCGGCGCATCAGGTATCGGGCGGTTGACGGTCGAGGCCTTTGCCGAGCAAGGCGCCGAGGTCGCGTTTCTGGACCGGGATGCAGACGCATCGGCCCAGGTGACCGACGCGACCGGTGCCCCCCATGCGCTGTGCGATCTGCGCGACATTGCTGCCACGCAGGAGGCGATCGCGAAGCTGGCCAACCAGAACGGACCCTTCTCAGTGCTGGTCAACAACGCGGCCCGCGACGATCGGCACAACTGGCAGGACGTGACCCCGGAATACTGGGACGAACGGATGCAGACGAACCTGCGCCACATGTTTTTCGCCATCCAGGCCGTGGCCCCCGGCATGATCGAGGCTGGGGGTGGGTCCATCATCAACCTTGGTTCCAACTCGTGGTGGGAAGCCTGTGGCGGCTTCCCCGCCTATACGACAGCCAAGGCCGCAGTGCATGGGCTGACCCGCACCATGGCCCGCGATCTGGGCGATCACCGCATTCGGGTCAACACGGTCGTGCCCGGTTGGATCATGACTGACCGCCAGAAAGAGCTTTGGGCCACGCCCGAGGCTTTGGAAGCGCACCGCGCGCGGCAATGCCTGCCCGACCTGATCGACCCAGTATATGTGGCGCGGATGGTTCTGTGGCTGGCGTCGGACGACAGCGCGATGTGCACGGCCAACAATTTCATGGTTGAAGCGGGCTCGATCTAGGGAAGCGTGACGCCAGCGGCGTTTGCAATATTGAAAAGCGCGCGCAGATGGCCGAACTCAGCCACCAGGGTGCAACGCGCGCGGTTCGTATCTACGCTGTAGCGGGCCGCGCACAAGGTGTCTGACGCATCTCGCGGCACTTCGATTTCCAACAGAGGTTCAAGCTGTTCCGCATAGCGCTGCATGGTCAGTGTCAGGTCATCAAAACACGATTGGGCTGGCCCGCTGTCGGGCCCTTCGCACTTCGCGATAGCAAGCGCGAGACAGTGGGATTGCATAGGCGCGCGCAGCGTGTCCCCAAGGCTGTTCACCGCCTTGGCGCACCCAACAATATTCGCGCGCTGATATTGTACATCCTCAGCACGCGGGTTGCCGGGAAAATGCAAAAGGGCCGCCATGAGGCAGCCCTTACATACATGATCAAAGGCGCGGCTCACGCCGCTGCAGCAACGGCCCGCTTGGTCATCACAGCGCAAAGATGCGCGCGATACTCACCCGTTCCGTGCAGATCGCTAATCATATCGCCATCAGGCAGGCTCAATCCGTCGAGGGCAGCCGCCGAGAAGTTCGACGACAGTGCCGCCTCGGCCTCGGTCCAGCGGAAAACGCCGTCATTGCTGGCCCCCGTGATCGCAACGCGGACGCCGTCGGCATACTTCGCCACGAACACCCCAACGAGCGCAAAGCGCGACGCAGGTTGCAGGAACTTCTGATAGTTTGCCCTTTCTGGAACGGGGAACCTGACCTCGGTGATGATCTCTCCCTCGTCCAGTGCGGTCGCAAACATGCCCTGGAAATAATCGTCTGCCGCGATCTCGCGCGTGTTGGTCTTGATCGTGGCGCCAGAGGCGAGCGCTGCTGCAGGGTAGCAGGCTGACGGGTCATTATTGGCCAAAGACCCGCCAATGGTGCCGCGATTGCGCACTGCCGGGTCCCCGATATGCGCGGCGGTCGCCGCCAATGCGGGATAATCGCCTGCCTCTGCGGCAACCGTTGCGTGATTGGTCGCGCCGCCAATGCAGATTGATCCATCATCGCCCTTGCAGACGCCCTGCATCTCGTCGATGGCTGACAGGCTCACCAGCTTGTCCGGGCTTGCCAAGCGTTGCTTCAGGGTCGGGATCAGGGTCTGTCCGCCACCCAAGGGCTGACTTTCGGTGCTGTCCGAAAGCTCCTTGACCGCATCCGCGATCCGGGTCGGTTTCACGACATCAAAGTTGTACATCTTCGGTCCTTTCTGTCGGCAAAACGCTCATCTTCATCTTGCCAAGTAAACTCCGGGGGTCCGGGGGCTGGCCCCCGGTCCTGCCCATTTCACCTATTGCATCGCCGCCCAGACACGATCCGGCGACAGGGGCATGTCGACATGCATCACATCCTTGCCTGCCGATTGCAGCGCATCCACCACCGCGTTCACCACCGCAGGAGGAGACCCAATGGCCCCTGCCTCGCCGCAGCCCTTCACCCCAAGGGGGTTGTGGGTGCAGGGTGTCTGGCTGGAATGATCCACATCGAACATCGGCAGATCATCGGCGCGCGGCATGGCGTAGTCCATGTAGGACGCACTCAGCAGCTGGCCGTTTTCGTCATAGGCGCAGTTTTCAAGCAGCGCCTGCCCGATCCCTTGCGCAATCCCGCCATGGACCTGACCGGTCACGATCATTGGGTTGATGATGTTGCCGAAGTCGTCAGCCGCCGCAAACCGTTCGATTGTCACCTTTCCTGTGTCCGGGTCTACTTCAACTTCACAAGCATAAGCCCCTGATGGATATGTGAAATTCGCCGGGTCGTAGAAGGCCGTTTCCTCAAGTCCCGGCTCGATGTCCTCAAGCGGGTAGTTGTGCGGCACATAGGCCGCGAGGGTTACATCCCCCCAGGCGACCGACTTGTCGGTCCCCGCAACAGAGAAAGCGCCGTCCTTCAACTCAATGTCGGCCTCGGACGCTTCCAGAAGGTGGGACGCGATCTTCTTGGCCTTGTTGATGATCTTTTCCGTCGCGCGCACCATGGCCGAACCACCCACTGCGATTGAACGCGAGCCATAGGTGCCCATGCCCATCGGCGTGTTGGCCGTGTCACCATGCACGATCTCGACCATGTTTTCGTCGATACCGATCATCTCGGCCACCACTTGGGCAAAGGACGTCTCGTGCCCCTGCCCGTGGCTGTGCGAGCCGGTCATCACAACCAGACCGCCCGTGGCGTTCACGCGCACCGTGGCGCTTTCATACAAACCCGCACGCGCGCCCAATTGCCCCACAAGGTTCGATGGCGCGATGCCGCAGGCCTCAATGTAGCAGTTGACCCCAAGCCCGCGCAGTTTGCCGTTTTTCTCGCTTTCCGCACGGCGGGCCGCGAACCCGGCGAAGTCGCCCATCTCTTCGAGCTTGTCCATGGTGCCGTGATAGTCGCCGGTGTCGTATTCGACAGCGACCGGTGTGGCATAGGGGAACTCGGTGATGAAGTTCTGGCGGCGCAGCGCGATAGGATCAACGCCCAACTCCCGCGCGGCCTTGTCCACGACGCGTTCCAACTGGAAAGTCGCCTCGGGACGCCCTGCACCGCGATAGGCATCGACGGGCACAGTGTTGGTGAAGACCGCCTTGACGTTCACGTAAATCAGCGGGGTTTTGTAGTTCCCGGCCATCAGCGTGCCGTGCAGCCATGTCGGGATCGACGGCGCGAAGGTCGACAGATACGCGCCCATATTGGCATGGGTTTCCGTGCGCAGCGCGGTAAAGTTGTTGTCTGCGTCCAGTGCCAATTCGATCTTGGTCACGTGGTCACGCCCATGGGCGTCCGAGATAAATGCCTCGCTGCGCGACGACGTCCACTTGACCGGACGGTTGCAGGCTTTGGCCGCGAACGTACAGAACGCTTCTTCCTGGTAGTGGAAAATCTTGGTGCCGAAACCGCCGCCCACATCCGGGGCCACAACGCGTAGTTTGTGCTCGGGGATGCCGAGGACGAATGCGCCCATGAGCAGCCGGATCACGTGCGGGTTCTGCGATGTCGTATAAAGCGTGCTGTCGTCAGTGCCGCGGGCATAATCACCCAACGCCACGCGCGGCTCCATCGGGTTGGCAACAAGGCGATTGTTGACCAGTTCGAGCGAGGTCACATGTGCCGCGTTTTCGAACGCTTTGTTCACGGCGTCCTTGTTCTCTTCCACAAAGCCCCAGTCGTAGCAGAGGTTGTCGTTGAGATCGTCATGCACCTTGGTGGATCCGTCCGCAAGGGCAGCTTTCATGTCCACCACGGCGGGCAGTTCATCAATGTCCAGTGCGATGGCCTCGGCAGCATCACGCGCCTGTTCGAGGGTGTCGGCCACAACCGCTGCTACAGGTTCGCCCACGTGCCGGACCTTGCCTTGGGCCAGGATCGGGTGGGCCGGTTCCTGCATGGGCTGGCCGTGCTTGTCCGTGACCTGCCAGCCGCAGGGCATGCCCCCCACCCCTTCGAAATCCGAACCGGTGAAGATGCGCACAACGCCGGGCATGGCCGCAGCGGCGCCGGTATCAATGCTTTTGATCGTCCCGTGGGCGATGTCCGAGCGCAAGAAATGCACATAGGCCTGGCCACGGATGTTGATGTCGTCGGTGTAGTTTCCGGCCCCTGTCAGGAACCGCACGTCCTCGCGCCGCTTGCTGCTGGCACCGATGCCTCCGTCTTTTGGCATGTTATTATTCCTCCCTGTTGGCGTGGCGCGCCTCCCCGCGCGCCTGCTGACTGACAGCCCAGAAGGATATCCGGGCTGCGGAATCCCTGTTATTCGGCGGCGATGGCCGATACGTCCTGACCACTGGCCGCCATGATCGATTTGACGATGTTGTGGTAGCCCGTGCAGCGGCAGATATTGCCTTCCAGATATTCACGCACATCTTGCTCGGACGGTTTAGGGTTGTCCTTGAGCAATGCCGCCGCCGACATCACCATGCCGGGTGTGCAGAAGCCGCATTGCAGGCCGTGATGGTCCTGGAATGCCTGCTGGATCACGTTAAGTGAGCCGTCGGCATTCGCCTGCCCTTCGATCGTCGCAACCTCGGCCCCTTCGGCCTCTACTGCGAGCATCGTGCAGGATTTGACCGCCTGCCCATCGACATGAACGACGCAGGCGCCGCATTGCGACGTGTCGCAGCCCACGTGGGTTCCGGTCAGCATCAGCTGGTCGCGCAAGAAGGACGACAGCAATGTGCGCCCCTCGACCTCGCCAGACGCAGCCTTTCCGTTCACGGTCATCGAGACCTGTGCCATGGCATCCTCCCTTTTGGCATTCTTGTTGAGCTCAAGTTAAGCATGGGTGGTGGCGCTTGAGAACAGAAATCTTCGCCGCATCCGCGAAATCGCAAGATCACGCAGTGCCTTAGCACGGCCTGCGCCCTAGCTCTCTCGCGGTCGGGGCCGGGTGGGAATTTCCTTGAGCAAGCCACCGACCCCCATCTGCGCGATGTCCTGCCGCGTAAGGGTTACGCCACAGATCAGCCGTTCAAGCACCCAGTCTGCGCCATTGAGGGCTGGCGACCGCGCACATCCCGGCAGGCCGATCACCGGCTTGTCGCCATGCGTTCCGAAAAAGAGCAGATTGCCTGGGTCCACCGGCATACCATAGGCGATGACGTTTCCCCCCGCCGCGCGCACCGCTGACGGTGCGACGTCGTGCGTGTCCGACGTCGCGGATGCAGTCAGAACAAAAACAAACTCGCCTTCCGCGTCGGCCACGGCTTGAGCCAGCGGGGCGTCCTGATGCGGCACAACGACCCGAGGCGTCAGCGACACGTTCAAGCGGTCAAGCCGCCCGGTCAAAGCAGCGCGGCCCTTGGACGACGGTTCGGCGTTGCCGACCTGTGTTTCGATCAACGTTGCCGTTGAATATTGTGGGCTCAGGATACGGATTGCGTTGGCCGCATCTGCTGTTGCCGTGTCCAGTGCGTCCTGCGACACGGCGTAGGATATGATCTTGATCGTGGCGACCATGGTGCGCGCATCGACGCGATGGAATGGCGGCACCGTGGCGATGGTGATCATAGGATCAACCGCATTAATGCGCGAGAGCCGATCCACATCAATCGCGACGACACCCGGACCTGTCGCGTAGAGGTTCACGCGCCCTGCCCCTGCCGCAGTGATACGCAGGCCTTGTTTCTCGGGCGTTGGCACGACGGCCGCGGCGAGAGCTTCGGCGGCACTGTTTTCTTCTATGTCGCCTGGGGCGAGCGTCGCGACCGTCAGCGTGTCGTGACCTGCCGCAGTCAGTTCTGCAATGTCGTCATCTGTCAGGACGGTTCCCTTGGACACGCGACGGGACTGACCCGCTAATGAATGGGCGAGCGTCGCGCCAAGTGCATCCGCTGCGGGCCTTGGGCCGAACTTCATGCGCCTTGCCTGAGTGTTGCGACCATCTGCGCCAGGATGGACACCGCGATCTCTGGCGGGCTTGCCGCACCGATGTCGAGTCCAATGGGCCCCTTGATCCGCGCGATCTGGTCTGAGGTGAACCCCGCCTCTTCCAGCCGGGCCAAGCGTTTGGCATGGGTGCGCGTCGAACCGAGCGCGCCGATGTAGAACGCCTCGGACTTCAACGCGATATGGAGCGCCGGATCATCCAGTTTCGGGTCATGTGTCAGCAATACAAGGGCTGTGCGAGCATCCACATCAATCTCAGCCAGCGCTTCGTCCGGCCAGTCATTGATCACGCGTTCTCCCGGGAAACGGGCCGCCGAACCGAAGGCTTCACGCGGGTCGATGATGTAAGGATCATAGCCCGCCAGTTTCGCCATGGGCACTAGGGCTTGCGCGATGTGCACACCGCCAACGATCGCCAGCCGCAAAGGCGGGTTGTGAATGGCGACAAAGGTCTTGCCATCCTCCTCCATCCCTGTGCGGTCCTTGGCAAAGCGTGCCGCATGCCCGTCGTAGTCCAGCCGTCTGTCCCAGCTTTCAGTGTCGACCACATAGGCTGCCTGTCGGCGCGTCGCGCGGGCCGTAACAAGCGCATCAAGCGTGTCTTCGGGCATCGCCGACCCCACCGGCTCAACGAGGATTTTGATCGTGCCGCCGCAGGCCAGCCCCACTGCAAAGGCGTCCCCATCGCTGATCCCGTATTCAAGCAGACGCGGGGTGCCATTTTCGAGCGTTTCCATCGCCTCGACCACGACGGCCCCTTCGACGCAGCCGCCCGAGACGGAGCCCATCATATCGCCGTCAGCCGACACGACCATCTGCGCGCCAGCGCGGCGCGGCGCGCTGCCCCATGTTTCGATCACGGTCGCAAGGGCCGCGCCCTTGCCTGCTTTGATCCATTCCAGCGCTTGCTCCGGCGCGGTTTCAACCGACGACATGCGATCCGTCCATTTTTGCTGGTTCCATCCCACGCAAAGCGTATGCGGTGACTTTGCGGGAACACAACCCTGACTTAAGCACAGGTTGTTGCGCGCGCTTATGCTTGCGCGTACCCCGCCTGCGGCCTACATCCGTAAGCAAGACCAGCCGGAGACCAGCCAGATGCCCATGCAAGCCCAAGAGATCGAAGACCTGATCCGCGAGAGCTTTCCCGACGCCAAGATCACGATCACGGACCTAGCGGGTGACGGAAACCACTATTCGGCCGAGGTGATCGACGCGTCATTTTCCGGCATGAACCGCGTGCAGCAGCACCGGGCCGTCACCAAGGCGCTGAAGGGCAAGATGGATGGCAGCCATGGAGAGTTGCACGCATTGGCCTTGACGACAAAGGCACCCTGATGACTGCCTTCTGGCATATTGTCACCATGCCGTTTCGGCGGGCACCGCGGCGTCCTTTGTCGGCACGCCGTCCTGATCGTGACGAGATGGGTCAGACCAAGGTCGTACCGTTGGGTATGGAAGCGACTGATCTGACGCTTGTGAACAAGGTCAACCGACGCAACGACGCTTTGGAGCGTGTAAACCAGATCAGAACGGATGGAACCGCGAAAAAGAGCGGCTACATGGCAGAAGCCAGCACACATGTCCAAGCGATGCCCGAAGATGAAACCTATGCCGCGCGGTTTCACCGCGCTTTCCACAAGAAAGGCAAATAGAATGAGCAACGCCGCAAGTCGGATCACCGAAACCATCAATGCAAACCCCGTCGTGCTGTACATGAAGGGCACCAAGTCGATGCCACAATGCGGCTTTTCCAGCCGCGTGGCCGGTGTGCTGAACTACATGGGCGTGGATTTCGCCGACGTGAACGTTCTGGCCGATGAAGACATCCGCCAGGGCATCAAGGATTTTTCGGATTGGCCGACCATCCCGCAGCTGTACGTCAAAGGCGAGTTTGTCGGCGGGTGTGACATCATCACCGAGATGACTCTTTCGGGCGAATTGGACACGCTGTTTGATGAAAGCGGCGTAACCTATGACAAAGACGCGGCGGACAAGATCCGCGAAGCGAACGGGTAACAACCGGGCGCACGACACGTGCGTCTTACGGTTCAAAGAGAAAAGGCGTGCCGGGTTGGCACGCCTTCTTTCTGTTTCGCGGGAATACGCAGCAAGCTGCGTCTTACGCCGTTTTCTCTTCCACTTCCGCGGCAAGTGCTTCGGCCCGAGCGGCCAACTCTGCCAGCGTGTCAGTTACCGCCTGCGGCACGACAGGCACCTCAATCCGTTCAGGCTCTGGCGCGCCCATGGTGCGCAACCCCTCAAGTTCCGCCTCACGCTCGGCCAGTTGGGCTTCTACCTCGGTCACGCGGTCTTCGACACTTGCCGTCTTGTCAGCCAGCATCAGGCCCGCCATCAGCAGCATCCGCGCTTCGGGCATGCGCCCAGCCTGATCGGCCAGCACCTGCGCTTCATCATCCAGCATCTTGGCGGCAGAATGCAGATAGCTTTCCTCGCCCTCCTGGCAGGCAACCTGAAACGGGCGTCCGCCGATGTTGATTGTGACCTCAGGCATCTGCATCCTCCTCTTCCGGAGCTTCCAGCTGGTCGAGCAGCGGGGTCAACGCACCAATGATACTACTTGCTTCGGCCACATCCGCGGCCCGTGCAGCGCGCAGCCCTTCAAGCTCTGCCATCATGGATTTGTTGATTAGATGCGGCTCGCCCACCCCTTCTTCGTTCGCTGTGCGCAAGGCGGCATTTGACTCGCGCAATTGTTCGTTGGCCTTGCGCAAGCGTTGCAATTCAAGGTCCAGCTCCTCTACCCGGGCCTGCGCAGCATCTGCAGCAGCCTTGACATCAGACGTGGCCGCATCCTGCCGCTCGGACAGCTTGCGCACCCGTTCGGTCAGCTGTGCGTTTGCCACGCGTTCATCATCAAGGGCCGTCTGCAAGGCTGCGGTGTCTTCGCCCCCCGCCGTGTCCAGGCCGTCAAGGCCCGTGGCGATCCTGTCCATCGCAGCGGTCAACCGCTGTTGCAATCCGTCGATATCGCTCATCTTACGTGCCTGTCCCCTTTTTCTTGGCGCCTTGGAGCATTGGTTCCATCCGCCCGGACTGTTCGAATCGATTTACCGTCCGGTTGCGCCCAAGTGTAGCCAAAGAGGTAGAGAAATGCGCCCCCCTTTGCGATCAACCACTTGCGGGGCGGCTTTGATGTAGCAAAACGTCGCCTGTCGCCTCATGCCCCGATTTGCATGAGCACAGCGCCTTGATCTTTGGTCTTTGCCTGATATGCAGCCTCAAACCAAATGCCAAAGGACGAGCAATTCCGTGGATCTGACAGCCCTTCGCACCGCCCATCCCGACCACTGGTCCA
Organism: uncultured Tateyamaria sp.; assembly: GCF_947504105.1. Taxonomy (GTDB): domain Bacteria; phylum Pseudomonadota; class Alphaproteobacteria; order Rhodobacterales; family Rhodobacteraceae; genus Tateyamaria. Next base: position 29,135 of record NZ_CANNGP010000004.1, read on the forward strand.
AGGCCACCGCCATCCGTGCCTTGACCCTTGATGCCGTCGCTGCGGCCAATTCCGGCCACTCAGGCATGCCCATGGGGATGGCCGATATGGCCACCGTCCTGTTCGAAAAGCACCTGAAATTCGACGCCAAGGCACCGGACTGGCCCGACCGTGACAGGTTCATCCTGTCTGCCGGTCACGGCTCAATGCTGCTTTATTCCCTGCTGCACCTGACCGGGTACGAGGATATGACCCTTGAGCAGGTCAAGAACTTCCGCCAGTGGGGCGCGATCACTGCAGGCCACCCGGAATATGGCCACGCCAAGGGGATCGAGACCACCACTGGCCCACTAGGCCAAGGCGTTTCGAACGCTGTGGGCTTTGCCATGGCCGAGGAAATCCTGCGCGCCCAATACGGCAAGAAGGTTGTCGATCACTATACCTATGCCATCGCAGGGGATGGATGCCTGATGGAAGGTGTCAGCCAGGAAGCCATCACGCTTGCTGGCCGTCACCAACTGGGCAAGCTGATTGTCTTCTGGGACAACAACAACATCACGATTGATGGGCCGCTGTCACTGGCAGACAACACCGACCAGCCGCAGCGCTTCAAGTCTGCGGGCTGGGCCGTGATCGAGATTGACGGCCACGATCCGGAGGCAATTGACGCCGCGATCACCAAGGCAAAGACACAGAAAAAGCCCACCATGATTGCCTGCAAGACGCATATTGCACTGGGTCATGCGGCACAGGATACGTCCAAGGGCCACGGCGCGCTGACCGATCAGACGCAGCTGCAAGACGCCAAGGCCGCCTATGGCTGGACCACGGGACCGTTTGACGTGCCCGTCGATGTCAAAGCCGCTTGGGAGGCTATTGGCACTCGCGGCGCTGAAGCCCGCGCGGCATGGGACGAACGGTTTGCGTCCATCTCAGGCTCCAAGCAAGCGCAGTTCAACCGGACCCTCGCCCGCGAGGTGCCTAGGAAACTGTCGGCCACCGTCAAGGCCTTCAAAAAACAGATGTCGGAAAGCGCGCCCAAGTTGGCGACACGCGCTGCATCTGAAAAGGCGCTGGAGGTCATCAACCCGGTGATGCCCGAGACTGTAGGTGGATCGGCTGACCTGACCGGCTCGAACAACACCAAGACGGGTGATTTGGGCGTGTTCGACACGGACAACCGTGGCGGCCGCTATGTGTACTGGGGCATTCGCGAGCACGGCATGGCCGCGGCCATGAACGGCATGGCCCTCCACGGTGGCATTCGCCCCTATGGCGGCACGTTCATGTGCTTTACCGACTATGCCCGCCCCGCCATGCGTCTGGCAGCCCTGATGAAAATCCCCACGGTGTTTGTCATGACCCATGACAGTATCGGTCTGGGCGAAGATGGTCCGACCCACCAACCGGTCGAGCATCTGGCGATCAGCCGTGCGACACCGAACACCATGGTGTTCCGCCCTGCCGATGCGGTGGAAACCGCTGAAAGCTGGGAACTTGCGCTGTCATCCACTGAAACGCCGTCGGTCCTGTCCCTGACCCGTCAGGGCCTGCCGACAGTACGCACAGAGCACAAGCTGAAGAACCTGACGGCCCAGGGCGCCTATGTTCTGGCCGAGGCCGAGGGCAAGCGTCAGGTCATCCTGATCGCCTCCGGGTCTGAAGTGTCCATCGCGATGGATGCCCGTGCCAAGCTGCAAGATGCCGGGATCGGCTGCCGCGTCGTCTCGATGCCCTGCATGGAACTGTTCGCGCAGCAGGACGAAAGCTATCGCCGCAAGGTCCTGCCTGCCGGTCCTGTCCGCATTGGAATCGAAGCAGCCGTGCGCCAGGGTTGGGATCGGTGGCTGCTGGGTGAGCGTGGAAAGGCGAATAAAGCTGATTTTATAGGCATGGACGACTTTGGCGCCTCTGCGCCAGCGAACATCTTGTTCGAAAAGTTTGGAATCACTGCACAAGCAGTGGTCGAAAAGGCCAACTTGCTTATATGATTGAGCAGGGGGTGCGACGTCCCCTGCTAAAAACCAGTGTATTTAAAGAGTGCCACCGTTTCGGGAATTGGTAAAAGCTTCAATGGGGAGCGAAGGGAAACCAAAGGCCGCACGTGCTTGGTATATTGATCATTGCCACCATTCTGGCCGCCGTAGCAGCGGCTGTGGCGTTGCTTCTGGGCAGCGGTTGGTGGATGGCACTGATCATTTATGCGTTTGGCGGGGCGATCATTGCGTTCATGTTGGCATTGGTTATCGCGATACGGCCCGGGGCGCCCTTGTCGCCCCCTGAATGCCCGTCCACAGACGATCAGACTGAAGATGGCGCTGATGAAAGCGCCACAAACGGCGCGAAACCGCATGCGGAAACGGTTGGGTAACTGAAGCTAAACCCGGGTACGACCAAGCCGAGCAGAGATCAGGAGCGTGCAAGCTTTGACGATACGCCGCGCCAGATCGGCGTAATCACTTTCTCACCAACTGGGATCAACACGAACCCCAGGGCAAGGCCCAGCACGCCATCAACAGCTGCCTTGGTGATCCACGAGGCAAAGCCCGACGCCGCCTCGAACATCGCACCAACAGACTTGCCAAGGCCATAGATCACCTCTTCGGGTCCGTGCCAGCCCATCTCGGCAAGCCCATGCACGATGATGGATCCACCAACCCAGAGCATGGCCGCCGTCCCCACGATGGTCAGCAGCTTCATAAAGCCCGGCATGATCTTGACCAGTCCGCGCCCCAGTGCACGTGTCAAGCCAAAGCGCCCCCGGTCGGCCATTGCAAGGCCGGCATCGTCCGCTTTCACGATCAGCGCCACAGATCCGTAGACCGCTACCGTGATCATGATGGCAACGGCGGCCAGTGTGGCCGCCTCCATCCAGAAATTGCTTGGGGGAATCGCGGCCAGAGAGATGGTCATGATTTCCGCCGACAGGATGAAATCCGTCTTGATGGCGCCTTGGGCTTTCTGTTCCTCAAGATGCGCAGGGTCCTGTACTTCTGCTTCCTTGCCTGCGTAGTCCTCGTGCCCGTGACCCCAGCCCAAAACGTGCGCCACCTTCTCTGCCCCTTCGAAGCAGAGATAGGCGCCTCCCAGCATCAACAGCGGTGGAATCGCCCACGGTGCAAAGTTTGAAAGAGCCAGCCCGATGGGCAGCAGAAAGACGAGCTTGTTCTTGAATGACCCTTTGGCGATGCGCCAGATGATCGGCAATTCGCGATCAGCCGCGAACCCATGCACATATTTTGGCGTCACTGCGGCATCATCAATAACGGCCCCGGCCGCCTTGGCACCCGCCTTGGTTGCCTGTCCGATCACATCATCCACCGATGCGGCCGCCACTTTGGCGATTCCCGCAACGTCGTCCAAAAGAGCCAAAAGTCCGCTCATTTCGCCCGTTCCCTCGTTTTGTCCTTCCGTTAGCGCATAACACAGTGTTGCGGTTCCGCATACTGTTAGCGCGAACTGCATACAATGGAACACGGTTATCGCTAACACTCTGATTATTAGTCTCTTTTCCCCTTCTCACGCCGCAATGCAGCAGCTATCACGCTGACGACATTCATGCTGCCCCAGCGGAAGGACAACCAGAACCATGACCATCAAAGTCGGCATTAACGGGTTTGGACGCATCGGGCGCTGCACCCTCAGCCATATCGCAACCTCGCTGCGCAACGACATCGACGTGGTCGCTGTGAACGCGACCGGCCCGCTGGAAACGGCAGCCCACCTGATCAAGTATGACAGCGTGCATGGCCGTTTCCCGAACGAGGTCAAACTGACCAATGACTCGATGGATCTGGGCCGCGGCCCGATACGCATGATGTCGACCTATGACATGAACGACTTGGACTGGACCGGCGTTGACGTGGTGCTGGAATGCACAGGCCAGTTCAACGACGGCGAAAAGGCCAAGGTGCATATGGAACGCGGTGCCAAGAAGGTATTGCTGTCCGCTCCTGGCAAGAATGTAGATAAGACGGTTGTCTTCGGCGTGAACGACGAGCAGTTGGCCGCCAATGACCGTATGATCTCGAACGGGTCGTGCACAACGAACTGCCTTGCCCCTTTGGCCAAGGTTTTGGACCGCGCCTTTGGTATCGAGCGCGGCGTGATGACCACCATTCACAGTTACACGGGCGACCAACCAACGCTCGACCGTCGGCACAGTGATCTCTACCGGGCACGTGCGGCGGCCATGGCTTTGATCCCGACCTCAACCGGTGCGGCCAAGGCTCTGGGCGAAGTGCTGCCCAACCTCGCTGGCAAGCTGGACGGTACCGCCATGCGCGTGCCAACCCCGAATGTCAGCGCCGTAGACCTGACATTCGAAGCAAGCCGCGACGTGACCATCGAAGAGGTCAACGCTGCCGTGGCCGAGGCCGCCGCTGGCCCCATGGGCCGCGTGCTGGCCTATGATGATGAGCACAAGGTCAGCATCGACTTCAACCACACCGAACACTCGTCCATCTTTGCCCCCGACCAGACCAAGGTGGTGGGCAACCGGATGGTGCGGGTTCTGGCTTGGTACGATAACGAGTGGGCGTTCTCGGTTCGCATGGCCGACGTGGCTGTTGCCATGGGCCGCCTGACCTGAACAACGCCACAGGTTGCAAGCATCGGGTGGGGCTGTCACAACGGCCCTGCCCTTTTTCTTTGTGACGCATCCTCATGACCAACCGCATCGCTTTTCTCCTCGCCCTGCTGATCGTCGGTGCGATTGCCGTGGATGTCTTCCTCTACGGCATGCAGCACCTGATTTTCCTGGGTAAGAAATTCGCGGAGCTTCTGGAATGGATCGCCTTCTGGCGATGACTTGCGCTGCATGCGTCGCACAGATTTGACCGGCATCCCCGGTTGACAAACGCGCTGCTTTGCATTTGTTAGCGGTAACGGCGCAGCCCCGATCCCTGGGACCGCGTTCAGACATCACTCTGACACCAGACATGGGGGATACCATGGCCATCAAAGTTGCAATCAACGGATTCGGACGCATCGGGCGCAACGTGCTACGCGCGATCGTCGAAAGCGGTCGGACAGATATCGAAGTGGTCGCGATCAACGACCTTGGACCAGTCGAGACGAACGCCCACCTGCTGCAGTACGACAGCGTGCATGGCCGCTTCCCGGCGACCGTGAAAGTCTCTGGCGACAGCATCGATGTGGGCCATGGCCCAATCAAGGTCACGGCAGAGCGCAACCCGGCTGACCTGCCTTGGGCTCACGTGGACATCGTGCTGGAATGCACCGGCATCTTCACCTCGAAAGAGGCGTGTCAGGCCCATCTTGAAAACGGGTCCAGCCGCGTGCTGATCTCGGCCCCCGGCAAGAGTGCCGACAAGACAATTGTATATGGCGTGAACCATGACACATTGTCGGGCGACGATGTGATCGTATCGAATGCGTCCTGCACCACAAACTGCCTGACGCCCGTCGCCAAGGTGCTGCACGACCAGTTCGGCATCAAGCGTGGCTTCATGACCACCGTTCACAGCTATACCGGCGATCAGCCGACGCTCGATACGATGCACAAGGATCTCTACCGCGCCCGTGCTGCGGCATTGTCGATGATCCCAACCTCGACCGGTGCGGCCAAGGCCGTGGGTCTTGTGATGCCCGAATTGAACGGAAAGCTGGACGGTGTGGCCATCCGTGTACCCACACCCAACGTGTCGTGCGTCGATCTGACCATCGAAGTGAATGGTGACGTGACCGTTGAGCAGATCAACGCCGCCATGACTACCGCCGCCGCCTCCGGCCCGCTTCAGGGCGTGTTGGGTGTGACCGACGCGAAACTGGTGTCGATGGACTTCAACCACGACCCGCATTCATCGATCTTTGCCACAGACCAGACCAAGGTCATGGACGGCAACATGGTTCGTATCCTCAGCTGGTACGACAACGAATGGGGCTTTTCAAACCGCATGGGCGACACGGCTGTGGAAATGGGCAAGTACCTGTAACGGCATTTCAAAGTCGAATTGGAAAAGGCGCTCGCAAGGGCGCCTTTTTGTTTGAAGCGCCAGAGCCGGGGGTGGTGTTGCAAAGGGCGTAGATCGGTGGCCGCTCTGAGCCCCATTTTACAATGCTGCAACCTGTTCGAATGGCCACCCATCGCTCAGACGCTTGTCAGTAAAATGCTCGTCTCGCTGGTTTCAATATTGTTGATCTGCCGAACCTCTCGCAGCGTTCGGTCAAATTCTGCCAGGGTCTGGACACGGATTTCCGCGACCAGATCCCACTTCCCGCTGGTCGTATGAACGCGACGCAGCTCCGGCAAACGACGCAGGTTTGCAATGACCTGCGTGGTGCTTTTTCCGGATATCTTGATCATCATCATCGCATTGATCTGGCCGTCTTCGTAGTCTTCACGCACCCGCGCGGTGAAGCCAAGCAATGCACCGGACTGCAACATGCGGTCGAGGCGGTTTTGCACCGTGCTACGCGACACATTCAAAATATCCGCCAGCTTCGCAACCGGCGCACGCCCATCACGCATGAGCAGCGCAACCAGTCGGCGGTCAAGATCATCAAATCTGTATTTTTCAGGCTTATCGGGTTCCATGAATCCACAAAAGTTAGGATTGCTTCATGCATTTTGCATGAATACCTAGCAAAAAGACATCTATTTGAGCGTTGCCACCGCATTATGAAGAGTAAAAACACCGGTCATCTGACAGGAGAAACCCCGTGACCATTTCCAAGAGCCTACAAGCGCCATCATCTGTTGTGATGGTGCGCCCTCATCATTTCGCTGTAAACTCGGAAACATTCGACAATGCCTTCCAGTCTGCAATTCCGTCCTCAGCCGACGATGCGAACAGGGCATATCAGGAACTGACGCAAGCAGCAGATACGTTACGATCCCATGGGGTCGATGTGCATCTGTTCGACGGAGATGACCCCAGAACACCCGACTGCGTGTTTCCGAACAATTGGTTTTCCACCCATGTTGGCGGTCAAATCGCGGTCTACCCCATGATGGCCCCGAACCGTAGGTTGGAACGCCGCTCTGACATCTTGGACATGCTTAAGACCAAATTCCGTGTGCAGGATATATTGGATTACTCCGGACTAGAACATGATGGGCTTTACCTTGAAGGCACAGGAGCGATGGTTCTCGATCACGTAGACAGGATTGCCTATGCGGTTAAATCAGACCGGACCAGCCAGATCGCGCTGGAACGATTTTGCACACATTTCAACTATGAGCCGATGGCATTTCACGCAGCTGATGCACAAGGTCGGGCCGTGTATCATACCAATGTGTTGATGTGCATCGCGACCGAATTCGCAATGATCGGAAGCTGCATGATCAAAGACAGCGCACGTCGAGATGAGGTGCTGCATCGTCTAGGCCAATCAAGCCGTATCATCATCGAATTAAGCGACGATCAGATCAGCAAGTTCGCGGGGAATGCCATTGAGCTGCAAGGTTCTGCAGGCCGCGTTCTCGCTCTCTCTGAGACGGCGTTGAACGCATTGACCCCAAATCAAAAGGCCCAGATTTCCAATAGCGCGACGTTGGTTGCGCTGAAGATACCAACTATTGAGCTCTCAGGAGGCTCGGTGCGCTGCACCATCGCGGGAATACATTTGACACCACGTGATTAGCAGACATTGGAGGGATGTTATCAAACGTATATTTCGTTCCACATGGCCGCCACTCTCACACGTCTGACAATGGTCCCTAGCCAAACCGCTCTTTCAAAGCGTCATTGACAAGCGGGGTCACGAACTTGCTGACGTCGCCGCCAAGTCGCGCGATCTCTTTCACCAGCTTCGATGCAATCGCCTGATGTTCGGCCTCGGCCATCAGGAATACGGTTTCGATGCTGTCATCAAGCTTGCGGTTCATGCCAACCATTTGAAATTCGTACTCAAAATCGGCCACAGCCCGTAGACCGCGGATGATCAGCTGCGCGCCCACATCCCGGGCGCAATCGATAAGTAGGTTTTCAAAGGGGTGGACCACGATCTCGGTGCCGGTTTGCGCACTCAGTTTGGCGCATTCCGCCTCGATCATGGCAACGCGCTCTTCCAACTGAAACAGCGGGCCCTTGTCGCGGTTGATGGCAACGCCGATCACCAACCTGTCGACCATGGGGCTCGCCCGCCGAATGATGTCGATATGCCCCAGCGTGATGGGATCAAAGGTGCCAGGGTAAAGGCCGATGCGCATGGGCGGCTCCGTCAGTCGTCTTGGCCGCAATGCAGCATTTCAGACACGCGATTGCAAGCAAACAGGACGCAAGCGTCTGGTCAATGACCCATAATCATACCTTGAAGCGCTTCCTTCTCCATCGCCAATTCGGTCAGTCGCGCCTTGACCACGTCACCCAGCGTGATCAGCCCGACCAATTGACCGTCCTCGACGACGGGCATGTGGCGAAATCGACCTTCGGTCATCTGGGCCAAGATATCATCCGCCTTGTCGTCGCGCTGGCATGTCACCAGCTTCGACGTCATGAAGTTGTCCACCGGCTCGTTCAGGATGGCGCCACCCCGCTTGGCCAGAACCCGCACGATGTCGCGCTCCGACAGGATACCCTCGGCCGTTAGCCCATCTGTTGAGATGACGACTGTCCCGATCCTGCGCTCGGCAAGGATCTTGGCCGCTTCGGACACCTGCGTTCCGGGTTGAACCGTGACAACGGCATCGTCGGATTTGGACTTGAGAATCTGGTGCACAAGCATGGGTCTGGACCTCGTCAATACTGCGGCATAACTCAGCGTCTGCCGCCAAGGCCCTGTCTGTCAAGTGTACGAACGTCGCCCGGCGATCCACTGCCGGTTGAAATGCTGCGATAGCTACGTCCAATCGACATGAGTATCAAACATGAAGATAGCCTCCCAATACCTTGATCTTAATTTATAATACCCTCAAGCTTCGTGATTTCAGCACGGACCCCCTGCACCAGAAGCTCGGCAAACTGGTTCAACCTTCGGTCACGCGTGTCCGACTGGTGCCGGATCAGGAAAAAGCTGCGTGACAGCGACATCTCGGTCTGGAGCACGCGACGAAGACCAGGGGCGAACGGCAATGCAAAGTCATGCACCACGCCTATGCCTGCGCTGCGCCGTAACAGATTCAGCTGCACCGCAACCGAATTCGAGGCCAGTGCCACCCGTGCGACTCCGGCATCCGCCAAATAGTCCAGTTCTCGGTCAAAGATCATGTCAGGGATGTACCCAACGATCCGATGTGCATGCAGATCCGCCATGGTTTTTAGGCTGGGGGCACTGGCCAGGTAGGTATCGCTTGCAGCAAGATGCAGACGGTACTGCGTAATGCGCTGGACCGTCAGTTGCCCCGCAGTGGGGGCGCTGACACCTATGGCAAGGTCGGCTTCACGTCTGGACAGGTTGAACACGCGTGGCAAGGCAATGATCTGAATATCAAGCGCCGGATGCGTCTGGCCCAATGCAGCGCAGACCTGCGGCAGGACGTAATTCGCACACCCGTCCGGTGCCCCGATACGCACTTGTCCTGTCAGCCCCGTCTCTGCCTTCGCGTGCCCTGCCCCCGATATTCCTTCTGTCGCTGCACGCATGGCAGCCTCGGCAGCCTCTGCCCGTTCAAGCAACTGCGCCCCCACATCGGTCAGCGCATATCCCTGAGGCGATTTGCGAAACAGGACCACGTCAAGATCCTGTTCCAGCCGCGCCACACGTCGACCAAGCGTGGCAGCATCCTTGCGCACATCCTTGGCCGCCGCCGAAAGCGTTTCGGCGCGCGCCACCGCCAAAAATAAGCGCAGGTCGTCCCAGTGTGGCAGCATAAAAACCCCTTTGGTCTGCAAAAATGCAAAATGGTTTTGCCCACTTGCCTCTTTTGCAGGATATTTTGCAAGACTATCCTGCTGCCAACACCAAAACATCATCCACCCCCGGAGGACGCAAATGCAAGAATTGACCCACTACATTGATGGTGCCCACGTCAAAGGAACATCGGGCCGTTTTGCTGACGTCATGAACCCGGCCACGGGTGAGGTACAGGCCACGGTGCCGCTCGCCTCGACAAGCGAATTGGCTCATGCAGTTGACGTTGCCACCAAGGCACAACCGGCCTGGGCGGCGACCAACCCACAGCGACGCGCGCGCGTCTTGATGAAATTCGTGGATCTGCTCAATCGTGACATGGACAAGCTGGCCGAGGTGCTGAGCCGCGAACACGGCAAGACTCTCCCGGATGCCGCCGGCGATGTGCAGCGCGGACTTGAAGTTGTGGAATACTGCATCGGCGCGCCGCATCTGCTGAAAGGCGAATACACTGACAGCGCGGGTCCCGGCATCGACATGTATTCCATGCGCCAGGCCCTTGGCGTCACGGCGGGCATCACGCCGTTCAACTTCCCCGCGATGATCCCGATGTGGATGTTCGCGCCCGCCATTGCCTGCGGCAATGCTTTTATTCTCAAACCGTCCGAACGTGATCCGTCAGTCCCGCTGATGCTGGCCGAACTGATTGAGGAGGCCGGCCTGCCCAAGGGCATCCTGCAAGTGGTTAATGGGGACAAGGAGGCGGTGGACGCAATCCTGCACCACGATGTGATCCAGTCCGTAGGCTTCGTGGGATCGACCCCGATCGCCGAATACATCTATGCCACCGGCTGCGCAAACGGGAAGCGTGTTCAGTGCTTTGGTGGGGCCAAGAACCACATGATCGTCATGCCGGATGCTGACATGGATCAGGCGGCCGATGCACTGGTTGGCGCAGGATACGGTGCCGCAGGCGAACGCTGCATGGCGATCTCGGTCGCGGTGCCCGTGGGCGATGAGACGGCTGATCGCCTGATCGAGAAACTGGTGCCCCGGATCGAGAAGCTGAAGGTTGGCCCTTACACTGCTGGCAATGACGTGGACTACGGCCCCGTCGTGACCGCTGCCGCCAAGGCCAATATCGAACGGCTGGTGCAGACCGGCATCGATCAAGGCGCCGAATTGGTTGTCGATGGGCGTGATTTCAAATTGCAGGGCTACGAAGAAGGGTACTTTTTGGGCCCACACCTCTTTGATCGTGCGACCAAGGACATGGACATCTACAAGCAGGAGATCTTTGGACCTGTCCTGACAACCGTCCGCGCGCAGACTTACGAAGAAGCTATCGGCCTTGCCATGGACCACGAATACGGCAACGGCACCGCCATCTTCACCCGTGACGGCGATACGGCCCGCGATTTTGCGAACCGAATCAATATTGGTATGGTCGGAATCAACGTGCCTATTCCGGTGCCACTTGCCTATCATACGTTCGGCGGTTGGAAAAAATCCGTATTTGGGGACCTGAATCAACATGGTCCTGACGCATTTAAGTTCTATACGCGTACGAAGACAGTGACGGCACGCTGGCCGTCCGGCATTAAGGAAGGCGGAGAATTCTTAATCCCCGTAATGGAGTAAGATGCCCATACAGTTTCGTATCCTTCCGGATCGCGGCCTTGTCGTGGTCCGGTATACTGGCCACGTTGCCATTGATGACACGTTGGACGCGACCCGCGTCTACTTGGCAGACCCCGACTATGCGCCCGGTCAAAAACAGCTCGTCGATTTCAGCACGATCACCGGGTACGAAAAGGATTATGTCCGTTTCATGCAGATGCAGGCCAACAAAGCGGGACGCTTTGCGAACGCAGGCGTTCAATCACTGGTCGTCTACATCGCGCCGACCCCAATCAGCCGGGAACTCAGCACTCTGTTCATCAAGTCCTGGGACGATGTGGATGCCGTAGTGCCCATGGTCCAGCAGTCCGAGGCCGAAGCACTGACCCTTCTCGGTCAGCCCGAAACAACGGTGGAAATGCTCTTGGCCCCAGCGGGTGGACGGGCCTTGCAATAGTCTTGCAAACATCGGAATTTAACGTGCGTTCAATTCAAGCCATCGCGTAAGGGGAGGCAGCATGGACTTCGCACTGACCGAAGAACAAACAGCAATTTTCGACATGGCCCATGCCTTTGGCCAGGCAGAAATTGCACCCCACGCCCGCGACTGGGAAGCCGCCGGCACCATCCCCAAAGATCTGTGGCCCAAGGTGGGCGAACTTGGCTTTGCCTCCCTCTATATCTCGGGGGACGCGGGTGGCGCGGGCCTGTCGCGGCTCGACGCAACACTGGTGTTCGAAGCGCTCAGTATGGCCTGTCCTTCCGTCGTGGCCTTCCTGTCGATCCACAACATGTGCGCAAAGATGCTTGACAGTTTTGCGGATGACGATCTGAAGGCACGCGTGATGCCCGACGTGCTGAGTATGAACACAGTCCTCAGCTACTGCCTGACCGAACCCGGCTCAGGCTCGGATGCCGCCGCCCTGCGCACGCGGGCGGATCGGACGAACGAAGGGTACTCCCTGAACGGAACCAAGGCATTTATCTCGGGCGGTGGATACTCCGACGCCTATGTCTGCATGGTCCGCACGGGCGAGGATGGACCCAAGGGCGTCTCTACCGTCTATGTGGAAGACGGAACCGATGGGCTTTCCTTTGGCGGATTGGAAGACAAGATGGGCTGGCGCAGCCAACCCACCGCGCAGGTTCAGTTCGACAATTGCAATATCCCCAGCGGCAATCTGGTTGGGGAAGAAGGTCAGGGTTTCAAATACGCAATGATGGGGTTGGATGGCGGCCGCCTGAACATAGCCGCCTGTTCTCTCGGCGCTGCACAGACGGCTTTGAATGTGACGCTGGCCTATATGGGCGAGCGCAAGGCGTTTGGTCAGCCCATCGACCAGTTCCAGGGCCTGCAATTCCGCCTCGCGGATATGGAGATCGAACTGCAAGCCGCCCGCACCTTCCTGCGCCAAGCCGCATGGAAGCTCGACAACGGCGCGCCTGATGCCACCAAATTCTGCGCCATGGCCAAGAAGTTCGTAACCGACGCTGGGTCCAAGGTCGTTGACCAATGCCTGCAATTGCACGGCGGTTATGGCTATCTGGCGGATTACGGTATCGAAAAATTGGTCCGCGATTTGCGCGTGCATCAGATCCTCGAAGGTACCAACGAAATCATGCGTGTGATCGTGGCGCGCGACATGTTGAAGAACCGATGACCGGCATCAAGCGCTTCGACACGGACAAACGGATGAGCCAGGCGGTTGTGCACAGTCAAACCGCTTATCTTGCCGGGCAATGTGGTACCGCCTTTGCACCGATCCAGACCCAAACTCGCGAAGCGCTGGCCAAGGTCGATCATCACCTTGCCGCCATAGGCACTGACAAAACCCGATTGCTGTCCGTGACCATCTGGCTCGCCTCCATATCCGACTATGACGCCATCAACGAGGTTTGGGACGCATGGGTGCCCGCTGGTACGGCCCCCGCCCGGTCGTGCGGAGAGGTACAGATTGGTGGCGAAGGCTACGACATCGAAATCATCTGCACGGCGGCCCTGCCATGACCGACATCTCCATCCGCATCACCGGGCGCGCGGGCCGGATCACCCTGCGGCGTCCCCAAGCGCTCAACGCGATGACCTATGAGATGTGCCTCGCCATCGAAGCGGCATTGGACGCATGGCGCAGCGATGACAGTGTCGAAGTGGTGGTGTTCGACGCGATCGGCGACCGCGCCTTCTGTTCGGGCGGTGACATTGCCGAACTCTACGAAACTGGGACCAAGGGCGACTATGCCTACGGCCAGAAATTCTGGGCCGACGAATACCGCCTGAACCACAAAATCTTTCACTACCCCAAGCCGGTGGTCAGCTTCCTGCCAGGGTTCACCATGGGCGGCGGCGTCGGCATCGGCTGCCACGGGTCGCACCGCGTCGTGGGCGACAGCAGCCAGATCGCCATGCCCGAATGCGGCATCGGACTTGTTCCGGATGTGGGCGGGTCGCTAATGCTTGCCCTCGCCCCGGGTCGCCTGGGGGAGTACCTGGGCACGACCGCCGCGCGGATGAATGCAAGCGACGCGATCTTCGCTGGCTTCGCCGACCACTACGTGGCCGAAGCACATTGGCCCACCCTGATTGCCACGCTTGAGGCGACGGGCGACACATCCTGTATCGCTGCCGCCGCCACGGACCCCGCCCCCGGACCGCTTCAACAAGCAATGCCTGACATCGACAAGCACTTTCATGGCGCGTCCCTCAACGATGTGCTGACCACGCTGCGGGACGAGGACAGCGACTTTGCCCGCGGTACACGCAAGCGCATGGGCCGCAACAGCCCCCTCTCCATGGCGTGCACCATCGAAGCCCTGCACCGCCTGCGCGGTCCATCGCTGACCTTGGACAAGGCGCTGGACCTTGAATACCGTTTCACCGCCCGAGCAATGGAGCATGGTGACTTCCTTGAAGGGATCAGGGCGGCCATCATAGACAAGGACCGCACACCGAAATGGCAATACGCCGACGGCACGGTCCCGCCCACAGCGGTCAGCAAGATGCTGATGCCGCTTGGGGACATGGCACTCAAACTGGGAGGAACGGGCATGAAGATCGGATTTGTTGGGCTGGGCAATATGGGTGCCCCGATGGCCGCGAACCTTGCCAAGGCCGGGCATACGGTGACCGGGTTCGACGTGGCCGGAACCACGGCCGAAGGGGTCACGAACGCCTCAAGCGCAGCAGAGGCGGCCGCTGATCAGGACATTGTCATCACGATGCTGCCGAACGGAAACATCCTGCGCGCGGTAGCCGCCGACGTGATCCCGGCGATGAAAGCGGGCGCCACGCTGATCGACTGTTCGACCGTTGATGTGGAAAGCGCGCGTGCGGTCGCCGAACAGGCGGATGCTGCCGGGCTGGGCTGTGTCGATGCGCCGGTGTCAGGTGGCATTGGCGGCGCTGCCGGTGGAACGCTCACCTTCATGGCGGGCGGCAGCACCGCGGCTTTCGAAGCCGCCAAGCCCCTCTTCGACATCATGGGCCAGAAGGCCGTGCATTGCGGTGACGCAGGTGCAGGTCAGGCGGCCAAGATCTGCAACAACATGATCCTGGGCGCCACCATGATCGCCACCTGCGAAGCCTTTGCACTGGCCGACAAGCTGGGGCTGGATCGGCAAAAGATGTTCGACGTGGTCAGCACATCATCGGGCTATTCATGGACGATGAACGCCTATTGCCCTGCCCCGGGCGTTGGCCCGCAAAGCCCCGCGGACAATGGCTACACCCCCGGCTTCGCAGCAGAACTGATGCTGAAAGACCTCGGGCTGAGCCAGCAGGCGGCTGAGGCTGTCGACGCGGACACGCCGATGGGGCAACGCGCGCTTGAACTCTACCGCCAGTTTGTCGAAAATGAAGGTGGGCTGGGTAAGGATTTCAGCGCAATGCTACCCCGGTTCGAAACCCGGGGGCGCGACTGACCCCTATTTCCCGACGGTGATCAGCAGCAAGACCCCGAACATCACGGGCACCAGACACAAGGCGACGACGATCAGGGCGGATAGTCCCATGTCGCGATGGCCAGCCCCCACGCGACGACCAACGCCAGTATGACCAACAGAACACGAAGTTCCGGGCCAACCACGGCAGACAACATGGTGGCGCGGCCTCGGATATCCTCCGCATCCCGGTCCGCAGAAAACGCGACGGCGGCGTCGGGTTGGTGGTTGTCGTGGTCATGTTTGTGTGGCTCCATCAACGGTTTCCCATCAGATAAGAGGCAACAGACCGCTTTAAATGTGGCATTCTGACCAAAACAATCAGACTTTTTTTAAGATGTCTCTATTGCGGCTGCTACAGGGTGCACATCGGTGATGTACATTGTCCCAAGCCGCGCATCCGCCCTGCCCTTCGAACACTCATCCAAAGGTCAACCACGCCGGTGTTCAGGACCCCGGCAAACTCACTTGTCCGCCCGAGCTTTCCTTGACTTTGACATCCATCGGCGCGCCTTCGACATCTATGTCACCGCCACTGGATGCCCTTGCAAACAGGGCGCCAGAGACATGAATCTCGATATCCGATCCACTGGAGGCTCTTGCATGTGCGTCCCGGCATTCAAGGTCTTCGGCGTCGATATTCGACCCGCTGGAGGCCTCGACCACAAGGGATCCGCAGGAGCCGCGCACGTCCAGGTCCGAGCCCGAGCTGGCCTTGAGGAACACCGTTTCGGTGTCCAACCCGTCAACATCGACATCGGCACCACTGCTGCTCATTGCTTCGAACGCATCGGTAAACGTGCCTGATACTTCGACATCAACCCCGCGACTGCCAATGATCGACGTCAACTCTGGCATATGCACCGTGACGGTATAGTAATCGGCCATCCCCATGAGGATCATCGACGATCCACCCTGGCGCTTGATCGACAACGTATCGCCATCCTGTTCCACGAACAAGCGGCGTTCACGCGCAGTGCCAGAGACATCGGACACAACGCGGTAGTCCGAGCCTGAAAACACCCGGACCGTCACACCATCAGCGGCGATTATCTTGGTAAAACCTGAAAAGTCATGAATTGTTTCGCGAGCGGCCAGCGGGGTCGCCAAGGCAACCGCACAGACAGCCGACACGACGTACAAAGGTCGCCTCATCTTCACTCTCCCGATATGAATACGAAGATGAGATGGTGTTAATCAGATTAACATTCAAGACGCTTGGGGATATTTCACTCCGCCGCGACCTTGCGCGGTGCCAACATCGGTTTGAGGTAATGGCCCGTGTGGCTCTCAGCCACCTCGGCGACCTCTTCCGGCGTCCCTGTCGCAACCACCTGCCCGCCGCCATCGCCACCCTCGGGTCCGATATCGATGATGTGGTCGGCGGTCTTCACGACATCCAGATTGTGTTCGATCACTACGACCGAGTTGCCCTGATCCACCAATTCATGCAGCACTTCCAACAGCTTGCGTACATCTTCGAAGTGCAGCCCTGTGGTTGGCTCATCGAGGATATAGAGCGTCCGGCCAGTCGACCGTTTCGAAAGCTCTTTCGACAACTTCACCCGCTGCGCCTCGCCCCCCGACAAGGTCGTCGCCTGCTGTCCCACCTTGATGTAACCAAGGCCCACACGCATCAGCGCATCCATCTTTTCGCGGATCGACGGGACCGCCTGGAAAAACCCCTGCGCATCCTCGACCGTCATACCCAGCACATCAGCAATGGACTTGCCCTTGAACTTGATCTCTAGCGTTTCACGGTTGTACCGCGCGCCTTTGCACGTCTCGCACTCGACATAAACATCCGGCAGAAAGTGCATCTCGATCTTGATGACACCATCACCCTGACAGGCCTCGCACCGCCCGCCCTTCACGTTGAAGGAAAAACGTCCCGGCTTATAGCCGCGGGCCTTGGCCTCCGGCAGCCCCGCAAACCAGTCGCGAATGGGCGTGAAGGCCCCGGTATAGGTCGCCGGGTTCGAACGTGGGGTGCGCCCGATGGGCCGTTGGTCTATGTCGATCACCTTGTCCAGATGCTCTAGCCCCTTGATCGTCTCGCAGGGCGCAGATGTCTGGCGCGAACCGTTCAGTGCCATCGATGCCGTCTTGAACAGCGTTTCAATCGTCAGAGTGGACTTGCCCCCACCCGACACGCCCGTCACACAGACAAATTTGCCCAGTGGGAAATCGACAGTCACGTTTTGCAAGTTATTGCCCGTCGCCTTGACGACTGTGACCTTCTTCTTGCCCTTCTTACCCTTGCGACGCTCTGTCGGCACCGCGATCTCTCGCTTACCAGACAGATAGTCGCCCGTAATGGACCCGCTGGCGGCCAGCACATCCGGCGTCCCATGCGCTACGACCTGCCCACCATGCACACCGGCACCCGGACCAATGTCGAAGACATAGTCCGCCTCGCGAATGGCCTCCTCGTCATGCTCAACGACAATGACGGTGTTGCCTTGGTCCCGCAGGTTCTTGAGCGTACCCAAAAGCCTGTCGTTGTCTCGCTGATGCAGACCAATCGACGGCTCATCCAACACATAGAGAACACCGGTCAAACCGGACCCGATTTGCGAGGCCAGCCGAATGCGTTGACTTTCGCCACCACTTAACGTGCCACTTGAGCGTGACATCGTAAGATACTCAAGACCCACATTATTCAGGAACCCAAGCCGCTCGCGGATCTCCTTCAGAATGGCGCGCGCAATCTCGTTGTTCTGGTCTGTCAGATGCTCCGGCACAGTCTGACACCAGTCAAAGGCCTCGCGGATCGACATCTCGACCACCTGGCCGACGTGCAGCAGCCGATCCGGCTCGTCTCGTGGCCCAATCTTCACCGCCAACGCTTCGGGCCGCAGGCGGAACCCGCCACAATCGCCACAAGGACGGTTGTTCTGGTAGCGCTCGAATTCCTCGCGGATCCAGTTGGAATCCGTCTCGCGATAGCGGCGCTCCATATTGGGGATCACCCCCTCGAACACGCGCGTCACCTGATAAACGCGCCCGCCCTCGTCATACCGGAACGGGATCTCCTCATCACCGGAGCCGTACAGGAACACCTGCTTCACATGCGCTGGCAGGTCCTTCCACTTGGTCTGCGGGTCGAACTCGTAGTGGGCCGCAATCGCCTCAATGGTCTGCAGGAAGTACGGAGACTTCCCCTTGCGCCATGGCGCCAATGCTCCGTCATAGACCTTCAGCGTCTGGTCCGGCACCACCAACCGCTCGTCAAAGAACAACTCATGCCCCAACCCGTCGCAGGACGGGCACGCCCCAAACGGCGCGTTGAACGAGAACAGGCGTGGTTCAATCTCGGGGATCGTGAAGCCACTCACCGGACAGGCGAATTTCTCGGAAAAAGTCGTACGCTCCGGTTCACCTTCGCTCGGAGCCGTCTCAAGGATCGCAATCCCATCGGCCAAATCCAGCGCCGTCCGCAGCGAATCTGCTAAACGCGTTTCCAGCCCCTCGCGCACAACGATCCGGTCTACCACCACGTCAATGTCATGGCGGAACTTCTTGTCCAGCGTCGGCGGCTCGTCCAGTTCATAGAATTCGCCATCGACCTTCACACGCTGAAAGCCCTGCTTGCGCAGCTCCAGGAACTCCTTGCGGTACTCACCCTTCCGGTCGCGGATGATGGGGGCCAGAAGATAGGCGCGCGTCCCCTCCTCCATCGTCATGATGCGGTCCACCATGTCCTGCACCTGCTGCGCCTCGATCGGCTTGCCAGTGGCAGGCGAATAGGGTGTACCCACGCGGGCAAAGAGCAGACGCATGTAGTCGTAGATTTCAGTCACAGTGCCAACAGTCGATCGAGGATTCTTCGACGTCGTCTTCTGCTCAATCGAAATCGCGGGACTCAGGCCTGAAATGTGATCCACATCCGGCTTCTGCATCATGTCCAGGAACTGACGCGCATAGGCCGATAGTGATTCCACGTAGCGGCGCTGCCCCTCGGCATATATCGTATCGAAGGCCAGCGATGACTTGCCCGACCCGGAAAGCCCAGTGATCACAACCAGTTGGTCGCGCGGGATATCCACGTCGATGGACTTGAGGTTGTGCTCGCGCGCGCCGCGTACCTCGATATTCTTCTGCTCGGCCATATCAGCCCCCCGGATTAACGGTTTGTACATAGGTCAGATGGCCGAAACAGCCAATGAAAAAATGAGAACATGTCGTGAACATGTCGTTTGCTGACGGATGATGTCAGTACGCCGCCGCACAGCCATCCACGCATGGACCGCAATTCCGCATCCAAAGACGGCAATACAGGTCCAGACAAGCCCCGGAAAGCCCGCAACACCCAACACGACAAGCAACACAGGCGTGCCCAGCGTGTTGCCCAGATTGCCCGTCTGCGCCAGCCCTCCATAGGCCTGTGATTGATGCGCTGCCGTCTCGTTCAACTGGGGCACAGCCGCAAAACTTGCGCCTTGCACAAGACCCAAGGCCCCCGCCAGCGCCAGACAGGCCACGGGCAATCCGGGCGCTGCCCAAAGCCACAAAAGCGAGATGATGCACAGAACGAATCCGATCTGCACAAGCATCACCGCTGACATGAACCGCATCGCAAAGACCCCAAGCGTCAGCGATACGGCAATCGAGGTCAGCGGCATCGCCCCCATGACCCAGGCGCGCCATTCAAGTGCTATGTAGGGCGGCAGCACCGTCAGGATCGCAAGGAAGCAAAACGTATAGAACATCCAACCTGCCCCCGGCGCGGCAATGCTGGGCGATCGATAGATCGCAACGTGATCCCGCATGATACCATGCAGGGATAGCGCGCCCTCTGGCGGCACCTCAAGCGGGCGCAGGAACACACCAAGGATAACCGCGAAGACGGCCAGCCAAATGGAATGAGCAACGAACAGCGCAGGCACACCCATCGCATCCACAAGCGGCAGGCCAAGGGCGACCAATAGGGTGAAGGCAACAGAAAAGAACGTGCTCCACAGTGTCAGGGTAAAGCCGCGATGCCGCTCGGCACTCAGCTGCGCGATAAGCGTAGGCGCGGCAACAACCATCGCCAGATGCGACACGCCCTCAAGCGCACGGCTCACCAGCATCAAGGGCAAGCTCGGCAATGTCGCCTGATAAAGTGACAGCGCCGCACCCGCCCAAAGCGCCCACAGCATCGCCCGCCGATACCGGATACGAGCGACAACAAGGCCCGCAACAACCCCCAGAAGAATACCAAGCAACCCAACAAGGGACACGGTGAACCCCAGCGCCGCACCCGCGTCGGGATAAACAGCAGGCAGCTTGTCAAAGATCACAGATATCTTGGCATATTGTCCCGCTGCACCCAGCCCCGCCCCCCACAGGGCAAAGACAAGGGGGAATGAAGTGCGGTCGCTCATCTGTCCGGGCTACGCCTGAACGTCAGGGGCTGCAAGGCCACTTTCTGTGCATCGTGCGCGACCTGCATGTGTGGGCTGGTCCCGGCCTCAGCCTGCGCCTTCGGCGACCAGAACCAGCGTTGGTATTCCACCAGACCCAAAGACGCGGACATGGACGTATTTGCTGCCATATTGCGCCAGCGAAGACGGCAGATATTCCGAGCCCGCTGCCAATTGACAGGTCGTCGCAATGCGCGCACGCGCCACCCGATCTGCAAAGATCGGATCCCAATCATCCCCATCATGACGAATGCCAAAACGGTGGTAGTTGGCGCGGTCCTGCTGAACGACCGCGCAGAAATCACCAAGTGGTACGCCACGCGAATTGCTCAGATCAGCACCCACCAGCATCGTGTAATATTCGGCGATAAGCTGCTGTGCTTTGGAAGGAACTGCAGAGGTAAACACGGAAGCGGCCGCGATCAAAAGACTTGCGCAAAAAAGCTTCATATCAATCTTCCCAAAATAGAATGGCCGCAGAATAGCGGCCATTCGTGATTACGGAAAGTCGCAGTGCCTTACATGTGGATCACACGATCATAGGCGTCGAGCACGCTCTCGTGCATCATCTCTGACAGCGTCGGGTGCGGGAAGACGGCGTGCATCAGGTCTTCTTCCGTCGTCTCAAGCGCCTGCCCAACAACGTAGCCCTGGATCAGCTCGGTCACCTCGGCACCGATCATATGTGCACCCAGCAATTCACCCGTTTTGGCGTCGAAAACGGTCTTGATCATGCCCTCGGGCTCGCCCAGGGCGATCGCCTTGCCGTTGCCGATGAAAGGGAACTTACCGACCTTCAACGTATAGCCCGCCTCTTTGGCCGCTGCTTCGGTCAGGCCGACGCTTGCCACCTGTGGATGACAATAGGTGCAGCCCGCGATGGAGTTGGGTTTGATCGGATGAACGTCGTTCTTGCCAGCGATCAGCTCGGCCACCATGACGCCTTCATGCGACGCCTTGTGCGCCAACCACGGGGCACCCGCGATATCGCCGATGGCGTACACGCCTTCCACGCCCGTGCGACAGTATTCGTCCGTCACCACATGGGTGCGGTCCACTTTCACGCCAAGCTTCTCAAGTCCCAGCCCCTCGACATTGCCGACAATACCAACAGCGGAAATCACGGTGTCAAAGTCATGCTTTTCGACCTTGCCGCCCACCTCAATATGGGCCGTCACCTTACCCTTGGCGCGATCCAACTGCTTGACCATGGCTTTCTGCATGATCTTCATGCCCTGCTTTTCAAAGGCCTTCTTGGCAAAGGCCGAAATCTCGGCATCCTCGACTGGCAACACACGGTCCATAACCTCGACCACCGTCGTGTCAGCGCCCAACGTGTTGTAGAAACTGGCAAACTCGATCCCGATGGCGCCCGACCCGATCACCAGCAGCTTCTTCGGCATCCGCTTCGGCGTCAGCGCCGCCCGGTAGGTCCAGACCAGATCGCCATCCGCCTCGAGCCCCGGCAATTCCCGCGCCCGCGCACCGGTCGCAAGGATGATGCTCTTGGCCGTCAATTCCTCGGTTCCCTTGTCGGTCTTGACGCTGACCTTGCCTTTGGACGGAACCGTGCCCTCACCCATGATGACGGTCACCTTGTTTTTCTTCAGCAGATGTTGAACACCGCCGGACAGCTGCCCCGCCACCTTGCGGGAGCGTTCAACAACAGCGGGCAGATCATAGTCCACACCAGTCGCCTTCAGGCCAAACTCCTTGGCGCGGTGCATCAGGTGAAACACTTCCGAGCTGCGCAACATCGCCTTGGTTGGGATGCAACCCCAGTTCAGACAGATACCGCCAAGATTCTCGCGCTCCACAACGCAGGTGTTCAGCCCCAGTTGGGCTGCACGAATGGCCGCCACATACCCGCCAGGGCCGGACCCGACCACCACCACGTCAAAGGATTTCGCCGCCATTTCAATGCCCTCGCCAAACGTTGTGCCAAATTTAGTTTACCGTTAAACTACTTCTGGAAACTTCACAACGAAAGCATGGCGCGACAAATCGCCTGACGCAAGGGAAGCCTTGCGCCATTCACTCACTTAAGTGGCGGAAAGAGGATCAGGCGGCCTTGTCGGTCTGCAAACCGCGCAACACGGCGCCGTAACCACCCGCATCCAAATGCGCTTTCTCGGCCACTGTCGTGGCCCGACCCAAGACGGTATTGCGGTGAGGAAAACGACCGAACTGACGGATCACCTCGCGATGGGCACGGGCGTGCAGAAGGAACTCGTCATCCTGCAACCGCTCGCAGATCAGGCGCACAGCGCGATCCTGGTCACACAGGTTTTCAGAATGCTCAAGCGGCATGTAGAAGAATTGCCGTGCCGGCGCATCGATCCGCATGTCCCACCCTTTGGCAATTGCGGATTTTGCTGCCGCAAGTGCTGCCTTGTCCGTGGAAAAGGCGGCAGCATCATCGCGAAACATATTGCGTGGAAACTGATCGGTCAGAATGACATAGGCCAGCGCACCGGACGGATATGTCAACCACAAGGCAAACTTGCCCTCGGTCGCAGCCTTCCATGCCTCACCAAAACGGTCACGTATGGACTGATCCAATGCTGCGTCGGTTTTGAACCATGCCTCCGGTGTGCACTCATCTAACCAGAACCGTAATACTTCGTCCGGACCAACCATGGTTTATCTCCCGCTTCCCATGCCCCGTAATCAGATCGTTACATAAGTTTTCCACAGACCCCAATCACGAAATACGACAGGTGCGACACATTGCAGGTCAAGATGCCGCTTGAGCCTCATCTTCTGCCTCCAAATCAGCCTCAATGGCGTATTCTTGCGCGATCTCCATAGCCACTGGCGTGGCCGTGGCCTGGGACATAACAACATATGATCCAGTCTCTTCCACCGGCACCGCGGCACGCTGCGTCCGTCGGTAAGCGGCATAGGCAACCAGCGCTGCGAACAACACGCCTGTGAACATGTAAAACCCCGATGACCCAACGCTTTCCATCAACTCGCCAACGATCAGGGGACCGAATACGGCACCCAGACCGTTGATGAACACCAGCCCACCCGAGGCAGCCGCCATATCATCGTGATCAAGAAAGTCGTTCGTGTGGGCCAAAAGCAGAGAATAAAGCGGGTTTGACATGCCTCCGACCACAAATGCCGACACTAGCAGCATTGCAAAATTGCCACCCAGAATCAGGCCAATCACCGATCCGACCCCGCCCAGCGCCGCAACAACCAGGATCAGCGCCCGGCGATCCATCCGGTCGGAAATCCAGCCGATGGGATATTGCAGCAGCATCGCGCCGATAAAGAAAGTCGACACAAAGGCAGAAATCTGGGCGACGGACAGTCCCACCTGCGTCCCGTACACCGCCGACATCCCGAACTGCGCGGCAAAGACTCCGCCCAGCAAGAACATACCCACACAGCCCAGCGGCGAGGTCGCGACAAGCGCCCGCAGCGACATCGGCTTGGTTGTTTCAAACGCCGGCACCGGGCTGATCGACAACAAGATCGGCGTAATGGCAAGCGACACAAGCACCGACGGGATGACAAACAGGATAAAGCCCGAGGGATCCGCCGTCAGCAGCAAGTACTGGCTCACGACAATGCCAAAGGTTTGCACGATCATGTACAGCGACAGGGCCTTGCCCCGGTTCGAATTGTCGGCGGCATCGTTCAACCAGCTTTCTGCAGTGACATAGACAGCCGAAAAGCAGAACCCGATCACCACGCGTGCCACGGTCCAGACCCAGGGATCAGCAAAGGTCGGGTATAGGATCATGACGGCTGAGATCAGGGATGCCAGCGCCGCAAAGACACGCACGTGCCCGACGCGCTGGATCATACGGGGGGCCATGCGGCTGCCCCCCAGAAATCCAAGGAAATAGGCCGACATGACAATCGACATCTCGGCAGTTGAAAATCCTTCAATCTCCCCCCGGATACCCAGCAACGTGCCTTGCATCCCATTGCCAACCATCAACAGCCCCATGCCAAACAGCAGGGCCCAGGCGCTGGTCAGAACTTGGAACATGGTGCGGAACTCCTTGTCCGGGTGGGGGCACCCTGCCCTGCCACTGCGGTCCGTGTCTCAGATATGTGCGACTATTACGTGTCGGTTTCCGGTGTCACGTTTGCGGCAACAAAAGCGACGCGTCCCCGTACGAAAAGAAGCGGTATTCCGACTGCACCGCGTGGTCATAGATGGCGCGAATGCGATCCTGCCCCATCAATGCCGATACCAGCATCATCAATGTCGACTTGGGCAGGTGAAAATTGGTCATCAACCCGTCTGCCACACCAAAGGTGAAACCGGGGTAGATGAAGATGTCTGTGTCGCCCTCCCACGGGGCGATGCCGCGATCACGGGCCATCGTTTCGATCAGTCTCAGGGCCGTCGTACCAACGGGAATCACCCGGCTGCCGCGCGCCTTGGCCGCCGCAATGTCTTGTGCGGCGCGGTCCGACACCTGTCCCCATTCTGCATGCATCTTGTGCTGGGTCACATCATCTACCTTGACCGGCAGAAATGTGCCTGCACCGACGTGCAATGTCACATGGGTCGTCTCGACCCCGTGCGCGGCCAGCGCCTGCATCAACGTTTCGTCGAAATGCAGCGAGGCCGTTGGTGCCGCCACAGCGCCACTGTGCTTGGCCCAGATCGTTTGGTAATCGGTCTTGTCCTGCGCGTCTGCAGGACGTTTGGCGGCGATATAAGGCGGCAGCGGCATCGCTCCGGCCTCAGCCAGGGCGGCGTCAAAATCGTCGCCCACAAGATTGAACCGCAAGTGCCCCTGTCCGTCGGCGCTGCCCTCTAGCGTGGCCGACAGATCATCCGAAAAGCGGATCGCCTCTCCCGGCTTCACCTTTTTCAGCGGTTTGACCAGCGCTGACCACGCCCCGTCAGCGCGGGGCTCAAGCAAGGTCACCTCGATGCGCGCTTCGGTCAGGCCCTGTGCACTTTCCCTTGCACGCGTGCCGAAAAGGCGCGCCGGGATCACGCGCGTGTCGTTCAGAACCAGCAAGTCACCCGGTCGCAACCACGATACAAGGTTCGTGACCACGTTGTCGTAAATCATGTCGCCTTCGGCCACCAGCAATCTCGCCGACGACCGCGGTGACGCAGGGCGGGTGGCAATCAGCGCCTCGGGCAGATCAAAATCGAAATCATCCAGTTTCATGCGCGCCACGTAGCGACGCAATCATCGTTCATCAATGCGTTTTTGCCGTTCAATCCGTCTTTGTTCGGCCTCACTGGGTCCTGTGTCCTCTGGCACAAACGCTTCAGGCACCACGGGGGGTTGGCTCTCGCCTTCGACGCGCGGTACATCGGGTGCCGGAGCGCGAAAAATCTCGCGGAACATGCCCGGCGTCAGCGCCGACAGCGGGTTGACCTGCACACGCGGGTTCGCCGCCGGACCGCGCAGCCGGTAGTTGAAGCCGATCAACCCCTCGCCCCGCCGGGTAAAGATGCTGCCGATCCCGTTGATTAGAAACAGCGGAGAGATCACGCCCTGCATATTCAAACGCCCGCCCGCCACGTCATAAACACCATCCATGGACAGCCCCATCGACGGACCTGTCGCACTGGCCTGCGTCAGCGTCATCGTGGACGGGGTCAGACGAAACGATGCCTCGACGTTCTGAAAGTGAATGCCGCTGCCGCTCATCTGCTCCAACAAGCCGACGATACTCAGGGCGTTCAAAAGGGCAGCTATGGCAGGCGCGTCCTGCACCCGCGTCTCTGTCACGTTCAGCGTGCCGTCAAAGCTCGCGGCTCCCACGGGCAAAAGGGTCAGGGACAGCGCCCCGCCTCGCGCCTGTTTCAGAATGCCCGCCGATGCAGCCACACCGCCCGCATCGTCCGCGGTGATGCGGATGGCACTGCGCCCGTTCTGCGGCAGCACTTGCCCCCGGATCGGTGTCTGTCCGTTGACCCGAGCGCGAAATTCTCCGTCCAGCCCGCGCGCCATGTTGAACTCGCCAGACACACCATCAAGCGCAATAGTGTCCGTGATCTGCAAGCGATCAAGGGTCAGGCTTAGCGGCCCGCCCCCCTGTTGCCCACCGGTCCCGGCACCCGAGCCGCCGAAATCCGCCTCGCGCAGATCCAGCGTTCCGCCACGCACCTGCACGGCCGGAGCAGCGCCGGGGCCACGGCCCCACAGATCTACCGGGCCATTCATCCAGTTACCGACCCGAACAGTGCTGAAACTTGCCCGCTCCAGCCCGCCGCCGGGAATGAACGTGATCGACCCCTCTGCCTGCAAACCCGGCGCGTCCAGCGCGATCCGGTCGACACGGGGCAATGGCCCAAGCCGCCCATCAAGCGTCAGAGAGCCGGCGGTCGACGCCGGTTTGGACCAGCCCAGGGGCGGCGATGACAGCCGGACCCCACGTAGATTGGTGGATAGGGCAAAGGCAGGGGTGCCGTCGCCCGCGGGCAGATCAATGGTAATGTCACCAGACCCCCGCCCTGTCACCAAACCGGGAGGAAGCCCCAGTTCAAAGGCATCAATCGTGCGCTCCGACAACTCGATGGTGCCTGTGACCTGGCTGGGTTGCGGAGATCCACGGCCCAAAGGCTGCGCCCAGCGCGCATCGAACGGCACCCCGTCCAACGTTCCCACCCCTGACACCTGCACGCCGTCTTGCGACGCAACCACGCGCAACGTATCCGCAGCCAGCCGGCGGCCCTCGATCAGTGCCGTGCTCAACACGTCCCGCGCGGTGCCGGTCGCATCATATTCCACATCCTTCGGCTGCAACCCCTTCTTCATGGCAAAGGCCAGCGTCCCCGCCGCCTGAAGGCGTCCATCCGCCAACGTGGGCGACAGGCCGGCACGCTCCATCACGCTGAGCGGCGGCACATCCAACAGCGACAAGCCCGCCGTCACTGTCCCATCCGTTTCCAAGCGGACAACGGCAGGCACGCCCTCTTTTGCGCGCACGTCGGGAATGATGAAGGACGACCCGCTGACATCCACGTGTCCGCCAAGGGGGGCCGCAACAACCCCCTGATCAACCGAAACAACAAAGCGTCCGTCCAACAGGCTGGCACTGCCGCGCGCCTGCTCGATGGGCGGCATAGTCTTGAGGTAACGCACGCGCGCGTCCTCATAGGCGAACCCGGCATAGGCGACAATCGGGCTGCCCGGTTCATCGCGCAGCGCGACATCCAGATCGCGCATCTGACCATCCTGCAGGTTTTCAAGCACCCACTTGCGTGCCTTAGGGGCATAGCGATCCGGCCAGATCTCAAGCAGGCGATCCGGCATCATGCCCGCCATCTGCGCATCCAGCTGGTAGCTCCAGCCATCCGGTGCAGCAAACAAAGCCCCACGCGCAATCAGGTCCTGACCATGATCCTGAAACAGCGCCTGCCCGACATCCAGCCGAAACGGATTGAGGCTCAAACGGAAGTCCAGCTGAGCCGCGTCCATCTGAATGGGTTCGGGATACAGATTGTCAGGGTTGGCGCTCAACGCGCTGGCCCGGAATTGGCCCACAAGATCGTCAAGACCACCTTGATCGTCCAACCCCAGGACCGCCTGACCATCAATCTGCGCAGTGATCCACGCGCTCTCAACGGACAGCTCATCAAAGGTCAGAACCGTGTCACCGGGATCATAACTGAAGTAGCTGCGCGCCGACTGGAACGGCACCGGTCGTGTTGCGTCGGTTGGCTGAATGACACCCGCGCCGATGTTCAGCGACACGTTCAGTGGATTCAGCACACCATCCGCCCCAATGCCGCCACGCACCGCACCGGATATCGGGGCACGCACCACATCAAGCCATTCGAAGGGCGGTGCAAGAACCGCAATGTCTCCTGCATCGACATCTTCCACGAGCACACCAAAACTGGCGGATGACTGACCGACCTGGCCCTCGTAATTGGCTTCCAGCGTCGCCACGCCCTCTCCGCCGCTCAGCAAGGCAAGGTCCGAGGTAATGCGCACCGCGTCACCATCGCGCGACAGTCGCATCCGACCGCCGTCAATCGTCCACGCGCGGGCCGACCGGATATCTTCGATCCGCAGGGTCAGCGCCTGAATGTCGCCTGAGGTCAGGGCAGACAACCCGGGCAATGTCAAAAGTTCGTCGACACTTTCGATCAACAGGGCAAGGTTGGCGGCCCGTTGTGTTGGTCCGGTCAGGTCCAGACCACCGGATAGAATGACCGATCCATCAATCTCACGTCGCAGGCTGGCAAAGACTCCCGACACGCTGATGTCAGTGGGGCGAAATTCGCCCTGCACCAGATCGGTCAGGGACAAACCGATCCGCATTTCGGAAAAGCCGACAATCTCGACACCTGCGGTGTTCAGCACTTGCACATTGGTCATGCGCACCCGCGGTTTGGCGTTGTCCTCAACCATAAGGTCCAAAGCATCGAACCGAAGTGACGCCGCACCCAAGGCTTCACCTGCGCGCACCTCTATCCGGTCGCGCACCCAATCAGGCGCCGTAACGGGCCGCCCGATCAGCACATAGATCGCAGCCCCCATGAGGGTGGCAAAGACAAGGCTGAAAAACATGCTCCCCAACCCAAGGCGACGCCACAGGCTTTTTTTCCGCCGCGCGGGCGGTTCGGTGATCGGATCTGCACTGCTCATGTCTTTATTCTTGTCTACCCAGCCCTATCATGCCAGTCACAACTTTCCCAAGTCTTATGAAAAGGCCGAAACATGCTGGATATCGCTTCCCCCGCCCCTGACTTCACGCTGCCTGACAGCGACGGCAATGACGTGACCCTGTCGGCGATGCAAGGCAGCCCGATCATTCTGTACTTCTACCCGCGCGATGACACGCCGGGCTGTACCAAGGAGTCCATCGCCTTTTCCGAACACCTGGCCGAGTTCGAGGCCGCAGGCGCCAAGGTCTTCGGCATTTCCAAGGACAGTGTGGCAAGCCACGCCAAATTTGCCAAGAAACGCGAGTTGACTGTGGGCCTGTTATCGGATGAAAACGGCTCGGTCTGCGAGGACTACGGCGTTTGGAAGGAAAAGAACATGTACGGCAAGAAGTACATGGGCATCGAACGCACAACATATCTGATCGACGCCAACGGCAACGTGGCGATGGCCTGGCCCAAGGTAAAGGTACCGGGTCACGCCGAAGCGGTACTGGCGGCCGTCAAAGCCCTTTGACCGGTTGGGGCCTGCACGAGCGGTTTCAAACCTCGGCGGGTGTGGTGGCAGCCGGACGTAGCGGCACCGGCCCAGCGCTGGTGCTGGCGCATGGTTGGCCATGGTCTTCCTTTTCCTGGCACCGGGTGATTGCCACGCTGTCCAAACGGTTCACCGTATATTGGTACGACATGCCCGATTTCGGCGCCTCCGAACGTCGGGCAGATCGCGCAAGCGGGATTGACGCACAGGCGCATGTCTTTGCCGAGATGCTCGACCATTTTGATCTGCGCGCACCCACCGTATGGGCACACGATTTCGGCGGCGCCATCACCCTGCGCGCGCATCTGATGGGCGGCGTGGATTATGCCCGTTTGGTGCTGATGAACGTGGTGATGATGCGCCCGTGGGGGTCTGGCTTTTTTGATCATGTAAAGCGCAACGCCGATGTCTTTGCCGCTGTTCCGCCCCATATCCACAAAGGCATCACCCAAGCATATATCAGCGGTGCATTTGCACATGGCATTGCCCGGGCGGACTTGGATCATCTGGTGGCACCATGGCTGGATGCCGAGGACCAAACCGCCTTCTATCGCCAGTTCGCTCAGGCGGACGAAGCGTTGACGGAAGCATTCGAAGACAGGCTTGCGCAGGTCAGATGTCCCGTTCACATCTTGTGGGACGCGGACGATCCGTGGATACCTCTGGCACACGGGCGCGACTTGGCTTTGGCTATGGGCGGACCGCCCATGACGGAACTGCCGGGACTGGGACATATGCCACAACTCGAAAACGCCGACGCAACACTCCGGGCAGTCCTGCCCGCGCTCACGACATGATGCCGCTCGCGCAAATGGCAGAGGCGGTGCTGCGCACTGCCGAAGGCCGCGAAAAGACCGCGCTGTCGCGCCAGCTGGCTTCCGAATGGCAAGCGGCGCAGGCGGATGGGCAAAGTCCCCATATCGGCACCGCTTCCCCGCCGATGCACCCGGCGCGGCCCGCAGCACCAGAACTTCTCAGTCCCCGCGACGTCCCGCGCCGCCGCCCCGGCAGTCCCGAGGGGCGCATCGCCCTGCCGCCTGCAGTCGCGCATATCGAACTCAACGCCGTGGACCTGCACTGGGACATCATCGCGCGCTTCACCCATGTGCCTATGCCTATGGGGTTTTACGACGACTGGGTCAAAGCGGCAGACGAAGAATCCAAGCATTTCAACCTGATGTGCGACTGCCTGGAGGAGTTGGGCAGCCACTACGGCGCTCTTCCCGCCCATGCCGGCATGTGGCGCGCCGCCGAAGACACCGCAGAGGACTTCATGGGCCGCCTTGCCGTTGTGCCCATGGTGCTCGAAGCCCGCGGGCTCGACGTCACACCGGGTATGATCGAGGTCTTCCGGAAGGCGAAACTCGACAGCGCGGTCGCTGCCCTCGAAACCATCTATGCCGAGGAAGTGGCCCATGTCGCCTATGGCTCAAAGTGGTTCCACTTCCTGTGCGGCCGCGACAATCTCGACCCCAAGGATGCCTTCCACAACCTCGTGCAGCGCTACTTCCACAGCCCCCTCAAACCACCCTTCAATGAAGAGAAACGGGCCGAGGCCGGCCTGCCGCCAGACTTCTACTGGCCTCTGGCGCTAACAGACTGATCCGTATGGGTATCATGCGCGGCTTTCCGCCAATTTGACACATTTCCGCACCGGTTTTGCACAGAACGTAGCGTGAGGCTTGCCGCCAAAGCGGTGTGACTTTATGCACAGGCGTTAGGGCGCTGTGTTTGGGGATATGAGCGCGTAACGGGATGGGACTAAAGGGACGAGCGTTTTGCGGACACGCCTCGGCATTAAGTGGCACGGACTTCTGGAAAAGTATTTTCCCGAGCGCCGCGTCTTTCTCAAATCAGACAATGATACCAGATTCATCCGGCTGCGCCCCGGCACACAACTGCTCGCCTTTGCGGGCAGTTCTTTTGTTGTGGCATGGGCCATCGTCGCCACGGCCATCCTGCTCATGGACAGTATCGGATCGGGCAACTTCCGCGAACAGGCCAAGCGGGATCAAAGCACCTACCAGGCGCGCCTGAACGATCTGGCTGGTCAACGCGATGCCCGCGCGGAAGAGGCACTTGCTGCTCAAAACCGATTCAACGCGGCACTCCAGCAGATTTCACTCATGCAGTCCGAGTTGTTGTCCTCCGAAACCCGCCGACGTGAACTCGAAACCGGAATCGAAGTGATCCAGGCGACGCTCCGCGGCACCATGAAAGACCGCGAAGCCGCGCGCGCGCAGCTCGCTGCGCTGAAGGACCAGGTTGAAACTGGCGGTGCAGGTATCGCACTCGCCGCAAGCGGTGGTGGCGCACCCATGGATTTTGTGGCTGACGCGCTCGCAAAAACCGCTGCCGAACGCGACAAGATCGAACAGGACGCGCAGGATGCGCTGCTTGCCGCCGACGCAATGGCAACCGAAATCGCGCTGATGCGCGAACAGAACGACCAGATTTTCCGCCAGCTCGAAGAAGCGATGACCGTCTCGGTTGCGCCGCTGGACAAGATGTTCCGCTCCGCCGGCATGCCAACCGACCGCATTATCGAACAGGTGCGGCGCGGCTATTCCGGCCAGGGTGGCCCGCTCACGCCCCTGTCCTTCTCCACCCGCGGCGAAGAGCCCAGCCCCGACACGCTGCGCGCCAACCGTCTGCTGAACCAGATGGACACGCTGAACCTTTACCGGATTGCCGCGCAAAAGGCGCCGTTTGCCACCCCGGTCAAATCCGCCTTCCGCTTCACCTCATCCTTCGGCTTTCGCCGCGACCCCAAAACAGGCGGGCGGCGCATGCACAAAGGCGTCGATTTTGCTGCCGGTCTGGGCACGCCGCTCTATGCCACGGCCGACGGCGTTGTAACCCATGCAGGCTGGCAATCAGGCTATGGGCGCCTTGTCAAAATCCAACATGAGTTTGGCATCGAAACCCGCTATGCGCACCTTTCACGACTGAGTGTGAAAGTTGGCCAAAAGGTCTCGCGCGGGGATCGGATTGGTGATATGGGAGCATCCGGACGGGTGACCGGTGTGCACTTGCACTACGAAGTCCGCGTCGGCGGAAAAGCCGTAAACCCGATGATCTATATCAAGGCAGCCAACGATGTTTTCTAAGAGCAAAATCAACGATCCCGCGCCCAGCAGAGATGCGGAGAAAAAAGCGGCACCGGCCGCCCCTGCCCCCGCAGCGCCCAAACAGCAAAGCGAATTCAAGGCCAGCGCGCCCAAGGCGAAACCACCCGCATCGCTTCTCTCAGCTGACCTGCACGTCACGGGCAACATGAAAACCACCGGCGACATCCAGGTCGAAGGCACAGTTGAAGGCGACATTCGCGCCCACCTGCTGACCATCGGTGAAAGCGCCACGATCAAGGGCGAGGTCGTCGCGGACGACGTCGTGATCAACGGTCGCATCGTGGGCCGCGTCCGTGGCCTGAAAGTGCGCCTGACCTCGACCGCACGGGTCGAAGGCGACATCATCCACAAGACCATCGCCATCGAAAGCGGTGCCCATTTCGAAGGGTCCGTACAGCGTCAGGACGATCCCCTGAACGCGGGCGGCAACAAGCCCAAGGCACCACCGCAGCAGCCATCGCCAGCGCCGCAAAACGGCTAGGGTCTTTTTCACATGACAGATACACGGGCGCCCCAGACCACTGCGGCGCCCGTTTTTCATCCCGGGTTCTGCGCGGAACGCAGTCGCCCCTACATCCTTGTTGCGGCGGTACTCGCCTCGGCCCTCGGCATCATAGACGGCACGGTCGTAGCCATCGCCCTACCCGCCATGCGCGACAGCCTGGGCGCGGGGCTGGTTCAGGCACAGTGGATTCACAATGCCTATATGCTCACGCTATCGGCCCTGATCCTTGTCGGCGGGGCCATGGGTGATCGTTTTGGACTGGGCCGCGTTTTTGGGCTGGGCATTGCGCTTTTTGTTGTGGCGTCGATGTTCTGCGCCCTCGCCCCCACGCCGCTCTTCATGATTGTCGCGCGCGCAGTGCAGGGTGTGGGCGCGGCCATCATGGTACCCGGCTCGCTCGCCCTGATTGCCCGCGCCTATCCTCGCGAAAGTCGGGGGCGCGCCATCGGCACATGGGCTGCTGCAACCGCAGTCACCACTGCTGCCGGGCCCATCATCGGCGGGCTTACCCTGACCATTGGCGGGCCCGAAATGTGGCGCTGGATCTTTGCAATCAACCTGCCACTTGGCGCCTTGGCGCTGTTTCTACTATACCGCCATCTGGGCGACGACCCAGCCAAGGAGAATGCCCGCGTTGACATTCCCGGTGCCCTGACCGCAACCGCCGCTCTGCTGGCCATCGCATGGGGACTGACCTCGCTTGATCATGGCGGCAACGCGACGATGTGGTTGATCAGTGGCGCGGTGATGCTGGTGATATTCCTGTGGACGCAAAAGCGTGGCGATCATCCGATGATGCCGCTCACGCTCTTTGCCTCCCGCTCCTTCTCAGCCGCGAATGCGCTTACCTTCACACTCTATTCCGCGCTGTCGATGATGTTCTTCTTCATGCCCATGACCTTTATCGCGGGCTGGGGCCTGACCGAGATCGCAGCCTCGGCCGCTTTCGCGCCCATGTCGGTGTTCATTTCGCTTTTGTCGGCACGCGCCGGCAGACTGGCTGATCGGATCGGCCCTGCGCCCTTGCTCATGGGTGGCTCGTTGGTGGTTGCGACAGGCTATGCAGCAATGGCCACTCTCGCCACTTATCAGAACTTCTGGGGCCATATCCTGCCCGCCATGTGCCTCGTGGGCCTTGGCATGGCAGCCGTCGTGGCCCCGCTCTCTACCTCTGTCATGGCAGCGGTGGACGAAACCCAATCCGGAACCGCCTCGGGCATCAACAATGCCGTGACGCGCATGGCGAGCCTCATCTCGGTCGCCGCAGTCGGAGGGGTCATTGCCGCCCTCTACGCAGGTGCAGGCGGCACAGCCAGCTTCGGGATCGAGAGTGACACAGCGGACCATGGCGCAGCTATGACAGCGGCGTTCTCAGGGCTGGCCTGGATCGCAACAGCACTCGCCGTGATCAGTGCCGGGTTCGGTTGGCTGACCCGAAACGTAAACGAAAATTAACCTTTAATCCAATTTAAATCGTTTAGGTTTGGCTCTTAAGGGTATGATCTAAAAAGAAAAAAGGTCGTACTTAAAGTACGCCCTCCCACTTTGTCCCCGCGGGGACAGATTTTTACTCGGTGACAGACACCTTGGTCATCACATCCGGCGCACCTTCAATCGCACCAGACCGCGGATGCCCCCGCTTGATCTGGTCCAATACCTCAAGGCCCGAGGTCACACGGCCCACAACGGTGTACTGTCCATTCAGAAACGGCCCCGGCTGGAACATGATAAAGAACTGGCTGTTGGCACTGTTCGGGCTTTGCGAACGGGCCATGCCGACGACGCCACGATCAAAGGTGATGTCCGAAAACTCGGCTGGAAGATCCGATTGATCAGATCCGCCGGTCCCTGCGCGACGACCGTCGTAATCAGCTGTCGTATCGCCGAACTGCACATCACCTGTTTGCGCCATGAAGCCGTCGATCACGCGGTGAAAGGCGACATTGTCATACTCGCCCCCCTCGGCCAGCGCCGTGATGCGTGCGACATGCTGCGGTGCCGTGTCTTCCAGAAGATCGATGGCGATGGTGCCATTGGCCTCACCGCTCACCTCAATCTCAAGGCCCGAGGCCAGCGCTGTCCCCGCAGGGACAGCAAGTGCCGCAGCGACGATCAGGTTACGCCACATCGGCGGCCACCTTCACGCTGATCATACGGTCAGGCTCGGCAGGCGGCTCGCCCCGCACGATGGCGTCCACGTGCTCCATACCCGAGGTGACCTGACCATAGACAGTGTACTGCCCGTTCAGGAAATCATTGTCCTTGAAGTTGATAAAGAACTGGCTGTTGGCGCTGTCGGGGTTGGCTGACCGCGCAGCCCCCAACGAGCCACGAGCGTGGGGGACCTTGGAGAACTCGGCCGGAACGTCCGGCTTGTCCGAGCCACCGGTGCCGGCCATGCGGATATTGAACCCGTCTTCCATGTCGCCATGCTGCACGTCGCCCGTCTGCGCCATGAAACCGTCGATTACACGGTGAAACGCGACGTTGTCATATTCACCGGCACGCGCCAGTTCCTTCATCCGCTCGACATGCTTGGGGGCCACGTCGGGCAGCAGTTGAATGGTGACGGTTCCGCCTTTGAGCTCCATCAGGATCGTGTTTTCGGGGTCTTTGATCTCGGCCATGTGCGCCTCTTTCCAATTGGTTTGGGCATCTACCTAAGCCGGTGGGCACGCAGGGACAAGTCACCCGGTTGACCCGAGGTGCATTTGCCGCGATGCAAGGGCCAACGCAGAGGCAAAGGAGTGCGCGACATGGGCTGGAAATCGCTGGATGACATGAATCTGAACGGCAAGCGCGTTCTGACCCGCGTCGATATCAACGTGCCCATGGAAGACGGCCGGGTTACCGACGCCACCCGCATTGAGCGGATCGTGCCCACCATCAAGGACATCCGCGCACGAGGCGGCAGCCCGGTGTTGCTGGCCCATTTCGGACGGCCCAAGGGCCAGCCCAACCCCGAGATGTCTTTGCAGCCCCTCGTCCCTGCCCTCGAACAGGCGTTCGGATGCGCGGTCACCTTTGTCGAACGTCCCAGCCGGGACTGGATCGACGCACAGCCTGCCGATGCGGTGATCCTTGTTGAGAACACCCGCTTTTCCCCAATGGAAGAAGCCAACGATCCGCAGATGGCACAATTTCTTGCCTCCCTTGGCGACGTCTATTGCAATGACGCGTTTTCGGCCGCGCACCGGGCGCATGCCTCGACCACCGGCGTGGCCCATCTGTTGCCCAACTGCGCGGGTCGGTTGATGCAGGCTGAACTGGAAGCGCTAGAGGCGGCCTTGTCCAATCCGAAGCGTCCCGTCGGGGCTGTTGTGGGTGGAGCCAAAGTGTCGACCAAGCTGGACCTGCTGCAGAACCTCGTGAAGAAGATCGACGTGCTGGTGATCGGCGGAGGCATGGCCAACACATTCATCGCGGCACAAGGCGCGGACCTTGGCGCATCTCTGCAGGAAGCAGACCTGCACAACACCGCGCGGGACATCATGGCGGCAGCCAAGGACGCAGGCTGCACCGTGATCCTGCCGACAGACGGACGTGTCGCGCGTGAATTCAAAGCCGATGCGGACCATGAAATTGTTGCCCTTGGGCAAGATACGAAACTGGCAGATGACCAGATGGTTCTGGATGCTGGCGATGATGCGGCAGACGCCATCGCGCGGGCGTTTAGCGATTTGGAAACGTTGATCTGGAACGGCCCCCTCGGCGCATTCGAGATAGCGCCATTCGACACCGCGACGATGGTGGCAGCCAAGGCAGCGGCGGCACTGACGAAGGCAGACAAGCTGGTCACGGTTGCAGGTGGTGGGGACACCGTTGCTGCACTCAACCAGGCGGGTGTTGCAGATGACTTCACCTATATCTCGACGGCCGGGGGCGCATTCCTTGAATGGATGGAGGGTAAAGACCTGCCCGGGGTAGCTGCGCTCACTCAATAGTCAGCGCGTGCCGGTTGGCGCAGACGCGCCTTAACCCATATGATGCCCTATCGATCTGCATCAAATGGGGGACACGACATGGCCTGGACACTGATCACCGGCGCATCCGAAGGTTTGGGCGTGGAGTTCGCGCGCATCGCAGCCAAGGAGAACCGCAATGTGATCCTGGCTGCACGCTCCAAAGAGAAGCTGGAGGCTGTCGCCGAAGAGGCACGCAGCCATGGAGTTGAGACAGTGGTGATCCCTGCCGACCTGTCCGACATGGCAGAGGTCGACCGGTTGTGGTCCGAAGCGAGCAACGGACGCGAGATCGATGTCCTCGTGAACAATGCGGGCCTTGGTTACAACGGCCCGTTCGACGCCGGTCAGGGATGGGAGCGCGAACTAGCCTCGATCAATGTGAACATGCTGGCGCTGACCCGGCTGATGAAGCTGGCGATCCCGCACATGCAGGGTTTGCCCAAGGGGCGTATCCTGAACGTCGCCTCTGTCGCCGGGTTCACCCCCGGTCCGCAGATGGCGGTGTATCACGCCACGAAAGCCTATGTTCTGTCCCTGTCTGAAGCAGTGGCCGAAGAATTGCGCGGATCATCCGTGACAGTGACGGCACTGTGCCCCGGTGCGACTGCCACCAATTTTTTCGATGACGCCGACATGCACGGCGTGCGCCTGCTCAAGATGTCGAAGCCCATGAACGCGAGGGACGTGGCCGAGGCCGGTTGGCTACAAGCACGGGTCGGCAAGCGGATCGTCGTACCCGGTGCAATGAACAAGATGTTTGCTTTCCTGCCCCGGATATCGCCGCGAGCCCTGACAACGCGGATAGCCGCGCAAATGATGGGAAAACACTAGGCCTTGTAAACAAAAGGGATTCACAGCGCGAATCACCTGTGCCATAGTGTTCGAAACCGCCCAAAGAGGCGGGAACAAAGGCAGCAGTTTCACATGTCCCGTACCGCACGCCCCGCAGTGGGCACATTTATCTTCTTCTCGGTTGCGTTCGCCTTGGCGATCTACTTCACCTTTGCCGCCGTGCAGGGGGATTTTGGTCTGTTCCGCCGTGCCGAGATTGAAGCGGAAGCGCGGGACCTGTCGCGCCAGCTTTCTGAGGTCCAAGTGCAGGTGGCACAGATGGAGAACCTGACCAAGCGTCTGTCGGACGATTACCTGGATCTTGATCTGTTGGATGAACAAGCCCGAAGCGTTTTGGGCATGTTGCGCAGCGACGAAATCGTCATCCGCTAACTCCCCGCAAAACCGCTATTTTAAACACAAGTTGCCCTTGCGGCAGATTGGCACTCGCCTCGCGTGAACGAATCCTGTAGGGAATAGTTTAACGCTAAACTATTCCTTGTCAGGGAGGTCACCGCCATGGCCGCGCGCAAAGCCCAAACGAAACCAAACGTGTCAGCGGAGGAGCTGCAGGGCTACTACCGCGACATGTTGTTGATCCGCCGGTTCGAGGAAAAAGCCGGGCAGTTGTACGGCATGGGTCTGATCGGTGGGTTTTGCCACCTTTATATCGGGCAGGAAGCCGTGGTTGTCGGCTTAGAGGCTGCCGCTGAGGAAGGCGACAAACGTATCACGTCCTACCGCGATCACGGCCATATGCTGGCCTGTGGCATGGACCCCAACGGCGTGATGGCCGAGCTGACAGGTCGCGAGGGCGGCTACTCCAAGGGCAAGGGTGGCTCCATGCACATGTTCTCGAAAGAGAAGCATTTCTATGGGGGGCATGGCATCGTCGCCGCGCAGGTGCCGCTTGGTGCGGGCCTCGCTTTTGCTGACAAGTATAAGGAAAACGGGCGCGTCACCTTTACCTATTTCGGTGATGGTGCGGCCAACCAGGGCCAGGTCTACGAGGCCTATAACATGGCCGAGCTGTGGGACCTGCCGGTCGTCTTCGTCATCGAGAACAACCAGTACGCCATGGGCACTTCGACCAAGCGGTCGACGAAGTCGCCCAGCTATTGGGAACGTGGTGCGGCTTATGGCATCCCTGGCGAGGAAGTAGATGGCATGGATGTGTTGGCGGTGAAGGCCGCCGGTCAGAAGGCCGTTGCGCACTGCCGGGCTGGCAAGGGTCCGTATATCCTTGAGATCAAAACATATCGTTATCGCGGTCATTCGATGTCGGACCCGGCCAAGTACCGGACCCGTGAGGAAGTGCAAAAGATGCGCGATGAGCGGGATCCGATCGAGGCGGTGCGGTCCATGCTGTTGACCGGCAAGCACGCGACCGAAGATGACCTGAAGGCCATCGACAAAGAGATCAAGGAAATCGTGAACGCCTCTGCCGAGTTTGCGAAGGAAAGCCCGGAACCAGCGCTCGACGAGCTTTGGACCGATATTTACGCCTGAGGGGAGACAGACTTATGGCAATCGAAATTCTCATGCCCGCCCTGTCCCCCACGATGGAGGAAGGCACGCTGGCGAAATGGCTGGTGAAGGAGGGCGATACGGTATCGTCCGGTGACATCATGGCCGAGATCGAGACCGACAAGGCGACGATGGAGTTCGAAGCTGTCGATGAAGGGATCGTCGGAAAGATCCTGATCGCGGAAGGCACCGAAGGTGTGAAGGTGAACACGCCCATCGCCATTCTGATCGAGGAAGGTGAAGAGGTCGGCGACGTATCTGCCGCCCCTGCCCCGGCAGCCGAAGCCGCCCCCGCGGTTGAAGCACCTGTTCCTGCTGCCGCTGCGGCGCCTGCCGCACCTCAGGTCGACCTGACACCGGACTGGCCGGAAGGCACCGCGATGAAGGAGCAAACGGTCCGCGAAGCGTTGCGCGACGCCATGGCCGAAGAGATGCGGTCTGATGACACCGTGTTTCTGATGGGCGAGGAAGTGGCCGAGTACCAGGGCGCCTATAAGATATCGCAAGGATTGCTGGACGAATTCGGTGCAAAACGTGTGATCGACACGCCGATCACCGAACACGGCTTTGCCGGGATCGGTGTGGGTGCTGCGTTCGGTGGGTTGCGGCCAATCGTCGAGTTCATGACCTTCAACTTCGCGATGCAGGCGATTGACCAGATCATCAACTCAGCCGCCAAGACGCTGTATATGTCCGGCGGCCAGATGGGTGCACCCATGGTGTTCCGTGGTCCCAACGGGGCTGCCGCCCGCGTGGGTGCCCAGCACTCTCAGGACTACGCGGCGTGGTACATGCAGGTTCCGGGTCTGAAGGTGGTCATGCCCTATTCGGCCTCGGACGCCAAAGGTCTGATGAAAACGGCCATCCGCGACAACAACCCCGTCATCTTCCTGGAAAACGAGATCCTCTATGGCCGTACCTTCGATGTACCGGATATGGATGATTTCACCGTTCCCTTCGGCAAGGCCCGCATTTGGCGCGAGGGTGAAGACGTCACCATCGTGTCCTTCGGCATCGGGATGCAATACGCGCTAGAGGCTGCGGACAAGCTGGCTGCTGATGGCATCAATGCCGAGGTTATCGACCTGCGTACCCTGCGCCCGATGGACACGGGCACGATCATCAATTCGGTAATGAAAACAAATCGCTGTGTGACAGTTGAAGAGGGTTGGCCGCAAGGGTCTGTTGGCAACTACATCAGCTCGGTCATCATGCAGGAGGCGTTCGATTACCTTGACGCGCCGGTCATCAATTGCACGGGCAAAGATGTTCCAATGCCCTATGCCGCGAACCTCGAAAAGCACGCGCTGATCACCACGGACGAGGTGATCGAAGCCGTCAAGCAAGTCACCTACCGCTAAGGAGCCGCAGACATGCCGACAGAAATTCTCATGCCCGCACTGTCTCCGACCATGGAGGAAGGTACACTTGCGAAATGGCTGGTGAAAGAAGGGGATACCGTATCGTCTGGTGACCTGCTTGCAGAGATCGAGACCGACAAGGCAACCATGGAATTCGAAGCCGTGGACGAAGGTATTGTCGGCAAGATCCTGGTCGCGGAAGGTTCGGAAGGGGTGAAAGTCAACACCCCCATCGCCGTGTTGTTGGAAGACGGCGAAAGCGCTGATGATATTGGCGATGTTGGCGCATCGACGGCGGTACCTGAAGCAGCACCTGTTGAAGCTCCAGCCAGTGAACCGACAGCCGCCGCAGCAGCAACTTCTGCTCCATCTGCGCCGAAGTGCAGCGATGGAACACGCATTTTTGCATCCCCTCTCGCCCGCCGGATTGCCGCGCAGAAGGGGCTAGACCTCGGTGTGATCAAAGGGTCAGGGCCGCATGGCAGGATTGTAAAAGCAGATGTTGAAAAGGCAGAGGCCGCTCCAGCGCAGGCAGCCGCTACGATGGCAACAGCCGCTCCTGCCGCGGCGGCCC
This sequence comes from uncultured Tateyamaria sp., assembly GCF_947504105.1. Lineage (GTDB taxonomy): Bacteria > Pseudomonadota > Alphaproteobacteria > Rhodobacterales > Rhodobacteraceae > Tateyamaria. The sequence goes on from NZ_CANNGP010000004.1 coordinate 70,877, forward strand.
CTACCGGTCCGGGCAGCGACACTGTTGCGAAGATGTACGAGGGTCGCGAATACGAAGAGGTCAAACTCGACGGAATGCGGAGAACCATTGCTGCGCGGCTCACCGAAGCTAAGCAGACGGTCCCACATTTCTACCTCCGGCGCGATATCAAGCTGGATGCATTGCTCGAATTCCGCAGCACCCTGAATGGACAACTGTCCGAGCGCGGGGTGAAATTGTCAGTGAACGACTTCATCATCAAAGCCTGCGCACTGGCGCTGCAACAAGTGCCTGACGCGAACGCGGTTTGGGCAGGTGACAAAGTGCTCAAGCTCACGCCTTCCGATGTTGCCGTCGCAGTAGCAATTGAAGGCGGACTTTTTACACCCGTGTTGCAAGACGCACATCAGAAATCGCTGTCCGCACTTTCCGCGGAGATGAAGGATTTGGCCGGTCGCGCCCGTGATCGTAAACTCGCCCCGCATGAGTATCAGGGTGGTAGTTTCGCCATCTCGAACTTGGGTATGTTTGGGATCGACAACTTCGACGCGGTTATCAATCCCCCACACGGCGCGATACTTGCCGTTGGTGCCGGTGTGAAGAAACCAGTGGTCGGAGCAGATGGCGGGTTGGCAGTTGCGACCGTGATGTCGGTCACCCTGTCCGTGGATCATCGCGTAATTGACGGAGCTCTCGGCGCGAACCTGCTCCAAGCCATAGTAGACAATCTGGAAAACCCGTTGGCGATGCTTGCTTGATCAACACAAAAAGCCCCCTCGGTACAAACCAAGGGGGCTTCTGGGTGATGACCAAATCACTAGGATGGTGAGATAATCAGCGCGGAAAAAGCGCTTCTGACTGTCTCGACCATGGCAGTGCAGATCGCTTATTGATCCTTGCCCAACATGTGGTTCATTGAAACAGAAGGTTGGTCGCAACCCGCCTCACCCACAATGCGTGCCGGAATACCAGCGACCGTCTTGCAAGGTGGAACTTCTTCCAAGACAACAGATCCTGCTGCAATACGGCTGCAATTGCCAACACGGATATTGCCAAGCACTTTCGCCCCTGCACCGATCAGCACACCATCGCCAATCTTGGGATGGCGATCTTCTTCTTCTTTGCCCGTCCCGCCGAGTGTAACGGAATGCAGCATAGAGACATTGTTGCCGACAACCGCAGTTTCCCCAATGACGATGGAATGAGCATGATCAATCATGATCCCCTTGCCGATGCGAGCTGCCGGATGGATATCGACGCCAAAGATCTCAGACACCCGCATCTGGAAGAAATAGGCGAGGTCGGTATGCCCTTCCTGCCACAAGAAATGGCCCACGCGATATGCCTGCATCGCCTGATAACCCTTGAAGTAAAGAATGGGCTGTAAAAGCCGGTGGCACGCGGGATCGCGTTCATAGACAGCAACCAAGTCAGCCCGCGCCGACGCAACAAGCGCTGGCGATTTCTGATAGGCTTCTTCGACCATCTCGCGCACGACAACCATCGACATCTCATTCGACGCCAGCTTGGCCGCAATCCGATAAGACAAAGCCTTCTCAACCGATTTGTGATGTAGAATGCACGCATGCACAAACCCACCTATCAGCGGTTCATCCGAGACAGCTTGCCGTGCTTCTTCTGTAATTTGGTCCCAAACTGGATCCATTGAAGCAAGGTTTGTTCGCAGGTCAGCCATGAAGTGTCCTTTCAGCTTCTTCCTACCCTACTTAAGACCTTTTCTCCAAACGCAAACCCGTGATGTGTCCCATCGCGAAACTGGATCAGTTATCAATGCCGATATCCGTTTGTCACCCGCAGGGTTTTGCAACACGCTCAACTTCTAACTAATTGCGGCCAGCGCGAAGAATAGCATTCCTCTTGATCGGCAGATCACATCAATCCGACCAGAATGCAGATTTGAATGGTCCTGGCCCGAAGCGCGCCGAATTCTGGGCTACAGAGACCTCAAAATCTCCGAAAACACCGTCCGCTTGCAGCATGGCGTTGGTGTATGTCCACGATGGCGCTGGCACGATCGTCTCACGAATGACCTGACCAGACTGGCCGATGCGAACCGTATAGCTCTCGGTCTCCTCGGCCAGAGGCACATCAGGCAGTTCCCAATCATCACCATCCAGCCTAGTGCGGCGGATCCAATTGGCATCAACACCATCATCGCTACTGGACAGACGCAGATGAACTGGTGCGTAAGGTCGTAAACCATTCCCGTTGAAGGCATGAATTGCCTCCGTGTAAGAAGGATCGCCATAGCTCCGCTTCGACGGCCCGATCCGGAAAGTTTGTGAAATCCTACGCAGAGCTCGGAGCAGATTGATCTGTGACGGAACGCCATTCATATGCACAAACCACGATCCAACCGGCCATTCGTCAGGAATGTAAGCATCAGTTCCAGCTTGGCCACGTAACCTGTTCGATAGCAGGTATTGGTCAGGCCCAATCAAATCAGCGTCTTGAAACTGTATCAGTTCCCAATTGTCCGGTGACCCGTCCCCAACAGCAACAAGGTTGCCTCCGTTCAAAAGCGCGACGGCTGGAATGGATTGTAAGGTCCCATGGATCATTTTGACGTCAAGCGGTGCGCCACGATCCATCAGTCCGGACGGAGCATGCGACAAAGCAGAATTCAGAAACCCAATACTCGCACGCGCGGCGATCACCGTGTTTAGTACGAAATCAGAGTCTGAAGGCGACTGATACACCGCCACGCCGCCCGGCCAAGGTGACCCGGTCACAGCCAAATGTGGTGCGTGCTCGACTTCGTTCCCGGTCAACAATGGCAAATCCATGAACACCGATGTTAAAGGAACCGGGGGTATAAATTCGCGCACACCGGCCAGTTCATCTGAAAGCTCGGAAGGCGTATACACTTCCGGTTCAATCCGCACGGCTTCAAGCAACTGCATCTGCCCGTGCTCAACACGGTCAACGCGATACAGGCCAGCGCCTTCGGACTGATCGGCGGCCACTTCGATCACGTCACCGGCGCCAACTCCAATCAAAGATGGTGGCAGGGCAAGCTTTATCGCCTCTCGCGCAATCCGCGCCTCGGTCAACCAACGCTCCGCCACCTGCCGCCCCTCAGGACGGGTCAAAGCCATGGCAACTTCACTTGTAGAGACAGCATGCGTGGCATCATCAGCTAAAGTAGCTTCCTCTGACAAAACATCGAAGTTGCCGTCGGTCTGCACGAAACGAACGCGGACACGTCCAGCCAATTCGGCTTCTGACTCGCGTGACTGCTCCAAACGACCTCCAAGGTCGGAATGAATGGCAAGCGCCTCAGGCGGTAGCGTAACCGCACCTTTCCCAAAGCGGGATACGAACTTCAAAATGCCATCACGCTCGACCGCGTCAAACGCAAAGCGGAGCATCAGTGGCTGCAAGGCCCCCCGCGCGTCCGTGACATCGTCTACAACGAACCCACGCACGTACCCAAACAGTTCGGACGTATCATAGTGCTGCAACCCGGACCGCTTGCAGACTTCACCTACCACCGACGCAAGCGAACGGCCCGACGTCCGCCCATTAATCCAGTGCCCGCGCGGGTAATTTTCACCATCGGACCATGTGCGCAGTGCGTTCGGAAAGAATGGGTAAGGCCTGGCATCCCAGGCCCAGACAAAGGCGCGCGACATGTCGACCATGGGCGCTTCATACTGGGTCGAAATCGGATTATTCTCTGCATCACGCCAATAGGAATGCATCGCCCGAAGATATTGCTTCTGTATCAGGTCATCACGCGCGCCGTTCGAATATTTCGGCAAACTGCTCTCGGATGACTTTTGGTCTAGAAACTTGTTCGGTTGGTTTGTGCCCTTGTCGATGGCCGCACAGCCAAGTTCGGTAAACCAGATTGGCTTAGACTCAGGGACCCAAGACGTCGGCTGTGCCGAACGCACACCGTCGATACGTTCATGGTGCGCATGGCTCCACCAGTTTCGGATGTCCTTGTACCGATACACCCAAGGCTCGTAGTGCGCTCCATCAGTGATCGGCGTCCTGATCTGCACAATTTCCGCTTCCTGAGAACGGTAGTACCAGTCATAACCCTCGCCACCTTCAATATTCGCACGCAGGTAGTCGACATTGTAGATACTCCCCCATTCCGCGTCGAAATGATCTTCGCCATCGCGCCAATCGGAAAGAGGCATGTAATTGTCGATGCCGATAAAATCGATGTTTTCATCCGCCCACAGAGGATCCAGATGAAAGTATCGATCACCAGTACCGTCTTGCGGTTGGTAACCGAAATACTCAGTCCAGTCGGCAGCGTAGCTAATTTTGGTGTCTGGCCCCAGAATAATACGCACTTGCGCCGCCAGCTCTTTCAGCTTCTGGACAGCATAGAACTGGTTCGCGGTGCCACGAATTTGCGTCAAACCGCGCATCTCTGACCCAATACAGAACGCATCGACGCCACCCGCCCTACGGCACAGAGTAGCGTAGTGCAGAATGAACCGCGACAGCGTCCATTCCTGCGGACCGCTGTACTGGTAGTTCCCATTGGTATCGAAATGAGACGCCGTTACAGTGCCAAAGAACGCATCAACTTCGGCCTCAGCGTTGGCGGATCCATCCGGTGAACCATCAACGCCAGGCGCCAGCGACAAAGTGATCCGCCCCCGCCAGGGCAAATGAGGCTGCGCTTCGTCAGGTGCGTACGGGTTTGGAAGCTCATTGCCGTTCAGCTGATCCATAAGGATAAACGGATAGAACATCACTTTCTTGTCCGTTGCGTTCATGGCTTGAATGGCTTCGATCACGGACGCATCCGCGGGTGTACCCCCATAAATCGGACGGTCTTCGACCCGGTGCACTTCCGCTACTGAATGGCGCGACACGCCAGCCACCGACCAAGGCATGTTCTCGCCATCAATATCGCGGCGTTCCACCTTGGGCTGGACCCGACAGGATCCGCAGCGCAGGTCATTCCCGAACCACGAAACGATCAGTGAAGCGGCCTCACAGTTCGGCAATTCGTCATTTAGCGCATCAAGAGAAACGATTAAATCAGATTGACCGGCAGGCGTGTTGATGTTCGCACTCCACCGGCCCCTGTTGCGATCAACGTAGTTGACCGGCGTGGTCGCAAGCGCGTATTCACCAGTTCCGGGCATGAGTGCCACGGCTTTCACGGCCCGAGTGATTTCCTCATCAGCCCCCACTTCATCCGACTGTTCCGGACGCACAACCTCGAACGAAAACTGCGGAACCCGGTTGCCAAAACGGCCCAAGGCCAAGTTCTCGATCACGACATATGCTGTCCCGCGATAGGCTGGAACCAATCCTTGCCCCTCGGTGGCTTCCATCAGCGGGTCAGGAAGCTGATCCTGCGACCCGGTGTAGACACGCATATTCAGGTCATTGACCGAAACTTCTTCACCATCGGCCCAAACACGCCCGATGCGGGTGATTTCCCCTTCACAGACGGCAAGGGCAAGGCTCAGCGAATAACTATATTCACGGACTTCGGGTTGAGGTGTCGGCGCAGGACCGCCTTTGCCGCCACCGCCACCACCGCCCGTCACGGTCACCGTCTCCAAAAAGTCCGAAGACCAGATCACCTGCCCACCAAGACGCATGCGCCCATAAAGCTGAGAGATTGGCGCACCTTCGCCCGAATTTGACAGGCGAAACCTATCTACTTTGCCCTGTTCAACAACCTCAGATCCTTGGCCCATCACGCGTTGGTCAATCACCTTGCCCAAGGTCGCACCAATGGCACGTCCAATCGCAACGGATGACAGCCCCAGCGCAGAGCCACCAATCGAGCCACCAATAGCCGCCCCAGCGGCAGAAAGTACTACGGTCGCCATCAGTCGGCCTCCAAATGGGGGAATTGAAAACGGGCCACGATCCGTCGGGCCCATGGTTTACTGAGCGGGCTCTCGACAACGCCGTGGCCGCTATAGGCATGAATAAAACGGGGCGCGGCCCCCACCTCGGACTGAATGCCCAAATGCTTGGCCACCCCGCCCTCACGCATACGAAACAGGATCACATCGCCGCATTCCGGCTGTGTTGCAGTCTTTGGAACCAAGTGACGCATCGCCGCTGACCAAAGCAGCTCATGACCCTGCGGTTCGGACCAATCCATGCTGTACGCCGGTGGGCGTTCCGGTTCGCTACCGACGACGGCGCGCCAAACCCCACGGACAAGCCCAAGGCAATCAGTACCTGCGCCACGGGCAGCCATCTGGTGGATGTACGGCGTCCCTATCCAGGTCCGCGCCTCATCCACGATCAAAGAAGAAACCGATCTCATCGCAGACTGCCCCCACTGTTTGTGCCGCCAGATGTTGGATAAGCCATCATCCAGTCGTCGCTGGGCAAGTCAGGAAAGCCCTGAAAATTCAGCAAATTGGCAAACTTAAGGCGACAGGTCTCAAACCGCTTGTCACAACCTGCAGTCAAACGCACATGATCCTGTGAATTGACTTGGCCGCGCACAGCTTCCCAAAGCTCGATCCTGCGCACGCCATCTTCAAGGACATCGCGCTTGATCATGCCCCAAAGACCCGCTGCAGAACCGGATGTGACATCGAGCCGTCCGCGCATGAACCACTGTGGTTCAAAGTGACTCATATCGTCCCATTCAAAGACGCGGCCTTCAATCACACGGTCAGGCTGCCCGTCATACCGATATCCAGGCTGATCCAAATTGAAGCGGCACGCGCCATCCCCCAGAACGGCAGTGCATGGCTTTTGATAAATACGACCCAGTGGGCGGTTCAAAGCTTCGGTCAAGCCCCGCAGTTCGGCATGAAAAGCACCGCCAGAGCGCCGCAACTCACCGATCGAACCGCGAAACTGCAACCAACGGACGTCAGGATCAGCCCAATTGACCATCCACGCACGCACCTCGGCGTTGTCAAAACGTCCAGCTTCGATATCATCTTCGCGGACAGATGCGTCGGTCAATGCGCCCAGCGCTTCAGTGTTATCAACACTCAAACCGGTACTCTGCGCCAAAGCGGCTGCAGACAAACCAGTATCCGCACGAAACTCGATTCCGTCAAAAATCAGCGGCGTGTCATGGTCGGTAAACCCAAAAGTTTTACCGTCTGTGCGCAGAATGGCCCATGCTCGACACAACGTCGTAACGCCCTCGGCCGTATGCGCAAGAAACTCTTCGCTTTGCCCACTCATCAAACACGCACCTCAACGATGGGCACGTTTGGAACGGTACCAGCCTGAAAACTTGCAACGGATGTCTGGATCTGGTCAGTGTCAAAGCGCACCGGAACATCAAATTCAAAGCCAGCGGTGATTTCTTCATCTTCCTCAGGCGGATGTTGGAAGGTGACAAGACCCGTGCTCAACTCAACCTCGTAATCAACCCCTTCCTGCATCTCGTCACGACCAAGCCCAACACGTATGGTACCCGCAACAGGTTTGGAAATGGGCCGCGAATACACAAACTCCCCGGACCGATAGGTCTTGAGCAACGGAAACGTGGCTTGCGCCCCATCCCCTTTCGCAATGGTCTGATCAAGAAAGGTCGGGTCGGCGCTCGCTGCACCCGACTTGAAGTCAGCCCAGTCTTTCCAACGGAAACCGTACATCTGCCCCATGCGGGCTTCAAAAAAGGCGATCAGGGTCTCAACGTCATCCAGTGACCGCATCCCCAACCCCGCATCGTAGCGGCGACGCGAATGCGCCCAAGGTGTGTTGCGCTCCTCGAACCCGTTGGCGAGTGTTACAACCTCTGTCCGGCGCTCCGGTCCCCCGACCGAGCCAAAGCTCAAGGACGCGGGAAATCGAACCTCGTGAAAATTCATGGCCTTGGCTCCCCTTCAGTTCTTTAACGGTTGCGGTTCGCGCGGCTCAGCGCGCGGTTCATCTGTGCGGCGATCTGGTTCTGCGACCGTGCAAAACCCTGCACGTCTGGTGTGGTGATATTCATCACAACGGTCGGACCACTCTGGCCCCCACCCCCGCGCACACCCAGCTTGCCATCTGGACCACGGGCGAGTGGCATGATGGCCTCCGGCCCCGCTTCACCCATCACACCCATCCCGCCCCGCATGCCAAATGGCGTTGCCGAACTGACGACGCCACCCGACGCGAAGGGCATCACCCGGCCCTGGCTGAAGGGCGCACCATCCGCAAAGGGCAGGATATTTTCGAGCAATCCACCCGCACCCGAGGCCAGCAATCCACCGACATGATCCGTCACTGGTTTGATGGCCGCGTTATAGGTCGCGTTGATCATCGAGTTGGCCAAACCATCCAAGGCGTCCGACAGGCCCATCCCGTCAAAAACCAACCCGTCAAACGCCTTGCGCAACCCACGGGACAGGCCCTTCTCAAGCGTCGCCACGTCCTTGTTGGTCGCCGCCAGGCTCTCCCGCATACGGCGCAATTCGCTGTCGAACCCCGTGACCATGTCCGAGGTTGCGCTCAAAGTGGAACGCAACCCTTCGGCATTCTCGTCAAGGTTCTCGATCTCGTCTCGGTAATCAGTCATTCCGGATCCCCTTCCGACCGTTCATCCGGCCAGGCAGCCATCAACGCGTCCAGACCTTCGCTCAACAGCGGTGCGGCCTGTCCGGGTGTGCCCAGCATCATCTGCAATTCGGCAGGGGTCAGTGCCCAGAACGCCTCTGGCGTCAGACGCAGCCCCTGCATCCCGGCCCGCATCAGCGCGGGCCAGTCCAACGTCTTTGTCATGCCTCCGGCACCACAAAGGCGCGCGCGATCAACTCGGCCGCAGCACGTGCAGCCCCCATAGGTCCACCCGCAATGTCAGCGTGATCCAATTGGTCGGCATCAAAGGCGCAGCCGCACCCAGCCAAACCAGCCTTCAGCACAGCCAGCACGTCGGTACTGGAAAAGCGGCCCTGCTCGAACCGTTCCACCAAGGCGACCAAGGATGGCTCCGCCAATACCGCCTCAAGCCCCGCCAAAGCCCCAAGGGTCAGCCGCATCACCTGAGGCTGACCATCGATCACAAGCGTAACCTCTCCCCTCCACGGATTGGTCATCAGGCCACAAGCGCCGTAAAGGTCAGCGCACCCGCCGATGCCAAGGACACCTCGTACGTCGCCTCGCCATTGTGACTGCCGCTGTATTCAAGCGATGTCACCTGAAACGGCCCCTCGATGACGCCGAAGTCGGGAATGATCACCTGGAAGTCAGGGGTCTCGCCATCAAAGAAGATCTGGCGCGCGCGTTCGTCCGTACCCTCGTCCTTGAAGACACCTGCGCCGGTGATGTTGGCCGAGCGTACACCCGCACCCGCCAGCAGCTCACGCCACCCGCCCTGACTCTCGAGGCTGGTCACATCCACGCTCTCGGCGTTAAAGCTGACGCGCGTGGCCCGCAGACCCGCAATGGTTTCGAACTGCCCGTCCGAGGTCATGTCGACCTTCAGAAGCAGGTCCTTTCCGTTCTGAGCACCCATGGGTTTTCTCCGTTTGAAAATAGTTGATTAGTTGTCTTCGGTCCGCGCACGGAACGTCAGGTCGATGCGGCGCCCTGTACCCTTGTCGATCTTGACCGCACGTGCCCGCTCAAAACGCAGGGACACCAGCCGCCCACGGTCAAGCGGCAGATCAGCGTCATGCAGAACATCACAGACAGCCCCTGCAGCCTCCTTGGCGGCAAAGAACCCCGGCACCTCGGTCACAATAGACACGACGAAAGTGTGAACAGCTCCGCTTCCAGTCTTGTCATCCGCGACGCGCACGGTCTCGGGGCCAAGGCTGATGTACATGTTTGGCAACGCGCCACTGGGCAGCGCGTCGTAGACGGCGTCCCCAACGACATCGCCAACTGCGATGTCCGACGCGATCGCAGTGAACACCGCGCTCTGAAGCGCTGCAGAAATGGCATAGCTCATATCGCGACCTCCTCATCAGCCATGCACAGCAGGTATCGCCCGTCAGGGTCACGCTCAGCCACGCTTCGGATGTTGAACAAACGGTTCCCATCCCGGAAACGCTGCTCTGGAACGGGGCGCTCGGGATGGCCAACTGGCGCGCCACGGACGACAACCGTGTACGGCACGGCAGATACCGCGGCCCCCGTGGCAATCGTTTCGCGCCCCGTCCGCGCGGTCAGCTCGGCCCACAGAGCGCCCAATGGCATCCAGCGTTCCGAATAGCCGCCCGCACCGTCCGGAACACGGGACGGGCTTTCCAAGGTCAGGCGCCGGTTCAGGCGCGGCAGTCTCATCGTGCGCCCCCGCCCAGGCGAATGGGCTTGTAACGCTCGATCAGGCTGGTCACACCAAAGGGCATGCACCCTTCACTCAACGTCGTCTCGTTGCGGAACTCGTAGTAGTGGGCAGCCAAAAGCATCACGGCCTGCGCCAGATCCGCGGGTATGGCCGCCCATGCCCCGCCAAATCCGGCTGTAAAGCCAATGCGTATCATCCCGGCGGCGGGGATGATCGGCAGGGAATGCCCGACCGAACGCAACCGCGGACGGTGCATGTCACGCTCCAACCAATACGTATCGCCGGTCACATTCAGTTCTGTGCCCGTACGATCCACCAAGGTGACCGTATTCACGGCCATTACCGGGGCCACGGGCAATGCAACGGCATCCACCGTTGTCAGCGATCCGACCGAAAGCACAAAATCGCGTTCGATCAGCGCCTTGCCCGTCCGGGCCTCAATTGCCGCGACAGCCGCACGCAGGAAACTGACAAGCACCGCGTCCTGCACGGTATCATTGCCGAACCCGCTGCCCAGACGCAGATGCGCCTTGAATTCCTCGACCGGCAGTGCGGCGTCGGGCACCGTGGTCTCTTCGTTCAACATCATGGAACATCTCCAGGAAAATTCTGCCCCTCGGCTCAAATGGCCCGGGCGCGCGCCAGTCCGTATTGCTCGGACGGAGGGGAGCAGCTAGACAACACGGCGCACTTCCAGCGCGCACCCGGAACCGGGGGCAGTCGCCCACCCCCGGCCATCCGCAACCAGCCCTTAGGCTGTTGCGAATTTCAGCAGCTTGATCGCGGCAAAGTCGCTCACGTCACCGCCCACGCGCTTGGTGGCATAGAACAGAACGTGCGGTTTCGCGCTGAAGGGGTCACGCAAAACACGCAGGTCGGGGCGCTCGGCCACGGTGTAACCGGCGTTGAAGTCGCCAAACGCAATCGCGTCAGCACCGGTGCCTGCGTCAGGCATGTCCTCGGCGATCAGAACCGGGTAACCCATCAGGGTCGCAGGCTGACCGGCAGCTAGACCGTCCGACCACATGAAGCGACCGTCGTTGTCCTTGAGCTTGCGGACAAGACCAGCCGTCTTGGAATTCATGACAAAGGTCGCGTTGGCGCGGTACTCAGCACCCAGCGCGTACACCACGTCGATGATCGCTTCGGCCGTCACATCGCCGTCAACACCGGTGGGCACATAGCCCAGGTTGCCCCAAGCCCAGACGTCGTTGTCTACGGACGTGTGGGTCAGGAAGCCACGAGGCTTGTCGATACCATCACCGCCAACGAAAGCAGCTGCTTCGGCGCGGGCGAACTTGTCGGCAATGCGACCAGCCAACCACGCTTCGATGTCGAACGCGCTGTCATCCAGCAAACGCTGCGACGCTTTCGGCAACGCGGACAGCTCATGCAGCGGAATGGTGATGCGGTCGATAGTGGGGGTATCGGTCTCGGCCTGTGTGGCAGTCTCGGTTGCCCAGCCTGCGCCCACATCGGTGTGGTCGACCAGCACATCGTACGACGTCGCCTCGACATTGACGACCGATGCGATTGAACGGATCGACGCGGTTGCGTTCAGAACCGATTTGACGGTCTCCGACGTCTGCGGATCGACAAGATAGCCACCGTCCGAGTTCACGGCCGTGGACAGTGATTTGCCTTCCAGCTCTAGGCCACGCAGGCCATCATCTTCGCCCGAACGCAGATAGGCGTTAAACGCCTTCTGATGGGGGGCACCCGTTTCGACGGCACCTGCCAGAGGGGTGCGCGCCGCAGTCATGTTTTTCCGATCCAGCATGGTCAGTCGCTCTTCCGTTTGTTGAAGTTTGGTTTGAAAGTCGGCTTGGAAGCCTTTGAATTCGGTCACGAAACCCGTTACGGCCTCTGCAACCTCCTGAGCCGGGGACAAACCTTCCCCGGCCCGAGCCTTGATCTCGGTCTTGCTCATCAGCATGTCCTTGATGGTTGGTGTGAAACGGCCCCGCGCTTTAGCGCTGCGCCAACTCCGCGCGCGCAGCCCGCAGGGCCGCCGCCATGTCGCGCAAATGGTCGTCCTGATCCGAAGGCATCTCTTCGGACTTGGCCGCCACCCGCGCACTGGGCAGCATCGGGAAGGTCACAAGCGACACCTCCCAAAGCTCCAGTTCGGTCAAGAGCCGCTGGCCCTTGTCATTCTTCGTGGCCTTCACGGTGCGGTAGCCGATAGACAAGCCATCAATGGCCCCCGCCCCGATCAACTCCGCCGCCTCGCGACCCTTGGCGATCGAGGGCAGCAAACGCCCCTTCACCCACAGCCCCTTGGCATCTTCCCGCACCTCGTCCCACACGCCGATGGGAAAGGCCGGGTCGTGCTGCCACAGCATCTTCACGTTGCGCCCCTCGGCAGCGATGGCCTTGAGGGACGCCGCATAAGCGCCCTTGCCCACCACATCGCCCCCCTGGTCACAGGCACCGAACAGGCTCGCATAGCCCTCGATTACCGTGCCGTCCTGCACCTCGACGCCTTCGCCAAAGCGCGCAAATTTTGTCTCCAGACCGGTCTCTGCCTGCATCTGCTCTCTCCTCTTCAATGCGGCGCCCTAATGGGGAATGGCCGCCATGATCGATTGAAACCCGGTCGCCAGCACCACGGCCGCGACGCCGTAAACAGTCAGCCACAACCGCTTCTCCAGCCGCTCCATCAGCTGCTCGAGCCGATCCAGGCGATTGGAGATATTGGCAAAATGCACGTCGGTCAGACGCTCGTGGGCCTCCAACTTCAGGCCCGGACCGCACGCAAACTTTTCCCAAAGTTTGGCATCATCCATCCGCACCCTCCTCGGCCACAGCAGGCAGGCCCAAAAGGCGGCGCTTCTCAGCCACGCTCAGGAAATCCGCACCGGCAACCCGCGCCCACTGCGCATCCCGCTCAGCAGACAAGGCCGACACCTGATCCAGATCCGGGGCCAGCACCACATCCTCACCCGTATGCGCGCCCAACCACTCGGCCAGCGCCGCAGCCACGCGAGTCGCCAACGGCAAGACGGTCAGACGATAGAACGCCCGGTTGGCCTCCTGATAATTGGCGTATGTCGCATCGCCCTGAATACCCAGCAACATCGGCGGCACACCAAAGGCCAACGCGATCTCACGCGCGGCGGCCTCTTTGGTCTTCTGAAATTCCATGTCCGAGGGCGAAAAGCCCATCGGCTTCCAATCCAGACCACCCTCAAGCAACATCGGACGCCCCGCGTTGCGCGCACCCGAATGGTTGGTCTCGATCTCGCTCACCAAACGGTCATACTGATCGCCCGACAACTGAGATTGACCATCCTGCCCACGATAGACAATGGCACCCGAAGGCCGCGCCGCATTGTCCAGCAGGGACTTCGACCACCGCGACGCCGCCGTATGAACATCCAAGGCCATGGCGGCGGCCTGCATGGGCGAGAAGCCGTAATGGTCGTCCTGCGGGTGGAACGACTTGATATGACAGATCGGGCTCACGGGGCCCGACGCGTCAAACCGATGCGTCTTGCCCCCCACTGAGTAGTCGTAAGCCACCGGCCAGCCATCCGCTCCCGGCACCACCGACATCCGGTCCGACCGCAACACATGCAGCTCCAGCGGCGCACCACTTTCCCCCGCAACAGCCTCGACATACGCGTTGCCCGACAGCAGCAACTGCGCATAAAGCGCCTCCAGCAACTCCGCCCGTCCCTGCCCCGGATTGGGTCGCTTCAGCAGGCTCAGAAGTGGATGGGTCTCAAAGCGCTGCTCGACATCCTGCAACACCAAGGGCAACGCTGCTGCCGCTTCTGCGATCAACTTGACGGACCGAAACCCCACTGGGTTTCCGGAAAAGCCAGCGCGGGTCAGCGACACCGCGTCACGCGGGCTCCACGCCACGCGACCACCTGTCTGCCAAGCCACAACTTTGCCCGTCGCACTCGCCTTCTGCTCTGGTACATCCGCCACAGCCCGGTTCCGAAAGAAATCAAACACGAAGGGTCTCCTTTTGATCCCAAAGGGCCGTCCGGCCCATCGTCCAAAGAAAAAGGCGGCTCAAAAAAGAACCGCCTCTCCACAAGGGCTATCCCCTGCTTCATCTTGCCAAACAAACTCCCCCCGGAGGGGACGACGCCACACGCGGTGACATCACAAACTCCGCACCCCCGGCCGCCGATAGGCATTCGCAGGCTCGATCATCAACTCATGCAACGCCCACACCAACGCATCGACCCGGTCAGGCGATCCCTCGCCCTCATATCCAACCCGTGTCATCCGGGTCATCTGATCCTCCAGATCACCCAACCCAAGGGCATGGGTCACCCGATCCTGCTCATAGAGCGCCGCCACAGGCTCCGCGCGCGCCACCTTGCCCTTCGAGGCATGTACCGTTTTGAGTGACACCATCGGATCCACCTGCCGGATCACCTCGCTTACCAGTTGTCCGCCCTGATTGACCTCAGCCACCAGACGGTCAGCATTGTGTGTGTCCATCGCATCAATCGCCGCCTTCGCCCAACCTGCAGGACCCAAGCCTTGCACCGTGCAATCGGCAATCACATGGGCCCGCCAGTCCTGTGGCGGCCCGTCCATGGACACGCCCGCCACCACGATCCCACAAGCGTCCGACGCCTTGCCGGAACTCACGGCAGGGTCGAGGCCCACAACCACCCGATCCAGCTTCGGCTTCCGCTTCCGCTTCCGACGCACCGCATCCAGCATCGCCGTGGTCCACAACGCGCCCTCGGCGTCGCTCAGCAAGATACCTTCCAGTTCCTGCCGTCCCAACCGAGTCCCGGCATAGCGACGACGCACCTCTTCCAGAAACGAACCCGCCAGATTGGCCGCATTGGCCTCGGTCGGCGCGTGGGTGATGACAGTCGATGACTGCGCCAGCAAATCCTTCAACACTTCGACGTTGCGGGGCGTCGTCGTCACGCAGACACGCGGATCATCGCCCAGCCGCAACGCGAACTGCAGCATGTCCCAGGTCTCCTGACCCCGTTTCCACTTGGCCAACTCGTCCACCCAGGCACAATCAAATTGCGGCCCCCGCAACCCCTCCGGGTCATGGGCTGTGTGAATGGTCGCGACAGCCCCGTTGGGCCATTCCAGCATCTTCCGGGTCGCATGAAACTTCGGACGGCGATCCGCGGGTGAGCACACCAGAAGGCCGCTCTCACCAAAAATCATCACCTCGCGGACCTGCTCGATGGTTTCCCCAACCAAGGCAACACGCCGGGCCTTCCCCTTGTCCAACGGCATCGGCCCTTCGACCATGGACCGGACCCACTCGGCCCCCGCGCGCGTCTTGCCAGCGCCACGGCCGCCCATGATCACCCAGGATCGCCAATCGCCCTCGGGCGGCAACTGGTGCTCCATTGCCCAAAACTCAAACAGAAAAGGGAGGGCGCCCAAGGCGCCCTCTCCCAACTCATTCAGAAACTGCTCCTGCGCTTCCACAGGTGCGGAGGCGACCAAGCGCGCACCGAACCTCAGCTCGGGCAAGATCAAGGTCGAAGGCGTATCCGTTCTGGGCAATGCCGGTTCGGGCTTGTCGGAAGTCGTCAAGCTTATTCTCCATACCTTGCAGGTTCACGACCAGCCGCTTCAACGCGGCTATCTGGCTGTTCACCTCTGTTTCTTTAAGTTCCTCCCCGGCTTCGGCCTTTCTTGTGAAGGCTTCGAATTGCTGTCGCATATCTGTCAAAGACGCCTGCATCGACGAGACAAGCTCATCGCTGCGAGCCTCTTCAGCCCCCGGGGTAATCAATGTCATGTGATATGACCTCTCATGCGTTGGGATGATCTCCGCACGAGAGAAACAGAAAAGCGACCTCCGGGTCACCCCGGGGCCGCTTGCCCACTTCTTCTAGCTTGTCACAAGTTATACGTGTGACCGTTCGCAAAGTCAAGCGAAATCCACTTGAGGAAAACCCACTAACCGTACGGTATGATTAACAAAATCTTACTCCAGTAGTTAACATGTGGTTAACGCAAGGCGTAAGCCTTTGATCCCCCACAACAACCGTTGTTTGTCCCCGCGGGGACAACCCCGTTCCTTCGTGAAAACATCCGCAAGACGGATATGTCGTCGACCTTACCCGCCGTCCGACTGGTTGGCACGTTCCGCCTCGATCTCGCGCCAGCGGGCCACGTTGCGGTTGTGCTCGTCCAGCGTCTCGGCAAAGGCGTGTCCGCCCGTTCCGTCCGCAACGAAGAACACATAGTTCGTCGCGTCCGGTTGCGCCGCAGCCATCAAGCTCTCACGTCCGGGGTTGGCAATCGGTGTCGGCGGCAGGCCCTGAATGACATAAGTGTTCCACGGTGTCGTCGCGCGCAGTTCCGACCGACGCAAGCCCCGGCCCAGCACACCCTGCCCCTTGGTAATGCCGTAGATCACGGTTGGGTCCGTCTGCAGCCGCATGCCGCGGTTCAAACGATTCACAAAGACCGACGCCACCTGGCGGCGTTCTTCGGCCACGCCCGTCTCCTTCTCGATGATCGAAGCGAGGGTCAGCAACTCCTCCGGGCTCTCCAGCGGCAGTTCTTCGTCCCGGGCCTCCCAGGCAGCCGACACCCAAAGCTCCTGCTGTTCGGCCATCTGGGCCAGGATATCAGAACGACTATCGCCGCTACGCACTTCATAGCTGTCCGGGGCCAGCGCGCCCTCAGGCGGTATCTCCGAGACCTCACCGTCCAGTACATCCATGTTGCGCAAGGCATCCACGACCTGCCAGCTCGTTACACCCTCCGCCAGCGCGACGCGATACCGTGTATCCTGCGCCTCGCGCACTTCGGCGTAGATCGTAGGAACCTCTTCCTCACCCGGCTGGAACTCGACCCGCTCCACAAAGCGGTTGGTGGCGGGGTCCAACTCACGCACCTGTGCGCTCAATCGGTTCACGCCGATACGATAGACGACCTCGGTCCCACAGGTGCTGGCGCCGCCCCGGGTCACCGCATCCACAATCTCTTCCATGGAAGCGCCGGGCTCCACCAGGAAACTCCCGGCCTTCAGCTCATCCGTCTTACCGGCATAGTCCGCGCCAATGCGAAAGATGGAGCCATTCGACACGGCACCCTGCTCTTCCAGGTCCCGGCTGACACGGCGAAAATTCGACCCACGGTCCACCTGCACGCAAATGGCATCGGTCAGGGGCCCTTGTCCCTCATATTGACCACGCCCCCACAGGATCAACCCGCCCAGCACGAACAGGGCCACAATTAGAAATGTCAGTGCGTTCGAGGCGATGGATCGCCACATCAGCTGACCTTTCCGAAGATCACGCTGGCATTTGTGCCGCCAAAGCCAAAGCTGTTGGACAGGGCCACGTCGACCTTGCGTTCGCGCTTGGCATTGGGCGCTAGGTCAATAGGTGTCTCAACGGCAGGGTTGTCCAGGTTGATGGTCGGCGGGCAGACCTGATCACGGATCGCAAGGATCGAGAAGATGGCCTCGATCGCACCCGCAGCACCCAACAAATGACCGGTCGCCGACTTGGTCGAAGACATGGTCACGTTTGCAGCATGATTGCCCAGCAAACGCTCAACCGCGCCCAGCTCAATGGTGTCCGCCATGGTCGAGGTGCCATGCGCGTTGATATAGTCGATGTCCGACGGCTCCAGCCCTGCGTTGCGCAGCGCTGCTCTCATTGAACGCTCACCACCTTCGCCATCCTCGGACGGCGCGGTGATGTGGTAGGCGTCGCCGGACAGGCCATAGCCCCGAACTTCGGCGTAAATCTTGGCACCACGGGCCACGGCGTGCTCATATTCCTCAAGCACAACAATGCCCGCGCCCTCACCCATGACGAACCCATCACGGTCTTCGTCATAGGGACGGCTTGCCGATTGCGGATCATCAGCACGTTTGGTCGACAGCGCCTTGCAGGCGTTGAACCCTGCGATGCCGATCTTGCAGATGGCCGCCTCGGCCCCACCCGCGATCATTACATCGGCGTCGCCATGCTGAATCAGTCGAGATGCATCGCCAATGGCATGGGCCCCAGTGGAACAGGCCGTAACGACCGAATGGTTTGGCCCCTTGAAGCCATACTTGATGCTGACCTGACCCGAGATCAGGTTGATCAGCGCGCCGGGCACAAAGAAGGGCGACACGCGGCGCGGCCCTTTTTCTTCCATCATCACGGCCGTGTTGGCGATCGAGTTCAGACCACCGATCCCAGAGCCGATCAAAACACCCGTGCGTTCAAGGCTCTCTTTGTCCTCCGGCATCCAACACGAATCCTCGACCGCCTGCTGTGCGGCTGCGAGGCCAAACATGATAAAGGTATCGACCTTGCGCTGTTCTTTCGGCGCCATATAGGCATCCGCGTTGAACGTGCCATCCGATCCGTCCCCACGAGGCACTTCGCACGCGTATGTTGTGGTCAACCCCTCCGGATCGAACTGCGTGATCGGGCCCGCGCCCGATTGCCCGTCCAGAATACGGCTCCAGCTTGCCTCGACCCCATCCGCCAATGGCGTCACCAGTCCAAGACCTGTCACGACAACTCTGCGCATCTGCTCATGCCCCTCTCGTTTCTGGCTCGCCTCTTACCGCGCCCGCACACCCCTGTTCAAGTCCCGGCGAGGCACAGGTCTTTCGCATCGGTGAGCCCGAAGCGGCATTTAATAATGTCGTGCGCCGACAGGCGCGCCTTTGGATCACGCCTATGGCGGAGACTTGCGCAGTTTCAGTTGAATGGGGCCGGCATCATCCTCGGCCAAACGCATGTCCACATAGCCCAGTCGCTCTGCAATGCGTGCAGAGGCCTCATTGTCAGGGTCCATCATGCATACCAAGGGCCCCGTCACCACACGATCAAACCAGTCATGTGCTGCCTGTGCGGCCTCAAGCCCCAGGCCAACACCCTGCGCCTCCGGGGCCAGAACCCAGCCCGCTTCCGGCACAGAATCAAAGTCTTCACCCAGCCCCCGCGCGCCGTGAAAGAATCCAACCTGCCCAACCAGACGCTTGGTCACATGTTCTTCGATGCCCCATTGACCAAAGCCGGTCATCTGCCAATGCCCCGCATTGGTCAGGAACGCTTTCCAACTGTCGCTGCGATTGCGAGGCGTGCCGCCAATATACACCGCGACCTCCGGCATGGCCCAAATTTCGGCAAAGCGATCAAATTCGCCCGGTCTCATTGCGCGCAAGGTCACGCGCGCCGTGTTGATGGTCGGCACAAGTCTGCCCATGGATATTGTCCTGCCCGAACGTTTTGTCGTTTTAGGGAATTGTGACCCTGCAAAACCGCCAAAGACAAGAGCCCATCGCACGCGCACAAAAAAACGGCGCCCTTTCGCACGAAAGAACGCCGTTTTGTCGGGCAAGTGCCCGGAATGCTTACGAGGCTTTCGAAATGAAGCCCACTGCGTCGCCGAAGGTTTGGATGGTTTCGGCCGCGTCATCGGGGATCTCGATGCCGAACTCCTCTTCGAAGGCCATCACCAGTTCCACGGTGTCCAGGCTGTCTGCGCCCAGATCATCAATGAAGGACGCGTTTTCGCTTACCTTGTCTTCGTCCACACCCAGGTGCTCTACAACGATCTTTTTAACGCGATCGGCGATGTCGCTCATATGACTGTCCTCATTTTACCGGGGCAAATATTCGCGCCCCCAAGTGGTGTCCCCGTGCAAGCAGGGCTCTGGTCTTGCCCCCCTGGGGCGGTGAAGCAACAGACCATTTGCATGGCCTGCCGCCGGAATCTGCGCCGCCTATAGCACATCCCGTAAAGATGGCAATACGCGGCGTGTTAGCGCCTACAACATGGCCATGCCGCCATTGACGTGCAAGGTCGTGCCCGTGACGTAAGCCGCTTCGGGGCTGGCAAGGTACAGCGTTGCGGCGGCAATTTCATGCGCTTCGCCCATCCGACCGGCGGGAATTTGCCCCATGATTCCAGTCTTTTGGTCATCTGTCAGCTTATCTGTCATCGCAGTTGCGATGAACCCGGGCGCAATGGCGTTCACTGTGATCCCCCGGCTTGCCACCTCGTAGGCGAGGCTTTTGGACATGCCAACCATACCGGCCTTGGATGCCGCGTAGTTCGCCTGCCCCGGGTTGCCTGTGGCCCCCACGACCGAGCTGATGTTCACGATCCTGCCCCAGCGCGACTTCATCATGCCGCGCATGACACCTTTGCACAGTTTGAAGGTCGACGTCAGGTTCACGTTGATCACCGACTGCCATTCCTCGTCCGACATGCGCATAAAGATATTGTCGCGCGTGATCCCAGCGTTGTTCACGAGGATGTCGACAGCCCCCATCGCCTCGATCGCCTGTTTCGGCAGCGCGTCGACGGCCTCAGGATCGCTGAGGTTGCACGGCAGCACATGCGCCCGTTCCCCCAACTCGCCCGCCAGCGCCTTAAGCGGGTCGGTGCGTGTGCCGCTCAGCCCTACGGTTGCGCCTGCGCCGTGCAGCGTGCGCGCAATCTCGGCCCCAATGCCGCCCGATGCGCCCGTGATCAGCGCCGATTTTCCCGTCAGATCAAACATGTGAACCTCTTTTCGTTAAGTCTGGGCCACGTCCATGTAGACGTCGCAAATGTTCAGGGACGCGTCCTTGGCCACGAAGCGGTAGACTTCGCGCGCCCAGCCGGTTCGTGTCAGGCCACGTTTCTCCACTTCGACCGTCAGTGCCTGGTAGATGCGGGGCAAGGTGTCAAAGGCCCCGTGATGGCGGATGTGCAATGCTTGCATCTCGGGTACTTCGAATATCTGGAACCCCGGCAGGGACCTTGGCAACTGGACACCGATACGGATGTCCATGTCGTCGTCTTCCACCCGATAAAGCGCTGTCTGTGGTCCGGCAAAGAAGATGCCCGCCTGCCCCAATAGCGAATCCATCCGCCCGAACACGTCCGGGATCAGCTGGAACCGCTTGGCAAACGGCACCGTATCGATCACACCGCCCAAGGTTTGGGGCGGCAAGGTGACCAGATCAGCCATCAACAGCCGCCTTTACGTCATCGGGCGTGCCCACGGGACGGGTGGCAATGGAGCGGTCGATGCGGCGGATCATGCCAGAAAGCGCCTTGCCCGCGCCGATCTCCCAGATCTCGGTTACGCCTTGCTGGCCCATATACATCACCGTTTCGCGCCAACGGACCGAGCCCGTGACCTGCGACACGAGATGCGCGCGCAACTCGTCCGGGACGCTGCAAGCCGTAACCGTGACATTGGGAATCACAGGGACAACAGGTGCATGGATATCAACCGCGCCAAGCGCGTCGGCCATCGCGCGGGCTGCGGGCTCCATCAGACTACAGTGAAACGGCGCCGACACGGGCAGCATCACGGCGCGCTTTGCACCCTTTTCCTTGGCAATCTCGACAGCCCGTTCAACAGCACCCAAGTGGCCGGACACAACCACCTGGCCGGGATCGTTGTCATTCGCAGCCTGGCACACCTCGCCCTGCGCAGCCTCGGACGCGACCGTCGCCGCCGTTTCGAAATCCAGACCCAGCAATGCAGCCATGGCGCCCACACCCACCGGCACGGCTTCTTGCATCGCCTGCCCCCGGGTACGCAGCAGGCGGGCGGTGTCGGCAACACTCAGCGCACCGGCGGCACAAAGGGCAGAGTATTCGCCCAAGGAATGCCCTGCCACGAAGCTTGCCTTGTCGATGCCGATCCCTTCGGCTTCGAGCGCGCGCATGGCCGCCACGGATGTCGCCATCAGCGCCGGTTGGGCGTTTTGGGTCAGCGTCAGCGTGTCCTGCTCCCCTTCCCAGATCAGCGTGCTCAACTTCTCGCCCAGCGCCTCGTCCACCTCGTCGAACACGGCGCGCGCTGCCGGATAGGCCTCGGCCAGTGCCTTGCCCATTCCTATTGTCTGTGCGCCCTGTCCCGGAAATACAAATGCCACGCTCATGGCCTGCCCCCTCGTTGTCGTTTCAACCGGGTGTAAAGGCCATCCCCGCGCCAGACAAGGGATCGGTGCACGAGGCATGTGCGGGAATTGCGTGTTGTCCTGCGCGCATGTCGCATAACATTGAGGGCAAAGGTGTTAGATTCACACACAAATGCCCGGAGACCGCTCATGGCCCTCGCCAACACCGCCGACCGCTACGGCAGCCTGTCCAAGACTTTTCACTGGCTGACCGCCCTTCTGATCCTGACGCTTTTCCCTATTGGCCTTGTTGCAAACAACATGGCCTACGAGTTGCAGACCATGTCCGCGCCTGCGGATGACCTGGTGGCCCGCACGGCCTGGCTGTTTTCGCTGCACAAAACCTTGGGCGTTACCGTGTTCTTCGTGGCCCTGCTGCGCATTCTGTGGGCGCTGAACCAGCCGAAACCGGGGCTTCTGCATTCGGATCGCAAGCTGGAGAGCCTGGCGGCGGAAACCGTGCACTGGCTGCTGTATGGCAGCCTGGTTGTCGTACCGCTGTCTGGCTGGATTCACCATGCCGCGGCAAGCGGTTTCGCCCCGATCTGGTGGCCGTTCGGGCAGAACCTGCCGCTGGTACCGAAATCCGAAGCCGTTGCCGGTGCCATGGCCGGAGCCCACTGGGTGCTGACCAAGGTTCTGGGCGTCGCGCTCTTGCTGCATATTGCGGGGGCGCTCAAGCACCACGTCATAGACAAGGATGCCACCCTGCGACGCATGTGGTTCGGACCCGCCGATGTTCCTGCAACCAGCCCCGAGCACAAACACGCGGCCCCGCTTACGGCTGCACTTGCCCTTTGGGCGCTTGCCCTGTCCGGTGGCGCCGCGCTTGGTGTCTATGCACCGCATGGCGACGGTGCTGCAGTTGCCGAACTTGAGGAGGTCCAGTCGGACTGGCAGGTGCAGGAGGGAACACTGGATATCACGGTGACCCAACTCGGGTCAGCAGTCGAAGGGCAATTCGGAGACTGGACCGCCGCGATCAGCTTTGACGAAACAGTCGACAACGGCACGGCAGGCACGGTCGAGGTCACGATATCGATCGGCTCACTCACCCTCGGATCGGTCACGGATCAGGCGATGGGACCGGATTTCTTCAATACCGCCGAGTTCCCGACGGCAACATTCGTGGCCGATATCCTCCCGGTCGTGGACGGGTATGAAGCGCAGGGCACACTCACGATCAAGGGCCAGTCGGTGCCGGTCACCCTGCCCCTTGGTCTTTCGATAGATGGCGATAATGCCTCGATGACGGGCGGGCTGACACTCGATCGCCGCAGTTTCGATATTGGGGCCAATATGGCTGACGAAAGCTCTTTGGCTTTCGCGGTGACAGTGGATGTCAGTCTGACCGCCCTGCGCGCTGCGACAGAATAGGACGTCCAGGTTGGTCCCCTGTCTATGCTCTCAAAAGTCCTCGCCGAGGGCATATCCCGGAAGGGTCTGAAAAGGCCCTTCTGGACAAAATGGTGTCGCGCGCATGCGCGTCCTTTCGACAGCAGCCACGAAAAAAGGGCCGCGCAATCGATCGCGCGGCCCATTGCAAGTCTGTGAGTGATGGTCTTACTCGGCCTTCTCGGCCTCGACCGAGATCTGCACTTGAACTTCGTCGCCGACAGCCGGGGCAAAGGCGCCCAGGTTGAAGTCGGACCGCAGCACTGTCGTTGTCGCGTTGAAACCGGCCCAGTCCTTCTGGTTCAGCGGGTTGGCCCCGGCCTGGTTCAGCGTTGCATCCAGAACAATGGCCTTGGTCACGTCATTCATGGTCAGATCACCCGTGATCTGCGCGGTGCCGTCCCCTGTCACTTCGATGGCGGTTGATGTGAACGAAATGACATCTTCGTCCGTTGCTCCAAAGAAATCATCGGACATAAAGTGGCCATCGCGTTTTTCCCAGCCGGTGAACATGGATTTGGTGGGCATCGACACGGTAACACTGGAATTGGCGGGATTTTCCTGATCGAACATGATCTCGCCCTCAAAGCCCGAGAACATACCCCACGTGGTCGAGAAACCGAGGTGGTTGTAAGAAAACAGCACCTGGCTGTGGCTCGAATCCAGCGTGTAGCGCTCGGCCGCGAATGCAAATGACGCGGACGAGGCAAGCGCGGTGGCAAGGAGAAGGGATTTCATGGGGCGTGCTCCACAAGAGTTACGGTGTAATCAAAGATGTCGCATATTGCCGCAGAGGCAACTGCACATCTCTCAACATATCGTGCGCGCGGCTGAACACCGCTCATGTGCACAAAGTCGCCCTGTGACGTGTTAGAGTTTGCCCGCGTCCTGCAACGCATCGTGCAGACTGGACCACATCTCCGGGTCCGGCAGCGACACTGCAGCGAGAAATTCTCCGTTTGCAGCGGTCAACCGGATCACGTCGCCAACCACTTCGGCACGCCCCAGGTCACGGATGGCAATACGGCGGATGATCGAACGCCGCCCTCCGTCGGGACGCGTGATACGCACCTCGCGCCGCACCGTATCAATCTGGACCTCGGGCTCGTGCATCCGTGGCTTGTCCTGCATGAGGGTGAGCCCCGCAAACCCAAGAAACAGCGACACGCCCAGCTTCATCAACACCAGATCCATTGCTGTCTGTGACCCCGGTTCAAGCCACAAGCCAAAGGACGCCAGAACAAGGAGCCCGCCAGTTGCGCGGCTCGCGATCCCTCTGGCGCCAAGGAAAAAGCCACGCAAACGTGTCGTTCCCTGTTGCCCGGTGTCAGTCATGGCATCGAATGTGGCAGTCATGGCAGTGATCCTCCAACGTGTTGAGCTGACTCTGTCGGTCAAAAATGACTAAATTGCGGCCCATCCAAGGAAAGCCCATGATCACGCCGCACGGCGCGATCTGCCCTTGCACCACAGCGTCAACGGTGTATACGAGCGCATCCCTGCAAACCCGTTTTGCCGCGCAGTCTCTCGTGACCATCCCGCAGGGCCTTGATGGATCGGTCTATGAAATGCGCCTTGATAGAAGTGGAGATATCTCATGCCTCTTTATGAGCATGTTATGATTGCCCGTCAGGACCTGTCGAACACGCAGGCCGAAGGGCTCATCGAACATTTTGGCACCGTTCTGGCCGACAATGGCGGTCAACTCGTGGACAACGAGTACTGGGGCGTCAAAACCATGGCCTACAAGATCAACAAGAACCGCAAGGGCCACTACGCCTATATGCGCACCAACGCCCCCGCGGGCGCCGTGCAGGAAATGGAGCGCCTGATGCGCCTGCATGACGATGTCATGCGCGTTCTGACGATCAAAGTGGACGAGCATGCCGAAGGCCCCTCGATCCAGATGCAGAAACGTGACGAACGCGACAGCCGTCGCGAGCGCCGCTAAGAGAGAGGGAGCTAAACCATGGCTGCAAAACCGTTTTTCCGCCGTCGTAAAGTGTGCCCCTTCTCGGGCGAAAACGCACCATCGATCGACTACAAGGACACGCGCCTGCTGCAACGCTACATCTCTGAGCGTGGCAAGATCGTGCCCAGCCGTATCACCGCCGTATCGGCCAAGAAGCAACGCGAGCTGGCCCGTGCCATCAAGCGCGCCCGTTTCCTGGCCCTGCTGCCCTACGCCGTGAAATAAGGAGCGACTGACATGCAAGTTATCCTTCTCGAACGTGTGGCCAAACTGGGCCAGATGGGTGACGTCGTTGACGTCAAACCCGGCTATGCCCGCAACTATCTACTGTTGCAGAAAAAGGCGCTGGTCGCATCCAAAGCCAACATCGCAGACTTCGAATCGCAGAAATCGCAACTTGAAGCCCGCAACCTTGAAACCAAAAAAGAAGCCGAAGCGCTGGGTGAAAAGCTGGATGGCCAGCAGTTCATCGTGATTCGCCAAGCTTCGGACGGTGGTAACCTTTATGGCTCCGTCACGCCCCGTGACGCATCCGATGTTGCCACGGCTGAAGGTTTCAGCGTTGATCGCAAGCAGGTTGTGATCCCGAACCCCATCAAGGAGCTGGGCCTGCACGATGTGCACATCACCCTGCACCCCGAAGTGGACGTGGTCATCCAGCTGAACGTAGCCCGCTCGGAAGAAGAAGCCGAGCTGCAGGCGTCGGGCAAATCGATCCAGGAGCTGGCCGCCGAAGAGGAAGCCGCTGCCGAGTTCGAAATCCAGGAGCTGTTCGACGACATCGGTGCGGCTGCATCGGAAGACGAAGAGCTGGCCGAATCCGCAGGCATCGCGTCCGAAGAGGCACCCGCCGAGGAAGAGCCCAAGGACTGATCCGCATTCGGATACACAATCAAACCGCGTCCCCTTGGGGCGCGGTTTTTTCTTTGCCCCCACCCCGTTTGACCTTTGCGCCCTGCACCGCCAAGGTGCGCGCATGTTGCGACGTCTTGGCCTTTTCCTGTTTGCGCTTGCCGCCTGCGATGAGCCCACCTTTGATCGTGACCCGGCCGCCATTGCAATGGCGCCGCGCCCACAGCCGCAGACCGAGGCCGAGGTCGCCTTTGCCACCGACCTGTTCAACATGCTTCAGGAGCGTTCCATCAACGAGGGCCGCGAATATTGCGGATTGATTGGTGTGGATCGCTCGGGCTCATACTTTGCCACGACGGCCCGCCGCGGCGGGACCTCAACTTGCCTGCCGCCCCTGTCAGCTGGTGCCGGTGTAACGGTGCTGGCCTCTTACCACACCCATGGCGCATACGATCCTGAATATCTGACCGAGGTCCCGTCCTACGACGATATCCGCACAGATATCGAGGACGGCACGGACGGCTATATTGCAACACCGGGTGGACGGCTGTGGTATGTGGATGCCCGTGCGCAAGAGGCGCGGCTGATCTGCGGCGCGCGATGTCTGGTCAGCGACGTCGAGTTTCGGGAGGACCCCGAGTTTCCGGTTCGACCGCGATACAGTTTGCAGGACCTGACTGCGTTCTGACACGCGCGTGCAGTTCCTGAGCTTTGTCGAGGAGCCTTGTCAGGCAGCGCAATCCCAAGCGTAAAGCATCCGTGACCAATGGCAATTTCGCGATACAAAGCCGCGACGCACGACACCTGTTCCAATGTCTGCCGGTAAGCGACGGCTTAAATGTTCACTGCTAAAGAATGCCACGAAGCGCGGTGTACCGCCGCGTGCATTTGTAACTGGCGCGGCAAGTGGGTTGGGACAGAGGTTCTGTCAGGAGCTTTTGTCGAAGGGAGTCTCGCTTGCTGCATTCGATCTTCACTTTGACTCAAG
This sequence comes from uncultured Tateyamaria sp., assembly GCF_947504105.1. GTDB lineage: Bacteria > Pseudomonadota > Alphaproteobacteria > Rhodobacterales > Rhodobacteraceae > Tateyamaria. Next base: position 98,143 of record NZ_CANNGP010000004.1, read on the forward strand.
CGCACGCAACGCCTTGGAAAGCATGGCGACGCCCGGCCAAAAGGTTGAGTTCTACACAGCTGATGTGTCGGACGCCAATGCCGTCGCTGCCGCCGTGGATCAGGCGATTGATGATGTTGAGGCGCCTGATCTGGTGATCCATAGTGCTGGCATATGTGAACCATCCACCTTTCTGGAAACAAGTGCCGAGAGCTTCACCCGCTCTATCAACATCAATCTGATCGGTACCCGAAACGTTGCGGCTGCTGCGTTGCCCGTCATGGCGGCTGGATCACACATAGTCTTGGTGGCGTCACTTGCCGGGATATCCGCCAATTATTCGTATGCAGGCTACAGCGCCTCCAAATTTGGTGTGGTCGGCCTGACCGAAGTGCTGCGCATGGAGATGATAGAGCGCGATATTGATGTCACCTCTCTATGTCCTGCCGAGATCATGACACCAATGGTCTTGAAAGAGCAGGAGCGCGTGGATCCAATTCGGATCAAACTCAAGGCCTTTGCTGGCTCAATGGAGCTTGATCAGGCGTGCACACTCATCATGCAAGGCATTGCCGCAAGAAAGCCCCGGTTGGTGCCGGGATTTCGTGCAAAACTTACCGTGCTCTTGACGCATGTCATGCCTGGTCTGGCCCGCAAGATCGCGCGCCATATGATCCGGTCAGAGCTGGGTCGCGAACGGGCCGCGATACGTGGAAAAGCACATCGTGACGTGGCGGGGCTTTAACCATCAAATCTGTGGGCCGAGACAGGTGATACAGCCTAAGATGGCCGTGGCCCACTTCGCGGCGCTTGCCTCTGTTTTAGGGAGAGGATCGCGCTTGCGGTACGTCCTACAGACAGCGGCCCGCAGTCATGTGCGGCTTGGCATCTCCACCAAAGGCTGATGTCGGTGCGGGTCGCTTGGTCGGCTCGTGTGACGCATGGCAATGGGGGCGCACAGCATGGAACTTCTTGGGCAGGTCGATTTAACAGTCGTACTTTACGTTGCTGGGGTTTATGCCGCCATCGTTGTCAGCCCGGGTCCTGGATTTGTGCTCGTGTCGCGCTTGGCGTTGAGAGGTGAGGGCAAGGTCTGCAACGGTGTCATTGCCGGACTTGCCACTGCCGCCACCTTCTACGCATTTCTTGCGATGATCGGCTTGGCTGCACTTCTGAACCAACTTGGATGGCTTGCAATAGCCGTTCAGATCGCGGGAGGGCTCTACCTCATCCATCTCGGGCTCACATCGTGGAGGAGCTCACAGAACTCAAGGGACCTAAAAAGGAATGGCCGATTGTTGGAGAGAGTATCGAAGTGGTGTCCAGACGGGCCTTTTGGTGAACCTGTCAAACCCCAAGGCCATTACGTTCTTTGGCAGCCTTTACGCAGTGATTGTGCCGATTGATGCGCATTGGGCGACCCGCGCCTGCATCCTGCTGACAGGTCTGACCACCGATCGGTCAGCCTGCTTCCGCACCCAGAACAACCGGTTCGGTACGGGCCATTCTGCATAAATCGCAAATACGCACGGCTTCGGTAATGCCCATCATTGCCAGATTGCGGAAGTTCGGCAGCTCGAACGGGTCCGCGCTGCTGTAGTCGACCTGGTAGCCAATATCCTCGAACGAAGCGATGGAGAGCCGGCTAAGCGGACGCACGCCGCCGGAAAGGAAGCCGGTCAACAGCTCGTCCCCGAACACCAGCTCCCGCCAATGGCTCTCGCGTGTGCCAGCGCCGCCGGTGTTCGATATGGGAACGGCATTGCCGCCTTGCGGATCAAGGTCCGCGAATTCCCTGGACGCTGACGTACCCACGAAACGTGGGTCCATTGTGCCTGTTCCTGCGATCAGGTTTTGCCTGAGCCATAGCGTTCCGAATCCAAGAACATGGGCCATTTCATGCAAGATGACGTCTTCGAAGCGGCCGCCCGTTTCAAGGCTGACAACATCGGCTTGGTCAAACTCCATGATACCGGTAAGCGGCAATTCGGTGCCTTGGCGTAAAATCGTGGGGCCAGCCTGACCAAGAACGCCATTTGCGCCGTCGATAGGTCGGATCGAGACATCAATGCGCACGCCTGTCAGGGTTGCCCCCCGCACGTCAATCGGGTCGAAACCGGTGTTCACGACCTGATCCCAGCGCGCTGCTGATCGTTCAAAAACGGCCTGTCTTTCAGTTGTGACGTCCCCATCAAACGTAAGTTCGATCATGGTCTCATCCCGTCTTGTTCCGAACGCCGCTATTTTGACAGACTGTCGGCCCTGCACGCTACAGTGGGATGTCAGCTCGGCATCCCGCAGCCGAAAATACATAGGCGCACCAGCCAGTTCTTGCCTTCAGCATCCAATGAATGTCGATACGTCCGGCTGGGATGAACGTCAGTTGGCGTGTTTACCCTGTTCTAGATAATATGCCGCTCATTCCGCATTTAGCGGGCTTTCATTTGATTGCGGATTTCTTTTCACCCGTCCCCGTCATGCTTGGTTCCAGGAAACCAACAATGGACGGACCAAGCCCATGTTTCATGACCCTCACATTTCAGACCACACGTATTCGGCCCAAGCAGGGTCAACGCATCTTGCACGACCAGACTATCGTCATCGCGCCGTTCCAAACTTTTGGACACTGCGAAGTCGCGGCGAAAATGAAAGCGCACTGGATTGCGAAACAGCCGTCGCGTTGGCGTGTTTTGTTGGTCCAGTCTTCGAGGCGGCGAAGAGCTGGTGCGGACTGCTGTCTGCATTGGAAAGACGGGGCTTCCGCCTGGTGTTCGAGGGGAATGAGTTGACGTTGATCCAATATGAAACAGGGGTCAGCCTGTGTACGTGCGCGTCGCTTGGCTACAAGTTCTCCTCCCTCAAGGCTCGATTGGGGAAGCCGAAAATCGATTCCGGATCATTGCGGCTTACCCCGCATACGTTCGCAGCCGCCTGACGGCGCGGGATCATGATCAGCTTGCATCCTGCGATGACCGATCCTCTGGTGCTTTAGGCAATCTTTTGCGCCCCCTACAGAATGGGCAGAGCACGAATTCGATTGCGTCACCTGCGCACCAAAAAAGGGCCGCGCCAGATGGCGCAGCCCTTGAAAAACTATGTGAGGCGGTGACTTAGTCTTCGTCTTCCAGCGCCTCGACAGCTTTCTGGAGGTCATCCTTGCTGACTTCCTTGTCCTTCACCGCGGCGTTTTCAACGATGTGGTCGACCACCTTGTCCTCGAACAGCGGCGCGCGCAGTTGCTGCTGCATCTGTTGGTTCTGCTGAACGAACTCAAAGAACTGGCGTTCCTGGCCCGGATACTGACGCGCTTGCTGCATGATGGCCTGGCTCATCTCGGCGTCGGTCACTTCGACCTCGGCCTTCTGACCCAGCTCTGCCAACAACAGACCAAGGCGCACGCGGCGTTCGGCCAGCGTGTTGTGTTCGTCTGTCGGCTCGACCTCGGGGTGGTCATGCCCTTCGACATCGGGGTTTTCCTCGTGCCACAGCTGGTGCGCAATCTGCTTGGCTTCGGCTTCGACCAGCGACGGAGGCAGGTCGAACTTCACGATGTCATCCAGTTGGTCAAGCAGCGCGCGTTTCATGACCGCGCGCGCGGCACCGCCATATTCACCTTCCAGCTGTTCGGTGATGCGGGACTTCAGACCGTCCAGATCTTCGGCCCCATATTTCTTGGCCAGCTCGTCGTCGATCTCAGCGGCAACGGGTTCTTTCACTTCCTTAATGGTGCAATCGAACACGGCCTCTTTGCCGGCCAAGTTCTCAGCCTGATAATCGTCGGGGAAAGAAACAGTTACGGCCTTTTCTTCACCTGCCTTCGCACCCACAAGCTGCTCTTCAAAGCCAGGGATGAAAGAGTTGGAGCCCAGTGCGAGAGGATAGTCCTCGGCCGAACCGCCTTCGAAGGCTTCACCGTCGACCTTGCCCACGAAGTCCATAACAACCTGATCGCCGTCCTTGGCCTTTGAGCCTTTTTTGCGCGCTTTGAAATCCTGCGCGTTTTCAGCAAGCGACCCGAGTGTTTCCTCGACCGCCGCGCCGTCAGCTTTTACAACCAGTCGTTCTAGCTTGATCTTGCTCAGGTCCACTTCGGGAATCTCGGGCAGCGCTTCGTAGGACATCTCGACATTCACGTCGTCGCCTTCTTTCCAGTCCTCGTTGGTCATCTTGACCTCGGGCTGCATGGCAGGCCGATCGCCGCTGTCTTCGAAATGCTTGTTCATGGCGCCATCGATGCTTTCCTGCATCGCTTCGCCCATCAGGCGCTGGCCAAACTGCTTTTTCAGCAGGGCCATGGGCACCTTGCCCTTGCGAAAACCCTTCATCTCGACGTCGGGCTGCGCCTCGGTCAGCTTCTCGTTGACCTTGTCGTCCAGTTCAGCGGCGGTCACGGTGATGGCATAGCCGCGTTTCAGCCCTTCGTTCAGCGTCTCGGTGACCTGCATGTGTGCTCCCATAGCATTAAAGCCCCGTCCATGGGGGCTGATCGGAAATTCGCGCCCTTCTATGCAGCGTGGATGCGGTGTGCAAGGGGATTGGCGCATGTCACGTAAAAATGGGTAGATTGGACGCGCCGGACGGATTGATCCGCGAGGGCTTGCAACGCTCGTGCGCCACCACAAGGCGACCACACAGCAACTTTTTGGTGCGGGCGGGGAGACTCGAACTCCCACACCTTGCGGCGCCAGAACCTAAATCTGGTGCAGGCTTCGACGGACCAAGTAAACAAGGGGTTTCTGAAGGGATGCTGCCGTTGGTTGCCGATGTTGCTGCAACATTCGCAACAGCTCCGCAACAAACCTTCGGAGGTAGATAGTATCTGATGTTGGTGCGGGCGGAGGGACTTGAACCCACACACCTTGCGGTACGGGAACCTAAATCCCGCGCGTCTACCAATTCCGCCACGCCCGCTCCAGCTACCCAGGAAACTCCCGAGAAATCAGGTGACCAAGACCCAGTGCGCTAACCGCAGCCAGCCCGGACCACCATCCGCCGAAGTAAAGGCTGACGATAACGAGGGCAATAGCCAAAAGCATCTTAGCGTGGGTCGAAGTCATGTCGTGTTTCTATGCCCGTTCCGCCCCGCAGTCTACGGCCCAGAAAGCGGAGCATCACATGAACCCCCGCTTCTGGACTGCGTCGATTGCCCACGCACCGTAGGCAAAGCCGAAGATTGGAAGCGCGAGGAACTCGGCTACCTGAATGGCTTTGGTCTCCGGGGCTTGAATGCCCCAGATAAAGAGCGTGAATAGAAAGACCAACATGGCACCAGCGACCTCACGTTTGTAGGTCTTCTCGCCGGTGTCGGTCATCGTGCTGTCAGGAATGCGCTCTTGGCGATCTTCGCTTCGACTTGCTTGCGGAACGCTTCAGAGGTCTTGTAGCGAGGGTCGGACATGTCCTTCTTCATCGCCTTCATATCCGCATAGCCTTCCGTGGCTTTGGGTGTCTTGCCGCCAAGCGGTGTCGTTTCTTTCCCGAACTCAGCAGCGTATCGTGCCTTGGCGGCGTTCACTGCGGCGAGGGACTTACCGAAGTCGCCGGAGCTTACCGCTTCGTTGTAGGCGACCTTCTCCTCTTCGGTGTATTGGGACTGGACGAACTCACGGATGCGGGAAAACGCCTCGTCACCACCGACCGATGCCTTGATCGCGTTGATCTCAGCAGCGGAGTTGTCTTCAACTTCCTTGCAGCCAGACGTTCTAGGACCTTGTCCGTGTCGAAGGTCCCTGTCAGGGCGGGGTTGGACAGGAAGCCAGCCGCTTTCGTCAGGAAGGCTTCGAGGCGCTGGCCTTCGTCTTCGCGGCCTAGTGCAGCGAGACCTGTGACAATCGCGATGTCAACGCCATCAGGTAGCTTCCCGATCTTACTCTTCTTCCGCATTAGGAAGATGCGACGCTTCACATACCGGACGGCGAGGTGTCGCTTCCCTGACCCGGGCTGCGCCGCCTTCTCAAGGAACCCTTCGATAGCCCCTGCGATCTTCTCGACCGACATCGCGACGAGGGTCTTGCCATACCGGGTGCCGCTCTCGTTCCCCTTCTCCCGTGCTTTCGCGATCTGCTTCCTGATCTGGTTTCGGCCCAGCGCAACCATCCGTTCCTCCAGCTCGATCTCCCGGTAGAGGTCTTCCCCATAGGCCATGATCAGGTCCTCTTCGGGGCGGCGAAGTTCTGCGTTCATTCGTGCAATCTCCAGTGTTGCGGCAACAATGTTGCGGCGGGTGATTATCTAATGCAGACTGGAATACATCTGCGCAAAGCAAAGGCGCAGGCTCGAAAGCCCACGCCCGCTGTGATTTTGGAGACCTATCGAAGTGTGGATAGATTAAAGGATGGAACCTAAATCTGGTGCGTCTACCAATTCCGCCACGCCCGCAACACCAGCCCCCATAGCAAAGCAAATTGAAGGATGCGAGACGTATTTGTGTAAAAACCACGCGACATTAAAGGTCTATTCAGGTATTATGCCGGTAACCTAGAGGCAGGTTACAGAAAGAGACGCCATGAAACCGAATACGGTCGGGCGCGAAACAGGTGGGCGGATGCCCCCTTTGCGCATTGACATTGCACATGTCGGGCTTGTGTCCGGCACCCTTATCTTGACAGCGGATGGTGAAATGCCGGTCGAGTATCTCTCGGCAGGTGACAGGATCATCACGCGGAACGCGGGCCTTGTGCCGCTGGCCGCCAGCCAATCCTATCGCACCACGGACGAGGCGGTGAAAATTGCCGCCGGATCCTTAGGGGATACAAAACCCACACACAACGTCATCATACCCGCAGCCCAGATGGTGCTGGTGCGTGACTGGCGGGCCAAGGCATTACGCGGTGCCGCGCAAGCCGTGATGCCCGCCTGGTGCCTGATTGATGATGAGTTCATTACATCTTTGGGGCAGCGTGAAATGACACTGGTGCGGCTTGGATTCGAAGCGCCCCACATCATTTATGCGGATGGTCTGGAATTGTCAGTGCCCTCGATGGCCTTGACGGGGGCCGCTGCAGCTTAGGCCCCCAGGTCTCGGAGCACCTGCGGCAATATCTCGGGCAGATCCTCTGCGATCAGACCCGGGCCAAAAGCACGCGCGCATTCCGCATGCAGCCACGCAGCCGTTTCAGAAGCTTCCATCGGATCAAGACCACGGGCCAACAGGCCCGTGATAAAACCGGCCAACACATCCCCCGCCCCGGCTGTTGCCAGCCAAGGCGCCTCGCGCCCATACACTGCTGCATGGACCGAACATCGCCCATCCGGGTGAGCAATCACGGTGTCGGGTCCCTTGAGCAAGACGATCGCCCCGCACCGCGCTGCCGCATCTCGGGTCGCATCGACTTTCGAGTAAGCTGGGCCTTGGTCCGGCACACCGCTTAGCTTCTCAGCAATGTCCGGAAACAGGCGCGCGAACTCTCCGCCATGCGGCGTGAGCACGGCTTGCTCGTTCAGCGAATCCATGCGGCTTGAATCTTCGGCAATCAGTGTCAAAGCGTCGGCATCAAACACGGCATGACGCGTAAGGCGGAGGTGTCCTCCGCCCAGAACGGCATCGACGAGCGCAGCCGCCCGGTCATGCACCCCAAGCCCGGGGCCAAGACAGAGCGCATTGATACGCTCATCTTCGAGAACGGCATTCAGGGCGTCACCGTCACCCACGCGCACGAGCATCAAGGCGGTGATCTGCGAGGTCACCTCCATCTGTGCGGAGGGCGGCACTCCCAGTGTGACCAGCCCCGCGCCGATGCGCAGCGCACCGCGCGCGGCCAGACGCGCAGCCCCAGTGCGCCCTGCCCCACCCGTCAGGACAAGAGAATGGCCATGGTCGAATTTGTGGCGTCCTTCGCTGGGCCGCTTCACGACCAAATCGTATGGCCACATCCGGCGACTGCCCCCACGTGTCGGATCAAAATCCAGCAGACAAGCGACTTCCGGGTCACGCGTCATGCGAAGATGCGCGGGGCGCCGATCCTCTTCGCCCAGACCGATATCTACAACACGCAACGCATAGCTTTGCCGCTCAAGGTAGTGGCCCACTTTACGTCTGTGAAAGGTGACCGTCAGGTCGGTCTGCAACAGACGCTTGGACGCATCTTCCTTCCACCAGCGCCAATGCGCATCTACATCATCGCCGATATCGGTCGGATACTCAGGCATCAAAATGTGTCCGCTGTCGCAATCCATGCCGGACGGGCAATCCACGGCAACCACATGGAATGGGACAAGCCACGGATGATTATCCCCCACATCACGGTTGCGTACAGCGTGATGGGCCAGCGCGCACTCAAGGGGAATAGCGCGGTTCAACCCGGTGCCGAACATGGCGTCAATCATCAGGACCGGGCGCCGCCCGTTCGACACCGAAGCCACATTTAGCGGTGCAACCGCGCCCATACCAACCCACAGATCGTGGTTTGACTTCGCATCCGGTGGCAGCTTCGTTGGATCGCCATAGAGAAACACCTCAACGTCCCACCCGAGACCTGCCAGCAGCCGCGCTACGACAAAGCCATCGCCACCGTTGTTGCCGGGTCCGCACAGAACGACCGCCCGGCGTGCGCCATCACCCAATTCCGGCCATTCTTCGAAGACCGCCTCGACCACGCCTGCCCCGGCGCGCTCCATCAGCTCGAGGCCCGTCGTCTCTCCCGACTCGATCGCGGCCTGTTCGATGGCCCGCATCTGGGCAGCTGTCAGCAGCTCGGTCATGCACAAATCCTTAAAGTTTTTAAACCGCCTATTTTTTATGCGCATCGCTCAATTTGAGGGCGCACACTTCACAATCCTGTCTCATCCCACCCAATCTCTACCGCATCCCATGGACGCCCCAAACCACAAATGGTCCACCGCCAACACACGGCGCGACAAAGGGAGGCAGCCCCATGAAAAAGATCGAAGCGATCATCAAGCCCTTCAAGCTTGATGAAGTCAAAGAGGCACTGCAAGAGGTCGGCGTTCAGGGTCTGTCCGTGATCGAGGTCAAGGGATTTGGCCGCCAGAAGGGTCACACTGAACTTTATCGCGGTGCCGAATATGTTGTCGACTTTCTGCCCAAGGTGAAAGTCGAGGTCGTGCTGGACGACGATCAGGTCGATGATGCCATCGCTGCTATCGTGGACGCTGCCAAGACCGAGAAGATCGGCGACGGCAAGATTTTCGTCACGCCCATCGAACAAACCATTCGCATCCGTACCGGCGAGACCGGCTCGGACGCGCTCTAAATTCTACTCAAAGACAGGAAGGATCCATAGGAAATGGCCAACCCCGTTCTCGACATGATCAAGGAAGAAGGCGCCGAGTACGTCGACATCCGTTTCACCGACCCCCGTGGCAAGCTGCAGCACGTGACCGTCATGGCCGACCAGGTCGACGAGGATTTCCTTGAAGAAGGCTTTATGTTCGACGGCTCGTCCATCGCGGGCTGGAAGTCGATCGAAGCGTCCGACATGAAACTGATGCCCGACCAGGCCAGCGCCTATGTCGACCCCTTCTATGCCGAGAAAACCATCTGCGTGCACTGTTCGATTGTTGAGCCCGACACAGGCGAAGCATACGAGCGTGACCCACGCGGCACGGCCGAGAAAGCCGAAGCCTACCTGAAATCCACAGGTATCGGTGACGCGGCCTATATGGGCCCCGAAGCTGAATTCTTCCTGTTTGATGATGTGCGTTATTCCAACAGCATCAACAAGGTGTCGTACGAAGTTGATGCGACGGATGCGTCGTGGAACACGGACACCGAATACGAGATGGGTAACATGGGCCACCGTCCAGGCGTCAAGGGCGGCTACTTCCCCGTGAACCCCACGGACGAAAGCCAAGACCTGCGCTCTGAGATGCTGTCTACCATGAAGCGTCTGGGCATGAAGGTCGACAAGCACCACCACGAAGTGGCGTCCTGTCAGCACGAGCTGGGTCTGATCTTTGACAGCCTGACCAAGCAGGCCGACGAGCTGCAGAAGTACAAGTACGTCATCCACAACGTCGCCGCTGCATACGGCAAGTCGGCTACGTTCATGCCCAAGCCCATCGCGGGCGACAACGGCACAGGGATGCACGTCAACATGTCGATCTGGAAAGACGGCAAGCCGCTCTTTGCTGGTGACAAATACGCTGACCTGTCCGACGAAGCTCTTTTCTTCATCGGTGGTGTGCTGAAGCACGCCAAAGCGCTGAACGCCTTCACCAACCCGTCGACCAACAGCTACAAGCGTCTGATCCCGGGCTTCGAAGCGCCTGTGCTGCGCGCCTATTCGGCTCGTAACCGCTCGGGCTGCGTCCGGATCCCATGGACCGAGTCGCCCAAAGCCAAGCGCGTCGAGGCCCGCTTCCCCGACCCATCGGCGAACCCCTACTTGTGCTTTGCCGCCCTGCTGATGGCCGGCCTCGACGGTATCCAGAACAAGATCCACCCGGGCGAGCCTTCGGACAAGGACCTGTACGATCTGCCGCCAGAAGAGCTGGCCGGTATCCCGACAGTTTGCGGCAGCTTGCGCGAAGCCATGGAAGAGTTGGAAGCCGACATGGACTTCCTGCTGGCCGGTGACGTGTTCACCAAAGACCAGATCGAGGGCTATATCGCGCTCAAGATGGAAGAGATCGAAACATACGAACACACACCCCACCCGGTTGAGTTCGGCATGTACTACAGCTGCTAAGCTGGTAACCGATCAAACGAGTTTTGGAGGGGCACCTATAATGGTGCCCCTTTTTTCATGCACGAGCTATGTTGCTAAGAGCGGTCATATTGCCCCAGCAACCATCCCATTTTCAGCATACGATATTCATCGCGCCATGTGGTCACATGCTGTGCATTTCCATAAAACTCACGTGGCGCGTCAAGGCTGCGCGACGGTCGACCCACCACGTGACACAGCCCCCCCGAGACCGGCGATGACTTGCTTATATGATCTCTCAGACGGTCCAAGGTCCTGAATTCCTGACTTGCATCCGCTACTAGCAGTAAAGATTATTGCAGCATTACAGAGCTATTTTAACCAGGTGACCATATTATGATTACAACACAGTTTTGCTTCCGCGTCTGTATTGCAGCATCTGCTATTATGGGGCTGCACCTGATCCTGACGCACATCGCCTAAACAGCCAAGAATGTTGATTTTGAGAACCAAGCGCGTGCAGGTTACCCTGCACGTGTTTTGCAGGAGAGCTAACATGTATTTCAAACAGCGCGCGCGCAGCCTATTTGCCGCCGGACTTATCATGACAGCAGGCACAGGAATGGCGTTGGCCCAGTGTGGAAACAGTTCAGCAGGCTTCGAAACATGGAAGACCGGCTTTGCGAATGATGCGCGGCAAGCAGGTGTGAGATCGTCGGGGCTGCAAGCCCTCGCAAATGCGCAGTATGCGACACGTACGATCGCCGCAGATCGCAATCAAAAATCGTTCCGCTACTCGCTTGACAAGTTTATGCAGGTCCGTGGCGCGGATACAATCGTTGCGCAAGGACGCAAGCGCAAAGCCCGCAACCCTGATTTCTATGCAGCACTCGAACAGCAATACGGCGTTCCTTCCGGTGTATTGATTGCCATCCACGGGATGGAGACGGCTTTTGGCGGGTTTATGGGCGACAGCTCGGTCGTGTCAGCCATTTTGACGCTGACCTATGATTGCCGTCGTTCAGATTTTTTCGAACCGCACGCCATTGGCGCGTTGAAGCTGGTGGATCAAGGGTCGATCACCGGCGCGACCAAAGGGGCGAAACACGGTGAGTTGGGGCATACTCAGTTCTTGCCCGGCAATGCGCTGAAATACGGTGTTGATGCAAATGGCGATGGGCGCATCGATCTGTACAACCAAACCGATGCCTTGGCCTCGACCGCCAACTTTCTCAGACAGAAAGGTTGGAAAACGGGTCAGGGGTACCAGCAAGGACAGCCAAACTTCGCCGTCATCAAACAGTGGAACGCAGCAACGGTCTATCAGCAGGCCATCGCGATCATGGGTGCCCGCATCGACGGGTGAATGGACTGTGTTTCACCCGAAACCTGGCACCAAGAAAAACCCCAAACTGCGCTGGTCCCTGCCTGACCGGGCATTTTTCGGATACGGTGCCTGCCATATTCTGGCGGGAACCTATCTGCTTGATCCACCACGGCGGGGCTTTTGCGCTGAACGCATCGTGCCGAACGGCCCCTATCCCGGCAATCACATCTATCTGACCGACGGCGCCATCGCCTTCGACTACCGCGGTTACGTGGCCCGAGACAGGCTGTTGGACTGGTTTCGCAAGGCATGGAACGGCCACACACCCGGTTGGTCAGGCACCATCGAGGCGGTTCGGTTCGATCTGCTTGATACTGCTGCGCTCAACGCGCGCAAGATGCTAGGGCCGGACCAGTATTTTGGTGATCCTGTTGCCCGCGCCCGGCGCTTCCTGGCCCAAAAAAGGCACAGCGGGTGACGCAGAAGCGGGATGATCCCAAACGCCACACTCCGTTCAACACTTGCCAAACCGATACCGTGCCCCTAAGTCGCATCAGCATAGGGACCAGACCCCTGCCCTCCGCATCTTGGTGAAGTCTGGCGATCCGACCCCAATTTTGGTCGCAGGCACGGCAATGCGGAGACCCGATAGCCCAGATCACGCGACCGGAACACGGAGACGGATATGGATATGGATATTCCCCTTCCCTCACGCGCAGCGCTCAAGGCGCAGGCAAAGCGATTGCGTGCGGCCCTGAACGAAGCTGGCACCCCTTGCACCCATGCCCAGGCACTGGAAACGGTGGCGCGGCAATGGGGTGCGCGCGATTGGAACACCTTGCACGCACGGGCGCAGGACGACAGCCAACACGGGTATCATCCCGGACAACGCGTGTCCGGTCGCTACCTGGGGCACCGCTTTGCAGGTTTCGTGAAATCCGCGCGGCTCATGCCGAATGGGCGCCACGCCCTGACCCTGCGCTTTGACGATGCGATTGACGTTGTCGCGTCGCGGCACTTCTCGGCGTGGCGCAAGCAGGTGAACTGTGTCGTGGATCAGCGCGGGCGCACGTTGCGAACAACATCCAATGGGCAACCGCATGTGGTGATACACGATGCCTGGTCCGGCAGATGATTGGGTAAGGCGGTCCTTGGCCCGCCTAGCTCAACCCTGACACGTCTTCGCGCACCAGCACATAGGTGTGAATGGCAAACACCACCGCACGGCTTTGCGGCAGGCGCAGCAGCGTCTGCCGCTCGCTCCTATAATATGGCCCCTCGGTCAGGCCCGCCCCCACCCCGCGCGGTTCTGACTGAGACCGGGGCTGGAACAGTTCAGGGTCCTGATACCAAAGCTGGTTGAACCGCCACAGCGGACGCCCGACCTGAATCCCGTCAAACAGGCGCTGCACGCGGCGTGCAAGGTCACCGGTGTATTCCGAGACGGGTATGTGAATGTCGACCAGAGGCCGGCCAGCTTTCTCGCTCAGTCGCCACGAGGCCGGAAAACACAACACAGCGCCAGTCAACACATGTTCGTCGCCACGCTTCTGCATCAATACAAAGTCGTTCTGGCACAGCCGCCCCAATGTCCTCATCGGCGCGGAAAGATCCAGCGATACAATGCGCCCATCCGGACAGGTGACGTCATTGCCATCCCGCTGAAACCCCTGCGCAGGCAGGATGTCGAGCACTGCATTCAGCAATTCCGTTGCAGCATCCCGCGCCAACGGGTCTAGGTACAAAACATCCGCCGGGCGTTCCACCAACAAGGTCTCGCGCCGCGCCATCTGTTCGGCATAGGCATCATCAACGCGCAACCATGGCCCGCCCTCGGGCTGGATACCCGGCAAGGCGCGGCTGACGCGCATGTCTTTGGGCAATTCACGCTGCAAAATCACGGTCATGGCGCACATTTGCACGGGGTTCGATCAACACGCCACAGCAAAAAAACGCCGGATGCCTGTCGGAAACGGGCAACTACACCGCGCGAATCCACGGCACCCTGCCCCCAGGGAAGGACGCACCATGAACCAGCATTACCGTGACACACGCAAAATCGATCCCAATCGTGGCGCCGCGTTGGGCGATGGCACACCGAATGATGCCAACCGCATTGAAATCGGCCCAACGCAACTTGCCTTTGCTGAATGGGAGGCCGCTGGCCTGCAACTGCCAAACCTCGCCAACATGCGCGAATACCGCTGGCGCAGGCTGACCCAGCACATCGTTGATCGCGGCTATGCTGGCCTTTTGATGTTTGACCCGCTCAACATCCGCTACGCCACCGACTCGACCAACATGCAGCTTTGGAACACGCACAACCCGTTCCGGGCCGTTCTGCTGTGCGCTGATGGGTATATGGTGATCTGGGATTACAAGAACGCGCCCTTCCTGTCCTCCTTCAATCCGCTGGTCAAAGAGGTCCGGCACGGGGCCGACCTGTTTTATTTCGACCGGGGTGACAAGATTGATGTTGCGGCAGATGCTTTTGCCAATGCCGTGCGTGAAATCTGCACTGAGCATGCGCCCGGCCATACACGGCTGGCCGTCGATAAGCCCATGGTTCATGGGCTGCACGCGCTTGAGGCGCAGGGGTTCACTGTCATGGACGGTGAGGAAGTCACCGAAAAATCCCGTTCGATCAAGGGGCCCGATGAAATCAAGGCCATGCGCTGCGCCGTGAACGCCTGTGAGGCATCCATCAAGGCGATGGAGGATTTCGCACGGACCAATGTGGGCGACGGGGCAACGTGCGAGGACGATATCTGGGCCGTGCTGCACGCCGAGAATATCCGGCACGGCGGCGAATGGATCGAAACGCGGCTCCTGTCGTCCGGACCCCGCACAAACCCGTGGTTTCAGGAATGCGGGCCCCGCATCTGTCAGCAAAACGAGATCATTTCGTTCGACACCGACCTTGTCGGATCATACGGCATCTGCGTCGACATCTCGCGCAGTTGGTGGATCGGGGACCAGAAGCCGCGCCCGGACATGGTCTATGCCATGCAGCACGCCCATGAACACATCATGCAGAACATGGAGATGATCAAACCCGGCGTGATGATCCCTGAGCTGACGGCCAATACCCACGTGCTTGACGACAAGTTTCAGGCGCAGAAATACGGCTGTCTCATGCACGGTGTTGGCCTGTGCGACGAGTGGCCACTGGTGGTCTATCCAGACAAGGCGGTGGCTGGTGCCTTTGACTACGCGCTGGAACCCGGCATGGTGCTGTGTGTCGAGGCCGCCGTGGGCGAAGTTGGCGGAGACTTTACCATCAAGTTGGAGGACCAGGTGCTGGTAACCGAAGACGGGTTCGAGAACCTGATCGGATATGAGTTTGATCCGGCACTGATGGGGGTATGAGCCTCGAAACGGAAGCGCATGCGTTTGAAACAACTGCCCCCGACGGCCCTTAGATGACGTGCATTGCGCATCGTTCACTATGGGTGCCGGGGACTTAAGATCTTGCGGACGGGCGTTAGGATGGATCCCCTGTAAATCCGCAGGCAGTCAAAAGGGTTTCGGCAAAGTCACGGCGGAACGTTCGGATCGCTGTAAAGCTTTCACCAAACGCATGATGCGCAAAAACGACTGAAACCGCATCGTCGCGCATCAGCCAGCCCGCGTACCAACCCTCGAACGCACGGGACAGCACTCCGGTCCTCGCGGGCCCGGACCCCGTCTTTCCATACAACGTCGCGGTGCCAATGGGTCCAGCCTTGGCTATTTCCATCAGGTCAGCAAGAGATGCCCTATCAACGTCCAGCTCATGTCCGAGCAAGCGTTCGAGAAAGCGCACTTGTTCCGTCACAGAGAGTTTGAGTGGGCCACTAAGCCAGAAACTGTCGCTGCCGTCAGGCACCTCTGCGTTGCCATAGTCCCATGCACCCAGCGTTTCACGATATCGGGACGTGCCGACCTCCAATGCGATGTCTTGGAAATACCAGACAGCGGAGCGTTGGAACGCCGTTCCAAGGGTCTGTCCCTGCCTCCAGGCGTCAGGCCAATAGCCTTGGGCCGGGCGCAAATCGCTGTTCCAGTCGCGCCAGGCGTCAATGTTGTCCGCCACGCCAGTATCCAATGCGATCAGCGTGTTAGGAATCTTGAAGGTAGACCATGGCGCGTGTCGCGTTTCCAGATCACTCCCCTCAAGAATGCAGCGCTGGCCCGTCGCGAGGTCAAGCGCGAGAAAACTGGACTCTCTTTCACCAATCCGGTCAGCGAACGGGCTTCGATCAAGCAGGCTGTCGGCATTGGCCGAGAGGGCAAAGATCCCAGTAAAAAGCGCAGCGAAACCCGCCCGCACAGAAAAACAGATTGGCATATGTATATCTTCCTTCGACGAAAAATGTGAATCGGCGGGGATGGAATGCGCCCCATGCGCCAGCACTAGCCCGGTCCAACGCACCTCTCCAGCCCAACAAAAAGGATGTGCATGTTTCCGCCGCGCTGCGTTTCTCGGCCCTTTTTTTTGAGCTATTTCAATATATGCAGCGCCCATAATGTGATCATGACCAGTGTCGGCCAGTGTCTGTTTGTCCTCTTTCCCCGGCGCGGGCATGAAAACTATATGCTGATCCAAATTTCTCGCATAACGTGAATATATCAATCGATTCTATTTTTTGTTGAACTCGCACTTTCAGCTCACGCATGAGCAAAAAGTTGTTTTTGAGGGCCATATGAACGCCGCTGATATTGAAAGCATCGCAATCCACCCGGCAATCGGTGTCGCCCGTGTCGGGAATGCGAAAGACGCATATTTCCTTGCCCCCGAGGTGATCGGGGAAACACCGAAAGACACAGATGGTTTTCGCGGCGCCCATGGTCACCTCAAACGTCAAGTGGCGCGCTTCCGCGTATACGCGACGCTCAAATCCGGGGAGGTGCGCGAAATCACGGCGTCCGAAGTCAAGATCAACTGGCGGGTCGAGGTGGCGAACCTCAAGGCCGGTTGGTACGAATTCCAGCACGCAATGGACCTGCCCCCCGACCAGGTGTTTGAGCCGCCCAAACGCAACGCTGACTTCAATGGTGATGATCGAGAGCGTCTGAGCATACGGCCCAGCATGCGCGACATCAGCGGCACCAACAAAACATCGGACGCTTTCGACGACGGCACCTTTTTCGGCAAGCCCGTGTATCTCGGCGAGTTACGCACCGATGACAGCGGGCGGCTTCTGTTTTTTGGCGGGCATGGCAAGTCCGAACCGTTGGTGCCGGGCACAGCACCGACGACATTTGCCAACAATGATGGTTGGCATGACGACACATGTGACGGACCGGTTCGTGCCATGGTCACCATCGGCGGCCGTGACATCGAAGCACAGCCTGCGCACGTGATCGTCGCGCCGCCGAACTTTGGGCCCGGCCTGTTCGGCGTCGTGACGATGGACGACGTAGTACGCGGTCTGTTCTTCGGGCTTGGCATTCTGGACGCCCCGGAACACACCAGCTTCACCCGCGACATCTGGCCCATCTTCGACAGGATGACCGGGCATCAATGGGTGTGCGACGGCATCTTGCTTCTTGCTGGTCAAGGGACACCGCTGGATGCACGCGACCCGGCGATCATTGCGCAGATGGGGGACCCTTCGGACGCCAGCGCCGCCTACAGGCAGGCCGTATTCAATCTGTTCCGCAACAGCAAGACAGAGGCCCTGAATCATGCAGCCGTGCCCCCATTCTATGGGGACACATACGGGGATCGGTATCTTGATGGTCCACGCGAGGGGGAGTTGGTTAATCCCGCGCGGGAGGACCTGTTCCTGACCAAGACCCAGTATCAGCACCTCGAAAACTGGGCGAATGGCGACTTTGAAGCCGACTGGGATGGTATCCCCACAATCCCGGACTTTGACGACATCGCCGTCGCGGATCAGCCCCGCGAACTGGATCGCGCTGCGTTGCACGAATGTCTGGGTGGCCCGTTTCACCCGGGCATCGAACTGACCTGGCCCATGCGCCTCGCCTCAATGTGGGATCCGGACAGGCCCTATCGGTTGCGCCCCCTGCCCGAGGGTGAGTCGGTGCGCCAGAACTACGGCGTGACGCTCAGCCGTGAACAGGCGCTGGCACCGGATGGCCCTTGGGGACCAACCGGCGCAGGCAGTCTGACGCGCTGGATGGGGGTGCCATGGCAGACGGACGAGGCATCGTGCAATTCGGGCCTTGTCTACACGCCTAGCCTGTACCTCAGCTCGCCCAGTTTTTGGGGCGCGCGCGTGCCGAACCAAGTGCTGCTGATCGAAGCCTACGCTATTGCCACCACTCCGGACCTTGCCCCGCTTCAGGTACAGCGCCACTTCAGCAACCGTCGCTTCTGGCTGCGCGATTTGCAAGGTACAGGCTATGCGGAACGCATCGACAACATTGTGCACAAATGGTGGATGACCGGTCTGGTCGAAGCCCATACACCGCCCGAAGGCTCGGGCCTGCCTGCCCCCTGCTTTGTCGAGACCGGACGCGCCCCCAGTTTCAGCAAAGGTGATCCGAGCCTGAAGCTGGCGCAGGATGTCGTGGCACTGCAGACGCAAGAGGACAAGGCCGCTGGGCCATTGGGTGCAACTCCGGGCGCTGACGATGCCAAAGAGGAACAAACCTTCGAACGGTTTGGACGCGGCGAGGTTTAGTGGCCAATGTTCTGATTGCCGGTGGCGGGCCCGCGGGGCTTGCCGCTGCTATTGCGCTTGCGGAACGCAAGGTGCCCGTCACCGTTGTCGATCCATCAGGAAAAACAGCCGAAACACGCGGCGAACTGCTGGCCCACGGCGCGGCGCAGATTGTCCAGCGTTTGGGCTTGGGCCACGTTCTGAACGATGCGCTGTTGATCAGCGATGTTGTCAGCCATTGGGGTGCCGCTGGCCTGCAGTCCCACGGTACACATCCCAGTCTCGGCCTGCACGGCTGGGGTATCGACCGCCGCGCGCTCGCCAATGCAATGCGGGAACGGGCGCTTGATCTGGGCGTGACACTGCACAAGGCGCGCGTCGCCCAAAGCCACCCATCTGACACGGGGTGGCGTGTGATGGTGAGAACACCCACAGGCACGGAAACACAGCATGCAGACTACGTGATTGACGCAACGGGTCGCCCGGCCCATATCGCCAGACGTCAGCAGGCCACTGTTTTACACGGGCCCGCACTGGTCGCTGTTCTTTGGCAAACAGGCGCGCCGCAACATGCAACAATGCAGGCCGAAGCCGCGCCGAATGGATGGTGGTACACGGTTCCGCACAAAACCGGCGGAACTGTTGGGTTTGTCACAGACGCCGCCACCGCCAAACGCATCAGTGCCAGACCGACCGCCTTCCTGGACAACGTGAAGGACACACTGTCGCTTGTATCGCTTAACGGAATAGCCACTCCGCCCTGGTCAATGGATTGCCGCAGCGCGGTTCTGGATCACACCTCTGGCCCCGGATGGCTTGCAACGGGCGATGCTCCAGCCGCCTTTGACCCCATCACATCCCAAGGCCTTTTCAATGCGTTATCCGCAGGTTTCTTTGCGGGCAATGCTGCCGCAGATGCGGTTTCGGGCGATGCAGAGGCCCCCAAAGTATACGATGCCCTGCTGACCCGGACGGTCGAACGCACGCATGCCACAACCCATCTGCAATACGCCGCTTTACCCTTTGACACGCCGTTTTGGCGACACCACGCACGGGCCGGTCTGGAAAAGAGCAAAACATCGGCAGTTCCCGCTTGAGTGGAATCTGCCGCATATGCAAGCTGGCCCTATTCAGGTGCCGCATTCACGAATGGTTATTCAGATCATTCCATATTTCTGGGAGGAACGCAGTTGCCCACATTTGAGATTCACCCCCGCATTGGCGTTGCACGGCTTGGGAACAGCTTGACGGACTTTTATCTGTCGCCGACCGAAACCGGTGGCCTGCCCGTTGCCTGCGATGAATGGGGCAATGAAACGCCGGACGCCGGGCCTGTCACCGTGTTCAAGGACGCAACCGGCGCGATCAAGCGGCAAGCCGCGAAATTCCATGTTTTTCAAAAGGATGACGATGGAGCTGAACGTAAGGTGTCATTGGACGACGCAGAGATCGACAAGATCGAATGGGTGGCCCATGTCGCGAACAAGAAGCCGATCTGGTACACGTTCTCTGAACTTCTGGGTGACCTCGAATTCGGCGAAAGCGACAGCTACGACAACAACCACGTCTCGTGGAACAACCCTGATGTGACCAGCAGGAAAAAGCGGCAAAAGCTGATCATCGACCCCGGCCCTCGCCACATCTCAACCCCGCAAACCAGCATAGATTTCTCGCGCTACAATATCCCTGAAGACTACAAGCACGGGTCCTTCCCCGACCCATCAAATGGTGGTCAGCAGATTGACACGCTGGGCGAGTTGAAGATGGATGCGCAGGGCAGCTTGATTGCATTGGGTGGCTTTGGTCGCGTCACGGGCAGCGCAGAAATCTCCAGCTTCCGTGGGGCCGCAGGCTATTGGGACGACATCGCGGATGGTTATGTCTTTGCCCGCGTCACCATGGCCGATGGCACGGTGCACGACACATCATCGGCCTGGCTGGTCGTGGGCAGCCCGAAATACGCGCCCGAAATCGTGAACATCACGACGCTGGCTGACACGATGGACGACGTGGCCATCCGCAAACGCAATGCGCGGCCTGATATCTTCCCCGGTGGGGATACCTCCTCGGATTGGCCCCACGACCCACGCAATGGCTATACACCCCTGCAAGGCTTCAACCCGGACTATGTCGTGAACTTCGAACGGGATGTGCAGCCCATCGTCGACCGCATGGGCCTCTACAAATACGTGGCCAACGTCCCCACCATGGATGATTTCGCCAATCCGAAATTCGATATGCGGGATGCCAGCGACACCAACGCCGATCACCGCATGCGTTATTTCGAACTGTTCCGCATGCCCCTTCTGCCCAAGGACTATGCCGAGTTCTACACCACCATGTCCAAAGGCCCCGGCCAGCTTTATGCACTCAAGGACAACGACCCCGACACATTATCGGGCCTGCCCATGATGCCCCTGAACTCGGGCGACAACTCGGTCACCAATACCGGCCCGATCTACAAGTTCGAAACCCTGTCTCCGACGCAGTATTTCTGCCTGTACCAATGGGCCTGCGGACGTTTCACAACTGATAAACCCGATCCGCTGTCACTGACCGACCATATGGACCGGGTGGACGCCAGCAACTGCGTGGGTGCCCCGTTCAGCCCCGGGATCGAAGTGACGTGGAGTGTACGCAGCGCAGCCATCTATGACGCCCCCCTGCATCTCAAGCTCGCCCATTACAAGCGCGGCTATGCCAAGATGACAAAGCACTACGAAAAAGAGGGCCTGAGCGTTGATCACAACGAATGCGCGGGCGGCGGCTGTGAACCCGGCGATCTGACCAAGCGCATGGCGATCCCATGGATGGCCGATTTCCATGAATGCACGGTCCAGACCCCGAACCTGACCAACATCCACGTCAACCAACTGGCAGACGGATCGGGGATCGAGGTGCCACCGGCCTTCTATGTCTACTGGTGGCCGCCACAAAGCCCGTTCAATGTGACCACCGGCACGCAATTGCCGCAGGATCAGGTGCTCGACGCCTTTGTCAGCGACATTGACGGGCAGACCATCGTGCCACAGGGCCAGAATGTCGAATTCCAACGCGGCATCGATTCCGCACAAAAGATGATCGACTCGTGGTTCATGCTGGGCTTCCTGCTGAACCGCGGCACCGAAGAGGTTCCCTATATCGTTGAAACCGAACGGAACTTCGGACAACTGGCGCAGGCGCACATTACCGAAATCGCGTCAGCGGCGGCTGCGGCTTCCACTGCGGCCAAGGGCTGATTGTGGATCAGCATGTCGATGTTGCGATCATCGGCGGCGGACCTGCGGGCACCGCCGCCGCACTGACGCTGTGCAAGCGCAGCGACATCTCTGTCACCGTCCTTGAACGGGGTGCCTATGCACAGCCGAAAGTCGGCGAATCCCTGTCACCGGGCGTCCGTGGGTTGCTGCAATATCTCGACCTGTGGGACCGGTTCGAACAGGAACAGAGACTCAGCTTGCTAGGAAGCGAGGCGGCGTGGGGCAACGACACGCTTGGCACCATGGACTTTATCCTGACGCTGCACGGCGCAGGCTGGGCGCTCGACCGCCAGCGTTTTGAACAAATGATGGCGGACGAGGTAGAGCGGCGGGGTGTGCCGCTACAAACCGAAACAAGCGTCATGGCCTGCCACCACGATGGTGCAGTCTGGCACCTGGATTTGGGCGATCGTGTCATGACCGCGCGTTACGTGATCGATGCAGCTGGGCGAACATCGCGACTTTCACTGCGGGACGGGGCGCATCGACAACGCAACGACACGCTGATGGCCATCAGCACACGCTGGCCACGCGCGGACGATGCCCGACAGATGACACGCGTCGAAGCCTTCGAAGATGGCTGGTGGTATGCTGCCCCCCTGCCCACTGGGGACACCATTCTGTGCCTGTTCTCGGACGCCGAACGCATACATGCCTTGCGACTGTCGGACCCGCAGGTGTGGGCAGACCACCTGTCACAAACACAGCATATCAAGCCGCTGATCAAAGCGGGTCAGACACAGCTATCACAGCTCGAAACCCTGCCCGCCTTCTCCAGCCTGCTGAGCCGCGGAGATCCAAACACTCCCATGGTGGCCGCAGGGGATGCCATCGCCGCGCGTGACCCGCTATCGTCCTCCGGCATACCCAACGCGATCAGCAGCGGCATCCAGGCAGCCCGCGTAGCCGCCGACTGGCTCTTTGGAACCGGCGCATTGAAACCCGCCTATCTGGACGGTGTGGCGCAGGATCACGCGGCGTATCTGAAAACACATTGGCGAACCTACAGGACCGAAGACAGGTGGGCGGACGCACCGTTCTGGCGCTTCCGCTCTGCGCAGGTGACCAGAGGGCCCGGTGCAAGAGTTTGCGCCGCTCCCAATGGGGATACCTCGCTTTTTGTGCCGGGCCATGTTGCCCGCTGGATTGCAGGCGAAGCGCAACGGCCGACATCACAGCTTGATCTTGTCAGACAGGCCCGCCAGACCTTTCCCGACATCCCGGACGAACGACTGCTGCTTGCCATCGAAGACCTGACAATCGTTGCTGATACAGCCCCGTCAGCCTGACATTATCCCGGCAAACCCCATTTGTCCGTTCCCGTTTGCACGCAGCTTCTCACCCGCGCGGCTCGGGTTCCAGATGGCACGCCATATGTCACGGCAACACCTGTGCGTGAGAACTATGTCACGCCCCTTCTTTTCAAAGGCATCCTGCCCCATTCTCCCTGTCAAGGAGACAGCACATGCCCACTGAACGCATCACATTCCCCGGTCATGCCGGAACCCTCGACGCCCGGCTCGACATGCCCGATGGGCTGCATCTGGCCACAGCCGTCTTTGCTCACTGTTTTACCTGCGGCAAGGATATCCCGGCCGCGCGCCGGATTTCGGCGCGGTTGACCACGATGGGCATCGCCGTGCTGCGCTTTGATTTTACCGGTTTGGGCCACAGCGACGGAGAGTTTGCCAACACCTCCTTCACCTCGAATGTCGAAGACCTTGTGCAAGCCGTCGCATATCTCGAGGCGCGAGGCTTGCCACCCACCCTGATGATCGGCCATTCTCTTGGCGGCGCTGCCGTGCTCAAGGCAACCGCGCGGCTGGATCAGATCAAAGCTGTCGCAACCCTTGGTGCGCCTTTTGACCCCAAACACGTGACGCACAATTTCTCTGACGCCCTGCCCGAGATCATCGCGCAAGGGGAAGCCGAGGTGAACCTGGGTGGCCGTCCCTTCCGCATCGGCAAAGGCTTTGTCGAGGACGTGACCGACGAAGCCCTGCAGCCTGCCATCGCACGGCTCAACGCCGCTCTACTGGTTCTGCACGCCCCGCGCGACACGATCGTCAGCATCGACAACGCGAGCGAGATTTTCCTCGCTGCCAAACATCCCAAAAGCTTCGTCACCCTGGACGATGCAGATCACTTGGTGACCAAGGCAGAACACGCCGAATACGCGGCTGACATCATCTCCACATGGGCCAAGAAGTACCTGCAGCTCAAGCCACCCGCCCCGCCCATCGGCGCACCCGAAGGCATCGTGCGCAGCTCGGAAGCCGATCCAAAGGGGTTCCTACAGGACATCACCCACGGAACGCGCCACCACATCCTCGCGGATGAACCCCGCGCCTATGGCGGCACCAATCAGGGCCTGTCGCCCTATGGCCTGCTGTCGGCCGGTCTGGCGGCCTGTACATCCATGACCATCCGCATGTATGCGCGCCGCAAGGAATGGCCGCTGGATCATGTTCATGTCGATGTCAGCCACAACAAAGTGCATGCGCAGGACGCAGGAACAGGTTCAGGCGACAAGATCGATGAATGGAAGCGTCGGATCAGCCTGACCGGTCGCCTGGACGATGCACAGCGGCAACGACTACTCGAAATCGCGGATAAATGCCCTGTTCACAGAACGTTAGAGCGAACCTCTAAGGTTTTGACTGAACTCGCGCCCGTGGGTGAGGTCTTGGAGATCACCTGAGACTTTACGGGCTCAGATCGGCAACTTGACCCCAAGAATGAAATGAGGCGCGGCCCCTTCAGGGACCGCGCCTCTCATTTGGATCAAGGGAAGGATCAGCCGCGTGCGCGGCCCACCAGTTTCCATGCCGCCGGCAGAACCAGAGCGGCCAGTGCCAGCTTCAGCGCATCACCGATCAGGAACGGTGTCAGACCCCACGCGAGGATCGGCTTGTCCCAGCCATAAAGCTGCCCCAGCCACGCCAGACCGGGCACATAGATCAGCACGTTGCCGATCAGCATCGCCAGCGCCATCCACAGCACCGACCGGTCCCAGCCGCGTTGGGCCAGTGCGCCCAGCGCAACGGTCGCCATCACATATCCAACCAGGTAGCCGCCTGTGCCGCCCATCATGTAGGTCAGGCCAAATTTCTCTGCCGACGATCCGGCAAAGACGTCAAAGCCAAGCGCGCCGACAATCATGTAGCCAATGATCGTGACCAGACCCAGGCGCGCGCCATAGGCCGCACCAATGGTCAGAACGACAAAGGTCCCCATCGTGATCGGAACGGGCCACATTGGCACCTTGATTTTTGCTGCAACTGCAAGAAAGGCAATGCCCAACACCACCAGGGCAACTTGCTTGACGCGCAGCGCCGTACCCTCTGTTGCGCCAAGCATATCGCTCAGCACCTTGTTATTCCACGTCGATTCCATGAGGCCTCACCTGTCAGGTCAAAAAGAAGTGGGCGTGTTGTGCCAAGGGGTCGCGGTTTCTGCAAGTGCAAAGCGGATGTTTGCGATCACATCAGCCCATGCGGCTATATCGGGTCACGCTCAAATAGCCCTTGCGCGGTCCACTCACGTCCCACGTCACATTGAATGAAGGCCAGGCCGTAAAGTCATAGGTTCCGACATAAGTGTCCGGATCACAAAAGTGCTCGGTGCGGCCGCCCGAGCACGGCACCCTGTGAAAGAAACGGCCATCGTCAAAGAACACGAACAGATCCTGTGTCCAGTGGTACTTGCGCTCCGCCTGCATCGGGGCCGCACCTTCCATCTGCAAGACACCTCTTTCGAAATAGTCCAACCCATCTGATACAGGCACCCAGCGGGCCGTTCCCTCAAAGCGGGCCGCAGGCCCGACCGTGTGCGTGATCGTGCGTTCGATGGCCCACTCGCCGGCAAAATCTGCCAACGTACGATCAGTCTGCATAGCTGGCTTCTGTGATGTCTCCGCCCTGCCCCACAAAGCGCAACCTATCCCCCTTGCGATCCATCGTGTAGCACGCCCACATGTCATTCGGCGGCCATTGACTGCAGTACTGATCATCTTCGATGCGCCAATAGCCCCAGCTTTCACGCCCCTTGTAGATATAAAGGGTTCGACCCGACATGCGAAAATCCTGCGTGGTGTCAGGATAGGCCAGCATGCGCCCGGTCAGGGCGTCGCGAATCTGCTCGCCCGTCATAGCCTCCCAATCCTCGGCAGCAGCAGGGCTGCCCATCAGGGTCAAGATCAGGGCAAAGCGTCTCATATGGGGGCCTTCGTCTTGTCGTTCGTCGGGCCTCAGTCTAAGGACGCGGCACGATATCCGACAGTCACAAAAAGGTGCCCCATGATCCCACGTTATTCCCGCCCCGACATGGTTGCGATCTGGGACCCGGCCACCAAGTTCCGCATCTGGTACGAGATCGAGGCCCACGCCTGTGACGCGATGGCCGATCTGGGTGTGATCCCCCGCGAAAACGCGGACGCCGTGTGGAAAGCCAAGGATGTTGAGTTCGACGTCGCCCGCATTGACGAGATCGAAGCGGTGACCAAGCATGACGTCATCGCCTTCCTCACGCATCTGGCCGAACATGTGGGCAGCGACAAGGCGCGTTTTGTGCACCAGGGCATGACCAGCTCAGACGTGCTCGACACCTGCTTCAACGTGCAGCTCACCCGCGCCGCCGACATCCTGATTGCCGATCTCGAAGGGTTGCTCGCCGCCCTCAAACGCCGCGCGTTCGAGCACAAGGACACGCCACGCATCGGACGCAGCCACGGCATCCACGCCGAACCGACGACAATGGGCCTGACCTTTGCCCGCTTCTATGCCGAGATGGACCGCAACCTCAGCCGCATGCGCGACGCGCGGGCCGAGATTGCAACGGGCGCCATCAGCGGTGCCGTCGGCACCTTTGCCAATATCGACCCTGCCGTCGAAGAACATGTGTGCGACAAGCTGGGTCTCGTCCCAGAACCGATCAGCACGCAGGTCATCCCCCGCGACCGCCACGCCGCGTTCTTCGCAACTTTGGGCGTCGTTGCCTCCTCCATCGAAAACGTTGCCGTCGAAATCCGCCATATGCAGCGGACCGAGGTGCTGGAAGGGGCCGAGTTCTTCTCGATGGGCCAAAAGGGCTCGTCGGCGATGCCGCACAAGAAGAACCCGGTTCTGACGGAAAACCTGACGGGCCTCGCCCGCATGGTCCGCTCTGCCGTGATCCCGGCGATGGAAAACGTGGCCCTTTGGCACGAGCGGGACATCAGCCACTCCTCGGTCGAGCGCATGATCGGGCCGGATGCCACGATCACGCTCGACTTCGCCCTTGCCCGTCTGACCAGCGTTGTCGACAAGATGCTGATCTTCCCCGAGAACATGCTGGACAACATGAACAAATTCCCCGGCCTGATGATGAGCCAGCGCGTGCTGCTGGCCCTGACCCAAGCCGGTGTCAGCCGCGAGGATGCCTATACCCTTGTGCAGCGCAACGCGTTGAAGGTCTGGGAACATCGCACAGATTTCAAAGAGGAACTGCTGGGCGATGCGGACGTGACCGCCGCACTGAGCAAGGAAGAGATCGAAGAGAAATTCGACCTTGGCTATCACACCAAGCATGTCGACACGATCTTTGCCCGGGTGTTTGCCGAAGGTTGACCTGCAGGGCGGACGACACGTCCGCCTTACTCATTTTTGATCACACAGCATGCAATAAGGCGCATCAGGATGCGCCTTACTTTGTTTTTATTTTGCGGAATGGCATCTGTGCCCTACCCTTTGTCCACCAAAGACAAAGGAGAGGACAGATGAAGACCAAAACCCTTGTGGTGGCACTGGCGTTCACCCTCGCCCCGACGCTCACCCTCGCCATGGGCTGCAACTATGGCAAACACGACCAACAGGCGATGTCCTGCGCTGCTGGCACCATCTATGACGCCGACAGCAACCGCTGCGTGGCCACGACCGGATAACGCTCACGATTTCGTGATCGCATAAAAATCGGAGGCGCCGGGTTGTCTCTGCATCAAACCCGACGCACCCAATACGGAGACTTCCCATGCTGCGCACCCTGATCCTGACCACGGCCATTGCCCTGCCTTTGGCCCTGCCCACCAGCAGCTTTGCCGCCGGCGGTGACGACAATGCAAAACCGAAGAAGACGGAGACCACCCAAAATTGCCTGCAGGCCCGTCAATGGGATCCAGAGAAAAAGGCCTATGTCCGGTTTTCACAGCCTGTGAACGGTGTGTGGGATGCGACAATCCAGAAATGCGTACGCCCCGACAAGACATCCCATCTGGATGCTGACACGCTCTATAAAGCCGTGCGCGAGCTTGCCTATGCAGGCCGGTACGAGGACGCGATCACCGTGCTAGACCAGATGCCCGATCAAGCGGAAGACCGCGTACTGACCTATCGCGGCTTCACGGCGCGCAAGCAGGGCGAACTTGAGCTGGCCAATGTCTATTACCAGCAGGCCATCGATGCGAACCCCGACAACATCCTTGCCCGGTCGTATATGGGACAAGGCAAAGTGGTCGCAGGGGACAAGGTCGCCGCCCTGACCCAATTGCGCGAGATTCAGGCGCGTGGTGGTGCGGGCACGTGGGCCGAGGAAAGTCTGCGCAACGCCATCGAAAGCGGAACCACCTACAACTATTGATCTCGGATTACGGTTGAGAGATTCTCAACCTTTGCCTGCCAGAACGGTGTTAAATCGCTTCGAGGCAGGACATGACCGATCTGGTACCCGTGTCCGCCACCCCTGCCCCAGTGCAGCAGGGTGGCGGCTTTTCTTCCACCCGCAAAACGCCGTCACTGTCTCGTCGGGCTAAGGCTGCCATCGTCGTGCGCCTGCTTCTGAACGAAGGTGCGGATATCCCTCTCGAAGAATTGCCGGAAGACCTGCAGGCCCACCTGACCAAGGCGATGGGCTCCATGCGGGTGGTCGATCGGGACACGTTGCAGATTGTAGCTGCCGAATTTGCGGAGGATGTTGAGCGCATCGGGCTTAGCCTTCCAGGCAGCATGGCCGGGGCGCTGGATGCGCTTGATGGCAAGATCAGCGCACAGACGGCGGCACGTCTGCGGAAAGAGGCGGGTGTGAAACGCGGTGGCGATCCTTGGCAGCGCATCCGCGAAATGGGACCCGACACCTTGTTGCCGGTGCTCGAGGAAGAGGCGGTGGAGATCGCGGCTGTTATGCTGTCAAAGCTGGACGTAAGCAAGGCAGCCGAACTTTTGGGCTTGCTGCCTGGTCCACGCGCCCGGCAGATCACCTATGCCGTATCGCAGACGGGTGCGGTCACGCCAGAGGCCGTGGAACGGATTGGCCTGTCATTGGCCAGCCAGATGGATGCACAACCCCTACGTGCCTTTGACAATGGACCGGTCGAGCGTGTTGGTGCGATCCTGAACTCCTCGACCTCGACAACCCGCGACGAGATGCTTGCCGGGCTTGAAGAGACGGATGAAGGTTTCGCAACGGCGGTGCGCAAGGCAATCTTCACCTTCGCGAATATCTCGACCCGCATTGCCCCGCGCGACGTGCCGAGAATCCTGCGGAATGTGGAACAGGAGGATCTTGTTATCGCCTTTGCCGGGGCACCGGCCATGGGGCTCGACGCATCTGTCGAATTCGTGCTGAACAACATATCAGCACGCATGGCTGATCAGGTGCGCGAAGAGGTGCAGGAGGCCGACACGCCAAAACCTGCGGATGTCGAAGAGGCGATGGGTAACGTTGTCAAAGCCATCCGTGACATGGAAGCGAGCGGAGACCTGATGCTGATCACGGAGGAAGAAGAGTAAACCTTCGATCCAGATGCGTGGTCTCTGCCCCACGGCACAGCCCACGGAACGAGGACCAAACTGCTGCTCTCGACACAGGTCATGGCACCGCGTAAGCGGCACGGATGTCCGATCATCCAAGCAACCCATCGCGCGCCATTCTACTGACCATCGCGGCCATTTTCTGCTTTGGCGTAATGGACGTCGCGGTCAAGGCAGTATCACCTACGACTGGCACAATCCCCGCCTTGTGGGCGCGCTATGCAGGCCAGATGCTGATCGTACTGCTCCTTGTTGCACCCAGGTTGCGAAACGTTGTGCGCAGCAAATATCCCAAATTACAGATCGCGCGCTCTGTTCTTTTGATGCTTGCCACCTTCTTTTTCTTTTTGGCGCTGGGTCGTATCGGCCTGGCCGAAGCAACTGCAGTTATGGCCCTGAATCCGGTCCTGATCACTTTGGGCGGTACCCTGTTTCTTGGTGAAAGGTTGGGATTGCGTCGCATAGGCGCAATCGTCGCGGCGCTTTTGGGCGCGCTGATCATCATCCGCCCCGGGACGGAGGTGTTCCAACCTGCGGTACTGTTGCCGCTTGTCGCGGCCTTATGCTTTGCCAGCTACACGCTGATCACCCGCCGTGTCGGCGCGGATGAAGACGTCTGGACATCGCTGTTCTACACCGGGCTCATCGGGTCGCTCATTGTTACCAGCCTCGTTCCTTTTCACATGCCACCACTGACATTTCCGTCGATGGCGCTGCTTGGGATGATCGGTGTGTTTGGCACGTTGGGGCAATTGATGCTGATCCGCGCCCTTTCGCCGGCCGAGGCGGGGCTGCTGGCACCGTTCAACTACGTAGGGCTGATTACGGCAGTCATCTGGGGCCTGCTTTTGTTCGACGAATGGCCCGACACCCCGACACTCATCGGCGCGCTTGTGATCGCGGGGGCCGGGATTTATGTCTGGCATCGGGAAACGCGGGCCAATTGACGGCGCGCCCAGAACACGGACCGGTATGCGATACGATCCCGAAGACCTGCCCTGGCGCATCAAGCTCGCCTATCTCGCCACCAACGGGGTTGCGCGAGCCTGTATCGGTGCGGCGCTTGCGCTGCCCTACAGGATGCGGGTGCCCTTCATGGGCTGGATCATGTCGCGCATTGTTGGGCCTGCGGCAGGGTTTCAACGCCGCGCAGTCGAACATGTTGCTTTTGCAATGCCGCATCTGCCGCACGCCGAA
Organism: uncultured Tateyamaria sp.; assembly: GCF_947504105.1. Classification (GTDB taxonomy): domain Bacteria; phylum Pseudomonadota; class Alphaproteobacteria; order Rhodobacterales; family Rhodobacteraceae; genus Tateyamaria. The sequence goes on from NZ_CANNGP010000004.1 coordinate 128,908, forward strand.
CACCAGCGCATCGCACGCGACAGCCTTGGAAATGTTGGGCGCACCCTGATCGAAAACTATTCGACGCGCATCCTGCTGGACCGTCAAAAGGAAGCAACCATCGACGGCCCCGGATATGAAGCGATGGTCCAGGCAGCCGCGAACGGACAACCGGTCATTCTCGTGACAGGGCATTTCGGGAATTACGAAGCACTGCGCGCCGCCCTTGTAGGGCGCGGGTTCAAGGTGGGCGGGCTCTACCGCGACATGTCGAACCCCTATTTCAACACCCACTACGTGCGCACCATGCAGGCGTTTGGTGGGCCGGTGTTTCCGCAAGGGCGCAAAGGCACGGCAGGCTTTGTGCGTCACCTGAAGGCAGGCGGTCAACTCGTCCTGCTGTTCGATCAACACGTATTTCAGGCACCTGTGCTGAAGTTTCTCGGGCACCCGGCCCACACAGCGATTTCGGCCGCCGAACTGGCCCTGCGCTACAATGCGGTGCTGATCCCATTCTACGGGATTCGGATTGCTGATGGGCTGAATTTCGATTGCGTCATGGAAGCACCGATCCCCCACTCCGATCCGCTGACAATGACGCAGGCCATGAATGACAGTATCAGTTCCCGGATCCAGGCGAATCCAGAACAATGGCTTTGGGTTGCACGCCGCTGGCGCGTCAAAGCCCGCTGACCCGTGACTACCTAAGTTGAGCCGCCGCCAGAATGGGACCACTCAGCCCCTTCTGAACCATGACAACCAACGGCTTTTCACCGGGCGCATCCGCTTTGATCTTCAGGTCTGTGATGCCATCCCACTCCTGCAGGATTTTCCAATCCTCCGTGACATTGGCATAGGATATGGTGTGGCCCGCGTTTTCGCCGCGCGTAATGCGCGCCGTCCGCTCGCGCGTGTAGCGCAGCATTTGCACCACCAGCGGACCGTTTGACGCGCTACTCTGGGCGACAATCTGCACGCTTTCGCCATCGCGGGTAACTTCCAATGAAACGGGCGTAGACTTTTCCGCATATTCCATAATCAAACGCGACAATTCCATGGGGCGTGCACCAACGATGTCGGTCTGCCCATTTATGATCATCTGCGGCGTATAGACGGACCGGCGTCCGGCCTCGACCGCATAACCGCGCTGCCGCTTGGCATAGGCAGGGTCCGCGAACTCGTCTTTCCAGCCAATGTAATCCCAGTAATCCACGTGCAGCGCCAGGGCGATCACGTCATCCCGTTTGGCCAGTTCATGCATAAGCTTGTCCGCCGGTGGGCACGACGAACACCCTTGCGAGGTAAACAGTTCGACCACCACGGGCGACTGTGCGACAGCGGGGCTGACCAAGCTTGCAAATGCCGCAAAGGCAATGGGGATGAAACGATGCATCAAGGGGGCGCACTACCTGTCTGGTTCGATTTTGTCCTGTACCGCTTAATTATGAAAGACTTTCCCAAATCGCCAATCAAGGTTTGTTGAGCGTATGTGACAGTCGGATCACAACATTGCGCACGAAAACTGTATGCAAAGGTATACAAAATCGTCGCACAGCGCTCAAATGCAGTTGATCGCAACCGTCTATTTAGGGCATGACGCTCGCAAATCATTGCCCCATCCGTTTCAGGAAAGGAAAATCCCCCATGCCCATCACCGTTGGTCACGATACATCGAAGGCGCGCAAGACGCTGACCGTTGGCAGCCAGTCCATCGATTACTATTCAATCCCTGCAGCAACTGACGCGGGCCTGGGTGATTTCTCCAAACTGCCCGCCGCGCTTAAGGTGGTGCTGGAAAACATGCTGCGCTTCGAAGACGGCAAGACCGTCAGCGTCGATGACATCAAGGCGTTCGCCGAATGGGGCACCAAGGGCGGCAAGAACCCCCGCGAGATTGCCTACCGCCCTGCCCGCGTACTGATGCAGGACTTTACCGGCGTGCCTGCGGTCGTGGACCTTGCCGCCATGCGCGACGGTCTGGTGGCTCTGGGTGGTGACCCGGAAAAAATCAACCCGCTGAACCCCGTTGATCTGGTCATCGACCACTCGGTCATGATCGACGAATTTGGCAACCCCCGGGCCTTCCAGATGAACGTGGACCGCGAATACGAACGGAACATGGAGCGGTATACCTTCCTCAAATGGGGCCAGAACGCCTTTAACAACTTCCGCGTCGTGCCCCCCGGCACCGGCATCTGCCACCAGGTGAACCTTGAATACCTGGCCCAGACTGTCTGGACGGACACCGACCAGAACGGCAATGAAGTCGCTTACCCCGACACGCTTGTCGGCACCGACAGCCACACCACCATGGTCAACGGCGCGGCTGTTCTGGGCTGGGGTGTTGGCGGCATCGAGGCTGAGGCGGCGATGCTGGGTCAGCCGATCTCAATGCTGATCCCCGAAGTTGTTGGATTTGAACTGACTGGCTCCATGGTCGAAGGCACGACCGGCACCGACCTCGTGCTGAAAGTCGTTGAAATGCTGCGGGCCAAGGGCGTGGTCGGCAAGTTTGTCGAATTCTACGGCGAAGGCCTGAACCGCCTACCGCTGGCCGACCGGGCAACCATCGCCAACATGGCCCCCGAATACGGCGCCACCTGCGGCTTCTTCCCGATTGATGACGAAACCCTGCGTTACCTGCGCAACACCGGTCGCGACGAAGACCGCGTGGCGCTGGTCGAAACCTATGCCAAGGAAAACGGGTTCTGGCGTGGCGACGACTACGCGCCCATCTACACCGACACACTGCACCTTGACATGGGCACCATCGTACCCGCTATCTCGGGCCCCAAGCGCCCGCAGGACTATGTGGCACTGACAGACGGCCAAAACGCATTCCGCAAGGAAATGGAAGAGACATTCAAGCGCCCCATGGGCAAGGAAGTCGCGGTCGACGGCGAAGACTACACCATGGAATCGGGCAAGGTTGTGATCGCCTCGATCACATCGTGCACCAACACCTCGAACCCCTACGTGATGATCGGTGCGGGCCTTGTGGCACGCAAGGCCGCCGCGCTGGGTCTGGACCGCAAACCATGGGTCAAAACCTCGCTCGCCCCCGGCTCGCAGGTTGTGTCTGCCTATCTCGAAGCCGCGGGCCTGCAAGAAGATCTGGACAAGATCGGCTTCAACCTCGTGGGCTATGGCTGCACCACCTGCATCGGCAACTCGGGCCCCATTCAGGCGGAACTGTCCAAGGCCATTGCAGACGGCGATCTGGTCGCCACCTCTGTGCTGTCGGGCAACCGCAACTTCGAGGGCCGGATTTCACCCGACGTGCGCGCGAACTACCTCGCCTCCCCACCCCTCGTGGTGGCGTACGCGCTGGCAGGGACATTGGACATCGACCTGACATCCGAACCACTGGGACAGGACAAGGACGGCAACGACGTCTTCCTGAAAGACATCTGGCCCAGCAGCCAGGAAATCGCCGAACTGGTCGAAGCGACCGTGACCCGCGAGGCGTTCCTGATCAAATACGCGGACGTCTTCAAAGGGGACGAAAAGTGGCAGGGCGTGGAAACGACCGACCAGAAAACCTATGACTGGCCGCCGCAATCGACCTACGTCCAGAACCCGCCCTACTTCCAGGGCATGTCGCCCGAGCCGGGAGTGATCACCAATATTGAGAACGCCAAGGTTCTGGCCGTCCTCGGCGACATGATCACAACCGACCACATCAGCCCGGCGGGGTCTTTCAAGGAAAGCACACCCGCAGGTCGCTACCTGACAGACCGGCAAGTTGCCCCACGCGAATTCAACTCCTATGGCTCGCGTCGCGGCAATCACGAGATCATGATGCGCGGCACTTTCGCCAACATCCGCATCAAGAACGAGATGCTGGATGGTGTCGAAGGCGGCTACACCAAGGGGCCCGATGGCGCGCAAACCTCGATTTTCGAGGCGTCGATGGCGCATCAGGAAAACGGCACCCCGCTGGTGATCTTCGGCGGTGAACAATACGGCGCCGGGTCATCCCGCGACTGGGCGGCCAAGGGCACGGCCCTGCTGGGCGTCAAGGCGGTCATCGCGGAAAGCTTCGAACGCATCCACCGCTCAAACCTCGTGGGCATGGGCGTCATCCCGTTCGAATTCACAAACGGCGACACCCGCAAGTCTCTTGGCCTGACAGGCGACGAAACCGTCTCCATCTCCGGCCTCGACACGATCCAGCCGCTTCAAGAAGTGCCCTGCACCATCACCAAAGCCGACGGCACAGTGCACGAGATCATGCTGAAATGCCGGATCGATACCGCGATCGAGATCGAATACATCGAACATGGCGGCGTTCTGCACTACGTGTTGCGCAACCTTGCATCTGCCGCGTAAGCCGGATTTTATACTACCAGAACGGGCGTCCCTCGGGGCGCCCTTTTTGTTGGGAGCTGCCTATGAAAACCGCACTTGTCACCGGCGCCGCACGCGGGCTGGGCCGCGCCATCGCCGCCGACCTCGCACAGGATCATCATGTCGCCATCACATGGCGCGGCACCAACCCGGCAAGTCTATTGGCCGACCATCCCGACATTGCCGCCTTCCAAGTGGACCTGGCAGACCCCGGTGCGACAGCAGCCCTGCCCCGGAAAGTCATTGATCGCTTCGGCAACCTCGACCTGATCGTGAACAACGCGGGCAGCATCTTGACCGATGATGCGGAAAACTACGATGCCCAAACGGTTGAAACCAATTTCAATGTCAACGTGAACGCCCCCATGGGGCTGGTCGCGGCGGCGCTGGAACACCTGCAACCCGGTGCCGCCATCGTCAACATCTCCTCGCAAAATGCCCGCCTGCCCGCAATGATCGCGCACAGCTATTCCGCCAGCAAAGCCGCCGTCGACACCTGGACCAGGATCGCGGCCAAGACCCTGGGGCCGAAAGGTATTCGTGTGAACGCCGTCGCCCCAGGTGCCGTCAACACACCCGAAGCGACCCGCCCAGAAGACATCACAGAAATGATCACCAAGGACACAGCACTCGGCCGACTTGCCAAACCCGAGGATATCGCCGCCGCCGTCCGCTTCCTCGCCTCCGACGCAGCAACGGGCATCACGGGCGTCATCCTCGACGTCAACGGAGGCTACCGCCTCTAACACGCACCCGTCCCGTTCCTCTTGCCTCGTCGCGGATACGCACATCAATCAGGCAAAAGACAACAACCTGAAAGAGAATTTCAAAGCGCTGAATTGAACTGAGATACAAATCATTGCGAAAATTCCGGAATCAATTTAATTGTTGAATATAAATTGAGCTATTTTTTTACTTTTTAGAACTGGGGGAAGGTTATGAAAAAGCTATTTGCTACTGCTCTTTTTTGCACAATTTTCGCAAGCGCAGCATCAGCGGTCACCATCAACTTCTACGACTTTGACGAGGGCGATGTGCTGGGTATTGGCACAGACCTTGGTGATGGTGTCCTTGCCGACGTCACGGCAATCGGCGGCATCGCACAAGCGGTTGTTTTTGACACCGCCCGCGGAACCGTCAGCACCGGAAATGACCCGGACTTGACGTCGCCCTTCACCAACGCCGAGGACAGCAGCGATCGGCGCGGCTTTGGAAATGCTCTGATCGTCCAGGAAAACGCAACCGGTGGACCGGACGATGTTGTCGGTGGATCTCTGATCTTCAACTTCGACGCGCTGTGGTCTTTCGCGTCGCTGTTCCTACTCGATGCCGAAGTGGGCACAAGCGCAACGCTTTTCAACGGAAGCGACGAAGTGATGTCGTTCACTCTGAACTCTGGCAACGAATCCGAAACGGGCAGTAATCCACGAAACAACGAATTCACGCTGCTTGGTTTTGCCGGGGCAGTCGGAGATACTCTTCGGATTGACTTCGCCGGGTCAGGCGCACTTGGGGAGTTCGAAGTCAGCGCTGTGCCGCTTCCGGCAGGGCTTTCACTGCTCCTGGCAGGGCTCGGGGCCCTGGTATTGGTGCGGAGGCGTCAAACAGCCTAGACGAATTCGGACCGAAAAAACGCCGCAGCATCGGCTGCGGTGTTTTGCACAGGGTTATTTGCCTTGGGCTTCCTCGAGCGCAGGCAGAAACCGGTTCTCGTAGTCCGATCCCACAAGCGGCCCCTGATAGCGGAACAGCACCGTCCCCTCGCCGTCCAAGATGAAGGTTTCCGGCGGGGCCGTGACCCCCCAGTCGATGGCCGACCGCGCCGCCGGATCAAAAGCGACGGCGACAAAAGGATTGCCATCCTCATCCAGATACCGAGACGCAGGACCTTCGGTATCGCGGAAATTCACCCCGATGATCGGAACGCCCTCCGCTGCCATCTCCAACAGCTTCGGATGCTCGGCACGGCATGGCGGGCACCAAGAGGCCCAGAAGTTCACCAGCGTCACCTCACCCCGGGCCAAGTCTCCCTCGGCAACAGGGGTGTAGTCCGCCAATTGCGAATCCGTAAGCGGCGGTGCAGGTGCGCCCACGCGGGTCGAGGGCAATTTATCCGGGTTGTCCCGGAACATCCCCACCGCGGCCAACGCGACGAAGCCAGCAAAAATCCCGATGGGCGCTAACATGAGCGGAGAGATTTTAGCCATTCCGCCCGCTCCGCTTTTCCACCGCATCCATCTCGGCCCGCACACGACGGCCTCGCCACAGGGTCAACACCACGATGCCCACCAGCAAAACAATAGACACGGCATAGGCCGACAGCACGGCATCGGCGTATTTCCCAAGATCAGGCATCACGCCCCCTCCGCATGCAGGCCGGCGCTGCGCGCCTCCCGTGCGATCAATGCCCGCGTCCGACGCAGCCGGATTTCGGTCCCCGTGCGGTACAGGACCAGCGCCAGAAACAGCAGGACAAAGCCCCCGATGCACACCAACAAGGGGATATAGAACACGTCGGCCACGTTCTCTTCCTTGTCCAGCGACAGCGACGCGCCCTGGTGCAGGCCCTGGTTCCAGAACAGCACCGCATAGCGGCTCAATACGGCAAAGACGGTGCCCACTAGACACAGGATCGCTGTCAGATCGGCAGCTGTATCGGGGTCCTCGATCGCCTCCCACAAGGCGACATAACCAAGATAGAACAGGAACAGGATCAGAAAGGATGTCAGGCGCGGATCCCACGCCCACCACGTTCCCCACATCGGCTGCCCCCATATCGCCCCGGTCAAAAGGGCAATCAGCGTCATCACGATCCCCACAGGTGCGGCCGCCTTGGCCGCCAACGCCGACACATGGTGCCGCCGCACAATCCAGATCAGGGACGCCACCAGCATCATGAACCACGCATTGATCGCCATCAGGGCCGCCGGCACGTGCAGATAGATGATCTTGACGGTTGATCCCTGCCGGAAATCATCCGCAGTAAAAAAGAACCCCCATATCAGCCCGACGGCCAAGCAGACCGCAGCGCCAGCCCACAACCACGGCTGCACTCTTTCGCTTAGGCGCAGAAACTTGACCGGATTCGCATATTCCCAAAGTGACATGACGGTTATCTACGCGCTCGCGCGCCCCTTCTCAATCGACATCCACGTTACCGCAGGTTCACCCGCAGCACAGCCCCTGCGGCAAATGGCATCGCCGCCAGCACCGCCAACGTGATCCCGGCCAGTAAGAACAGCGGCGTGCTCGAATCAAGACCCTGCGCCGCGCGACGCGCTGCCTCTGCGCCAAAGATCAGCGTCGGCACGTAAAGCGGCAAAACCAAGAGAGACAACAACAGCCCCCCACGCTTGATCCCTACGGTCAGCGCGGCGCCAAAGGCCCCGATCATCGACAAGGCCGGCGTCCCAAGCGCAAGGCTTAACACAAGCACGCCATATCCCGACGGGGCCAAGTTCAACAGCACGCCCAAAACGGGTGCGGCCAGCACTAAAGGCAAGCCAGTGGTTACCCAATGCGCCGCCGCCTTCACAGCAACGATGCCCTCAAGTGGCAAGGGGGATGTCGCCAGCAAATCCAGCGCCCCATCCTCCCAATCCACGGCCAACAGGCGATCCAACGACAGCAGGCATGCCAGCAAAGCACCAAGCCACAGCACCCCCGGCGCAATCTGGGTCAGCAGCGCCGATTGCGGCCCCACACTGAAAGGCACCAGCACAACAACAATCAGAAAAAACGCCAGCCCAAGGCCAAAACCGCCCCCAGCCCGCAGCGCCAGCGCGAGGTCACGGAAAAACAGCGCTCTCACAGAAACGCCTCGTCGGCCGACGCCATCTGCGCCGCCGCCGCGCGAAAGCCCGAGACATCCAATGTCTCCGCCTCGATCCCCAGATCGATATGGGTCGCCATCAACGCCGACCCGCCGCGCGCCAAATGCCCACGCACCGCATCAGCAAAAAGCGCAACCGAAGCGGCATCCAAGGACACGGTCGGCTCATCCAGAACCCACACATCACGTCCGGTGACCATCAACCGCGCAAGACCCAAACGCCGCTTCTGCCCCGCCGACAACTGTCCAGCGCGACGGGCCACCAGGTCTTCCAGATCAAACGCCGCCAAGGCCGGGGCAATGTCGGATTGCCCAAACACCGACGCCCAGAACGCCAGGTTCTCGGCAACGCTCAGCGCTCCCTTCAACCCATCCGCATGGGCGGCATAGGCGATCCTGTCCTCCGCGCCTGTCACCTGCCCCGCCAGCGGTACCTGCAACCCAGCGACAGTACGCAACAACGTGGTCTTGCCGGACCCATTGGGGCCGCGCAACACCAGCGCCTGCCCGGCAGAAACGGCAAAAGACACGCCCGCCAGAACCGGCACACCGCCGCGGCCCACGGCCAGATCAGTGACTTTCAACTCCATGGCTTATGGCTAACCGATTGAGTGACTTGTCAAAAGCCCCGATCTAACTTCATCTTGCCAAATAAACTCCGGGGGGCGCCGAAGGCGGGGGGCTGGCCCCTCAACGCTCTCAAACAGGCAGCATGGCCAGCGCAATGCGCCGCCCTTCGCTCAGCAGCACATTATAGGTTCGCGCGGCAGATGGGGACGACATCACCTCAATCCCCAGACCAGCGTCCTCAAGCTGGGCACGCAGCTCGGCCGGGATGTGCGCGATCTCGGCCCCTGTGCCCAAAAACAGAACATCCACCTGCCCCGCCAGCACCAAAAGCGGCTCTGCGTCCTCATATCCACCCCAGCCGCCGGTTCCCTTTGGCCCGGTCAACAAGCCGCCCTCGACCACCTCTCCGCCAATGCGGAAAAAGCCGGGGCCATAGCCCTCGACAGGCTGGGCGTCGGTATACGTGATCTCGTTAAGGCGCATGCCCCATCTCCCAAATCGGCAGGCCAAGAATAGCGGAAGCCGCAATGACGATATAGGCCACGGTGCGAAAAAGTCGCTCGGCCTTCGGGTCAAACAGCCACGCGCCCGCAACATTGGCGACCATGTAAAGCGGCACCAGAACCAGCCCGATCAACACGGCCTGTGCATCCAGCAGGTCAAACACCAAAAAGATGCCCAACATCATCACGTCGATACCCAGGAGGTACAAAAGGAAGTTCGCGCGGATCACGGCGATCGCCTTCGCAGACGCCATATACAACAGGATGACCGGAGGGCCCGGAATGCCCGCCAGACCGCCCAGGACTCCACCAAAGGCGCCAACCCCGGCAATCGTGCGCGGCCCCATCGGACCCGAATACCGCCACCCCGAAAGCAGAGCGGCAAGCAGGATCAGGATGGCCACAGAGACACCCCATCCAAACATCTCTGGATCGACAAAGGACAACGTCCACAAACCAATCGGCAAACCGATAGCCACGCCCAGCAACAAGAATTTCGCTTCGTTCAAATCTCCGTCGCGCCACGCGGCGCGCAGGTTGGGCAACGGTCCCCACAGCTCCACCACGACAAGAAAGGCAAGGGCGGCAAAGGGCGACAGAACCGAACTGGCCGCTGCCATGATGATCATGCCCGACCCGAACCCGGCAAAGCCGCGCACCAGTCCCGCCGCAATGATCGCCACCACCAGCCACCACAGCCCGGGCAACGCCAACGTATCGGTGATCAGCTGCGCCATCATACCCTACGGTCGCAGCGTTGCGCGCTTGGGCCTAGGGCCAGTTTGGGAACATGACTAAGCCAGGGAGGCTTCAAGCGTCCACATTCGCAAACTGGTTGCCCGCATTGGCATCCGGCTTGGACCAGTCCCGCTTGACCCCCAACCACAACAGGATGGTCGATGCGACAAAGACGGAACTATAGGTCCCGACGATCACCCCCCAGATCATCGCAAAGACGAACCCGCGGATCACATCACCGCCCAGTACATAAAGTGAGATCAGTGCCAAAAGCGTGGTCACCGATGTCATGACTGTCCGGCTCAGCGTCTCGTTGATCGAGATGTTCAGCACCTCGTTCAGCGGCTTCTTCTTGTACTTGCGCAGGTTCTCCCGCACCCGGTCAAAGACAACAACGGTGTCGTTCAACGAATAGCCCACGATGGTCAGAAGCGCCGCGATGATGGCCAGATCAAACTTGATCTGCAGTTCCGAGAATACACCGATGGTCAGGATGACGTCATGCACCAGCGCGGCCACGGCCCCTAATGCAAATTGCCATTCAAAGCGCAACCAGATGTAGATCAGCACCGCCCCGATGGCGAGGATCACGGCAATCGCCGCCGTCTGGATCAACTCGCCCGACACTTTGGGCCCAACTGACTCGACTGAGGGGAAACTTATGTTGTCGTAAGAAAATGCAACACGCTCCAGGACAAGTCCGTTCCCATTCGCCGCATCACTGATCTGCGACAGAATCTCAAATGTCTGCCCATTTGGAAACACAAATGTGGACGCCAAACCGTCGTCGGTTGGGATGCCTCCAAATTGAGCCACCCGGTCAGACAAAAGTGTTATCTCACCTGACGCCAGTGCAATATCTGCGATCAGCTTGCTGCCTGTCGCGTTACCAAGCGCATGTTGCACTTCGCGGATGGTCTCGGGCGTCACCGCCTCTTGACCCTCTTGCGCCTGGATACGGATCATCGCCACGTTCTGATCGGCATCAAAGGTGGGATCGAACACCTCGGTGATCGAAATGTCACCCAACTCCAGCACAGCCATCGCGTCGCGGTACACACCAATGTCGACCGGCTGCGTGCTTTCGGTCCGCACCGTGGTGCCCCCCCGAAAGTCGATGCCAAAGTTCAAACCCTGAATGGCAAAGGATGCAAAGCCCACCACCATCATCAAGGCCGAGATGCCCAACCAGATTTTCCACCGGCTGAAGAAATCGAAATTGGTGCCCTGTTTGACCAGCTTCAGTCGCATCTTACACCTCGATTGTCTTGGGGCGGCGGCGTTCAAACCACATCACCACCATCAGCCGCGTCACGAAGATCGCGGTAAACACGGACGTCAAAATGCCCAGACCCAGCGTGATCGCAAAGCCGCGCACTGGGCCAGAGCCCATGGCAAATAGGATCACAGCCGTGATGAAGGTCGTGATGTTGGCATCCAGAATGGCCGACAGCGCCTTCTCGTACCCAAGCTCAATCGCACGCGCGGGCCCCCTCGCCGACTTCAGCTCTTCGCGTATCCGCTCGAACACCAGCACGTTGGCGTCCACCGCCATCCCCACGGTCAGAACGATCCCCGCGATACCCGGCAAGGTCAGCGTCGCCCCGATCATGCTGAGCAGGCCAAAGATTAGGCCAATGTTGATGATCAGTGCAATGTTCGCAAACAGCCCAAACAGGCCATAGCTCAGCCCCATGAACACCAGCACGGCAGCAAAGGCGACCATGGTCGCGATCTTGCCCGCATCAATGCTGTCCTGCCCCAATTCCGGCCCAATGGTCCGCTCCTCAAGGAAGGTTAACTCCGCCGGCAAGGCACCTGCGCGCAACAGCACAGCTAGGTTCGTCGATTCCTCGACGCTGAAATTACCCGTGATAATCCCGGACCCGCCCGGAATATGGCTCTGGATCACAGGGGCTGACACGACCTCATCATCCAGAATGATCGCAAAAGGCGACCCGATATTCTCGGCCGTGTAATCTCCGAAGCGGCGCGCACCCGATGTGTTGAACCGGAAACTCACCGCAGGGCTGCCGTTCTGATCAAAGCTCGGCTGCGCATCGACCAGATCCTCGCCCGTCACAACCGGCGCGCTTTCGATGACATAGAACAGGCCTGGCTCGTCCAGCGAAGGCACCAGCTTGTTACCAATGCCCGGGGCTGCGTTTTGGTCCGACGTCCGGTTCACAACAGGGTTAAAGGTCAGCTGCGCGGTCTGTCCGATCAGTATCTTCAGCTCGGCCGCCGATCCGATACCCGGCACCTGAATAAGAATACGGTTACTGCCCTGGCGCTGAATGGTCGGCTCACGCGTCCCGGCTTCGTCAATCCGGCGGCGCACGATCTCAAGAGATTGCTGCACTGTCCGCTCATCCGAGGCCAACTTCTCCTCGTCGCTCAGCGAAACCACAATCACATCCGCACCGTCAGCCCGCACAACGATGTCGTTGGCCCCCGCCCTGGTCAGCGAAGCCACGGGCCGCGCCAGCGTCCGCACCACCTGCAAGGCGCGCTGCAAGCCCGCGGGCTCGCCAATGCGAATGCGCAGTTCGTCAGATGCCGAAGGCTGCAAGCGGATGGTGCCAATGGTCGCCCGCTCCGGGCGCAGAATATCCCGGATCTCGGGCCAGCTCGCCTCCATGCGGCTGGCATAGACATCCTCGACCTGTACCTCGGCCAGCAGATGCGCGCCGCCCCGCAGATCGAGACCAAGATTCACCAAAGACGACGGCATAAAGCCCGGCCACTGCGCGAGCATCGCCTGGTTCTCGGCTGTGTCCGCACCTATTTCGATGGCCTGTGCGGCATCATTGTGCTGCTCAACGCGGGTATAAAATCCGTTGGGCAGCGCCAGGATCAGACCCAGCGCGCACAGCGACCAGATCAGAACCCGTTTCCAGCTTTCGATCTGAAGCATTACTTCGCAGGCTCGGTCTTGTTCAGAACCTGCGCGATGGTCGACTTGACGACGCGAACCTTCACACCCTCGGCCAGTTCCACCTCGACCTCATTGTCTTCCTTGACCTTGGACACCTTGCCGATCAAGCCACCCTGAGTGACGATCTGATCGCCCCGGCGCAGCGCCTCAACCATGGAGGCATGCTCTTTGACCTTCTTTTGCTGAGGGCGGATCAGCAGGAAATACATGATCGCAAAGATCAGGATCAGGGGAATAAACTGGCCGATGGCTTCCATGGGAATTGTCCTTGGTCTTGGGGCGGAGTTTGGCCCGCTTCAGAGTTTGGCAGAACCTATGGGCGGGGGCGTGCGTGTGCAAGACGGAAACACCTGCGAAAGGGAGTTTTGATACGCTTTGCACGGCGTATCCGGTATGCCATCCTGCACCGATGCGGCTTGTTCAACTCACCGGCGTATTCCTGATCGCTCTTTCAGTACTTTTGTCGCTGGGCCCAAATGCGCACGCGCAGCAGTCGGGCCTGCCCCTGTTGCCGGAACAAGGTCACGCCGACTGGACAGCCATCGGGCGGCTTAACATCGCCGGGTTCCGCACACGGCGCGCCTGCACGGGGACGCTCATCGCGCCGCGCTGGGTGCTGACGGCGGCACATTGCGTCATCAGGCGCGACAGCACGACTGAACCACCGGGAAACGTCCATTTCGTGGCGGGATGGTTACGAGGAAATTTCGTCTGGCATAGCCCCGCAAAGTCGGTCCACCTTCACCCCGATATTGCGCGCGGCCCCGCAGCGGATGTGGCATTGATCAAATTGCAGAACTCAGCCCCGAAAGAGGTCGTCCAACCGATAAAGCTCGGCATGCCATCCGCCCGCACTGACACAACAAACGCAATCATAGGCTACCAGCATTCCCGTGACGCGATGCTAAGCGCTGCGTTCGATTGTCCCTTGACGCAGGCGCAGGGTCCGGTCCGCATTCTGAATTGCCCCGTCATTCCCGGCTTGTCGGGAAGCCCCGTCCTGTCGCGTACCCCAAAAGGTTGGCAGGTCAACGCTGTCGTCTCGGCCCGCGTTGAACACGGCGGACATGCGCAGGCACTGGTTGTTGCGCCAGGCATCTGGGCGTCCGAGACGACGGATCAATCTCCGTGAAACGTGCATGTTTACAAGGCTCCAAACCTCAACGAACCCGTATCCGAGCGCCACGATGGGGATGCACAGTGGGTGTGCGGATGCTGCACCGGGGGTGACACCCTGTTTGCCCCCCTTTTCCCGGCCCGCGTGATGGGGCATATGACCCCCACTGAAACACCAAGATCAGAGGCCAGACATGCACGACATCCGCGCCATTCGCGACAATCCCGACCGCTTCGACGCCGCCCTTGCGCGCCGTGGGGACGCTGCGATGTCGTCGTCTCTTCTGGCCTTGGACGAGGCACGTCGCGCCAAGATCCTTGCCGCCGAAACCGCGCAGGCCGAACAGAACAAGGCGTCCAAGGAAGTGGGCGCCGCCAAGGGCCGTGGGGACGAGGACGAGTTCCAACGCCTACGCGCCTTAGTGTCTGAAAAAAAAGCGGAAATCGCGCAGATGCAGGAAGAAGCCAAGGCGCTTGACGCCCAGCTGACCGACGCATTGGCGCGCATCGCCAACCTGCCTGCAAGCAACGTGCCGGACGGCGCAGACGAGGATGACAATGTCGAAATCCACCGTTGGGGCAACCAGCAAAACTTTGATTTCGAACCAAAAGAGCATTTCGAGATAGCAAGTGTCGCAGCCAGCATGGACTTCGAAACCGCCGCCAAAACCTCTGGCAGCCGCTTCGTCATGCTCAAGGGTTCCGTGGCCCGCGTCCACCGCGCGCTGGCTCAATTCATGATCGACACCCATGTCGACCAGAACGGGCTCACAGAGGTAAACAGCCCCGTACTTGTGCGCGACGACGCCATGTATGGCACTGATAAACTTCCCAAATTTGGTGAAGACAGCTATCGGACCGAGGATGGCATGTGGCTTGTCCCAACCTCCGAAGTGCCCCTGACCTACACCGTCGCAGGCGACATTCTGGACGAGGCCACCCTGCCCATCCGCATGACCGCCCACACCCTCTGCTTCCGGTCCGAGGCCGGTAGCGCGGGCCGGGACACGGCGGGCATGCTGCGTCAGCACCAGTTTGAAAAGGTCGAGATGGTGTCGATCACCCATCCCGACGCCTCCGAGGATGAACAACAGCGCATGCTCGGCTGTGCCCAAGGCATCCTCGAAGCTCTTGAAATTCCTTACAGAACTGTTGTTCTCTGCACGGGTGACATGGGCTTTGGCGCGCGCCGCACCTACGACATCGAGGCGTGGTTGCCCGGTCAGAACACCTATCGCGAGATCAGCTCGGTCTCGACCACCGGTGATTTCCAAGCCCGCCGCATGAACGCCCGCTTCAAGCCCGCGGATGGTGGAAAGCCGCAATTCGTACATACCCTGAACGGATCGGGTCTGGCTGTTGGTCGGTGCCTGATTGCCGTCTTGGAAAACGGTCAACAGGCCGATGGCTCGATCGCGCTGCCCAAGGCGCTGGCCCATTACTTAGGGGGCAAAACGACGCTCACAGCGGACGGAGCGCTGGCTTAAATCTTCAAGGAACCGGGGCGGTAATCGCCCCGCTTCTGTCGGCGCTCATCCACAGAAGCGTGGATTTCCCATTTGGAAATAGGACCTTGGCGCCACTTCTTAAACAAGGACCAACCGGTATCGATGTTCGCATCCGCCAGTGGGTCCGGGTCGCTGGGAGGGAATCGTTGTTCCGGTTCCAACGTCAATCGCCCCGCGCCCCGCACCACCCAATCAAGCGCAATCATCGACAACGGCTGTGCCGCGCCCGACCCGCCGACAACGCCATGATCGCCCACGAACCAAATCTGCTGATAAGGGCGCAGCGGCCCTGTATCGCCATGGTTCAGGCCATTGTCCCCGTCCAGATTGTCCCACTTCGCAGGCCTGTACATCACCCGCCGCTCGTCCAACGCAAGCGCGTGCCGGGCGGATTGCACAAGGCTGGACAACGCCATATCGTGAAACTTGTACTGCCTGTTCCACATGGATGCGATCGGCCCCAGCAGAGATGGCGGAATGCCTCGAGCCCCCACCGTGTCCCAAACCCCGAGATATGATATCTCGACCAGCCGGGACGCGTCATCGCGCCATGCCTGATCGGTGACAGAAGTACCGAACTTCGGTGACATCTCGCGGCGCGCTTCACGAATATGCGGAGCGTCAGGATGATTGCGCTTGCCCCGCTTGCGATACAAGTCAAACGCCGCATTCACCCCTTCTGTACTGGTGTCCGTGATGATCCCGCATTTACGGATCATCCCTGCGACCGAACGCGCCGTGAATGCGCCACGTGAGAACCCAAAGAGATAAATCTCGTCTCCGGCCTGATAGGCTTGGGCCAGAAACTGGTAGGCCTGCTTGACCTTGGCATCAAGCCCCCAACCGAACGCTCCGCCGCCCCACTTGTTGAGGAACTTCTTGACTGGGCCATCGAACCGCCTGTCGGTCCCGACACCGGCGAAATACGCCGCCACCTGTTCCTTGGCCGGATCGTTGACCAGCGCGCGCTTGAGTTTGTGCACGCTGGTCGGTTCTTGCATGTCCGGAGAGTTCCAGGTCCCGTCACAAAAGATAGCAATGCGTGTCATATCTATCCAAGTCCTTGAAATAAAGCCGAAAGCACTAATGTATGATGTTAAGGTTACCGGCCTTGCGAAATTTGTAAACGGTGGAAAACCATGCCTGCGTTTGTGCTGATCCTTGCTCTGACCTTTGCCGCATCCCCTTTTTGGGTGCCCAGTTTCGGGGGGTTCGATGCCGATCAGTTTCCGATCCCGCAAGTTGATCCGCCAGTGCAGCCCGAAGGCTACGCCTTTGCGATTTGGGGCGTGATCTATCTTTGGATGATTGCCGGTGCCGCCTTTGGAGTCATGCGGCGATGGAACGCCCCTGACTGGACAGAGATGCGCCTGCCACTTGCCGTGTCTCTGGGAGTTGGGAGTGTGTGGTTGCCCGTGGCTGTGCGCAGCCCGGTTTGGGCGACGGTGCTGATCTGGGTGATGCTGATCAGTGCGCTGATCGCCCTTTGGCGCAGCCCCCGGCTAGACCCTTGGGCCGCCGCCTGGCCTGTGGGACTCTATACAGGGTGGCTGAGTGCTGCGAGCTGTGTGGCCCTGGGTTTGCTCTTGGCAGGATACGGGCTGACATCCGAACAGACGGCTGCATGGGTGACGGTGTCGGCGGCCATTCTGCTAGCATTTGCGATCCAACGCAGTCTGGGCCGTGCGCCGACCTACGGCATTGCGGTGATCTGGGCCTTGGTGGCCATTGCGGTGCAGAACGCGTTTGACCCGCGATCTGTCGGGATGCTGGCCTTGCTTGGCGCCGCGGTCATGGTGTTGCCTGTGATCCGATCCGCGGTGCAAAAAACGTAGTGTCCCCGCGGGGACACGTTCATTTTCAACGCCTTAAATGCTTGAGGTTTGGTTAACGCGCTAGCTACGCCGCCCTTCGGTGTGTTTGCGCAGCTTGGATGGCCCTGCCTTTTTCCGCCCCTTGTAGGGGTTGGCATCATTTTGGCCGCGCATGAACAAACGGATCGGCGTGCCAGGCATATCAAAATCCAGCCGCAAGCCATTCACCAGATAGCGGTTATAGCTTTCTGGCACCTTGTCGGGATGCGAGCACATCACAACAAAGCCCGGAGGCCGCGTCTTGGCCTGAGTCATGTAGCGCAGCTTGATCCGCTTGCCTTGAGGCGCGGGCGGTGGGTGCTGTTCCAGCATACCCGTCAGCCAACGGTTCAGGGCGGCAGTCGGCACACGCCGGTTCCATACATCGTAGGCGCGCATGATAGCGCCGTGCAGACGGTCAAGGCCCCGACCCGTTTTCGCCGAGACGGTTACAAGCGGCGCACCCTTGAGCTGAGGCAACAGCCGTTCAAAACTTTCCTTGAGATCCTTCAACTTAGCCTGCTTGTCGTCCTCGATATCCCACTTGTTGATCGCGACGACCACGGCGCGCCCCTCGCGTTCGGCCAAATCAGCAATGCGCAGATCCTGCTGTTCAAACGGGATCGCGGCATCCAGAAGTACCACAACAACTTCGGCAAATTTAACGGCGCGCAAGCCATCACTGACCGAAAGCTTTTCCAGCTTTTCCTGTACCTTGGCCCGCTTGCGCATGCCCGCGGTGTCAAAGATGCGCATGGGCGTGCCGTCCCAATCCGTGCGCAGGGAGATGGCATCGCGGGTAATCCCGGCCTCTGGTCCCGTCAGCAGGCGATCTTCGCCGACGATATGGTTGATCAGGGTGGACTTGCCCGCGTTCGGTCGGCCCACAACGGCAACTTGCAAGGGCTTGGCGTTCGTAGGTTGAGGCACGTAGTCAGGATCGTCCTCATCCTCGTTTAACGTTACATCCGTTTCCGGGGCCTCTTGCGCATTCTTCTCTTCGTGAAGGTCGGCCAGAGGTTGCAGCTGTGCGTACAGGTCGTTCAGTCCTTCGCCGTGCTCGGCCGACAGACGGATTGGTTCACCAAGACCCAGCGAGAACGCCTCGATCACGCCTGCATCCGCCGCTGTCCCTTCGCCTTTGTTGGCTGCCAGCAGCACATGATCGGCCCGCTTGCGCAGGATGTCGGCAAAGATTTCGTCGGTTGGCGTCACTCCAGCACGCGCATCGATCATGAACAGGCACACATCGGCCATGTCCACCGCACGCTCTGTCAGCCTCCGCATGCGACCCTGCAGGCTGTCGTCCGTTGCTTCCTCGAGCCCTGCCGTGTCGATGACCGTAAAGCGCAAGTCGGCGAGCCGCCCGGCCCCTTCGCGCAGGTCGCGCGTTACGCCCGGCTGATCGTCAACCAACGCAAGGCGTTTGCCCACAAGGCGGTTGAACAGTGTGGACTTGCCCACATTGGGACGGCCAACAATGGCGAGTGTCATGGTCATGGCAGAAATGTATCCGATAGATCAGAGCGCGCACATAGACCATTCGCGCCCCCACTTAAAGGGGGCGAGGCTGCGGCTTAGCGATAGGCCAGCAATTGGCCCTTGCGCGACACGACATATAGGGTCTGGCCTGCCACCACGGGCGCGGTTGTTGCGCCCCCCGGGATTTCGGTTCGACCCGTCAGTCCGCCCGAGACCGGATCAAAGCTACGTAGTGTGTCGTCCGAGGAGGCGACAAGCAGACGACCGCCCGCTAGCACCGGACCGTGGTGCGCAAACACTTCGGATTGCCGCGCGGGACGGTCCTTGACGAAGTTTGGCAAGCGCGTACCCCAGATGCGGCTGCCATCTTCTGCACTCAGGCGAACAAGTTCGTTCCGGTCCGAAATCAGAAAGACACTGCCAGACACAGGCAGAACGGTATCAATCGCGCCTTCAGGGCTGGTCCAGATCGGAGTGCCGGATCCGGCATTCACCGCGACCGTGCGCCCCGATTGGTTGCCCGCATAGATTACGCCGTCCTTGGCAATGGGACGACCCGTAACATCGTCAACCTTGGACAGCGCGCGGCCTTGCCGTTCACCCAGCACAGATGCGTCCCAGCGGCGCAGGCCACCCTGACGGAACACCGCCTGCATTTCACCGGAGCCAAAGGAAAACACTGCCAGCCCATCGGTCACGATGGGGGCTGGCCCACCCAATACATTTGTTCTCGTTTCGGAACTGGTGACTTGCCACGCGATGCGGCCGCTGTCTTTCTCGATCGCCCAGCCGGTGTCGTCTCCGGCCATGACATACACCAGATCCTCAAAGGCTGTCGGTCGTCCGACGCCAATGGCTTCCAGCTCCTGTTCCCAAATCGTGCCGCCCGTCTCGACGTCAAGAGCTGTCAGCGTGCCAAGCCCGCTTGAGACAAACAGGATGTTGCCGTCGACAGCGAGACCACCGCCTGTGCCCTCGCCGCCCCGTGCGCGTTCGGTCAGGATGTCACGTTGCCAAAGCACCTGCCCGGATGTGGATACGGCCGTGACAGTCGTTTCTGCATCAAGCGTGAACACCCGGCCACCCGAAACAACGGGGTCAGCAACGATGCGATGTTTGCGGCTGTCACCGTCGCCGATGTCGACAGACCACACTGGCGTCAGTGTCTGTCCCAATTGCGGATGATCCGTTCGAAAAGCAGGTGTCCCAAAGCTTTGTGCGGCGTCCGCATTGGCGACTTGGGGCGGCAACGCGATGTCACGTGCGGCTTCGGTCAATGCATCGGCTTCAGTCGCTTCTGTGGTCAAAGCGGCCGAAACAGGCTCGCGCTTGCCAGGCAGTATGATTTCCCGTTCTGAACAGGCCGCGACAATGGTCAGCGCCACGGTTGCCAGCAGGATGCGTTTGCGGGTGTTCCAAACCATGCCCAAATCCCCCATCGTCCGACCCATCTTATTCTCCGGCGGTCTCTGTGGCCTCTGGCGCGCCGCCCAGCGCCACCATTGCCTGTAGGGCACGACGTTGCAAGCCCGGGGTCGCTTCGGCGTCATCTGTTATAGATTGGAAGCGCGCGATGGCCGCGTCCGGATTCCCGGTCTCGATATCGATCAGTGCCAGCTGTTCCTCGGCCAGAAGCCGCATGCGCACACCGGGAACCGCCAGCGCCTCAAAGCCTTGGCGCCGCGTGTCGGCATCCTGCGTATCGCTTTGCAGCATCAGTGATTTGAAAGTGGCGATCTGGCGATAGATCAGCGGCAGATCGGGGGATTGTGCGATAGGCTGCAAGGTTTGAACGGCGTCCTCTGGCCGACCGGCCTGCGACTGCGCGCCGGCGGTCATAAATGCCAGAATCGCGGCACCCTCTGGCGTGTCAGCGGTCACGCCCGTGAGGGCATCGGCCCGCGCGTCGTCTTCGTTCGCCGCGAGCGTCGCCAGCATCGCGTCACCAAGGGCTTGCGCCTTAGCCGCTTCCTGGGCGCGGCGGTATTCGTTGAAACCAGCGGCACCAACGATACCGACAATCACGATCGCAGCAATCCAGCCATAGCGTTTCAGATAGCCATAGAGGCGGTCGCGGCGCACCTCTTCGGTGACTTCGTCAATAAAGCTGTCGGTATCGCTCACGCCCGCGCTCCCAATATACGTGGCGGATTGGCTCCGCCTCACCCTTGTTTTCCGAGCTGTCTTACAGTGATGCCGCGCCCAAGCCAAGAGCGTGCATCTGCCATACGCACTGCGTCAATTGAGCATCATTGCGATGCAGTCGCAAAAAAAGTAATCTGAACTGGTTAGTTTAGACGTAAGACCTTCTATATTGAACCTGCCCCACCCTCATGTGGCGGGGCATTCGGTCTACCAGGGAAGAACACGAGATGCGGATTGTGTCGTTGATCTTGGCCATTGCAGTTGGCGCAGGGTTATATTTTTGGGTCATTGAACGTGAGCAGACGCTTGCATTTCTCGCCGAACGGACCGGCGGGCCGGAAACGGAATCGGCAGATACAACCGACGAGTTGGCATCGGCGGAAGCCGAGGATACGGCTCAGGAAACAGAGACCTTGATCAAAGTCGTCGCCCGCAAGTCGATAGCACGTGAAATCGACAATGCTGTTATCTTGCGGGGTCAGACCGAAGCTGCCCGCGAGGTCGAGATACGGGCTGAGACATCGTCTACCGTCATCTCCCCCCCGCTGCGCAAGGGGGCTTTCGTCGAAGCAGGCGAGTTGATGTGTCAGCTTGACCCCGGGACCCGCGCCTCGGCCCTCGCCGAAGCACGCGCACGTCTAGCAGAGGCCATGGCCAGCAAGACCGAAGCCGAAAGCCGCGTGCCCGAAGCCGAATCCCGTGTCATCGAGGCCCAAGCACGCATTGACGAAGCGTTGGTGAACCAGAATGCAGCTCGCCGGTTGAGCGAAGGCGGGTTTGCCGCTGAGACACGTGTAAAGAACTCCGAAGCTGCCCTTGCGGCCGCCGAAGCCGCCTTTGAAGGTGCGAAGGCGGGTGTGACGGCTGCCAAGTCCGGTCTTCAAAGTGCCGATGCCGCGATCGAAAGCGCTGCAGCAACTATCGCCACCGCGGAAAAGGAATTGGAACGCCTGGACATCCGCGCACCGTTCTCGGGCCTTCTTGAGAGTGACACTGCCGAGTTGGGCACGTTGCTGCAACCCGGGTCACTTTGTGCCACGGTCATTCAGCTTGATCCGATTAAACTGGTCGCCTTTGCCCCTGAAACCGAAGTTGCCCGCGTTGCAGTCGGCGCAACCGCAAGTGCCCGCCTTGCCGCTGGCGGCCAGGATGTCGCTGGCAAGGTCACCTTCCTGAGCCGATCCGCTGACGAGACCACACGTACGTTCCGGGTTGAGATTGAAGTCCCAAATGCCGAGCTGAGCATCCGCGACGGGCAGACGGCCGAAATCGCCATCTCAGGCGCGGGCGAAAAAGCGCATCTTCTGCCTTCGTCGGCGCTGACGCTGAATGAAAATGGCGTATTGGGCCTGCGCACGGTCGACGATGTTGGCCTTGTTGCCTTCAATCCGGTCAACGTCGTGCGTGATACTGCGCAGGGCATCTGGCTGACCGGGTTGGCGGACAAGGTCAATGTGATTGTCGTGGGGCAGGAATTCGTGACTGCAGGGGTCACAGTCGCACCCACCTTTCAGGAGCAGACCCAATGACCGGTATTGTTGACTGGGCCGCGTCCCGTGCGCGTATGGTTGTTGCCTTCATATGCCTGTCCATCCTTGCAGGCGGCCTGGCTTATATTGTGCTGCCCAAGGAGGGTGAGCCGGATATCGAAATCCCGACCCTGGTGATTTCACTGCCCTTCCCCGGCATTTCCGCTGCGGATTCGGAAACCCTGCTGATCCAGCCGATGGAAACCGAATTGGCGGATCTTGATGGTCTGGACCGAATGACGTCCACGGCAGCCGAAGGCTACGCCAACGTGGTCCTGGAATTCGAATTCGGTTGGGACAAGACCAAGGTTCTGGCCGATGTTCGGGATGCCATGGATAAGGCCGAAGCAGACTTCCCCGACGGGTTCGAGCAATACACGGTCGACGAATTCAACTTCTCAGAATTTCCCATCATTATCATCAACCTGACCGGTCCAGTGCCGGAACGCACAATCGCGCGAGTGGCAAAGGATTTACAGGACGACATCGAAGGGCTTGATGCTGTTCTGGAAGCCACCCTCGTCGGCAACCGCGATGAGATGGTCGAGGTCGTGATCGACCCGCTGCGACTTGAAGCCTACAATGTGACAGCTGGTGAGTTGATCAATGTTGTTCAGAACAACAACCAATTGATTGCGGCCGGAGAAATCGAAACGGCCCAGGGCGCATTTGCCGTCAAGATTCCGTCATCTTTCGACGAGGCCCGCGATATTTATGACCTGCCTGTCAAAACCAACGGAGACCGGGTGGTAACGCTGGGCGACCTGGCCCAGATCAACCTGACATTCGAGGATCGCGAGTCGACCGCGCGGTTCAACGGGAGCGAAACCGTGGCTTTGCAGGTGGTCAAACGGAAGGGCTTTAACCTGATCGATACCGCGACCGAAGTGAAGGTACTGGTTGATGAAAAGGCCGCCGAATGGCCCGATGGTCTGATCGCCGCAGTAGAGGTGGGCACATCCAACGACATGAGCCGCGAGGTTGCGTCGATGGTCGGCCAGCTTGAAGGGTCGGTCCTGACCGCTATTGCGCTGGTCATGATTGTCTCGCTTGCCGCCCTTGGACCGCGCGCGGCCGTCCTTGTGGGGTTTGCCATTCCGACCTCGTTCCTGCTGTGCTTTGTTCTGCTGGCGATCATGGGGATTTCGATCTCGAACATCGTGATGTTCGGTCTGATCCTGGCCGTGGGTATGCTGGTCGACGGCGCCATCGTTGTTGTCGAGTATGCTGACAAGCGACAGCAGGCCGGTGTCGGTCCGATGCGATCCTATGTCGAGGCCGCGAAACGGATGTTCTGGCCTGTTGTCTCATCAACGGCGACAACGCTTTGTGCCTTCCTGCCCATGCTGTTCTGGCCCGGCGTGCCGGGTGAGTTCATGGGCATGTTGCCCGTAACGTTGATCTTTGTTCTGTCGGCTTCCTTGATCGTGGCGCTAATTTACCTGCCTGTCATGGGCGGAGTTTTAGGGCGGTTTAGTGCATTTGTATCGCAGCAGAGTCTGCAAATTTCGCGCTTGCCCTGGTTCGTACTTACTCCGATGGCAGTCTTAGGCGTTGGCATTTGGACTGCAATTTTTGCTGGAATCGGCATGTGGCTTACCGGCTCGCTGCCGGAAAGTGATCCGAACGCACCGCCGCCACCACCGGTCCAAGCAATCATTGATGCACTTTCCAATATGGATCAAGCTGACATCTTTGGTTCGGTTTTGCCGACATTTGGCCAGGTGTTCTTGATTGGCTTCGCACTTGCCGCCGGATTGGCAATTGTTCTGGGCATCGCGTTCTATCTCATGCTTGCCGCCACTGCGATGTTCCCAATATTCGGCCGGTTCGCCGGATGGTTCCGCGGAGTCGCGGGTCTCAGACAAAACAGGAAGGTTCGCGCTGGCTATCAACGTTCCGGTTTTGGCTACGCAATTCAGAGCATTGTCGGAAACCCGGTGATGCCGCTTGTGATGATCGGCTTTGTGTTTGTCTTTGTCGGCACAACGCTGATCTATTTCATCAACAACAATCGCGGCGTCGAATTCTTTGTCGAGACCGAACCCGAACAGGCCATTGTCTATGTGCTGGCGCGCGGGAACATGTCGCTCGAGGAAAAGGACTCACTGCTGACACAGGCAGAAGAGATCGTTCTGGCGCACCCGGGGATCAAGAGCGCCTTTGCCTTTGCTGGTGCTGGCGGGTTGAACGCCAACACCGGTGGCGCGCAATCGCCCCGTGACACAATTGGTCAGATACAGCTCGAAACCATTCCGTGGGAAGATCGCCCCGACGCGTCAGAGCCGTGGTTTACTGTGCCCTTCGTTGACTACACTGTCATGCGTGAGGTGAAGGCCGAAGACTTTGACGGAAACACGGTGCTGGACGAGCTTTCGACCGAG
This sequence comes from uncultured Tateyamaria sp., assembly GCF_947504105.1. GTDB lineage: Bacteria > Pseudomonadota > Alphaproteobacteria > Rhodobacterales > Rhodobacteraceae > Tateyamaria. Next base: position 153,835 of record NZ_CANNGP010000004.1, read on the forward strand.
CTGGCGCAGATCCCCGGCATTCGGACCGAAGTGCTTGCACTGGCCCAAGGCCCGGCGTCTGCCAAGCCCGTTCACCTGCGCATCAAGGGCGATGATTGGGACGATCTGCTGGAATCCGCGGCAGCGGCCCGTGCGCAGTTTGATACCCTGCCCGGCCTGACCCGGATCGAGGACACGCGCCCGCTGCCCGGCATCGACTGGCAGATCGACGTGGATGTGCAAAAAGCAGGCCGTTACGGTGCGGATGTGGCAACCGTTGGTGCCATGGTGCAGCTTGTGACCCGTGGTCTGTTGCTGGACACGATGCGCGTGGACACGTCGGATGAAGAGATCGAAATCCGCGTGCGCCTTCCCGAGGCAGACCGGGTGCTGTCCACACTTGATACCCTGAAGGTGCGGACGGCGGACGGTCTGGTTCCACTTGCGAACTTTATTACCCGCACACCGGTGGCCGAACTGGCGCAGATCAGCCGAGTTGATCAGAAGCGCTATTTCGACGTGAAGGCCGATGTGCTGGATGGGTTGCAAAAGGTGGTGCGCCCCATTGATCAGGATGGAGCAGAGGTCGAACAGATCTTGGCGACCGTACGCCCATCGGCAGACGCCATCTTTTCGGTCGACGGTCAAGGCTTTGCGGTGTTCGCGATGGCCCCCGAGGGAGCGTCACTTGATCTTCAGGCGGGTCTGAATTCGGGCGAGCTGCGTCTCGTCCCGGTCAACGCGAATGAACGTATTGCGGAGTTGACCAAGTGGATCGATACGTCGCCCTTTACGACCGGTATCGACAGTGAATGGACGGGGGACCAGGAAGACCAGGCCGAGTCGAGCGCTTTCCTCGGCCAGGCGTTCCTGGGTGCGCTTGGGTTGATGTTCATCATCCTGCTTGCACAGTTCAACTCGTTCTACAACTCGCTGCTGGTCCTGGGGGCGGTTATCCTGTCCACGGCGGGTGTGCTGATCGGTATGCTGGTGATGGGTCAGGCGTTCTCGATCATCATGACCGGGACGGGCATCGTGGCGCTGGCAGGCATCGTGGTGAACAATAACATCGTGCTGATCGACACCTATCAGGAGTACGAAAAATACATGCCGCGGATCGAGGCGATCATTCGCACAGCACAAGACCGTATCCGGCCCGTTCTGCTGACGACGATCACCACGATGGCCGGCCTTGCCCCGATGATGTTTGGTCTGTCGCTGGATTTCGGCGACGGCGGCTATACCGTCAACAGCCCGACCGCGCTGTGGTGGAAGCAACTGGCGACGGCCGTGGTCTTTGGTCTTGGGATCGCGACAGTGCTGACGCTGGTGGTCACGCCTTCGCTGCTGGCGGTTCGGGTCTGGATCGTCACATATGTGCGTTGGATAAGCCAATTGCTGGCCAAGCTGTCCATGGGCCGCGCCAGCCGTGCTGCACGGGACTGGGCATTGACACGCGACACACGCACCGTTGGCAACCAGGAATTGGTATGGGATTTCGGAGACGAGCCAAGCCACACCGACGCAACGCAACTGAAAAAGTCGCTTGCGACTGCGCCTCTCAAGGCGGCGGAGTAACGTAGAGCACGGTGCCGGTGACGTTTGTTTGAATGCCACCGGCACGCCATTTTCTAGTCAGACTGGACCATTCGGAAACACGTCATTTCGATCTGCCCGGCACACAGGAAGCGATATGGGATTGGCTGGTGCCCGGCCTTGAGCAGTCAGGCGGTGCGCCCTGGGAACCGCTGCTGAAAAAAATAGAGGAACGAACCGATCAGAAGCGCGTCTTTGATGTTGGATACTGCTTGGGATACGCGCGGTTCGAACATCAGACCATCGAATATGAAACTGTCAGCTATCCCAAACATGCGCGCTATGTGTTCCAAGGCGAGATGAACCCGGCCAACCGGAACCTGGTCCGAGGCACGATGGAATTCACAATCGAACCCATCGCCGAAACGAACCGCTGCAGGGTCACACTGGCCCGCAACCGCCGGTCGGTGTTGGTGCGCGAGGGATTATTGATGTGGTTCGACGACGCGCTTGGCGATCAGGTTGACCACATACGTGCCAAGTGGAACGATAAATGGAATTGGAGCATGTCTGGATAGATCAGACGTCATGCTGCGCTATTGGCCTGAGACGCCTGCTATTCCACCGTTTCGTCCGCCTGTTGCCGATACCAAAGTTGGGCATAGCGTCCGTCCTTGGCCAGCAACTCGTCATGCGTGCCGGTTTCCACGATTTCACCCTGTTCCAGCACGATGATCCGGTCCGCCTCGGCGATGGTGCTAAGTCTGTGCGCAATCGTCAACACCGTACGCCCCTGCCCCGCCGCGTGTAGCGCGTCTTTGATCTCTTGTTCGGTCTCGGTATCCAGCGCGCTTGTTGCCTCATCCAGAAGCAGGATCGGTGGGTTCTTGAGCAAGGTGCGGGCGATACCGACACGCTGCTTTTCCCCGCCAGACAGCTTCAGGCCACGCTCGCCCACAGCGGTGTCATAACCTTCCGGCAGCGCCTGAATGAAATCATGAATTTGTGCGGCCCTGGCAGCCGCCTCTATTTCCGATTGGCTGGCATTATTGCGCCCGTAGGCGATGTTGTATCTAATCGTGTCGTTAAACAGCACAGTATCCTGCGGCACGACGCCAATGGCTGCATGCAGGCTGTCCTGCGTCACATCGCGCACGTCCTGCCCGTCTATGCGAAGCGCCCCGGCACCCACATCGTAGAACCGGAACAAGAGCCGACCGATCGTAGATTTGCCTGACCCTGTTGACCCGACGATGGCAACCTGCTGTCCCGGTTCCGCAGTGACCGAAACACCCTTGAGGATCGGGCGCGCGGGATCGTATCCGAAATGAACGTCATCCAGCTCGATCCGTCCGCCCGTGACGTTCAGAACTTTGGCATTCGGGGCATCCACAACCTCGGCTGGTTGTTCCAGCAGATCGAACATCTCACCCATGTCGACAAGGGCCTGCCGAATCTCACGATAGACGGTGCCAAGGAAGTTCAACGGCATAGTGATCTGGATCATGTACGCGTTGACCATGACGAAATCGCCCACGGTCAACGTGCCGTTCTGCACCCCGATAGCGGCCATGACCATCACCGCCACCAGACCTGATGTAATGATGACCGACTGACCGAAATTGAGAAACGCCAAAGAATAGCTAGTCTTGAGCGCGGCAGTTTCATACCCCTCCATCGCCTTGTCATAGCGGCCCGCTTCTCGTGCTTCAGCCCCGAAATACTTGACCGTTTCGAAGTTGAGCAGACTGTCGATCGCCTTTTGGTTTGCGTCGGTGTCCTGCTCATTCATCACGCGCCGCAGTTTTACCCGCCATTCGGTCACGGCAAAGGTGAACCAGACATAGAGCCCGATAGTGACGGCCACGACGACCAGATACCAAACGTCGAACAGGATGGTCAGGATGACGCCGATCATCAACAGTTCCAACACCAGCGGCCCGATGGAGAACAGAAGGAAGCGCAAAAGGAATTCGACCCCTTTCACCCCCCGTTCGATGATACGGCTCAAGCCCCCGGTCTTGCGCGTGATATGGTAGCGCATGGACAGGCGGTGGATGTGCTGAAACGTTTCCAGCGCCAACATTCGCAGTGCGCGCTGTGCCACACGGGCAAAGATGGCATCGCGCAGCTGCTGGAAACCCACGTTCATCAGGCGCGCGATGCCATAGGCCACGGTCAGGCCGATAGCCCCCAGCGCCAGATCGGAAACACCTTCGCCACCTAGCACATTCACCGCATCGCGATAAAGGATGGGCGTATAGACCGACACCATTTTCGACAGCACAAGCGCCAGCATCGCCAGCATGACGCGTTGCTTTACCCACGGCTTGTCAGCTGGCCATAGATACGGCGCAACCTTGCGAATGGTGCGCATTCCCGAGCTGCGCTCGGACTGGCTGACATCCTTGTTAGGATCATTGGACGGAGTTGTCGGATCGGCGGGTGTAGCCGAGGCCGAAGTGTCTGCGGGCATAGAGAGGCGTTCCTGACGTTCAGGTGTCACTATCTAGGACACGTAACCCCGACTTGCCAGCGCCAGCGCGCATCGTTTTCTAATTTGGCAGTGCAAAAACCTGACCTGGGAAAATTAGATCCGGATTGCGGATGCGGTCGCGGTTGGCTTCGAACACCTGGACATACAGCGTGCCCTCGCCATAACGATCACGGGCAATGGCCCATAGGGTGTTGCCGGCTTGGACAGTGATCTGCTTGGCCGGTGCATCCGCGTCGTCGGCTTCTGCCAGAACCTCGGGATCCTCACGCCGGAACGGCGTTTCGACCCGGCTTGTCACCTGTCCGGCGTCATTCAGTTCGTCCACGCGCAGTGTGTATGTGCCAGTGTCGATCTCGGGCAGTTCACCCTTCCACTTCCCATCGTCGCTGACATCAATATCTGCGATCGGGGTATTGTTGACGTAAACGCGCACTGTATCCGCATTTGGCTGCGCGCGACCGGCAAGCTCCACTTCCCCTGCGCCAGAATAACTGATGCTATCAAGCGCGATGTTGTCCAGTGCTTCCGGAGCCACGTTGGCCAATACCTCAACTCCGTCTGCCGTTGATTTCAGAACAGTGACTTGCGTGTCAGGCTCTTGAACAACGTCCTGGGGCTCGTCAGCGGTACGAGCTGTGTTACTTGCACTATCCCGAGGCCGGTTGTTCGTTGCGTTCGCGGGGACCTCCTGAGCCGATTTTGCTTGCGCAGTCTCCTCGCGCGGGGTTTCCAGCGGCGTTGGTGCCTCCACCGCTTCTGGCTTAGAAGGTGTGGACTGTGGCGCTTCCGGCTCTGATGGTGCCGCCGCCACGTCGTCAGACGGCTCCTGCTTTGCAACAGGTGCGACCTCCGCCAAAGCCTGCGGTGTCACACCTTCAGCAGGCTCTGGTGCGGGTTGCACCTGCGGGGCAAGGATCACTTCGTCGACTGAAGCAATCTCGTCCTGGCCGACGCGTTGAACCACCGTGAGCACTTGCGCCTTCGGACTTGGCGGCAGGATAGTGATTGCAGCAAAGCTGCCCCCATCATCTGTTGTCGTTTCTGTATTCTCTGCCCCGTCCAAAAACACGGCGACCTTGCTTCCGGGGACTGCGCGCCCTGCAATCACCGTGAGGCCATCCGGTTCGACCCGCACTTCGTCTATCGAGGGTGGATCGGGCTGGATGGTCTGTTCGGGTTTGGCGTCTATCCCCTGCTCCGGTTCAACAGCAGTCACCTGTGGCAAGTCCTTTGGTGCGACGGCAGCAATCTGCGGCGCTTGCGCCGTATCGGACCGGTTTGCGTTGATGTACAGGCCAACGCCGACCGCCGCCGCGACAACGACAATCGAGGTGCCCGCCAAAGCACCTGTCGATCCGGCAAATGCCGCCCATTTGGACATGTTGACCCTTTCCACCGCACCGGTTTGCCCGGTTTCGTTGCGCTTGCATAACAGGCAGCGCTATAGCGGTCAAAAGAACGGCGTCACAAAACCATCACTTTCGCGCGCCCGTTACAGGAGCACCACATGTCCCCATTTTCCGTCTGCGTCTATTGCGGCTCGCGCCCCGGCAACGCCCCCCGCTACACGGTCGAAGCGGAAGCCCTTGGCAGCGGTATCGCAGAGCGGGGATGGCAGCTTGTCTATGGGGCGGGCGATGTCGGGTTGATGGGGTCGGTTGCCCGCGCGGCCCAGGCGGGCGGTGGTGATACTTTTGGCGTCATCCCACGTCATTTGGTCGACTGGGAAGTCGGCAAGACCGACCTGACCCGCTATGTGGTGACCGAGACAATGCATGAACGCAAGAAAGTCATGTTCATGAACTGCGACGCGGTGGTCGTGCTTCCCGGTGGGGCAGGATCACTGGACGAGCTGTTCGAAGTGTTGACATGGCGGCAATTGCGGCTGCACGAGAAGCCTGTCGTGCTGGTCAATATCGATGGCTATTGGGACCCCTTGATTGCGCTGCTGGATCACGTTGTTCACGGTGGGTTCGCCGACGCGTCGCTTCTGGATTACTTCCAGGTCACCGACAGCGCGCACGCGACATTGACTGCGCTTGGCAAGAATTTGATCTAAAACGGAAAAAGGCCGATCACAACGACCGGCCCTTCCGCTTGGTTTTGATGTGCCAGCTTACATCCGGCCAGCAACATTTTCCCAGTTCACCAGATTGTCGAGGAAGTTCGTCAGATAGGCAGGCCGTTTGTTGCGGAAGTCGATGTAGTAAGAATGCTCCCACACATCGCAGCCCAGCAGTGCCGTCTGACCAAAGCACAACGGATTCACGCCATTTTCGGTCTTGGTAACCTTCAGGCCACCGTCCTTGTCCTTGACCAGCCACGCCCAGCCCGAGCCGAACTGACCAGCACCTGCAGCCGAAAACTGGTCCTTGAACGCATCAACCGATCCAAAGCTCTCGGTTAGGGCCTTTTCCAACTCACCCGGCATCACATTATCGCCTGGGCCCATCATTTCCCAGAACTGGTTGTGGTTCCACAACTGGCTGATGTTGTTGAAGATACCGTTCTGCGCGACCGCGTTCGCATCATAGGTGCCGACAACAATCTCTTCGAGAGATTTGCCGGCCCATTCGGTGCCTTCGATGGCCTTGTTGCCATTCACGACATAGGCGTTGTGGTGCAGGTCGTGGTGATATTCCAGCGTTTCCTTGGACATGCCCTTGGATGCAAGCGCGTCGTGAGCATAAGGAAGATCGGGAAGTTCAAAAGCCATGGGGGCCCCCTTTGTAGTATTGCAAGGTCGTGCCTGACAGATTGTGCGCGGACGGGCAAGTTCAAGGCAAGACTGTCTCGAATTTAGCCTAGCCGTCGAGCTGACCTGGATGGCATTGCCCTCGAGCATTGATGGAATTGATAACGCGTCTGAGCCACCCGGAGACCGTAATTTCCGTGCGTCCTTCGTTCAAAACCGCACGATATCCAATCGTTGCGGGCCGTGGTCGTGCCGGAATATTGCTCACCCGCCACGTCGGGACGGACTTGCCATCGTTCCGCTGCCGGGCACGCATCGGAATGGGCTTTTCATAGACTTCCCCGATAAACATATCGAAAACTTCAGGCGTTGCGCCGTTGTCCGGAAACCAATCACCAGCGACATAAAGCCGTCGCCCATATCCCGAACGTTTCACACCAGATCAAGCCCTGCAGCAGATCCCGCGATCCCTATCGCGACGGCACATGCCAAAAACATTCGTTTCGTTCGTATCCCCATAGAAAAATACCAGATGCTAATGCGCAACAAGGGGCACAGGTTCAACGGGTATCGACCAAAACTAGAAAAAATTGACGTCGCTGCCTGGCTGCGCAGCCGTTATCAAAAGATCAAATACATATTGCGCCTGGCTTCGGAAACAGATGATGCGAAACGTATCATCTTCATGCAGCCAGAACGCGGCTGGTACCTGAGCCATACGTGTCCTGCGAAACATACCGAATGTGAACTGATCGGGGGCCAGATCGACGGGTACCAGCTTCGCCAAAACCTCGCGCGCACGTGGACCCGACAGGTCGAATACACCACGAGCATCGGAAACGTCGACGCACAAACTGTGCTGATCGCCCAGTACTGCCTGCATCTTTTCGATGTTTGTCCCGACCGTGTCGTAGGGGCACAAAACCAGCAGTTCATCCGGCGACATCCAGCAAATCCCGCGGGTCTCGACGCAATTGGCCTGCCCCTGCCCCGGCATGTCTACCCCGGCAACGCTGGTGGCCGCCTTTTTCACCTTGGCGTCGGAAAACGCCCCCCGCAGGGTGATCATGCCCTGCAAGGGGGCTTCGGTCACAGTTGCGATCCCGTCGGACCATGTGGCGCCGTTCAATGCGCTGGTGGCACTAGACATTCTGCTTCTCCCCGTCCGGATCATAGAAGACCGGGCTGACGATCTTGGCCTTGTAGGTGGTCCCATCGGTGCCCGGGAACTCAATCACTTCGCCCATTCGGTCCGGCCCATGCAGGACAAGCCCCATGGCGATGCCCTTGTTCAAGTTCGGCGAATGGTAAGAAGACGTAACACGCCCCTGCATGTTGCGCTGCCCATTGTCGTTGGTCCCATCGGCGACGGCGTAAGCCCCATCAGGCAGAACGGATCCATCAACCGTTTCCAGACCAACCAATTTCCACCGCTCAGGATCCGCCATATGCGATCGCTGCTGCGCACGCTTGCCCAGATAATCGTCCTTCTTCTTGGAAAGCGCCCAATGCAGCCCAAGGTCTTGCGGAATGACCGTGCCATCCGTCTCGTCCCCGATCATGATAAAGCCCTTTTCGGCGCGCAGGATATGCAATGTCTCGGTGCCATAAGGCATGACGCCCAGATCGGCCCCCACGACCATCAGTGCATCCCAGAACGCCTGCCCTTCCGAGGCGCCCACAGCGATTTCATAGCTCAGCTCGCCCGAGAATGAGATGCGGTAAGCGCGCACGTCGAAGCCACCAAGCGTACCATCGGCCCATTCCATGAAGCCGAGCCCCTCGGCTGACACGTCCATACCGCCCAGCGCCTCAAGCGCCTTGCGGGCGTTCGGGCCAACCACCGCGATCTGCGCGTATTGCTCGGTGACATTGGCAACATAGACCTGCATGTCCCACCATTCGGTCTGCAGCCATTCTTCCATATGCCCATGAATGCGTTCAGCCCCGCCGGTTGTGGTGTGGCACAGGAAACTGTCCTGATCGATCCGCGCCACAACGCCGTCGTCAATGAGGAACCCGTTTTCGCTGCACATCAGGCCATAGCGGCATTTGCCGGGCTTCAACGTGCTCATCATATTGGTGTAGAGCATGTCGAGGAATTTGCCCGCATCAGGCCCTTTGACAATCAGCTTTCCGAGAGTTGATGCGTCGAGGAGCCCGAGGTTCTCGCGCACATTCTTTGTCTCGCGCATCACGGCATCATGTACGCTTTCACCGCTGCGGACATAGGCGTAGGGACGGCGCCAGTGGCCGACCGGTTCCCAATCAGCGCCGTTTGCATCGTGCCAGTCGTGCAGTGGCGTTCGGCGCACTGGCTGAAATACTTTGCCCCGCGCCTCACCCGCAATCGCCCCCATCGAGATGGGCGTGTAAGGAGGGCGGAACGTGGTTGTACCGGTCTGCGGAATGGGTTGATTAAGTGCATCCGAAAGGATCGCCAGGCCGTTGATATTACTTAGCTTACCCTGATCCGTTGCCATGCCAAGGGTTGTGTAGCGCTTGGCATGCTCAACGCTCTCAAAGCCTTCTTGCGCGGCCAATTGCACATCCGACACTTTCACGTCGTTCTGATAGTCTAGCCACGCCTTTCCACGCAGGGTGGGCCCCGCGCCCTGCGGCATAAGCCAGACAGGCGCCATCGCCGCCTCTTCCACACTGATGGCATCCGGTGCTGCAGCTTTACCTGGATTGTGACCTGTAGAACGCGCCGCCGTATGCCCCATGGCATGCGCGTCACCGACCAGTTCAGCCAACCCAAAGTGCCCGTTCGCCGATCCTGCGGGACTGACAAACGCGCTGCCGTCCGCGCCGGTTGGCGCTTTATCCACATCCGGGCGGAACATGGCAAAGTCGTTGTCCCAAAGCAGCTTGCCGCCGCAATGTGACCAGAGGTGGACGACCGGCGACCACCCGCCGGACATGGCCACTGCATCGCAAGCGATCTCTTCAAGCACCGCTCCCTCGCCCGCTTGCGAGCATACGGCAACGCCGGTGACACGCTTACCGCCAAGAACCTTGGACACGCCATGCCCCATCAGCACACGGATACCCGCCGCCTTTGCCTGAGCCACAAGCGGGCTGTCCACAGGCAAGACGCGTGCATCAAGAATGGCTGGAACATCAAGTCCTGCAGCTTTCAAAGCGCTTGCGGTGCGGTATGCGTCGTCATTGTTGGTCACAATGACCGTGCGGTCACCCGGACTGACACCATAGTTCACCACATAATCACGCACGGCTGACGCCAACATGACGCCGGGAATATCGTTGCCAGCAAATGACAACGGACGTTCAATTGCACCGGTGGCGGTCACAACGTGCCCCGCCCTGATGCGCCACAGACGATGACGTGGGCCATCGGCCTCGGGCGCATGATCAGTCAGACGCTCGTAAGCGAGCACATATCCATGGTCGTAAACCCCAGCGCCCATGGTGCGCGTGCGCATGGTGACGTTGGGCAAGGCTTTCAACTCTGACACGAGTTCGTCCACGACGTTATCCACAGGCTTTCCGCCAACCTCACCACCATCCACTGGCGCACGTCCGCCCCAATGCACAGTCTGTTCGATCAACAAGACCCGGGCACCCGTCTTAGCTGCGGATCGGGCGGCGATGAGACCCGCAATGCCACCGCCGACAACCAGCACGTCGCAGAACGCGTAGAAGTGTTCGTAGGTGTCCTGATCACGACCTTTAGGCGCCTGTCCCAATCCAGCAGCCTGACGAATGAACGGTTCGTAGACGTGTTTCCACAGCGGACGTGGATGGATGAACATCTTGTAGTAGAAACCAGCCGGCATGAAGCGCGACAGCTTGGCGTTGATTGCGCCCACGTCGAATTCCAAGCTCGGCCAGTGGTTTTGCGAGGTGGCAAGCAGGCCCTCGAACAGTTCAGTCGTGGTTGCCCGCTGGTTCGGTTCGAACTTTCCTTCAACGCCAAGGTTCACCAGCGCGTTGGGTTCTTCCGGCCCCGCGGCCACAATCCCGCGCGGACGGTGGTACTTGAAAGACCGCCCAACCAGCATCTGATCATTGGCCAGAAGGGCAGAAGCGAGCGTATCCCCCTCAAAACCGCGCATCTGCTGCCCGTTGAAGGTAAAGCGAACGGCCTTGTCCTTGTTCAAAAGACGGCCGCCTGTAGCGAGACGTGTGCTCATGTGTGGCCCTCATCGCGGCGGCAGGCGTCGAAGCCTCCGGCGGTCGTATTTACAGTCAGAAGAAACAGGGTCACGAAAACGCCCTCCACGACCAGCCAGGGCGCTTTTCAGTGATCCTGTCGCACAGCTCTTTCGGAGGTTCGGTGACTTGCGCGGAATAGATGCCAAAAACTTCGAGCGTTGTTGTGCACCGTGCGGCGTGGAACCACTTGCCGCAGCCATAGGCGTGGCGCCAGCGTTCGAAATGCACGCCTTTGGGGTTTTCGCGCATGAACAGATACCCCTCAAAGTCATCATCCGTTGACCCGGGGCCAAAACGTTTCAGGTGCGCCTCACCTCCGGCATGGAACTCGGTTTCTTCTCCGGTCTGGCCGCAATTGGGGCAGGTCAGGATCAGCATAGGTGCACTCCGATTTTTGGAGCGGACACGCAAAAGGCGGGCGCCCGAAGACGCCCGCCTGATGCGGTCCGAATAGTTTGGGAGGGGTTATTCGGTTGGCACCGCCGTGCCCGTCGTGTCTGTCGCAGCAGGTGTAATTGCGTCCTGGGTTGGAGCCCCCTCACCGCCGCCCGAGCCGATAGAGCCGAGCAGTGCAAGAAGTGCCACGACAGCAACGATGACCGCGAAAGAGATAAGCAGCCCACGGCCTGACACGCCGTCGCCACGATGGATGTTCGGGTTTGGATAGTCTGACATGTATAAGCCTCCGCTTTGTGGAGTTCTATGTCAGCACTTGGTGGTGCATGTGCAATGCCGGGGGCCTTGGGTTCGAAAAACGGGCTGAGCCCAGCCGGTTTTGCGCATGCAGGGCGGCTGCATCCCGCCGGTTTTACGATTTTTCGTGACGCAGCATCGATTTCCGTGCAACTGTCAACTAAAGTTGACAGGAGGTCGTTATGGATCACACAACGGGCGCCATCTTGGTCTTTGGCGCGATTGCATTGGGTGCAATCGTCATGTTTGTCTTGGAGCGTCGTGCCGCAGCCAAACGGCTGGAAGCGCGCGGTGGCCGCGAGATTGATGTCGCCAACCTGATCGCCTTTGGCAGTGCCGCGGGCGAAGGGGAAAAGACCCACAAGTGATTTCGCCTGTGTACGCGTCCGTGTCAGAGATATGATATGGAAAGTATCCTGATCCTGATCGGGCTGTCCGCCCTCGGTCTTGCGTCCGTGGTTTGGTTCGTGTGGCACATTTTCGAACGGCTCAAACTGCCCCGCCACGTCGTCGAAGACACTGATTTCCCCAATATATCGGGTGGTCCGTAACGCGTGACTTGTCATCAGTGCGCAACCCCAGCAGCCACGCTTTCATCGATAAACCGACCCTCACCGAACCGGTTCAACCCGAATTCATCCGTGAGCGGTGACCGCCCCTTAGCCATCAGCTCGGCCATGGCCCAGCCTGACCCCGGAATCGCCTTGAACCCGCCTGTGCCCCAACCGCAATTGATGAAAACGCCATCGACAGGCGTTGTCGACAGGATCGGAGAACGGTCGCCTGTCACATCCACGATGCCGCCCCATTGGCGCAACATCTTGAGGCGTGAAATCATTGGGAATGTTTCGATCAGCGCTCGCACCGTTTCCTCGATATGATGGAACGACCCGCGCTGGGTGTAGTTATTGTAACCGTCGGTACCGCCACCAATCACCATCTCACCCTTGTCAGACTGGCTCATGTAGCCATGGACTGTGTTTGCCATGACCACCACGTCCATGCAGGGTTTGATCGGTTCGGATACCAAAGCCTGAAGTGCCACGGATTCGATGGGCAGACGGAACCCCGCCATATCGGCCAGATGGCCCGAATGTCCCGCCACAACGATACCCAGCTTGTCGCAATCGATGGCCCCCTTCGAGGTATCGACACCGACAACCTTGTCACCCTCGCGCCGGATTGCCGTCACTTCGCATTTCTGGATGACATCCATACCCATGTCAGAACAAGCACGGGCATAGCCCCACGCCACTGCATCGTGGCGGGCCGTGCCACCACGGGCCTGCCAAAGGCCACCGAGGACGGGGTAACGCGGACCTTCCAAATGGATGATCGGCACCAGTTCCTTGACCTTCTCCGGGCCGATGAACTCGGTAGTCACGCCTTGCAGCGCATTGGCGTGTGCCGTGCGCTGGTACCCGCGAACCTCATGATGGGTCTGCGCCAGCATGATGACACCGCGCGGACTGAACATGACGTTGTAGTTCAGGTCCTGACTCATCGTCTCGTAAAGGCTGCGCGCCTTTTCATAGATCGCAGCCGATGGGTCCTGCAGGTAGTTCGAGCGAATGATCGTGGTGTTCCGCCCTGTATTGCCGCCTCCAAGCCAGCCCTTTTCCAGAATGGCGACATTCGTGATACCGAAATTCTTGCCTAGGTAGTAGGCTGTGGCCAGCCCGTGCCCACCTGCCCCAACAATGATCGCGTCATACTTCTTCTTCGGCTCGGGCGCGCGCCATGCGCGTTCCCACCCGGTGTGATAGCGGGCGGCCTCTCGGGCGATGGCAAAAGCAGAGTATCGTTTCATGGGCAGCCGTCCGGACCGTGGAATCACAATGCATGTACGTGCGGTTTTAATCGCCTTTGTATCCATAAAAAGGGGCCGCGCTGGCGGCGTTTTTTGACGGATTTGCGACACATGTCCCGACCTGCGACATCACGGGTGCGCCATCGACCCTTTTGCTGGTCCAGCGCAGGGGTTACATGATCACGAACGAATTGATGTGGTGCGCATGGTATTTTGGACAATCACGGCCTTGTTGACGCTTGCGGTGCTGGCGACGTTGGCCCGCGCGATGTTGCGTGGATCAGTTGGCGACCGACCACCGGCGGCATACGATCTGGATGTGTATCGGGACCAGCTGCGGGAAGTTGACAGGGATCTAGCGCGTGGTGTTGTGTCCGAAGCGGATGCAGATCGGGCCCGCACGGAAGTGTCACGCCGCATCCTGGCGGCCGATGCGGCCCTTCAAAAACATGAACAAAGCGCCAGAAGCTCGGGGGGCTTGATGGTCCTTGGCCTTACTCTCGCTGTGATCATCGTTGGATCTTACGCGATCTACACGCAGCTGGGCGCGCCGGGATACGGCGATCTCGCCCTTGCCAACCGGATCGAGGCTGCACAGATCCTGCGCGAAGAACGCCCAAGCCAGCAAACCGCTGAGGCCAGTCTCGGCAAGCAAACCGCTCCATCCGATGCCGACCCTGACTACGTGGTCCTTGTCGAACGGCTGCGGCAAGCGGTTGTCACCCGTCCAGACGACATTCAAGGGCATGAATTGCTAAGCCGGGCAGAAGGACGCCTTGGCAACTACGCAGCAGCACATGCTGCCAAGGCCCAGGCCGTGGCGCTCAAAGGGGATGAGGCGACCGCGACCGACTTCTCGGAATACGCCGACCTGATGATCCTTGCGGCCGGTGGGTATGTATCGCCCGAGGCGGAAAACATCCTCGAACGCACACTCGCGATGAACGCAGCTGACGGGCCCGCGCGCTACTACTATGGGCTGATGATGTCTCAGACAGGGCGGCCAGACACGGCATTGCGCATTTGGGACCAGTTGTTGCGCGAAGGTCCTGCCAATGCGCCGTGGATTGCACCCGTGTCCTCTCAGATCGAGGAAATGGCATTCCGTGCCGGTGTAAACTACGCCATGCCAGCGATCGGCACGGGGCGCGGGCCGTCGGCAGATCAGATCGAAGCGGCACAGGGACTAAGCCCAGCCGAACGAATGGAGATGATCCAGGGTATGGTCGCTGGCTTGTCGGACCGCCTCGCCACAGAAGGCGGCCCCGTGGAAGACTGGGCGCAATTGATTTCCGCGTTGGGGGTTCTGGGCCAGATGGATCAGGCAAGCGCAATCCTGATCAATGCCCGCGAGGTTTTTGGTGACGACCCTCGCGCCGCTGACATCCTGAGCCGCACCGCCGACCGCGTGGGGCTTGAATGATCACCGACGACACTGACGCGTTTCTGGCGGCGCTCCACCCCATGCAGGCACTCATTGGGCTTGATCTGGGAGACAAGACAATTGGCGTCGCCGTGTCAGACACGTTCTGGTCTGTCGCGACGCCACTTGAAACGGTGCGGCGTAAGAAGTTCGGTGTTGATGCTGCGCGTCTGCAAACCATCATCGCCGAGCGCCAGGTTGGCGGCCTCGTCCTTGGCCTGCCCCGCAACATGGACGGAACCGAGGGGCCACGTTGCCAGTCGACACGCGCCTTTGCCCGCAACTTTGAGAAGCTGTGGGATGGCCCCATCACCTTTTGGGATGAACGGCTGAGCACGGTGGCTGCAGAAAAAGCACTGCTTGAGGCGGATACGACACGCAAACGTCGCGCCGAGGTCATTGATCACGTGGCCGCTGGTTATATCTTGCAAGGACTGCTGGACAGACTGGCAGCGATCAAGAGGCAGGTATGACAGACGTTCCCCGTTCCCTCGTATGGAAACGTAACGAGATCGAGAGTCCCTGTGTGCAGATCTGCGTCATTCATCCCGAGACGCGGCTGTGCACGGGCTGCGCTCGATCGATCGACGAAATCGGTGGTTGGAGCCGGATGAGTGCTGAAGAACGGAGCGGCATCATGGCGGAGCTGCCCAGTCGCGAGGCCGCACCCAAGGGACGACGCGGTGGACGTGCGGCGCGGCTTAAACGTTAACCGGGATTGATGCGGTCTCCGTTTGGTTTTTGGCGCAAAAACCGGCTGCCAGAATGGGAAAGTCGCATCGACGTCCCAACCATCTCTGAATCAAAGACCGCTCAGCCAATCCCTTGGATCCCGGTATTAGGGCGAAAGAACGCAATCATCCGTCCCGCATCAACGCCCCCATCCCACGGCGCCGTGCCATGCAAAGCAAAGCGGTGGATCAGAAAAGACTGGCCGGGGCTGGCTCGCAACCGCACCGCCTCACAGCTGTCAAACACGACGCGCCGCGCCGCATGATAGGCGTTGGTCAAATCCACTTCTTGCGGATCCTTGTCGCCTATTGCATCCCTGAGTGCGGCTTGCATGATCCGATGGCTGCCCTTCCACACAACCGTTGGAGCGGCGGTCACGTCATTGAGCGGCAGCCCCAGGATGTAGGCATGGAATTCACGCGCAAAGCGCCGCTTTTCTGGCCCTTCAGGAAGCAGTCCATCCACATGCGCAGCCATGCGGTCGAGCCGAAAACGGTGGTTGGCCTCGCTTTGGTCCGGATCGCGCGCAGGATACCCGGGGTAGATGATCGACACTTGTGCGGCGTGTAGTGGCAAATCGGGCACATGGCTTTGCCAGGGCCCGACAAGCGGCACACCGGCGACGCTGCCGTCACCTTCGTTTGGCAGGACATCAACACCCACGAACCACGTGTTTCCGTGTCGTAGGTTATGGGCCTTCATTTCTGAATCATCTGCGGCATCCGCCGCGGCCTCCTGCGCCGCCACAACCCAGCGCGCAGCTCGGGAATCGTGATCAAATATCGCGAACCCGTCCTGCTCGATCATCCCCAAAGCGCCTTGCGCAGCATGTTCAGAGCCACCAACACAAGGAACACCGCAAATACCCGCTTGAGCGGCCCGGGGTCCATCGCGTGGGCGAGTTTTACCCCCATAGGCGCAGTGAAGAGCGTCATCGCGATGATGATAGCAAAGGCGACAAGGTTCACCGCCCCCACTGTCAACGGCGGCACCGGACCATCCACCGAAACCAGTAAAAAGCCAATTACAGATGGCACGGCGATCAGCACACCAAAGCCCGCAGCAGTAGCTACAGCACGGTGGATCGGAACGGAAAACAGGCTCATCAACGGCACGCCAAAGCTGCCACCGCCAATTCCCATCAAGACCGACAGAAACCCCATACCGGGAGACAAAGCTGCCCTGCCCACACCGGTCGGCATTGCAGCCCCCAACCGCCAGCTTGCGCGGCCAAACCCCATGTAGAGCCCGACGATCAGGGCCAAGATACCGAAGATTGCTTGGAGAGTCGTGGTACGCAATTGCGCAACCAGAAGCATACCAAGCACCGCGCCAATAACGATGCCCGGTGCCCAACTCCGCAGGATATCCCAATCCACAGCGCCCTGCTTGTTATGACTCATAACCGACCGGACAGAGGTCACGATGATCGTGGCAAGCGACGTGGCCAAACACATCTGCATCAGGTCCATCCCCCCGTATCCAAGCGTCTGAAACGCATAGAAAAAGGCTGGCACCAACACTATGCCACCGCCAACCCCCAGAAGGCCCGCCAGCACCCCTGCGAAGGCCCCGATCACAGCAAGCGCGATCAACATCTGGATGAGAAGAAATGTGTCCGGCATCGCCAGCTCCCGCGTAAGGTCGCGTGGTGCTACACCGCTTTGGCTTCGGGGGCCAGTGCCGTGACATGGACCAAGGCGGCCTCAATCAGCTCAGGGCCCGCCCCGTTCTTTGTCGCACCTTCGCTCAAAACACGGCGCCATCCGCGCGCTCCCGGGCGCCCAGCGAATAAACCCAGCATATGACGGCTGATCTGATGCAGACGCCCACCATTCGTCAGGTGCGCTTCAATGTACGGCAACATTGATGCAACGGCTTGCTCGGCAGTTGTGTCGTTTCCTGTGTTGAATATGCGCCTGTCAGCCTGCGCGAGAGCGTCGGCGGGCTGATGGTAGGCTGCTCGACCGATCATCACACCGTCCAACCCGCTGTCCAACAGCGCTTCGGCCTGATTCAATGTAGCGATCCCACCGTTGATCGAAATGTGCAGGTTCGGAAACAGGCCCTTCATCCGTTGGACCAGATCATAGTCCAGCGGCGGGATATCCCTGTTCTCCTTGGGGCTCAGCCCTTTGAGCCATGCCTTGCGCGCATGGATCGTCACCCGTTCGCATCCAGCGGCGACGATACGCGATAGAAACTCGGGCAGCACCTCTTCCGGATCCTG
This sequence comes from uncultured Tateyamaria sp., assembly GCF_947504105.1. GTDB lineage: Bacteria > Pseudomonadota > Alphaproteobacteria > Rhodobacterales > Rhodobacteraceae > Tateyamaria. Next base: position 171,609 of record NZ_CANNGP010000004.1, read on the forward strand.
CTCATCAACGCCGATGCGACACTTCACTGTCACAGGCACATCCACAGCGTCGCGCATCGCGGCAACACAATCAGCCACCCTGCCCGGCTCGCGCATCAATACTGCGCCGAACGTGCCTGATTGCACGCGATCTGACGGGCAACCACAATTCAGGTTGATCTCGTCGTAGCGGGCCTGTGCACCCAGTCTGGCAGCCTGCGCCAACTCACGAGCATCGGACCCGCCCAATTGCAAGGCGACCGGATGCTCTGCCGGGTCATGATCCAACAAATGCAAAGCGCCACCACGCACCAGCGCGGGGGCGGTCACCATCTCGGTATACAACAGCGCCTGCCCGCTCAGCTGGCGGTGCAGATAACGGCAGTGCTTGTCCGTCCAATCCATCATAGGGGCGACGGACAGTCGTGCAGCGCGGGTGATGTCAGCATGTGTGCCCATGGCGCGCGACATAAGGCGTGCGCTGGTCTTTGCCAAGCACGGAGAAGGTCAGGCGCGCAACGCACCGCCCCTTAGGCACTGCAGAGACCGAAGTTGCGCTATGCCAACGATGGCAGCCAAAGCACGATTGCAGGGAAGGCAACGAGCAGCGCAATCGTGATCGCATCCGCGATGAAGAACGGTGTTACGCCCTTGAACACATCCTGCACACTCAGATCATCGCGCACGCCCGCCACCACAAAACAGTTTAGGCCAATGGGCGGTGTGATGAGACAGAATTCTGCCATCTTGACCACGAGGATGCCGAACCAGATGGCGCACATCGGACCCGACATACCAAATGTGCTGTCCGCGGCGCTAACGAATTCGCCGCCGTTCAACGCCATGACCGCCGGATAGACCACAGGCAGTGTTAAGAGCAGCATACCGATTGCATCCATGAACATGCCAAGCACAGCGTAGGCCAGCAGTATGCACACCAGGATGAGCATCGGTGAAACGGTCAAAGACGTGATCCAATCCGAGAATGCCCCAGGCAGATCGGCGAAACCAAGGAAACGGACGTAGATCAGGACGCCCCAAATGATGGTGAAGATCATCACCGTGAGTTTGGCCGTTTCGATAAGCGCGTCCTTTAACTCGGACCAACGCATGCCTCGGTACAAAGCCATAAGGAACACGATAAACGCGCCGACCGCGCCGCCTTCTGTCGGGGTGCCCCATGCATCACCAAATGGGTTGTAAACAAAGAAAATGATGATCACGACAACCGCTACGATCGGCAGTGCGGGCGGTAGGGCCAGAAGGCGTTCTTTCCACGTGAAACCGGTGACAGGCGGACCGACTGTCTTGAAGATGACCGCAATCCCGATGATCAAAATAGCATAGACGACAGCCGAAAAGGCGCCAGGGATAAAGCCCGCCAACAGTAGCTTACCCACATCTTGTTCGACGATGATCGCATAAATTACAAGGATGGCCGACGGCGGTATCAGCGAAGCCAGCGTGCCACCCGCTGCCACAACACCCGCGGCGAACTGCTTGTTGTAGCCGATCTTGAGCATTTCGGGGATTGCGATCCGGGCGAAAACGGCTGCGGTTGCCACTGATGCGCCCGACACGGCAGCAAAACCCGCTGTGGAAAACACGGTGGACACGGCCAACCCTCCGGGCACCCAGGCGATCCACTTCTTGGCTGCGTCAAACAATGCCGTTGTGAGCTTGGCATAGTAGGCCAGGTACCCAATCAGTATGAACGTTGGGATCAGGCTGAGCGCGTGGGCCGACACCTTGGAATGCGGCACCTGACCGGCCACCTTGACGCTGATTTCCAGCGCCTTTCCAAAGCGTTCCGGCGCATAGTCAAAACCATTCCAGCGCAGCCAGACAAGGCCAATGAAGCCTGCCAAACCGGCAGCAAAGGCAACGCGCATCCCCAGAAAGACAAGGCCAAGCATGCCACCTGTGACCCACAGGCCAATTGTGATCGGGTCCATCAATCTGCTCCGTCCAGTGCTTCCGCTTCAGCCCGCGCTTGGGCTGCGACGCTTTGGATCAACGGCACCGCCACCGGGCTATCAAGGTTCAGCCAGAAGGCGCGGGCATAGCCTACGGCTTGCAGAACCAGCCGGGCACAAAGCACGGCAAAGGCTATGGGCACCAACAGTTTGGATGGCCAGATCGGTAGCGAAATATCAATGGAACTGTCGCGGCTGCAAAAGGGGCGCGCGCAGTCGAAGGAACGGTCAAAATGGGCCCAGGCGCCCCAAACCAGTGCGATCATCAGAACAAGGATCAACAGGACCATGATCAACTCGACCAACCACAAAAGACGTCCCCGCATCGCGCCGATAATGATGTCCATGCGGATATGCCCGCCATTTCGCTGAACGTAAGACACGCCCATTATGGCGATCAGCGGCATCAACATCTCGATCAGATCGACATAGCCCATGAGCGGGGCTTCAAAAAACTCTCGACCGGTGACCGAATAGGCCGCGAGGAACATCAGGGAAAAGGCGGCCACTCCGCTTAGCAGAGCCATAATGCGCTCGATCGGTAAAAGTGCCCTATCCAAACGACTTAGAACACTGGAGTCTTCCAGTACTGTGGATGTACCTGCCATCCCTGCCCCCTGTTTTTATGAGTCGGGGCGGGCCAAATCAGCCCACCCCGTTTTGGCTCAGCTGCCGCTTTTTGCGTCGGCGAGCGTCTTGACGACCAGATCATAGAGCTCCTGACCGGGTATGCCCTGCGCTTCCATGTCCGCAATCCAAGCATCACGCGCCGGATCGGCTGCGATCGCACGGAACTCGGCAATGACCGCTTCATCGATCTCAACCTTCTGTACGCCCTTCTCTTCCAGCACGCCGTCCCAGCGTTCCAGCAGCTCGGCGTAATTGGAAAGATAATGATCCAAGGCCTCGGAAACCGAGCTGTCGAGCGCCGCTTTGTGCTCGTCCGACAGGCTGTCATAGGCATCTATGTTCACCACTACCGGGCAGTTCACAGTGCCGGGGTTCAGGTTGGCCGTCCACCAGTCTGCTTGGTTGATCGTCCCAAACGACAGATGCGCGTGCTGGGCAAAGGCCACGGTGTCCACGACGCCCGATTCCATCGCCTGATAGGCTTCGGTTGCTGTAACAGAAGTCGGCACGCCGCCAACGCTTTCAAAGGCTTTGCCCAATCCACCCGTCGCGCGCACGCGCATGCCGTCAAAATCGGCCAACGTTGTTTTGGGGTCACCCGTGCCAACAAGATTGTATTGTGGCATTGGTGACGTCATCAGAAGACGTGCGTTCCATTGCTCCATCTCTTCAACCGCAGCCGGGTGCTGATACACGGCCGACGCAACAGCCACTTCCTGCTCAAGGTTCTCGACCCCGAGGAAAGGCAATTCCAAGACGGTGATCACGCGGTTCTTGTCGCGGTGGTAGCCCGCGCAGAACTGCGCCATTTCGAACGCGCCGATGGAAATGCCATCAAGGTTCTCGCGGTTCTTGGACAGGCCACCATAGCTGATGTTCATGGTGAATTCGCCGTTTGTCTTTTCAGACACCAGTTCGGCCAGCTTTTCCACATGCTCGGTAAAGGCGCGGCGCTTGCCCCAGACCGATACGTTCCATTCCGTTGCGGCGGCTTCGAGTGCAAATGTGCACGATACGGCGGCAACGATGCCGCCTACTGCGAATTTGTTCATGGTTTTTCTCCCTTGATGCGGGACCTGACAGCCCGCTTGATGTGGAAGCTAACGTGGCGATCCAACGCTGCCAAGGGCCTGTAACCCCGGTGTGTGTCAGCTTGATTCTTAACGAATTGCTGTCGCTGCAGTGCAGCAGACGCTTTATCTGAGTTTTTTAGATGCCTTACGCAAAGCGAAGGCGCGCCGTTCTTTAGGTGAGAGCGACAAAAAAGACGCATAAGCCCTTGTTAAAAAATACATTTACTCTCTCTTCTGCCACTTTGGGCACGGGTATACTGCCCCATACAACCAACGTCCCATTTATTTCCTTCTGGTCCACGTTGCGTATTATCAACACAAAGGGAGGAGGCTGCGCGGACGGCCACGTTGCCATGAAGGATGGCGCGGGGTTTTTCGTACCTCCGACAAGTACAAGAAGACCAGGAGGAACCATGCCCGACACCAAGACCCACGCGCCACATCCCGATCTCGCAGCCAGTGCACACGTCAACGCGGCACGCTATGATGAGATGTATGCCGCATCGATAGATGATCCTGCAGCCTTTTGGGACGCCCACGGCAAGCGGGTTGATTGGATGACGCCCTACAGCCAAGTCAAAGATGTATCCTATGACTTGGGCAACGTGTCGATCAATTGGTATGCCGACGGCACCCTGAACGTGTCGGCCAACTGTATTGACCGGCACCTCGCCAGCCGTGGCAACCAAACCGCGATCATCTGGGAACCCGATAGCCCCGACGACGACGCCAAACACATCACATATTCCGAACTGCACGCCGAAACGTGCAAAATGGCCAACGTGCTCAAAGGGCTGGGCGTGGGCAAAGGCGACCGGGTTGTCATCTACATGCCCATGATCCCAGAAGCCGCCTATGCCATGTTGGCTTGCGCGCATATCGGCGCGATCCATTCAATCGTGTTTGCCGGCTTCTCGCCTGACGCGCTGGCGGCACGCGTGTCCGGCTGCAATGCCAAGGTGGTGATCACCTCAGACGGTGCCCCGCGCGGCGGCCGTGTCACCAACCTCAAGGACAATGTGAATCAAGCGCTGATCAACGTGATGCACGATACACATTGTCTTGTGGTCCAGCGCACCGGCCAGCAAATCGCATGGCGCGACGGTCTGGACCACTGGCTGCACGAAGAGGCGGCAAACGTAGACACTGACTGCCCGCCCGAGGAAATGGGTGCAGAAGACCCGCTTTTTATTCTCTACACCTCCGGCTCCACCGGCCAGCCCAAAGGGGTTGTGCATACAACGGGTGGCTACCTTGTCTATGCCTCGCTGACGCACGAGATCACGTTCGACTACAAGGATGGCGACATCTACTGGTGCACCGCGGATGTGGGTTGGGTTACCGGCCACAGCTACATTGTCTACGGTCCACTCGCGAATGGCGCGACGACGCTCATGTTCGAAGGGGTGCCCACCTATCCCGACGCCTCGCGCTTCTGGCAAGTCTGCGAGAAACATAAAGTGGCGCAGTTCTACACCGCCCCCACCGCCATCCGCGCGTTGATGGGTCAGGGTAATGACTTCGTCAACAAATGCGATCTGTCCTCGCTCAAACTGCTGGGGACTGTGGGCGAACCGATCAACCCCGAGGCATGGAACTGGTACAATGACGTGGTTGGGGCTGGGCGTTGTCCCATCGTGGACACGTGGTGGCAGACAGAAACGGGCGGACACCTGATGACGCCGCTTCCCGGCGCGCACGCGACCAAACCCGGGGCGGCCATGAAGCCATTCTTTGGCATCAAGCCATTGGTTCTGGAACCTACATCCGGCGATGTCATCGAGGGCAATGGGGTCGAGGGCGTGCTTGTCATCGCTGACAGCTGGCCTGGCCAGATGCGCACGGTCTGGGGGGATCACGAACGGTTCGAGAAAACCTACTTCTCCGACTACAAGGGCTACTATTTTACCGGCGACGGTTGCCGCCGGGACGAAGATGGCGATTACTGGATCACGGGCCGCGTCGATGACGTCATCAACGTTTCAGGCCACCGCATGGGCACGGCAGAGGTCGAAAGCGCGCTCGTGGCTCACGCCAAAGTGGCCGAGGCCGCAGTGGTTGGCTACCCCCACGACATTAAAGGCCAGGGTATCTATTGCTATGTGACCTTGATGAATAACGAAGAACCGACAGAGGAGCTACGCAAAGAGCTGCGCACTTGGGTACGCTCCGAGATTGGTCCCATCGCCTCCCCCGATGTAATCCAATGGGCACCCGGCCTGCCCAAGACACGCTCGGGCAAGATCATGCGCCGCATCCTCCGCAAGATTGCAGAGGACGACTTTGGCGCATTGGGTGACACATCGACACTGGCCGACCCTTCAGTGGTCGATGAGCTGATAGAAAACCGGATGACCAAAGGCTGACGGGCGTACCGCCGCAAACCACGCCAATCAACTTGTAAATCGCGCCAAACATCTGGCGCGGTTTCCACATTCACGGCACAGTGTCGCTATGACGGGTACTCACGACACCTACTACAAGATCGCCCGCACGACCGAACAATTGTGCGGACTTTTGCACGTGGACCCGACGGCCGTCATGCGGCGGATGCGGTTTCCCACGGACTTTCTGCAGAACGATGGGCGTGGTGTTACAGCCGCCGATTACTTTTCAGGCTGGAACGCCATCCTCGCCGAAGCGGATCGTGACGATGCGCCGCTGTTTCTGGGCCGTGCCTATGCTCGTGGCCCCTTCAACCCCGCTTTTTTTGCATTTACCTGCAGCCCAACCGTGGCGGTTGGGCTTGAGCGGCTTTCCCTGTTCAAACCGCTTACTGGTCCCCTGATTTTATCCCTGAACAGGTTGCAGGACCAAACGCTGGAAATTACGAAAACTTCAAACCAGCCGACATTGCCCCTGCCCGCTACATTTGCGGCAACCGAACTTGCATTTTTGACCGAGGCCATACGTGCCTGTACTGGCCATCATGTCACCCCCCGGTCGGCACGGCTTCCAGAACGCATTGCGTGTCACGAAGCTCTGGAAGAGTTTCTGGGCACTCCCATCGAAACCGGAGGTGCCAACCGCATAACCCTCTCGCCGGAGGATGCTGACCGCAAGCTGCTGTCAGCCGACCCGGCGCAATGGGCGCAACTCGAACCGAACTTCAAGCGCCAGATGCAACTACAAAATTCGGAACAGGCGATCGCGGCACGGCTACGCGCCGCATTGTCCGAGATGCTGCCGGCGGGCGAGGCCACAATCGACGCAGCAGCAAGACGCATGCGGTTAAGCACCCGTAGCCTGCAACGTCTTTTGCGCGCAGAGGGCACACGATTTCAGCAGATCCTCGATAGCACGCGCGCCAACCTGGCCCGCGAATACCTGACTTCGACCGAATTGAACGTGGCCGAAATCAGCTATCTCCTGGCTTACCGCGATCCAAACTCGTTCTACCGCGCGTTCAACACGTGGACCGGCCAGACCCCGCAATCAGTACGTGCGGCCGGAACCAGCTAAGTCGTCTGCGTCACATCATGACGGTACACCCAGTCCTGACGCGCGTGTATCAGACCCGGCGCCACGCGTGCGCCAAGGGCCATTGGTCCATAAAACCCGACGCTCCCGATCGGCGTCGCTTTGTGAAATATGCGTGCATTGGCAGCGGATCCCGCCTGGATACGAGCAGTCCGGTCGATGCGCTGATCAAAGTAGCGTTGCAAACCAGCCTCAACCGACGCGGCGCTGTCGAGGACGGTCGCCAGCGTCCATGCATCCTCCAACGCTTGCACCGCCCCCTGTGCCATCGAAGGCAGCATCGGATGCGCTGCATCGCCCAACAGAGTGACCTGTCCGTCATGCCAGCGCGGCAAGGGCGCCCGATCAAACAAGGCCCAACGGTTCAACAGGGGCGCTGCTGCAATCAGTCCCGCAATTGTCGGATTCCAATCAGCGAAAGCGGCCATTGCATCGTCCCGGCTGCCCTCAATCCGCCATCCTTCCGGCGCAGGCTCGGGCTCTTCCACCATGCCGACAAAGTTGGCCAGCGTTCCGGCTCGAAGCCTTGTCGTAACGGCGTGACGCTTATCCCCGACCCACACACATGCGGTAGGCGGTGGCGGATGGTCAAGTGCGTCCATCGGCACAACAGCGCGCCACGCGATATTGCCAGTATAGCGCGGCTTGTCCGGACCAAGCATTTGGTGGCGGACTACAGAGTGGAGACCATCCGCCCCAACAACGAGATCCCCCGAGACACGGCTACCATCTTCGAACTGGATCGAACCGTCGGGATCGTAACCCGAGACACCTTGCCCCGTTTGCACAGCGCCAGGTGTGAGCTCCGTGAGGCGCGCAGCCAAAGCATCGACCAGATCGGCGCGGTGAACGTGTACGTATGGTGCACCCCAGCGCTGCGCGGCGTAGCCTTTCATTTGCAGCGAAAACACCTGTCGCCCCGATACCCCCAAGCGCATCTCGATCGCGTCGGGTTCAAACAGTGTCTGGCGCAAATGCTCCGACACGCCCAGCGCTTCAAGCACATGCCAACCGTTGGGAGAAATCTGCAGCCCAGCGCCCATTTCGGTCAACGCGGGAGCCTGCTCGAACACGGACACATCCCACCCCCGCAGACGCAGTGCAATGGCAGTGGACAGGCCCCCTATTCCACCGCCAGCGATCAATGCTCTCATGTCAGCACTCCGTCGGCCCGGAGCGCCACAATGTGCGCAGTATCGTAGCCAAGGTCAGACAGTATCGCCTCGGCATCTTTACCGGGTGCGGTTGGAGCGGTCGGGTCACGGGGCGCGCTATCGCTGAAACGAGGGGCCGGTGCCGCCTGCCATACATCACCCACCGAAACGTAAGTTCCGCGATCAGCCATGTGCGGATCCCGCTGCGCTTCCGCCATCGAGAGTACAGGGGCAACGCATGCGTCCGTTCCGTCGAACACCTTGGCCCACGCATCACGCGGACGGCGTGCGAACACTTTGGAAAAGGTATCCACCAGCATCGGCCAACCGCTTCGATCACTCTGATCCGGCAGACTGGCCAGCTCCAAATCCAGTCCGTCAAGCAATGCTGCATAGAACTGAGGCTCCAAAGCGGCGACAGCCACATCGCGACCATCCGCGCAACGGTAGCAGCGATAGAACGGTGCGCCCCCATCCAACCAGTTCTGACCGGGCTGATCCGTCCAGAACCCATTTGCCATGAACCCGTGCAACAGCCCCATCATAGCCGGAACGCCATCGACCATGGCGGCATCGACCACCTGACCTTTCCCCGTCCGCCCCCGCGCGATCACGGCCGACAGCACTCCAAAGACAAGAAACATCGCACCCCCACCATAATCCGCGATCATGTTCAAAGGAGGGCGCGGCGGCGTATCAGCCGTTGCCATCAGACTCAGAACACCTGTTTGAGCCAGGTAAGTCAGATCATGACCCGCGGTTTGGGCCAGCGGCCCATCCTGCCCCCATCCTGTCATGCGCCCGTAGATCAGCGTGTCTGGCATTTCGTCTGGCCCCAAACCAAGACGCTCCATCACACCCGGACGGAAGCCCTCGATCAGGATGTCGGCCTGTCCTAAGAGATCCTTTGCTACTGCACGCCCAACGACAGATTTAAGGTTCAAAGCCACGGACCGTTTGCCACGTCGATTCACATCGTGCCGATCAGCAGGACCAGATACGCGGTCAATCACGACGACCTCGGCCCCCATATCCGCCAAAAGCTGCCCCACCAGCGGGGCCGGACCAAGTCCGGCAAACTCGATCACCTTCAACCCGAACAACGGCCCGGTCATCTGCACGCCTCGATTGTGCCATCGGCGACCCACCCGTCAAACACAGCCAGAGCCGCATCGGCAAATGCGTCATCATTGATATGCGCCGTGATTTCGGTAAATCCAAGCGGCTCTGTGATCACAGCGCGCATCTCATCACAAAAGGCGGCCAGACCCTCGGGGTCGTGCGCTGGCTGGCCCGGACGATCCCATTCCTCAATCCCGCCTGAGGGCAGGATGACATGGGCAGGTGTGTCACTGGCCTTAAGCCGTTTTGCAATTTCGCGAGCCGTCGCGCGGCGCTCATCGGCATTGAAGGCGGAGCATTTGATCAACCGGTTGTGTGCATGGAAGGGACGATCACGGTACTGCTCAGGGATTTCTTGCCAACCGGCAAAGTCAATCAGATCAAGGCACCCCGGGGCGACTATCTGCGGAATACCCGCACGTCCTGCATTCAGCATGCGATCCTGGCCGCCATTCACCACAGATCCCGCCATCAAGTTACCCAGCTCGGACAGGGCGAAATCCATAACGCACACAAAACCGCCCTCGCGCGCGATACTTTCGAACGCCATGCCGCCCATCCCGGTGGCGTGAAAGATCGCAACTTCGTATCCGCGCGTTTCCAGTTCAGGCTTCAAGCGTTTCATATAACGCAGACATGAAGAGCCAAGCGATGTCATGCCAACCATTGGGCGATCCGCTGTCGGGGATTCGACCGCCCGCGCAGCGCCTAAAACCGCCCCCGCCGCCTGGCTCAGCGATGCCTTGCAAACCGAGTTCAGGCCATAAAGTCCCCCCGCCCAAAGGATCATTTGAATGTCTGCTGACAGACGGTCCGTTGGAATAATGGGCGAGAAGCTGACCGTGGAGACAACATATTTAGGGACCCCCAACGGCAGAGCCTGGCATATATCCAGAGCCGCATCCGTGCCCATGGAACCGCCCAAGACCACCACCCCATCAAATCGGCCCTGGTCCAGCAGCGACTGCGCAAGTATACTCGCCCCCTGCGCCATCATCTGCATGGCCGCGTTTTCATCGCCACTGTCGATCACAGCCTGAATTGTGGTACCTGCAGCTTCTGCCACATCGGTTTTCGAGATATCGACCGGCCGCTCGGGATCGCCCAACACTGAAATGTCCATAGCAAGTACGCCGCCACCCATCGCGATGATACGTTCTGCCATATAGGTCAATTCATCGTTCTTGGTGTCATAGGTCCCGACAACTAAAATCGTCTTGTCCACCATGGGCACATCCCCCGTTTTGCCATTGCATGCAATCACAGGCGACGAAACGGCGAAACCGCAAAAGCGGCGTAGGCAAACAACACCGAACCTGAGACAAACGAAAATGAGGCACTGGAGAGGGATAACTGGCATCTTCTCAATGCTACATTACCCTGACAGAGAGGCGGAATTCGGTAACTTTTATTGATAAGGACAACAGCAATTACAGCTGGCTTGCTCAAGTCGTGGAATGCTTCAATGAGCAGCCTCATCTGACTGATCCAAGTTGCTTGTTAGTGTACCGCCGGCCCTTGATCTATCGGGATGATGATTTCAGGTTATGGCGGGCGGTAGCCCATAGCGCTGTGGGGGCGTTTGGTGTTGTAGTGTCTCCTCCATTGCTCGATCAGAATTTGCGCTTCGCGCAAGCTGCAAAAGATCTCACCATTGAGCGGTTCATCCTTGAATCGGCCATTGAAGCTTTCACAGCACCGGTTCCCCCAAGGGCTCTCTGGTTCGATGTTAGCCGTCTTGGGTGGGTCAAAGACCTGTCCGAAGGGGTTACGGCACGCATATGGTGCGCGAGCAGTGGTATCCGGAGTAACACTTCACATGCTGCAAAAGTGGGTGCCCCTGGTTTACGACAACCTAGGCAGGACTGACCCAGCCCCCTGAAATCAGGCCACTGAGGTGCTAGTAATCCGTCCCAAGAAAGGATGGACTATGAAACGCAGAT
>NZ_CANNGP010000005.1 GCF_947504105.1 uncultured Tateyamaria sp.
CCCCTGGCGTTACGCTGCCCAAGCAGCGTAACAGACACCGCCCTGGCCAAACAGGCCGAGTTCAACGGACGGGCACCAGGCATCTAAGCCAAACATAGAAAGACGTTGACGTGTAGAGGGTGTTTCGCGCTTGCTCTAAGCACTCTGTGCGCAGTGTTTCTTTCATATCAGTCCACCGAAGTTGGGATTACCGACCCGAACAATTTCTGCCACTCTAAGCCTGCTGAAACTTCCATGTTATCATATTCGTAGCCACATGCTTTCACGGCACGACGATGAGCCGTTTCCGTTTTGGATTGCCATGCATCGCCCAACTGGATCATCTCAAGAGTATTTGACCCGGGCATCCAAAATGACTGCCCAACTCTTCCGATCATATAGGCTAAGACATCGCGAATAAGCCAATCGAAGTAATATTCATCCTGTCGGGAGTAAGTGCTTTGATCTAGGCACTCTCTAACAAGTTGTTCAATATGGAAGCTTTTGATTGGTACCTCGCATTCCCGCTTCCAACGCTTCAATAGCTTTGTGAGTTTTCTGAGGTTTCCGCCATAGTTGTTATCATTTGCCGACAAGATTTCCATTTCCCCTATCGGAAAAACTTGTTTCCAGCTACCTCCGTTATTCGTGTCACAGGTCAAATAGCCGCCACCTTGAGCATGAAAAGCCGGAACGACTTCTATGGTTACGGAATTGAAAGAAACGACAACAACTTGCCCATCGCCACGCATGTTGGTTTGAGGATAAGAACCCAGAAGTACATTCCTTACAGCCTGTAGCAACTGGCTTTGGACGTTACCCTGACGCAGATTAAAGTCATGAAATACTTCGTTGGGGAGAATGCAAAATTGGTCAATGTCTGTTGGCGGCCTAATCGCGGTTCCTTTGCCCCAAGAACCCACAATTAACTTGTTGGCATCCCCGTCTGAGCTATCCCAATAGTGCCGATTTAGGCTTGCTGCCACCCCTCTCGACTTACCAAAACCGTCGGCGATTTGCGCGTCAGTCAGTGCTAAATTTGATAAAGCCGACCTAAATCTTGGCCGCACGTATCTCCAATGGTTAATCATGTTTGCCTTGGGTTTAAGAAATTTCAACTTAAGTGGGTTCTCACGATATTGTGTTCAAGGGGTGGCGCGACACAACATGTGATGAAATTCGCCAATTGTGGCCACTGCTTTGAAGTGAGCGCAATCGGTTCGGTATTTTCCTTTCACCTGTAGTTCCCGAGGTGAAAGGACCGAACTGCCATGCCCAACTTGCAAACTGCTGAAATGAACCGATTTGGCCGCGATCTGTATCGTCGCGCGCTGGATTTGCGGTTCAAAGCAGAGGACGGCGAAACCGTGCGCGACGATGCGCGACGGCTGAGCGCCGAAGCCGCAGCCGTCAAATCGACCGCTCTGGCCAATCTCACCCCCGTGGCAACGCGGGTGAAGTATCTTCAATCCCACAGTTTCAACAGCACCGGGGCGAATGCCCACAGCTATTTGCAGTCCCTTGGGCCGCATGGCTTCAAGGCTGCGTTGCCCGGGATCGTCGCCAAAGCCAATGCGGGCGATGAAGAGGCATTGGCGTTTGCCGGGGCTGCTATCGGCATTCTCGACAACATGCCGGGGGCGCAACGTCCGCTCACGTCCAAGAAACTGGCCCGCATCATCGACCTACCGGAGTTCGACGCAGACCACCCGAACGCCAGCGAAGCGGTCAACCTGATCACTGCGAGTGAGAAGCTGGCCCGCATTTTGGCCGATGGCCGCACCCCGACAACGCCTGAGAAAATCGCCTTAGGACAGCTCTTGAACGATGTTCGGCCCGCTGAGGCGTTGGCCGATGAAAACGAAGCTCTGTTTGCCCCAGCCGAAGAGGACGAAACCGAAGAGGATACCCCCGATGACGACGCAACTGACACTGCCGAACCCGACCAAGCCAGTGACGACACTGGACCGGATAGCAGCGGGGAAACGCCGGGTGATGACACCGACGGCGGAACCGAAGACGAAGACCCCGACGGAGAAGATTCGGGCGGGGCTGAAAACGCAGAGGAAGGGGTAAGCGCATGAGCATTGCAACACACAACAAGCTGAAATTGGGCTTGGCTAAGGTGCATCGCAACAAGTTGGCCGCGAACGGTGCGACCGCTGAGGCGTTGTCGGACGCGGATTCTCAGATCGAAGATTTGAAAGACACGGCGAAGGCAGAACGCAAGGTTCTGGGCCAGCGCCGCGATGCACAGCTGGCCCGGTTTGGCGTACTCGATGAGCGGTTCCAAACCGATGGTTTCAAGGCAATCGCAGCTGTCGCGTCCGAAGCCGCAGAAACCGTGGGCGAATACGTCCATCGCTCTGCGCAAGACAAGATCAATGCTGGGCTGTCGGCGCATCGCAATGCACCAGCGAAGAGCAAAGAAACTCGCGTCGAATGGGATGGCAGTTTCAACGAGTCCTCAAACCCCATTCAGAATGGTCTCGACGAACTCAGGGAGGACATTTGATGGCCCAGAAATCCAAAGCGGATGTATCGACGCCATCGATTGAATTCCAATCCATGTCGCCCGTGTGGCAGATGATTGCGGACGTTTACGCGGGGTCTGAGGCATTGCGCCAACATGGCTCTGTCTACATCCCACAGCACCACAGCGAGCCGAGCGAAGCTTATGCCGAACGTCTGGACAACTTGGTTGCGTTCAATTTCCTGCGGCAAACCGTCGAAGAACTGACCGGGCGAACATTCAGCCGTGATCCGGTTTTTGATATGTCCGACGATGCCGCGCCGTGGCGTGATGAGTTCTTGCCCGATGTTGACCACCAGAAACACGCCGCACCAACTTTCCTGCGGGATTGGTTCGCTTGCGGGCTGAAATTTGGCTGCGCACACCTGTTGATTGAACCGGGCGTAAACCGCCCCCGGTGGCGCATCATCGACCCGCGCGACCTGTTTTTCGCCGCACTGGATGGCAACGGCGATCTGTCTGAAATCCGCTATCACCGCAGCGTCACCGCAATCGACGGTTTTGAAGAGGTCAAAACGCCTGAGATTGTGCGGATGACGCCTGAGCTGATCGAAGTCTATCGGGAAGACAAAGAATGGGCGGTGCATTCGACCGAGGCAAACACCCTTGGGCGGATTCCGCTGGTCCCGTTCTTCATCGAACGCGAAGGCATCTTGGCTTGTGAACCACCCTTGCGCGATCTGGCAGAGCTCCAAATCTCGCACGCCCGCAAGCGCTCTGATTTGGACACAACCCTGCGTGTCGCCAGCTTTCCAATGCTGGCGGTCCAAGGGGGCAGCTATGACGAAAGCCAACTGATCGTCGGGCCACACGCCTTGATCGAGCTTGACCCGGATTCCACGGCTTTCTATGTCGAACACACGGGCACAGCCGTCCAAATTCTCATGAATGATTTGAAGGCATTGGAAGAGCGGGCCGCGACGTTTGGCGCTCAGATCACCAAGAAACGCCCAAGCGTGGAAACCGCAACTGGAGCCGTCGTGAATGCCAATTCCGCACTGGCCCCGCTTCAGGGTTATGCGCTGGCTTTCATCGAAGCTGTCAATGAGGCGTTGGCCCTGACGCAAGAGATTTGGGGGCAGAGCACGCGCCCAGCGTTTTCCATGTCCATCGACTTTCTAGCACCGGACTCGGATGCGCAATCCATCATTCGCTTGCGCGAACTGGGGGACATCAGCCGCATTGACGCGCTGTCCGAGTTGAAGCGCCGGGGTGCATTGTCATCGGCATTCGACATCGAAGTGAACGAAGAACGGTTGGAGTCCGAAGGCCCAATCGCAGCCAATGGAGATTTCGCATGAATTTTGAAACCAGCGCTCGCGTTTCTGCCGATCAAGCGATGGATGCTTGGAAGGTTCTTGAATCCCTGTACCAAGGAGGCATCACGAACGGCGATGATATGTTTGTAAAAGTTGCTTCCTTCCTGAAATCGGTTGGCGAAGAAGGCAAAGCAAACTCGGAGCGGGCCAAATCTGAAATTGTATATCAAGAGCTGAAAGATGTTGAGCAAGCTGCGCAAGGCAATCCTTTGATTTGGCCCTTGCTGGTACAGGCCAGAGCTGAGGCCAAGCGGGCCGTGATTCTGGCGGATGCAGCAAGTGTTTACGCAAGTCAGTCCAAAGAGTCCGACGAACCCGCGCTCTATGATCCACACCCTTGGGCGTATTTGGCCGAAATGTCGGCTGTGTTGTGCCGGGATTGCTTGGACCAAGCGTTGGAAGTTCTGCGCGATGGCAAAGCCTAAATCGGTCCACCCGGGGCTGTACAAGAAAAACGACGATTACCTTTTTTGCATGGGCTTGGCCAAGACCGCCGAAGGCGATGCGCAGATGGCCAAGGCTCTGGGCTATTCAGATCAGATCGTGAGCATCTTTATGGCGCGGGCGCAGCAATGGCGAGACGCCGCGAAACGGCATGGTGAAGCATGGTTGGAGCAACGCTATGGACAATGATGAAACGCTGGACGCCTTCGTGCGGCGTGCCGTGCGGATGCGGGCTGTGTCTGCAAGAACTGCCCGTGAGCTGAACAAGATCATTTCTCAGGCTGACGAAGACACCGTGGCTACGCTGGCCAAGCGGTTGCGCGGTGTGCGCAGTCTTGAATCGACAATCGAAGCTGTGGACGAAATCCGTCGGGATGCGCATGAACGACTTAGCGGCAAAATGGTCGATGACCTGAAACCGATGATCAAGAGCGAAGCTGAGTTTGTGTCTAGCTTTGGTCGCGCCCGAAAATTTGGCCGCGCTACCTTGGCCGGGATCGTCTCAAACGTGCTGACGCGGCCCGCTTACGGCCTGTCGGTCGATGGACACCTAGACGCGCTGCAAATGTCCGACACGTCCCGCACCGCGCGTCTGGTGCGATCTGCGGTCACGGCTGGGCAAGGCGTGGGGCAGGTTATCGGCGGGCTACGCCAGACGGTATTCCCCCGAACCGCCAATTTCATTCTGGGCACAGCGCGAACGCTCTACGCCCATGCGCAGGCAACGGTTCTCGACGATGTGGCCAGCACGGATTTGGAGAACTTGCGCGGGCTGCGTTGGACATCGGTTCTCGATGGCAAGACATCCGCGATTTGTCGCGCCCGGTCTGGCGAGGTCTATCAACCCTTCGAAGGGCCACGACCCCCGGCTCATTTCAATTGCCGTTCTGTCATGGTGCCAGTGTTTGTCGGAGGTGGGGGTGCGCTAGAGCCGACCTATGAGCAATGGTTGCGACGCCAACCGCGTGGTTTTGTCGAAGAGGTCATGGGCAAGCGCAAGGCTGACATCTTCCTATCGGGGGACATGAGCCTTGATCGATTCGTGGATTCCACAGGCCGAGAGCTGCGGATTGATGAGCTTTCGGACGCTTGAAGCCAGCCTAGTCGAAAAAAGTGGGGATAGATTGCCCTGAAACGATGGCGTACCTAGGTACAGAAAATAAGCGCCGCAGTCATTTGGTGAAATGACGCAATGCGCTGATTTTACTGAGATATTTTGGCTCCGGCGGTAGGGATCGAACCTACGACCAATTGATTAACAGTCAACTGCTCTACCGCTGAGCTACGCCGGAACGGTTCGCGCCGTATAGCAAGGCCGATTCAGGTCGTCCAGAGGGTTTTGCAGGCCCGTGAACAAAAAAATCAAACTCCACCAATGCGTGCAAAACGGGCGTCATGTGCCAATGGATCGCTGGCTTCGATCTCTGATCGACCCATCAGGTCGATCAGATGAGCCAATACGTTGCGCGTGGCAACAGGCAAGAGAGCCTTGGGCGTATCCACATAGACAAGTTGGGCGATCTGCACTGCGGTGGCGGGCCCTTTGTCAAGCGTCGCAAGAATGGCGGCTTCCCGGGTGCGACGATGTGCGATCAACCACTCCAGCCGTGCGGTCGGGTCGATCACTGGGCCTCCATGCCCGGGATAGAAAACGCGCCAACGCCTCCTGCGCAGCTTTTCGCAGGAGGCCATGAAATCTGTCAGATCGCCGTCAGGTGGAGACACCAGTGAACTGGCCCATCCCATGACGTGATCCGCCGTCAGGCAAGCGTCGCCAAACCCAAGGCAGATATGATTGCCGAGATGCCCCGGTGTGTGAATGACGTCGAGGCGCCAATCCGGGCCGTTGATCACATCCCCGTCGCGTAGTCGGGTGTCGGGCGCAAAGGAGATATCGACACCCTCTCCTCCACCCACAAGCCCGTTGTCCACTAGGCTTTGCATGATGCTGCTTCGTCCATCCGTTGCTGTTCCAAACGCGAGAACGGGTGCGCCTGTGGCCTTGGAAAGGGGGGCAGCCAAAGGAGAATGATCCAGATGTGCATGTGTCACGATGATATGCGATACAAATTGTTCTGAACCGATTGCTCCCATGACCGCGTCAAGGTGCGCCGCGCTGTCTGGGCCCGGGTCGATCACTGCCAGAGCGGTTGTGCCCACAAGGTATGTATTGGTGCCTCGATAGGTCATTGGAGATGGATTCGGTGCCACGATGCGGCGCAGTCCGGGTTCCAGCACCTCGGAGATACCTATGGGTGGATCAAAATCGTCTGGCGGCAGCATGGTGGTCTTTCGTCCGGGATCGCGGCTCGATAGGGTTTACGCCATGTCCTTTGCCTGGCTCAAACATTATATGCCCCGTGGCATCTACGCGCGCGCCGCGCTGATCCTTCTGCTGCCGGTCGTTGTGGTGCAGCTTGTCGTGTCTGTCCTTTTCGCCCAGCGCCATTTCGAAGGTGTGACGGTTCAGATGGCTGACACGGTCGAGCGCGAGATAAACCTGGTATTGAACGTTTTGTCCGATCTGCCACCTGATGCCGATGTGACGCAGGCCGTGCTCGATGCAACCGGTCCGCTGGCCATGATTGTGCAGCGTATTCCGGAGGAGGCGCTGGATGCACCCAATCAACGCGATTGGGATGACTTTTCCGGGCGTGTTGTGATCCGACGTCTGGGGGAGACAATCCCTGCGATCCGTTCCTTCGATCTGTCCGGGAGCGGTTTGGTGCAGGTTGCAGTCGAAAGCGGAACCGGGCCGGTTTCCATCACCTTTGACAGACGCCGCGTTTCGGCCCGGAACCCGCACCAATTGCTGGTTTACATGGTCGTCTTCTCGGTCCTGACGACCTTTGTGTCGTTTATCTATCTGCGCAACCAGCTGCGCCCGATCCGAAGGCTTGCAAGGGCCGCCGAAGCTTTTGGGCGGGGACGTCATCTGGCCTATGTACCGGCGGGTGCCACTGAGTTGCGGGCAGCGGGTACTGCTTTTGTCGATATGCGCAACAGGATCGAAAGGCAGATGGAGACACGGACACTCATGTTGTCAGGCGTCAGCCATGATCTGCGCACGCCTCTCACGCGGATGCGTTTGGCCCTTTCGATGGTGGATGACGACAACCGCGAAGCGCTGGAAGCAGATGTCGACGACATGCAGAACATGATCGACGCGTTTCTTGACTTCGCGAAGGGCGACGGGGAAAGCGAGCCGAAGGCGGTCGATCCGATTGCACTGGCCCAAACACTTGTCGAAGATGCGCAGCGGGGTGATCAACCGGTGACGTTGCACGAGGTGAATGGGCAGGGCACGGTCATGCTGCGCCCGATAGCGATGCGCCGCGCGCTTGGTAACCTGATCAGCAACGCGGTGCGCTACGGCAGGCGCGCCGAGGTCAGCGTGGCACTTACCGAGAAGTCGCTGCGCTTCCGGGTCGAAGATGATGGTCCGGGCATTCCAGAAGACCGCCGCGCTGATGCGCAGCGCCCCTTTACCCGTCTTGATCCGTCCCGAAATCAGGACAAAGGCGGTAGTGTCGGGCTGGGATTGGCCATCGCCACCGACATTGCGCGCGCCCATGGTGGCGTGCTGCGCCTCGGCGAAAGCGAGCGGCTCGGTGGTCTGCGTGCCGATATCGTCATCGCCCGGTGACGTGCCGCAGCGGCACGCTTGCCGCGCAGGACGGATCGGTTTTACTGGCGACACAGCACAGCAGGAGCGCCCGAAATGACACCGTATGACATGATCCGCGACCAACTCGGCAAGGCGGTGCCCTTTGCCAACCACGTGGGTGTCGACCTGATCGAGGTGGGCGACGGCATCGGTATGGCGGCGCTCGAACAGCGGCCCGAGACGTCGAACCATATCCAGACCCAGCATGCCGGCGCCATGTTCACATTGGGTGAGGCTGCATCTGGGGCCGCCCTCGCCGGGGCCTTTGGCCCGATGATCTTTCAGGCGCGGCCCGTCGCCTCGGGTGCCAGCATCTCTTACGTCAAGATCGCGAAGGGTCGGCTCGAAGCGCATGCCAAAACCGAACGTCCGGGCCCCGAACTGGTCAAGGAATTGCAAGACGTGGGCAAGACGGCCTTCGACATCAGTGTGGATATCCGCGACCGCGACGGTGATACGGTTGTCACTATGACGGTCGGCTGGCATGTCCGCAAAGCATGAAGGGCGGTTGGTAGGCCCGGCAGGACTTGAACCCGCAACCAAAGCGTTATGAGCGCTCTGCTCTAACCAATTGAGCTACAGGCCCGCCTGATCCCGGGGATAGCATCGCCACCCCGGGTGTCAAGACAGGCGACGGCTTAGAACCGGTAGCGTGCACCGATAAAGACAGCGTCGATATCCCGAAAGGATTCGGTCGGCGTTTCCGCGCTGAATGTGCGGAAGCCGCCGTAGACCTCGGTGTTCAGTCGATCGATCTTTTGCACCGCGAAAATACTGTAGCTTTCAGAGTCGCTGCCGTTCACCGCCTGATCGCTGCCATCATAGAAATCGACAGCGAATGACGTGCTGCCCCACGGCAGAAGATCCTGCTTCTGATACCCCAGTTTCACATAATTAAAGCCGGGGTCTTCACGACCGGCTGTATCCAGGTCGTCGGTCCCGGATGCAAAGGTGACATTCAGGCCAGTAGGGTCGTGAAAGGCCGAAACTGAGCCCGCAAACCGATCCACCTCGTCAATCTGGGCATAGGCGATACCGCCACGCACACGCACATCGCCAAACGTTCGTGTGTACCGGATGGCAATGTCGTTATTGCTGTCTTCGCCGAAGGAAACGGATGCAACAAAACCACCGCCGAACGTGGGCGTGTCGTAGCGGAAACGTTCGACCCTGCTGATACCGTCGAAGTTGGAGAAGAAATTGCTGACAGTGTTGCCGCTAAAACCACCCGTAGCCGTGCGGAATATCTGGCCACCCGCAATCAGGCCTACGTCGGAATAGTTGCCAAGGGCTGTTCCCGACAGGTCAATCTCTGAAATCCCGTTCGAGGCAGCGTCGCCTTGTCCATAGGCGAAGTTACCGTAGGGCGTGTTCGCAAACAGCTCGAACTTGCGTTCGTTGGAAACGGATGAGCTGATGTCCGAATTCAATTGGCTGACGGAATTTGATGAGGAGAACTCGAACTCGTACTCTACCAGGGCACCGAAGATATAGTTTCCGAAGCTGTAAGCTGCCCGCGCGGTCAACCGTGTCGATGAGTTGTCGTTGTCCACGAAGAATTCATTGCTCTCCACTCCGTCATCCGTGAACAGGAAGGCGCGGTTGATCTGACCACCCAAGGTAAAAGAAAAGCCGCCATCCTGAATATCGACAATCTCGGCCTGGGCAGCGGGTACGGACAGCGAAATCGCCGTCAGGGATGATCCAATGAGCAGGCGGTGAAACGTCATGGCGATGTCCTTTGAGTGGTTGGTGCAAGAACTGTGTCACGTTCTCGCAGCCTCGAATATGAGGTGTCACGAGAGGGTGACGCGCCGTGAGGGGCGCGTGAAACGCGGCGCAGCGGCGCAGAACTGCATTTCCTTTTGCAACGCCACCTGTCTTCACGTTAAGGGGCAGGCGAGCCCCCGGGGAGATTGAGAATGAACAGTAACAAGAACGGACTGACCTATGCGCAGGCCGGTGTCGATATCGACGCAGGCAACGCTCTGGTCGAGCGGATCAAACCGGCTGCCGCAGCCACGAAACGGGCAGGGGTTGCATCCGGGCTGGGTGGCTTCGGGGGATTGTTCGATCTGAAAGCTGCCGGTTTTGTCGATCCGGTGCTGGTGGCCGCCACGGATGGTGTCGGGACCAAGCTGCGGATCGCTATCGATACCGGAAACGTGGACGGCGTGGGTGTCGATCTGGTGGCAATGTGCGTCAATGATCTGGTCTGCCAGGGCGCGGAACCGCTGTTCTTTCTAGATTACTTCGCCACGGGCAAACTGGAACTCGATCAGGCAGCGCGGATCATCGAAGGGATCGCGCGCGGCTGCGAAGCCTCCGGTTGTGCTTTGATCGGTGGTGAGACCGCAGAGATGCCGGGAATGTATCCTGCGGGTGACTTTGATCTTGCCGGTTTCTCGGTCGGCGCGATGGAGCGGGGCGCGGCCCTGCCAGCGGGCGTGGTTGAGGGCGATGTGCTTTTGGGATTGGCCTCAGACGGTGTGCATTCCAACGGGTACTCCCTGGTCCGCAAGATCGTCGAAACCTCTCGGCTTGGCTGGGACGATGCTTGCCCATGGGGCGAGGGACGCCTTGGCGCGACCCTGCTGACGCCCACGCGCCTTTACGTCAAGGCGGCGCTGGCTGCGATCAAGGCAGGCGGCGTGCACGGCTTTGCCCACATCACCGGCGGTGGTCTGACCGAAAACCTGCCGCGTGTGCTGCCCGAGGGGATGGCTGTGCATGTGGATTTGGACAAATGGGAATTGCCATCGGTCTTCCAATGGCTTGCGGCGCAAGGCGGCATGGATCAAGCCGAAATGCTCAAGACCTTCAACGCCGGTATCGGGATGGTTGTGGTTGTGGACCCGGCCTCTGAAGCCGATGTGACAGCCGCACTCGAAGCCGAAGGGCAGGTCGTCACCCGGATCGGCGCGGTCGAAGCAGGGCAGGGCGTGCGCTACTCCGGGGCGCTTCTTTGAACAAACGTGTCGGGATCTTTGTCTCGGGTGGCGGATCAAACATGCGTGCGCTGGTAGAGGACATGGATGCGTCGCACCCCGCCACGCCGATCGTCGTTGTTTCGAACAAGGCCGATGCTGGTGGCATCGCGTGGGCGAAAGACGCCGGGCTTGCCACCGTGGTGGTCGATCACCGGCCTTTCGGAAAGGATCGTGCCGGGTTTGAGGTGGCGATCTCGGAAGCCCTTGATCCCTTTGAGTTGGACCTGATTTGCCTGGCCGGGTTCATGCGCGTCCTCACGGCAGGCTTCGTGACGCCATGGCGCGGGCGCATGCTGAACATTCATCCCTCGCTTTTGCCCAAGTACCGTGGTTTGCACACCCATGCCCGAGCGCTTGAGGCAGGCGATACCGAGCACGGCTGCACCGTGCATCTGGTCACGCCCGAACTGGATGACGGCCCGATCCTCGGGCAGGCCCGCGTGCCTGTCCGTGTGGGCGATACGCCCGACGATCTGGCCGCTCGGGTGCTGCAGCAAGAGCACATTTTATATCCGGCCGTGCTGCGCCGATTTGCGTCCGGGAACATGACACCGCTCCTGCTCTAGCCAGCGTGGGCGCGTTGGTGTAGGACCGGACAACCGGACGGTGAAAAGCAACAAAAAGAACCGCACATGAGAACTATCACAACCACGGACGCGTTGGCTGAATTCTGTACCGAGGCCCGCGCGCACCCGTATGTGACCGTCGATACAGAATTCCTGCGCGAACGGACTTACTATTCCAAACTCTGCCTTGTGCAGTTGGCGATGCCGGGCGACGATGACAGCAATGCCGTGTTGGTCGATCCACTGGCTGACGGCTTGTCGCTGGAACCGCTTTACGAGCTGTTTCGTGACACCGCCGTGGTCAAGGTATTCCACGCCGCGCGACAGGACCTCGAGATTTTCTATGTCGATGCGCAAGTCTTTCCTGAGCCGCTGTTCGACACGCAGGTGGCCGCAATGGTCTGCGGCTTTGGCGAACAGGTGGGATACGAGACGCTGGTGCGCAAGATCGCTAAGCAGTCACTCGACAAGACCTCGCGCTTTACCGATTGGTCGCGGCGACCCCTGACGGACGCACAGAAAACCTACGCGATTGCCGATGTCACGCACCTGCGTCAAATCTACGAATTCCTTGCGGCCAAGCTGGCTGAAAGCGGGCGCGCGCGCTGGGTATCGGAAGAGCTGCAAACGCTGCTGAGCGCTGACACTTACATTGTCAAACCCGAGGATGCCTGGAAGCGTGTCAAGACACGCACGCATTCGGCCCGCTTCTTGGCGTTGGTAAGAGAACTGGCCGCCTTCCGCGAAACACATGCACAAGCCCGCAACATCCCCCGCAACCGTGTGTTCAAGGATGACGCGCTGGTCGAGCTGGCCAGCAACAAGCCGAAATCCTTTGAAGATCTGAGCCGCTCGCGGCTTTTGCTGCGCGAGGCGCGAAAGGGCGATATAGCGGATGGAATCCTGGCTGCGGTCAAACGCGGGGTCGATATGGACCCCGATACCATGCCGCGCCCGGACCGATCGCGTGAAAAGCTTCAGGTGAACCCGGCCCTTGCCGATCTGCTGCGCGTGCTTCTCAAGGCCAAGACTGAAAGCGCGGGTGTCGCGGCGAAGCTGATTGCGTCGGCTGCGGATCTGGATGCGCTGGCGGCCGGCATGCGGGACGTGCCTGCGCTTCAGGGTTGGCGGTCAGAGGTGTTTGGGACAGACGCACTGCGTTTGTGTGACGGGCGCGTGGCCCTTACGGCCAAGGGGGCCGATGTTCAGATCATCCCGCTGGATTGATACAGGAGGTCAGCGACGCGTGGTTGACTGCGCGTTCCGCAGTCCCTCGACTCGGATCACGCTGATCTCGGACAATTCCTGATCGGTGAGACGGCGTGCGGCTGTGACCGTGCGTACCCGCTGGCTGAGCGTGCGTGTGGGGCGGTCGGAGTGAATGCCCCGCAACTGATAGGTCAGCACACCGTCAACGGGCAGGTTTTCGTCGCTATCGGTGGTCAACCGCACGTCATACACGCGGTCCTCGCCCGCGATACCGGTGGCCTGTACGATGGCGCCTCCGGGGACCGGTTCAATCACCAGATCAGTGACCTGATCAATAGGGGTGCCGACATAGAGTTCCGTCTGGTCGCGCAGACTGGAAAACAGGCCCGCCCGTCGCGTTTCCGGGATCAGCGGGTTGGTCGCAGCCCTTGGGTCGGGCTGAACTGGTCCGGACCGGCTGTTGCCAAACCAGTTGATCGGGTTCACCCGGCTGTCACGCACAGCGGCGCAGGCCGACAGGGTCAACGTGGCAACCAGAAGGGTAGGTAAGATCAGGCGCATTGTCCGCTCGCATATTTGCTTTTGGCACATGTGGTACCGGATGCAGCCGCTGTTGAAAAGCATCCATTGCTGCTCTGGACCTTTGCGGCTGCTGCGCCTAGGTCACAAAGGCACAGGCATGATGTGGGGACACCGGATGGCAACGGCCAGCTTTGAAGAGATCGTGGAAGATTTTGAGTTTCTCGAAGATTGGGAAGACCGTTATCGCTATGTGATCGAGCAGGGCAAGGCGATGGACCCGCTGCCCGCTGCGCTCAGGGTGCCTGCAACCAAGGTTGACGGCTGTGCCAGCCAGGTCTGGCTGCATCCGCAGATCGAAAACGGGATATTCCGATTTGACGGCGAAAGCGATGCAATGATCGTGAAGGGGCTGATTGCAGTGCTGCGCAGGCTATACAATGGCTTGCCGGTGGCCGAGGTACGTGCCGTGGATGCGCGGGCTGAAATGGCGCGGCTGGGGCTGAACGACCACCTGTCGGCGCAACGGTCAAATGGGCTTCGGGCCATGATCGAGCGGATCCAGTTGGTGGCTGCAGCTGCGTGATCCCAAGGCCGCCAGAGGCGACACCATGATTCAGGGGGCTCTGCCCCCGCCTGCGGCGCCCCCGTCGTATTTACGTTCAGAAGAAGGTGCTGTTAGAGTCGCGTCAGAGTGGTTTGCAGGTCACCATAGCCTGTAAAGCGACGTTCAAAGGCCAGTCCCAGTGTGTGCGCCGCGGCGCGCGCCTTCTCGGTAAGGCTCGGATCATTGGTCTGGGCCTGGTAAACGAGCTTTTCATAATTGCCGAAATACATGTCTCGCAGTTCGGGATGGCGGTCGAGCCCCATGGGTTTGATTACGAAGGCTTCGAACTGGCGGACGAGGAAATCAGTTAGGTAGAAGGTGGTGATTTCACTTTCACTTTGCGCTGCAAATCTTTCATTTCCCTCGAAAAAACTGTAGCAGTGTGGGCCCGAGATCATCTCTACACCCATCTCGGCACAGGCGGCTTGCAGCAGGCCGCCCGTCCCGCAATCCGCATAGACCACAAAGATGGTTTCATAAGCGTCACGGTGCTTGGTGACCGCGTCACGCACGGCCTCGGTGATCTTGTTAGGGAACAAGTGGTACTTGGCGGGCAGGCAGGTCAGATCCATGTGATCCCAGCCGTTTGTGCGTTTGAGATCCAGTATCTCGCGAGCGAGCGCACCGCAGGCAATCAGCAAGATACGTCCCGCGCCCGTGGCGGGCAGGCCAGAGTCAGTCAATTGGGCGTCTGTCAGCGCCATTTGATCGAACACCCCATGCTGGGCGTCTGGTCTTGGGGACCGTGTCCGGTTTCGGCCACCTGCTGCATGGCGTTTAGCAACTCGGGCACGCGATCTTTGGCGTCACCCATACCTGTGTCGTCTAGCCGCCCTCGGTATTGCAACTGTCCATCGCGGTTGAAGCCGAAGAAATCGGGTGTGCAGACAGCGCCATAGGCGCGCGCAACGGACTGATCCGCGTCGATGAGATAGGGAAAGTCAAACCTGTGTTTTTTCGCGAAACCGGGCATTTTGTCCGGGGCATCAGCGGGGTAGGCGGCATAGTCATTGGCGTTGATGGCAACCACGCCGATACCCAGTGTTTTCAGGGCCTTCGCATCCGCCGCCAGTCGGTCCGCAATCGCGATGACATAGGGGCAATGATTGCAGATGAACGCCACAAGCATGCCGTTCTGACCCATGTGGTCTGACAGGTTATGCACGGCGCCATGCGCGTCCGTGAGGCTGAACTGTGGCGCTGGCGCGCCAAAGTCGCAGATCGGTGTATCAAGCAGCATGTCGTTCTCCGGTTGGGCCGGGGCGACAGGACAGTTAGCCTGCCGCCATCTGGTTGTGCTTGCGGGCCACGAATTCCTTGGCCGTTTCGACTGCCACGGCCGCGTCGCGGCAATAGGCGTCGGCGCCGATGGCCTTGCCGAACTCTTCATTCAGGGGCGCGCCACCGACCAGAACGATATAGTCATCCCGAATGCCCTGTTCGACCATCGTGTCTATCACGACCTTCATATAAGGCATTGTTGTGGTCAGCAGCGCCGACATGCCCAAAATGTCCGGGCCTTCCTGTTCAATGGCTTCCAGGTAGTTTTCGACCGGGTTGTTGATGCCAAGATCGACCACTTCGAAGCCTGCGCCTTCCATCATCATCGACACGAGGTTCTTGCCAATATCATGGATGTCACCCTTGACGGTGCCAATGACCATCTTGCCCACGCGTGGTGCACCGGTTTCAGCCAGCAAAGGCTTTAGAATGAACATGCCGCCCTTCATCGCGTTTGCAGCCAGCAGCACTTCGGGCACGAACAGAATGCCGTCGCGGAAATCATGTCCCACAATCGTCATACCCCCGACCAGAGCCTTGGTCAGGATGTCGTAAGGCACCCAGCCGCGCTCGAGCAGGATGTTGACCGCTTCCTCGATCTCTTCCTTGAGACCATCATAGAGGTCGTCAAACATCTGTTGGACAAGCTCTTCGTCATCAAGTTCGGACAGGATGATTTCGTCTTCATCTGACATTGGCAATCCTCTTGCATGGGTGCCGGACCCGGTGCCTTGTTTTTCGATTTATCGTTCAGAATGTCGCAGCCGGACTGTCCGGATTACGACATGGCCCGCTTCGCGTGCGACGCGAGAGACCACTTTTTGTGTGCCGTCGCATGCCGCGGCACGCCCGGTTGGTGTATCTTATCTGGTATATGTTCTTGTTGTGTTCTATTTTGGGCGCATGAAACCCGATCTGCAGACCCGCACTCCCAAGGCGCGTGGCGCCGTGACCAACGCGGTCAGCCGTTATGAGACGGTCAGCCGCCACGCCGAGACGGACGGCTGGGAGATGGAGGAAGATCTGCCGACCTTGCGGACCGAGGTCAGCATCGAACGACCGCGCAGCTTGATAACGTACAACCGCTCGCCGGATCTGCCCTTTGACCGATCGATCAACCCGTATCGCGGGTGCGAGCATGGGTGCGTCTACTGCTTTGCCCGGCCGAGCCACGCCTATTTGGGCCTGTCGCCCGGTCTTGATTTCGAAACGCGGCTGGTGGCGCGCGCCGATGCGCCCCAGGTGCTGCGGGATGAGTTGGCGCGCAAACGCTACAAGGTTGCGCCGCTCGCCATCGGCACGAATACGGATCCGTATCAGCCGATCGAACGTGAGCATCGCATCATGCGCCAATGCCTCGAAGTGCTTGAGGAATGCGATCACCCTGTCGCGATCGTGACCAAGGGCACGCTGATTGAGCGCGACATGGACATCCTTTCCCGTATGGCCGCCAGGGGTTTGGCCCGGGTCGGTCTGTCGATCACGACGCTTGATCCAATGCTTTGCCGCGCGATGGAACCTCGTGCGCCCACGCCCAGGCGACGGCTGGAAACCGTGCGCAGGTTGACAGGAGCGGGCATTCCGGTTCGGATCATGGCGTCGCCCATGGTACCTGCGCTGACCGACCCCGAGCTTGAGGCGATCCTTGCCTCGGGCAAGGCGGCAGGCGCGGGCAGTGCCAGCTGGATCATGCTGCGCCTGCCGCGAGAGGTATCGCCGCTCTGGCAGGAATGGCTGGCCGTGCATTATCCCGACCGCGCGCACCGCATCATGTCGCGCCTGCGCGAAATGCATGGGGGCAAGGATTACGATGCCCGTTGGGGGCACCGCATGCGGGGCGAGGGACCCTATGCCGAGATTGTCGCGCATCGGTTTCAAGTGGCCATCAAGCGTTTGGGGTTGAAAGAAAAACTGGCACCCATGCGCACCGACCTCTTTCGGTCGCCGCACGAACCAAGCGCCCAGCTAAACCTGCTCTAAGCGGCACGCCGTCCACGGCGCTTGCGGGCCGGGCGGTTGCCATCGTCGCCTGTGCCGTCAGTGGCTGACGAAAATGCACCTAAAGCTGCCACAATCGCGTCCAGCGACGGGGCCGGTCGCGCGGAATGGGTGTCCAATGCTTCTCGCATCTTCTCGAGGTGGGCGGGGGTTGTACCGCAGCATCCGCCAATGATGGTCGCACCGCAATCGCGCGCCATGGTGGCATAGTTTGCCATCAACTCCGGCGTGCCATCATAGTGAATATGTCCGTCATGATACTTTGGAATACCGGCGTTCCCCTTAGCGATAATGGGTAATGTCGTGCCCGTGGCTGCAAAACCAAGAACAGTGCGCAACAGGTCAGATGCGCCCGTGCCGCAATTGGCACCGAAGGCCAAAGGCGGGAAATTCAGGCCAGAAACCAAGGTCGCCATGTCCGTGCTGGTCACACCCATCATGGTGCGACCCGCCGTGTCGAAGCTCATGGTGCCGACCCAAGGCAGCTCGGCTAGGGCAAACCCTTCGGCTGCTGCGGTGTACTCTTCAGGAGCCGATATTGTTTCAAGCCAACCGATATCCGCGCCGCCTGCCTTCAATCCGGCAGCCGTTTCGTGAAATATCTCGACCGCGTCCGCATGGGTTAGGCTGCCGACAGGTTCCATGATGTCGCCCGTTGGCCCAACCGAGCCTGCAACGATGACCTTGCGCCCGGCGGCATCGGCCACATCCCGGCCAAGCTCGGCCGCCATTTGGCTCAACTCGAACGCGCGGTGGCCTGCATCATGCAGTTTCAGGCGTGATGCATTTGCACCAAAAGAATTGGTCAGAAAGATATCGCTACCCGCATCGACCGCACCTTTGTAAAGAGTGCGCACCTTATCGGGTTCATCTTCATTCCAAAGCTCGGGCGCGTCACCTGACATCAGACCCATGGCAAACAGGTTTGTGCCCGTGGCGCCATCTGCCAGAAGGACGCCTTTTTCGGCCAGTAGAGTGGTCAGAGGATCGGACATGATCAAACCTTTTCGCGCGAAGAGTTTTGATCACATGTCATGCCGCCGAACGTGAAGCCAGTTCATAATTCTCATCTTCTTGATGAGCTGCGTTTGCATTCGTTTCGGGCGGACGTGCGGGAAGCGGGTTTGGTGCGCGTATCGTGCGCGCGATATCTGCCAATCCCAGAGCCAGACCAAACCATGTGGGTGCCGCCGCATATCTGGGTACCCATCGGGGCGCAAAGGCCGATTTGAACTGGCGCAAGCCCGTGCCCCCGGCATGGCGGAGGGCCACCTGTGCTGCCCAACGCCAAACGGCGCTTGCAGGGTCCGCGCAAGCGGTGACCGATGCCAGACTTACGCGTGTGCAACCCTTGCTTTGGGCATCCAGAAGGGCTTGATGCACAAGCGCATGCATCGTGCCGTCGGGCGCATCTGGCGCGTAGCGTATGATGTCCAGACACCAATCGTATGCTCCGCGATGAAATGTTACAAATCCAACTAATTTTTCACCCGAATATGCGCTCATAACCCACTGTTCAGAAACATAATAAGGACAGTATCTCCCCATGCTTCCACCGCGTGCATGGCCGCAATGGGCTTGCCACCGTGCATCGACCTCTGCGGCGGCTTGCCGGGGCAAAGGTGCATTTGACAGCACGGTCACACCTGCCTTTCGTGCTGCGCGCAGCTTGCGGCGCAATCGGCGCCGCAAGGGGCTGTCGAGTTGGTAGTGCGGGAGGTCCACGATCGCGTCGTCGGCAATGCGTAACACGGCCCATCCGCTATGCCGCGCCGCCTGCGCAAGCCGCTGGTTGGACTTGTAAATGACGGGCACGCGCCCCCGTGCCTGCGCGGCGCGGCGCAACCAAATCAGTACACCAGCTTCGGCGGGACCCTTGATATCCGTGAACAAAGTTTGGGTCTGCTGGGTTGGCCATACAGGCGCGTTGGTATCGGATGTCACGGGTGCCAACATGCCACCGTTTTGGCGCAGAGCCTGAGCTTCGCTGCGGGGCAACGCCTCCCATTGAAATGTGGGAGAGCTGGTTGTGGCGACAGCGGGCAACGGGCGCAGCATGGCCAACATGGCCACACAGGCAGGCCCGGCATAGTAAACGATCCGAAAGGCCAGAATGGCTGTCAACACGCCGGCTTCCGTTCCGGCACCAGCGGGCAGGGCAGACACCAGTACCAATTCGAACGGGCCTACACCGCCGGGGGTGTTTGACATCAATCCACAGCCGAGTGCGACCATGAACAGTGGCAGCAGGACGGTAAAGGCCATCGTTCCAGACGGCAGCAATACCCACAATGCCGCTGCCGCCAGAACCATGTCGACCAGTGCCCAAACCAGGATCGACCCGGCGACGCGCAAGCTGGGTAAAGGGATTGCGTGGCGACCAATGCTGAAGGTGGGGCACCAGAACAACAAACAGGCACAGGCGGGCAGTAGTAAAATAGCGCCAACTGACAGGGCTGTCGTCCAGGCCGGGGCTGGCAGGATAGCACTGACCAACCCTGTGATACAGGCCCAGGCGACGACGAATGTCAGCGATACAAACGTGGACAATTTCAGCGCCTGAGCGACATTCATCTCGGGCAGCATGCGCCAGCGCGCCAATGCGCCAGACACCAGACCAAAGCCGACAGTCTGTCCAATGGCGATTCCGACTGCCCCGGTAATTCGGGCGCGTTCTTCCGACACGCCGGTGTCAAGTGTACGGTGCGCCTGCACATCATATTGAGCGACGGCAAAGAAGCTGCCAATGGTCAAAAACGCGGCCGTAACCCATTGCAATGCTGAGATATCGGCCAGTTGTTGCGGCAGGGTCACCAGCACATCCATAGGGATTTGCCGGGCCAACAGCATCGCGCATGCGACGAGGATCAGCATTGGCAGACCGATCCGAAATGCGGTGAGCGCCACCGCCCGCGCCTGAAACCTGTGCATGAACCTACCTCTTTCCCACAGTCCCCAATCAAGGGCTAGCGGGCAAGGGTGTGCCAAACCTTAACGGGCTGACGGCAACTGGTGAAAATGCAAATCAAAAGGCGCACACCGGGTAAGGTGCGCGCCTTAACTTACATCATATACAAACTGCAGTGTTTTGATATTACTCTATTTCTTTCATTAACTGCGCTTTGGCTTCGGCCATCAGTTCAGCCATCTTGGCACGGATCGTCGCCTCGTCGGACTTGTCACCCAGATCGCCCGAGACCTTGCGATAGACGTCTTCGTCCCCAGCTTCTTCGAAGTCGGATTTCACCACTTCGCTAGCATATTCCGCCGCTGCGTCACCGGTCTTGCCCATAAGGCTCGCGGCCCACAGGCCCAACAGTTTGTTGCGGCGGGCGTCTGCCTTGAACTGCATTTCTGCATCATGGGCGAATTTGTTTTCAAACGCGCTTTCGCGCTCGTCAAAGGTGCTCATCGGCCACCCCCTTTCTGGCTTGTCTTTGTTCCAGATATGCAGGCCAGGGCGCGCCGTGCAACCCCATTGCTTGCGGCATTTGGGTCGATTGCTTATGAGGTGCCCATCGGCGGGCAGACTCAACACCCCGCACACGCGAAAGGACGCCCATGGCGCGACGCAAAAAGATTTACGAGGGTAAGGCCAAGATTCTGTATGAAGGTCCCGAGCCCGGCACGATTGTTCAGTACTTCAAAGATGACGCCACCGCTTTCAACGCCCAGAAAAAGGACGTGATCGAAGGCAAGGGCGTTTTGAACAACCGTCTGAGCGAGTTTTTCATGACGGGTCTCGGTCAAATCGGCGTGCCAACGCACTTTATGAAGCGTCTGAATATGCGCGAGCAGTTGGTCCGCGCCTGCGAGATCGTGCCCCTTGAGGTGATCGTGCGCAACTATGCGGCCGGAACGATGAGTGAACGGCTTGGGATCGAAGAAGGCACGCAGCTGCCCCGTCCTATCGTCGAATATTGCTACAAGGACGACAAGCTGGGCGACCCGCTGGTCACAGAAGAGCATATTGCTGCCTTTGGCTGGGCCAGCCAGCAGGACATGGACGACATTCTGTCGTTGGCCCTGCGGGTGAATGACTTCCTCAGTGGCGTCATGCTGGCCGTTGGCATCCGCCTTGTGGACTTCAAGATCGAGATTGGCCGCGTCTATGATGGTGACTTCATGCGCCTGATCATCGCGGACGAGATCAGCCCGGATAGCTGCCGCTTGTGGGACATCGAGACGGGCCAGAAGCTGGACAAAGATGTGTTTCGCCGTGACCTCGGCAATCTGACGGATGCTTATACCGAGGTGGCCCGCCGTCTGGGTGTAATGCCCAAGAACGCGGCCCCGATTTCCAAACCAACGCTTATCAACTGAAAGAGACCGACATGAAAGCGACCGTACATGTGATGCTGAAAAACGGCGTTCTGGATCCGCAGGGCGAGGCCGTGCGCCACGCTTTGGGGGCTCTGGGCTTTGATGGGGTCAATGGGGTGCGACAGGGTAAGGTCATTGAACTAGACTTGGCAGACGGCACCAGCGAAGCAGATGTGACGGCCATGTGTGAGAGGCTGTTGGCCAACACCGTGATCGAAAGCTACCGGGTCGAGATGCCATGAAGGCCGCTGTTGTCGTCTTTCCCGGATCGAACTGTGACCGGGATTTGGCCGTCGCTTTCCGCAATGCGGGCGCGGATGTCGAGATGGTCTGGCACAAGGATACCGACCTGCCTGCGGGTATCGATATGGTGGGTGTGCCGGGTGGTTTTTCCTTTGGTGACTACCTGCGCTGCGGAGCCATCGCCGCCAATTCGCCCATCTGCAAAGCGGTTAAAAGCCATGCCGAACGGGGTGGATATGTCTTTGGCGTGTGCAACGGCTTCCAAGTGCTGACCGAAACCGGCATCTTGCCAGGCGCTCTGCTGCGCAATGCGGGCCTCAAGTATATATGTAAGACTGTTGGTCTGAAGGTCGAGACCTCGCAATCGGCATTTACCGAAGGCTACAATGCAGGTGACGTGGTCGACATTCCCATTGCACACCACGATGGTAATTATTTCACGGATGACGCCACGCTGAGCGCGCTGGAGGCAGATGACCGTATCGCTTTCCGCTACACCTTCAACCCGAACGGTTCACTGCATGATATTGCGGGCATCTTGTCTGAAAACCGCCGTGTCCTTGGCATGATGCCCCACCCAGAACGGGCAGCGGATCCCGGCCATGGCGGCACAGACGGACAGGCGCTCTTCCGCGCAGTGGTGGGCCAGTTGACGTCCGCGTGACTTGAGCCGGAACCGTCGACGCCGTAGGTTCCATTTATGTCAGTTGCTGCTCGTACCCCAGCGCCCCGCACACCCGCCACAAGTTGGCGTGTCCGCATCGCACTTGTTCTTCTGACCGTTGCGGCGGTTACCACGGTGTTTTTCACCAACCGTCTGCTGACCGACCGCTTTACCGAGACGACGCGGAACCGCGCCGAACTTCGGCTTGCGTTGTATTCTGGGAACTTGCTGAGCGAGCTGCGCCAGAACCAGATTGTGCCGCAACTTCTGGCACGCGACCCTACGCTGATAGGAGCGCTAAACAGCCAGGACTATCAACAATCGACCCAGCGCCTGATTTCCTTTGTGGAAGAGATCGGTGCCGCCAATCTTTACTTACTGGATCGCGACGGGCGTACGGTTGCGGCAACCGACCGTAACCGTTTGGGATCAAATCACCGGACCGAACCCTTTTTCATCAACGCAATGCGTGCAAGCGGCACCATCTTTACCCTGACGGAGCGTGAAGCTGGTGGATTTGACTTTACGTATTCCCGCCG
Source organism: uncultured Tateyamaria sp. (assembly GCF_947504105.1). Taxonomy (GTDB): domain Bacteria; phylum Pseudomonadota; class Alphaproteobacteria; order Rhodobacterales; family Rhodobacteraceae; genus Tateyamaria. The sequence continues at coordinate 22,882 of NZ_CANNGP010000005.1, forward strand.
CGTAACCGCCGGGGGCGATGTTTTGGGTGTGATCGCGGTCGAAGTAGACCTGCAAAAGTTCGAACGCGCCTGGGCCGGTATCTCTGCCGCTGTGCTTGTGACTGATAGCGCAGGACAGATCATCCTTAGCACTGAACCCCGTTGGCGAGGACGCACGGAAGAGGAGGCGCTGGCCCGCCAAACTCCACAAAGCGCCATCGAGCGCGCTATTCGTGCAACGGCCGATTGGACCGCACTGCCCCCTGACGCTTATTTGCAGGGTGAGGGAGTGATGCGGCTGGAAGCACGCATTCCTTTCCGTGGCTGGCGTATGACGTCCTTTACCACCTATGCCAGTGTCCGAGAGCGCGTGAACGGGGTTCTAGCGCTAGAGATCATGGGATTCGCCATTCTGCTGGCGCTTGCGTTTTATGCAATGAGTCGTCGGTCCGCGTTACGGCTCGCGCTGTTCGCGCGGGAGTCGGCAGAGCTTCGCCACCTGAATGTGCAGTTGCAGCGAGAAATTGCCGAGCGGAAACGCGTGCAGGAGGACCTTGCCCAGGCTGAGCAAACCCTTGAACAATCATCAAAACTCGCAGCTTTGGGTGAGATGTCTGCGGCTGTGAGCCACGAGCTGAACCAACCGCTGGCTGCGATGAAAACTTACTTGGCAGGCGCGCGCTTGCTCTTGCGCCGGAACCGTCCGGACGAGGCGTTGGTCAGCTTTGGTCGCATTGATGATTTGATCGAGCGGATGGGAGCAATTACCCGCCAGTTGAAGTCCTACGCACGCAAGGGTCAGGACGCGCTCAGCCCTGTAAACATGGGCGATGCGCTGGCGTCCAGCCTATCGATGATGGAGCCCCAGCTGCGGCAACGTCGGGTTTTGATCAACCGCGTGGTGCCCCCGGCGCCGATCGAGGTGATGGGGGACCGGATGCGGATCGAGCAGGTGATGGTCAACCTCTTGCGCAATGCCATTGATGCCACCAAGTCTGAACGGGAGCCGCAGGTTGATATTATCCTGTCGGCAGGTGAGACGGCGACCCTGACCGTTCGCGACAATGGACCTGGTATTGAGGATTTGGACAGTTTGTTTGAGCCATTCTACACCACAAAGCAGCCGGGCGACGGCGTAGGGTTGGGCCTTGCCATCTCTTCCGGCATCGTAAACGATTTAGGCGGACGGTTGGTTGCTCGCAACGGACAAGCGGGCGGTGCCGTCTTTGAAATGCAGCTTCCGATTCTCGGTGACGAGGGGTCGGGAGATGAAAACACGAAGATCAGAGCGGCGGAGTAACCACCGATGACACAAGCCATGAAAATTGCCATCGTTGATGATGAGCAGGACATGCGTCAATCCATCAGCCAATGGCTGGCCCTTTCAGGCTATGACACAGAAACCTTTGCCAGTGCCGAGGACGCGCTGAAGGTGCTCGGCCCCGAATATCCTGGCATTGTGATTTCCGACATCAAGATGCCGGGTATGGACGGGATGCAGTTTCTCAAGAAGCTGATGGGCAATGACAGCGCACTGCCTGTCATAATGATTACCGGCCACGGGGATGTGCCCATGGCGGTTGAAGCCATGCGGGTGGGGGCGTTCGATTTTCTCGAGAAACCCTTCAACCCTGATCGGATGAGCGAACTGGCCAAACGCGCAACCGGCGCCCGCCGCCTGACCATGGACAACCGTGCCCTGCGGCGCGAGTTGTCGGATGGCGGGCAACTGATGAAAAAGCTCATCGGCCAGTCGCCGGTTATGGAGCGTCTGCGCGAGGACATTCTGGATCTGGGACAGGCCGATGGTCACGTCTTGATCGACGGCGAGACGGGCACAGGCAAGACCCTGGTCGCGCATGCTCTTCATGCTGTGGGCAGCCGCGCAGGCAAGAAATTTGTGCTGGTCAGTTGTTCGGCCTGGGAGGAAGAGGCGCTGGCCAAGCGCCTGTTTGGCCCGATGTTGCCCGAGGACACTGCTTTGCCCGCAATCGAAGAGGCGCGTGGCGGCACACTTGTCCTAGAGGACATCGAGGCATTGAGCGAAGCCCTTCAGGCACGGCTTTTGTCTGTGATCAATGAGCAAGGTACACCGGCCGAGACCCGGATCGTTGGCATTTGTAATATGCAAGAAGCTGGCCGCACCTGTGAGGATGCGTTGCGTCCCGACTTGTACTACCGCTTGGCTGCCCTAAAGATCACCGTGCCGCCGTTGCGCCAACGTGGCGAAGACATCCTGACCTTGTTCACCCGTCTGAGCGATCAGTTCGCTGACGAGTATGGCTGCGAAGCGCCCAAGGTGTCGGCCCAAGAAGCTGCGCAGCTGTTGCAGGCGCCATGGCCGGGTAACGTTCGTCAGTTGATCAACATTGCGGAACGTGCGGTTTTGCAGGCTCGTCGTGGCACCGGGTCCATCGCGTCCCTGCTGATGAATGATCACGAGGAAATGCAGCCCGTGATGACCACGGAAGGCAAGCCGCTCAAGGAGTATGTCGAGGCATTCGAGCGGATGCTGATTGACAACACGATGCGCCGCCACAAGGGATCCATCGCGTCGGTCATGGAAGAATTATGCCTGCCGCGCCGGACCCTGAATGAGAAGATGGCGAAATATGGTTTACAGCGGTCCGAGTATCTCTGATCACGCCCCGTGACATCTTATTGAAACAAGTGACCGCCGATGCTTTCGGCGGTCATTTCATATGCACGGTACCCGTGGCAAGAGAAGTGCGACCGAACCGGAAAGACGGCCTGTAATGGTACCAGATGCGTTTTTTTTTGACATGGATGGTTTGCTTTTGGACAGTGAGCGCGTCTATGCCGCTGTGGCCCGCGACTTGTTGGTGCCTAAGGGCTTTACGCCTGCCGCCGTCGATGCGCATTTCCTGACGCTTATCGGTGTCTCAGGCGATGCTGCACGTCAGCGGATAGAGATGTTTCTCGGTCCTGATTTCGATCTTATGTGGTTTGAATCCGCGTGGCACGCTGAAGTCGACCGACGTGTGGCTCAAGCCGTGCCATTGCGCCCGACAGTGCGTGACAGTCTGGCGCGACTGGTCGAACAGGGTGCACGGATGGCCGTTGTTACCTCTACAAGTGGGCGCACGGCGCGTCGGCACTTGGATCGCGCTGGGCTCCTGTCTCATTTTGAGGTGGTCATAGGTGGTGATGAAGTGCGGGCGCGCAAGCCAGATCCCGCACCCTATTTGCACGCGGCCGCTGCTCTGAACGTCGATCCCACGCGTTGCGCTGCTTTTGAAGACAGCGACAGCGGAATAACTGCTGCCGTTGGGGCAGGGTGCATCGCTGTACAAGTCCCCGATCTGCGCGATCCAGATCAACCACTACCCGATCTCGGTCAGTATGTAGCACGCGATCTTTGGCGTGCAGTGGCTCTTGTGACAGGCGTTTCAGTAGGTGCCGTCGACTGATGTGCGATTGCCCATTGTCTTTCCTGTCTGCATCCCCTTTATTGAGCAGGCGGGATTGCGGCGCATCTAGACGCTGCCCCGGTTGAGTTTCGCTGTTGAGCATGTCGGGCAGGACTTCCTGCCGCCATCAACAGACCGATTGGGCCAGAGATGGCCACGAGTTGCTGACGCGGGCTGAGGTCTGGCGCAGCTTATGAACGGACACGCCGCACCAACGCGCCGTGTCGGAGAGAACCGCGATGACGCGCGTGAGGACAGTACAGTTCCGAGCAGAAGGCCCTTCCGGCCTTGTCTGCAGCGCGTCCATATTCGCTCAGACAAGACACGCCCCCAATACGCTTGCGCCGCCTGGTGCAGGACGATTGCGGGCGCGCAATGGACTTTCATGCCAAAGAAAATGCTTATCGATGCCACCCACGCGGAAGAGACCCGCGTTGTGGTGGTCGACGGAAATAAGGTCGAGGAGTTCGACTTTGAATCCGAAAACAAACGCCAGCTTGCTGGCAACATCTATCTCGCAAAAGTAACACGGGTCGAACCGTCGCTTCAGGCGGCGTTCGTGGACTATGGCGGCAATCGCCACGGCTTCCTTGCATTCTCGGAAATCCACCCGGATTACTACCAGATCCCCGTCGCTGACCGTGAGGCGTTGATGGAAGAAGAGCGCGCCTATGCAGAGTCGATGAAGGCGCGCGACGAGGAAGAGGACAAGCCCAAACCGACACGCAAGCGGTCGTCGCGGTCGAAGTCCAAGGCGTCGAAAACCGCTGATACCGATGCCAAGGTGTCGACCGAGATCGGAGGTATGGAGACCATCGATCTTGAAACCTCTGACGTAGAGGTCGATGTGGCCGTGCCTGAGGGAGAGGCCTCCTCGCCCATGGAAACGGTCAAGGAGACCCCGGTCGAAACACCCGAATCCGGTGAGGATGTGGTGGAATCCGACGATGGTGTTTCTGAAACGACCGGTGATGAGGCCGCGCCGGTCGAGGCCGACGCTGATCAAGTCGACGCAGCGCCTGAAACGTTAGCTGCAAAAGAGGCAGAGCAAGATGTGGCTGCTTCGGATGATGCTCCGGATGCAGATGATGATGAAGACGAAGTCAAAGCGAAGGCGTCCGATGCCACATCCAAAGATGACAGCATCGAATCCGTAGCCGACGAGGACGACAGCGAGGACATTCGACCTCCGCGCAAACCACGTCCGCGCCGCTACAAGATTCAAGAAGTTATCAAGGTTCGCCAGATCCTGCTTGTGCAGGTCGTCAAGGAGGAGCGCGGCAACAAGGGTGCGGCCCTGACAACCTATCTGTCGCTGGCTGGGCGCTACTGTGTCCTGATGCCGAACACAGCGCGCGGCGGCGGTATCTCTCGCAAGATTACCAACGCAGCTGACCGGAAGAAGCTCAAGGAAATCGCAAACGAGATCGAGGTGCCGCAAGGCGCCGGTCTGATTGTGCGCACAGCGGGGGCAAAGCGAACCAAGGCAGAGATCAAACGTGACTATGAGTACTTGCAGCGCCTCTGGGAGCAGATCCGCGAACTGACGCTCAAGTCCATCGCACCTGCCAAAATCTACGAAGAAGGCGACCTGATCAAACGGTCCATCCGCGACCTTTACAACCGCGAGATCGACGAGGTGTTTGTCGAGGGCGAACGCGGCTACCGCATCGCCAAGGACTTCATGAAGATGATCATGCCGTCCCACGCCAAGAACGTGAAACAGTACCAAGACAGCCTGCCGCTGTTTGCTCGCTATCAGGTCGAGACGTATCTCGGAGGCATGTTCAATCCGACTGTTCAGTTGAAGTCGGGCGGCTATATCGTGATCGGCGTAACCGAAGCGCTGGTCGCGATCGACGTGAACTCGGGAAGAGCGACCAAGGAAGGGTCGATCGAGGAAACCGCGCTCAAGACCAATCTGGAGGCCGCCGACGAAGTGGCTCGTCAATTGCGTTTGCGTGACCTTGCCGGTCTGATCGTCATCGATTTCATCGACATGGATGAGCGCAAGAACAACTCGGCTGTAGAAAAGCGGATGAAGGATCGACTGAAAACCGACCGGGCGCGCATTCAGGTTGGCCGCATTTCGGGCTTCGGCCTAATGGAGATGTCGCGCCAGCGTCTGCGTCCCGGCATGATCGAGGCGACAACCCAACCATGTCAGGCGTGCCACGGCACCGGTCTGATCCGCTCGGATGATAACCTGGCTCTGTCCATTCTGCGCCAAATTGAAGAGGAGGGCACCCGCCGTCGGTCCCGTGAGGTTCTGGTGAAGTGTCCGGTGGGTATCGCTAACTTTCTGATGAATCAGAAGCGCGAGCATATTGCACAGATCGAAGGCCGTTACGGTCTATCAGTCCGCATCGAAGGGGATCCGCATCTGGTCAGCCCGGATTTCGCGCTTGAGAAATTCAAGACAGCCACCCGTGTGGTCAAGTCGGTCGAAGCCCCGGTGGTTTCTGTCGACACATCGATCATGGATCAGGTGGACGAGGATGAGGACGCGGTTACTGAGGCGTCCGAAGTCCCGGTCGGTGAAGATGACGAACCCAAGCCCAAGCGTCGTCGCCGGCGTCGTCGCAGCCGCAGCCGCAGTAAGTCCACGACCACTGCAGAAGGCGATACACCTCAGGCAGAGGACGACACAGCCCCTGTTGAGGCCAGTGCCGAAGACGTAACGGAAGATACCGTTGAAAGCGCAGACGCGCCCGAAGCCAAGGCAACAAAGACTAAGACTTCGACACCGGCCAAGAAAACACCCACGCGCACACGCAGCACGTCGCGCAGCAGCTCGTCCACGTCGCGATCTAAGTCGACCACGGCCAAGAAGGATGCCCCCGCAGCAGAAGAGGCAACCGCTGAGGACGCCGCCACTGCAGACGAAAAGCCTAAGAAGACGACAACACGGTCGACCCGGTCGCGCAGCTCAGCATCCAAGACCAAGGCGAAGGAAGACGCTGCACCGAAGGATGAGGTTGCTCCTGCCGCGGTTTCGGAGGTCCCCGCCACGGCAGAGCCGGAGCCCGTTGCGGCTGAAGCCGCGCCAGCGCCAGAACCGGTGGCCGAAACATCTGCTCCGGATGAGCCGCCGAAGCCCAAAAAACGCGGCTGGTGGTCGTTAGGGAAGTAAAGTGAGGGGCGTGCCGGTGGCGCGCCCCTTTATCCTTTGCGGATAGCGTAGCGTTGTATGGGGCCGTCGGTGTCGGCAGACACCAACACATGGCCAGCTTCGGCGCAGAAATGCGGCACGTCCACCACGGCAGCTGGATCATCTGCCGAGATGATCAGGATATCGCCGGTTGCGAGCGCTTGCAGGCGTTTGCGTGCCTTGAGTACGGGCAGGGGACACAAAAGTCCCACAGCGTCGAGTGTGTATGCGTCGTCCATGATTGCCGAGATAGGCGTGATGTTACACCCTGTCCACAGACATGTGACCGCAGGGCACGTGACGTGGACGCCAAGTGTCGCTAGGTGGAATGCATGTTCGGAATTGATATCATCGACGCAAGCCTGATCCCGGCCATGAGCGTGGCGCTTCTGGCGGGCATCATCAGCTTTCTCAGTCCCTGCGTGTTGCCTATCGTGCCGCCCTATCTGGCTTATATGTCAGGCATGAGTGTAGGAGAGATGTCGGAAGGCCGCTCGGGTCGTAGCCGCGCCACAGTGACAGCCCTATTTTTTGTGCTGGGCTTATCGACAGTCTTTATCATCCTGGGCTTTGCAGCGTCCGCATTCGGTGCGTTTTTCCTGCAGAACCAAGTGCTGTTCGCCCAAGTCTCGGGTGCGGTCATCATGGTGTTTGGTCTGCATTTTCTGGGCGTGTTCCGAATTCCGTTTCTGGATCGCGAGGCGCGGATGGACGCGGGCGATCAGGGGGGATCGTCCTTTGGCGCGTATATCCTTGGTCTTGCCTTCGCCTTTGGCTGGACGCCGTGCATCGGGCCACAGCTGGGTGCGATCCTAACACTGGCCGCGTCTGAAGCCTCTGTCACGCGCGGCACGTTCTTGCTGGGTATCTATGCCGCAGGGCTGGGTATTCCGTTCCTGCTTGCGGCTATGTTCATGACCCGGGCCATGGGCTTTATGAATCGGATCAAGCGCCACATGGGCCTGATTGAGAAGGTGATGGGCGGCATGTTGGTGATTGTGGGTGCGGCAATGCTGTTTGGCCTGTTCACCCGGTTCTCTTTCTGGCTTCTGGAACAATTCCCGGCACTGGCCACTTTGGGCTGATCAGTCTTGGGCACAAAGATCGGTTGGACGTCGACGCGACTTCCACTGGCTTTCAAGTCGAAAATGACTCAAAGACCGCGCCAGCCTCAGCCTTACTTTGGACGCAGAAGGTCGCTAAAGTGCACCAAAAGGTGCATTTGAATGAGCAGGCCGCATCACAAAACTATCTCGCGTCGCCGGGTATTCTACATTCCCGGATATGACCCGATTCACCCGCGTCGTTACCGCGAACTCTACCGCAAGGAAGGCGCGGCGCAGGCTGACATCTCGGACTATGAGATTGCTTTGCGCCCCACACCCAAATCCGAACACTACGGATGGCAGGTGGATGCCTGTATCGACGATACAGACGTGCATGCGGATATCGAGGTCCTGGTGTGGTCCGATATCGTGCGCGATTCGATGGAGGCATCGATCCCCGGCACCTATCTGCAATTGGTACGTACGGCGTGGACCTATATTGCTTCGGGCGCGCTGCGCCGGTTGATGCGGTTGCGCAAGGGGCCCGTTATTGCGGCACTCTATCCCGTCGGTATGTTGCTGGGGCAAGCACTGTTGGCTATGGCGCTGTGGTACGTGTTGTGGCGCGTGGGGGCTGCGTTCGGAACTATCGGTGCATGGGCTGGTTTGGCTGCCGGGGTGGTGGCCTGCGTTGGGCTGCTGCGCTGGTTCAAGTCAAAAGACGGCAAGATCTTTGCCTACTATCTAATGCATGACTATACTTATTCCGCCGCGTCCAGGGGGGCCAATCCTCCTGCGTTGGAAAAGCGCCTACGCGGGTTCCAGAACAGCATAGCGGCGGCGCTGTCGGAGGAGGTCGACGAGGTATTGATCGTAGGCCATTCGTCTGGCGCCCATCTGGCCGTGTCGATCCTGGCCGACCTGATCCGGGGGGGGCGTGTGCCTGCCAACGGGCCTGCACTTGCGTTCCTGTCCTTGGGGCAGGTTGTGCCCATGGTGTCTTTCCTGCCGGAGGCGCACCGGTTGCGGGCAGACTTGCAGTACCTGTCGGCACAGGATGCGTTGACTTGGGTGGATGTTACGGCCCCAGGTGATGGTTGCGCCTTTGCGCTCTGCGACCCTGTCTCTGTCTCGGGCGTGGCGCCCGCGAACAAACGCTGGCCGTTGGTGTTCTCTGCCGCCTTCACCCAGACCCTGAGCCCCGCGCGGTGGAAGGAATTGCGCTGGCGCTTCTTCCGACTGCATTTCCAGTACCTCTGTGCCTTCGACCGGCCCAAGGACTATGATTACTTCCAGATTACGGCGGGGCCGCTGACACTGGCTGATCGTTATGCAGACCGTCCGCCGTCGAAGTCGCGGATCGACCACGCGGTGTCCAAATACACGTCGGTTGCCGCATGATACCACCTAAACCTCCCAGCCGCCCCGACCGTGTGTCGCTGTGGCGCTATATGCAGTTGTTCCGGCAGGATATTCTGTCGGCGCAGCCTGCGCGTCTGTACCGCGCATGGATGGCCGAGTTTCGCACGCCATTCTTTCGCAGCTACCTGATGAATCAGCCCGAGTTGGTGAAAACGGTGCTGAAGGACCGGCCAGAGGACTTTCCCAAGTCGAACCGAGTGGGTGAGGGTTTGCGCCCACTGTTGGGAAATTCTGTGTTTCTGACCAATGGTGAGATATGGAAACGGCAGCGGCGTATCATTGATCCGGCATTTGAAGGCGGACGCCTGCGCGAGACGTTCCCCGCTATGTGGGATGCATCCGAGGCGGCAGCTGCCCGCTTGCCGGAAGGCGTGGTGGAGATCGAGGAACAGACCAGCCATGCCGCTGCCGATGTCATCTTCCGCACTCTGTTCTCAATCCCCATCCAAGACAGGCTGGCCAGCGCCGTCTTTCACGAGTTTCGGGCCTATCAGCGCAGCCAGCCAATTCTGAACCTTGCGGCTTTTGTCCCCTTGCCGCGGTGGATGCCACGTCTGTTTCGGCGGGACACGCGTGCAAGTGCCGCGCGCATCCGAGCGTTGATTGCGCAACTGGTGGATCGGCGCGCCGAAGAGATTGCCGCAGGCACGGCACCTGACGATCTTGCCACTAAGATCATGACCACCCGCGACCCCGAGACAGGAGAGACTTTTACGCCCGCAGAGATGGTGGATCAGGTTGCGATCTTTTTTCTGGCCGGCCATGAAACCAGTGCGTCAGCGTTGGCTTGGGCACTGTATTTGATGGCGCTGTATCCGGAGTGGCAAGAGAAGGTGGCTCAGGAAGCGCGGGCATTAGACGCGTGTGACTTTTCTGTGATGTCTAAGCTGCCGGTTACACGTGACGTGTTCCGCGAAACACTGCGCCTGTACCCGCCCGTACCCATGATGGTGCGCGAGGCAACCCGTCCGGAACATTTTCGGGATCGCGACGTGCGCAAAGGCAGCCAACTGGTGCTGAGCCCGTGGCATTTGCACCGTCATGAGCGGTTGTGGGAGCGGCCTGACGACTTTGATCCGGGGCGGTGGCAGACCGAGAACGGCAAGACATGCGGGCGTGATGCCTACATTCCCTTTTCCGCCGGTGCACGGGTGTGCACAGGCGCAGGGTTCGCCATGGTTGAGGGGCCGCTGATTCTCGCTCGCTTGTTGCGCGATGTCGCCGTATCGCCAGTAGATGGGCAAGCCCCGGTACCCGTGGCGCACCTGACGGTACGCGCTCAAAGCGGAATCTGGCTGAATTTGAGCAAAAGATAGCGCAAACAGGGACTTGCGGGATTACGTGTGTGCCGGGAATAGGCTAGGTCTGGGACAATTGTAGCCATGACTTTGGAGCGCAGTATGACCGAATTTGCCAAGATGCGGGATCAGATGGAAAACGGAAGCGGTTTTATTGCCGCGTTGGATCAATCTGGCGGGTCCACACCAAAGGCGCTGGCGCTGTACGGTGTAGATGCCTCGGACTATGGATCCGAGGATGAGATGTTTGCAGAGATTCAAAGGATGCGGGCGCGCATTATCCTGAGCCCGGATTTCACCAGTGCCAAGGTGATCGGCGCGATCCTGTTTGAAAAGACACTGCGTGAACAAATCGAAGGTCAAGCTGTCCCGTCCTATCTGTGGGACAAGCGTGGCGTGGTACCGTTTCTGAAGATTGACAAGGGTTTGCGGGACGAAGCGGACGACGTGCAGCTGCTCAAACCCATTCCGGGGCTGGCAGACACATTGGCGGCGGCCAAGGGGATGGGCATCTACGGCACCAAAGAGCGGTCTGTGGTCCACGGTGCCAATGCTGACGGCATCAAAGCCATCGTTTCAAACCAGTTCGAGGTCGCGCATGAGGTGATCGCCGCGGGCATGGTGCCGATCATCGAACCCGAGGTGAACATTCATTCCAAGACCAAGGCCGAGGCCGAGGCGATGTTGGCCGAAGCGTTGATGGCACAGACCGAAGCATTGGCTGATGGGCAGGATATCATGCTCAAGCTGACTTTGCCCGAGCAGCCCGGCATTTACGATGCTCTCGCGGATCACCCGCGCGTGCAGCGGGTCGTAGCCCTGTCCGGCGGGTATTCCACGCAGGATGCGAGCGCCCGTTTAGCGCAGAATCACAAGATGATTGCGAGCTTCAGTCGCGCGCTGACCGAAGGATTGCAGCGCGATATGAGCGATGACGGGTTTCATGCGGCTTTGGGCGGAAACATCAAGCAGATCTTCGAGGCTTCTGTAGCGTAAGGGGTTTCAACGCAAAAAACCGCGTAGAAGATGTAGTTTGACCCGGAACAGGTTGCGCTATGGGTTTCATAATCGAGAGGCCGGATCACGGCAGTACAAGATTTGTGGTCAGATGACCCACACCATGCTTACCGTTCCATCACCCGCTTGAGCACAAAGACGCGTATGGCCGAGGCAAGCCCAACATCGCCGCGCCCAACATCAATTTCGGCGGCCAAGTCGTTGATTGGACGCTTTTCTTCAGTTGCAATAGCACGGAAGGCGTCCCAAAACTCGGGCTCCAGCGACACGCTGGTTCGGTGCCCTTTGAGGGTAAGGGAGTGCTTTTGTGGTCGGGCGCTCACTGCTCGGCCCAGAACCGTCGGGACGGGTCGAGCTGAGCAATACGCTCATACGTGTTCAACACGCGCGCCAACGTTCCTTCGTTGGCACTAATGTAACGGCGCGCACGGCGCAAGGCACGGATGCGGTCACGCTCGGCTGTGTCATGGGGCTGTATCATGGAACACCTATAACTCTCAACGCAAGGAACATGCCGCAGATTTATGGCTTTTTGTCGTTACCATTCGCACCATACAAGGACGTTTCGGCGGCTTTGCCGTCCAAATCTCGCGCAGACCGGATGTTTTCGCGCTTTGCGAGATTTTTCTCCGCCTTGGTTAACCCAAACGCAACCGTATTGACGTCGGCGCGCGCTTTCTTCTCAGCGCGCGCACGGGCCTTCCGGACCTTGTTCAGGTTGATGGGAGTGCTCATTTGGGTCCGATCATGTTTTCCGGGCGCACGACTTCGTTGAACCTCTCTTCGGTGACGAAGCCCAGCTTTACGGCTTCTTCGATCAGAGTGGTGCCGTTCTTGTGCGCCGTCTTGGCGACCTTGGTGGCGTTGTCATAGCCAATCTCGGGTGCAAGCGCAGTGACCAGCATCAACGACTCGCGCATCAGCTTGTCTATGCGGGTTTCATCGGCCTGCAGCCCATCCACAAGATTGTCGGTGAAGGCGGAACAGGCGTCACCGAGCAGCTGCATGGATTGCAGCACGTTATAGGCCATCATCGGCTTGTAAACATTCAGCTCAAAATGCCCCTGTGATCCGGCAAAGCCCACGGCGGCGTCATTGCCCATCACGTGCGCGCAGACCTGTGTCAGTGCCTCGCACTGGGTCGGGTTCACCTTGCCCGGCATGATTGACGACCCGGGCTCGTTCTCGGGCAAAACCAACTCGCCCAGACCGCAGCGGGGGCCGGACCCCAGCAAGCGGATGTCATTGGCAATCTTGAAGAGTGAGGCGGCAACGGTCTTCAACGCGCCGGAAATCTCGACCATAGCGTCATGGGCGGCGAGCGCCTCGAATTTGTTGGGGGCGGTGACAAAGGGCAGGTTGGTGATGTCGGCCATGTGGCCCGCAACCGCTTCGGCCCAACCAACTTTGGTGTTCAGGCCGGTGCCAACCGCCGTGCCGCCCTGGGCCAGTTCATAGATGCGACCCAGCGCGTCTTTCACCCGCTGGATGCCCATGGCAACCTGGTGGCTGTAGCCTGAAAATTCCTGGCTGAGTGTGAGCGGCGTCGCGTCCTGTGTGTGCGTGCGCCCGATTTTGATGATGCCATCGAATGCGGCCACTTTTGCCTCGAGGGCAGCGTGCAGCTTTTCTAACCCGGGTAGCAATACATCGCGCGCGGTCATCGCGGCCGATATGTGCATGGCCGTCGGAAATGTATCATTTGATGACTGGCCCATATTGCAGTGATCGTTGGGATGCACGGGTTCTTTCGACCCAATCACGCCACCAAGAATTTCGATGGCACGGTTCGCGATCACTTCGTTTGCGTTCATGTTCGACTGGGTGCCGGACCCTGTTTGCCAGACAACCAATGGAAAGTTGTCGTCAAGCTTGCCAGCTATCACTTCGCTTGCGGCTTCGATGATCGCGTCGGCCAGCTTTGCGTCAAGCGTGCCCTGTGCCTTGTTCTGCATGGCGCAGGCCTTCTTGATCACACCAAGCGCTCGCACCACGGCGATAGGCAGCTTTTCCCAACCAATCGGGAAATTCATGATGGAGCGTTGCGTTTGTGCTCCCCAATACTTGTCGGCGGGAACCTCCAGTGGGCCAAAGCTGTCGGATTCAGTGCGGGTGTCGGCCATCGGGCGGCTCCTTCTGCGCGTGTCGTCTTTGTGCCTTGCATCTACCGGGCGCGGGCTTTGCAGACAAGGACCGGTGGGCCGGTTCGTTGCTGATATGATCACACATTGGCGAAGCAAGGGTGCATCCGTGTGCGGGCGTTCCTATATCTAACTGAATAGGAGGAAAAAGGACCACGTCATGATCGTTTCACGCGCACTTTTTGGCGGCTCGATGCGGCCTGTGATGGCTGCCTTGTTTGTACTGGGCTTTGCGGTTTTGGCTCTTGCGGCACCGGTTCGGGCCGATGTTGCACCGTTCGTTGGCTACTACTCCGGCAATGCTGAAGTCATACAGTCCGATGGCACGAAGATTCCGCGCGATATGAGCGTAAAGATCAACGAAACCAAGCAGGGGTTCACGGTAACTTGGACGTCAGTCACGTATAGGGCGTCGGGCAAAGTGTCCAAAAAGTCCTATACTATTGATTTTGTCCCAAGTGGTCGGGGCGACGTTTATGCTGCTGCACAGAGGAAGAACGTTTTCGGCCACGAGGTTCAGCTGGATCCAATGAAGGGTGAACCCTACGTCTGGGCGCGTATCGACGGAGAGACATTGACCGTCTATTCGCTGTTCGTGGATACCGATGGTGGTTACAGCTTGCAACAGTACGATCGCACGCTTGCCGAAGGCGGGCTTAATTTACACTTTCAGAATATTCAGGACGGTGAAATCCTGCGCGCAGTCGAAACTTTTCTGACTCGGGAATAAATGTGCCGACTACTTCCTGAAGCTGTCGAGTGACACGATTTCAGCGTCTTTGCCGTCATCGTCTACCTTTGCGCCATCCTCAGGCGTCGGCTTGGGCGCAGCTGGGGCACGACTGGGCAAGATTTCGGGCGGAGTTGCCGGTGCTGTTTCATCATCGTCTTCACCCTGGGTCTCGAACCTCAGGCCAAATTCGACCGACGGATCAACAAATGTCTTGATCGCGTCGTAAGGTATATACAGCGGTTCGGGCGCGTCCCCGAAGTTTAGCGTCACCGCAAACCCTTCGGTCCCAACATCCAGCTTGTCATACCAATGCTGCATCACCACGGTCATCTCACCTGGATAGCGGTCGCTCAACCAGTCGGCCAGTTCGGCATCCGGGTGGCTTGTGTCGAAGGTGATAAAGAAATGATGCGCGCCCGGTAGTCCGTTCTGGGCAACATCCGTCAACACCTTCCGGATGAGGCCCCGCATGGCCTCGTGCATCAGGTTGCCGTAATCAATGCTCCGGCTCATGGTGATCCTCGTGCTGCGAGTTCCAACCATATCCCAATTTGACGCAGAGGGAAGAGGTGGAGCGCGTTGTCAGCGATTAAACCAGTCCCAAAAGCGAAAGAGCGCAACCCATAGCCGCCATGCCCGTCAATGTGACCAGCAAACCGACGCGCAAGCCCAGCATTAAAAGTGCCGCGATGGCCGTGAGCCCGGCGGCCCATATGTTGAGCGTTGCGACGTCTGGGACGGGAAGGGCGCTCATGCTGGCTTTCCCCACGTCGGCAAACAGGACGTGCAGGGCGAACCAAACTGACAGGTTCAGGATCACCCCAACCACTGCCGCCGTGACGGCCTGCAAGGCGGCTGACAGCCGGGGCCGCGCGGCGATATGATCCAGGTACGGTCCTGCTGCGAAGATCCAAAGAAAGCAGGGCACGAAGGTGACCCACAGCGTCAGCACCCCCGCGGCCACGGCCATCCCTAGCCCGCTCTGCGCGTATCCAGCAAGCAGGGCGACGAATTCGGTCACCAGGATCAGTGGTCCGGGCGTGGTCTCTGCCAGTCCCAGCGCGTCGATCATCTGGCCGGTGGTGATCCATCCGTGATCCTGCACGACCTGCTGGGTCATATAGGCAAGCACGGCGTAGGCACCGCCAAAGGTCACGATGGCGAGTTTGGAAAAGAACAGTCCAATCTCAAGCAGGAAGGTCCGGGCCGTGAGCCACAAGACGATCAGTGGGGCTGCCCACAAGGCACCGAAGATCGCGACGTTACGTAAGGTCTGTGTATGCACCGGGGTGGAGGGCCGGGCCCGAGCCAGTGCAGGTTTGCGAAGTGCTCCGACAAGGCCTGCAACAACGACAACCAGCGGAAAGGGGATACCGAGTGCAAAAAGGGAGATAAAGGCTGATCCGGCGAGTATCCAGGCTGTGGGGCCGGTCAGGGCCTTTTGACCTAGTCGTAAAAGTGCCTGCAGCACGACGATGATGACCGCCGCCTTGATCCCGAGAAAAGCCGCCTGAACCAGCGGTACGTCACCGAACCGAATGTAGGCAAGCGCAAGCACCAGTATCACCGCGGCCCCGGGAACAACAAACAGCAGCCCTGCCAGCACCCCACCGGACATACCGCGCAGCCGCCAGCCGGCATAGGTGGCCAACTGCATGGCTTCGGGTCCCGGCAAAAGCATGCAGAGCGAAAGCGCGCGCAGGTATTGATCCTCTGTCAGCCATTTTTTACGAGTCACAAGTGAATCGTGCATCAACGCGATTTGCGCTGCAGGTCCGCCAAAGGACAGCAAACCGATGCGCCCGAAAACGCGGGTCATCTGCGACCAGCTTTGTTCCATCACGTGGCCTCCTGCCCGGCGGACTGACGATGCACCAGCCAGGCAGTGTCGAGAAACGGCAGGGCGGCACGGGCCAAGTCTTCATCACGTTCATGAAGATTGGGCAACATGGCAAGCAAGGCCGCGCCGCAAAATGCTCCGGTATCTACAGCTGTAATGAAATCCACAAGATCAGGGCAGATGAGCCCCAATGCCACAAAAGCTTGCCCAAGCGGCATTGGATTGGGTAGTGCATTGCCGTCAAAGCGCATGGCAACATCTATGACGTACTTGGGCGTCACCCAGAGTAGTGCGGCATCGGGATCGTACCAGCGCAGGATCAGCCAAGCCGTGATACACGCCCGCGCGTCATGGGTCGCCGGAAGCACCCAGGATGTACCGGGGTCCGGCGCGGTATCTAGCGCCAGGTGCGGACGACCGTCAGTGCGCCAGGCATGGTTGCCACCTGTCAGCGCGCGGGCATCAAAGCCCATGCTGCGCAACTGTGCAGCTGCGCCGTGCGACAATTTCAAACCCTTTTGGCATATGATGACAACAGGTGCGTCCGAATCCTGCGATCTCGCCCAGTTTAATACACTGCGGTGTGGAACATGTCGTGCACCGGGCAAGCGCCAAGGGGCGGCGGCACTGTCCTCGGGCACGCAAACGTCGATCAGGCGGGGCGCACGGCCCGTGCCCAAGACAGACAGCAATTCGGTGGCAGAAATAGAGTGATGTGTGTGGTCCATAGCGGCATCCTTTAAACACAACAAAAGGATGCGACGTTTGGGCCAGCATGTGTATCAAGCCTGATGGGGCAGTCGCGATCTCCCCATAAGCCACGGTGCGCAATGATGCTCAGCCCGTCAACCCTTGTGGAGTGCAGCGCCAAAGATTTTGGTTCCAACAGACCGCTTTACCGAATTTACCGAAGTCCGCCTAAGCGGCCGTAGGTGTCTCAGGCATATACACAATCTGTCGATCCGCGTGGTCCAGCAGGGCAGTTTACTTAGCTGCATTCAGAAGCGTGATGCGGGTCGAGTGGTAGCATTGGCTTTGCACCACACACTGGCGGGATCGCTGCAAGCAAGGGCACGTTTCATCACCGGTACGGGATTGCGCCAGCTTTATCGCAGCCTTGTGCCACCCAGCATCACGGCCATTGCGTTCTCGGGAAGCAGGCTTAGCTGCTCGAACAGCGTCAGGGAGTCGGTGCCCGTGTAAATCTCCACCATCTGCGTCCCCTCGAACCTTGCGATCACCTGCCCGAAAACATGCACAGGATCGCCCGTGTCTGCCGAGTGGCTTTTGATCTCTACCAGCGCTGATAGCCAATCATCCTGCTCCATCGTGATGGGCAAGGTGATTTCGATGGGGCCAAGCAGTTCTCGTACCATCGTCACCAGGTCGGTCAGATCCTCTATCGAAAAGGGTGTGTCACCCATGATCCCGCGCGAGCGAGCGTTGGGCGCAAGGAATTTCGGGATCGCCTCAAGGTCACCCTTGATCCACACCTCGTCGTACCAGCCTTGCAGGGTTTTGACCTTGTGCGGCATGCGCGCCTCGTCCTCAAATAGACTATTCCATCCACAGCGATAGCGCCCGGGCCTTAACAATCCTTGAAGGTGTGGTGAAAACACAAAAGTCTTTTGAAAATGCAGGCTTCTGTTGCCAGGTGCCTGCGAACCCCGCCTAACGCTGCTAGGCGCTAGGGCTTAAAGTCGGTTCTACTAGGACTGCTTACGCAGCCATAGCAACCGGAGCACGATTGTCGTTTGCAATTGTACTGTTTTCGCCGGTAACGGTGGCAGACAGCCGAGACAAAGCTAACACCTTTAGACGTCCGTCGATCCTGTTTCGGCCCCATGATCCCGCAAACGACAGGATATTTGGTGGAGCCGCCGGGTACCGCCCCCGGGTCCGATCCGTTTATTACGAGCGCGTTTATGTCCATAGTCCCGAGGGACATCAATGACATAGGCGAACCGAATGCCGGTTGCAATCTTCAGGAGGCTTTAGACGCATCTTTTTGAAACAGAGGGGATATAGGCAAACATTAAAAATATGATCTATCTCATTGTAACATATGATTTATCAATTAAATATTTGCGATTGTGAACCACAGAGCCAGCGCGGCCTCAATCCCGCCGAAGATCAACACCTTCTTCACTGGGGGTTTGTCCAGGATCAGCGATACACACCGCCCTAGGGCCGCGCCGACAAAGGCAAAGCCGATCATTGCATATGCCAATGGCGCGTCGATCCAGATGGCGGCACTGCCGGTGACAACGAAAAGTCCGCCGACCGAGGCGCGCATTTCGCTAAGCCCCATGGTGCTGTCCGTCGGTACGAGGTCCAGCGCCGAGGCCGTGTATCGGGGTGCCACAAAACCAAAAAGCCCGAAAGCAACTGTCAGTAAGGCTGCGATGATGTTGAGTATGTCAATCATGAGCGCCAGCTAGGGCGGGGTGGGTCCAAAGGCAAGCGGAAGCTCACTGGACTAAAACTCTGTCGCGATGGGTGTGTTCAGCCGATCCTCGAGGTCCTTGTTGAATGACGCAAGATCCATAGACAGATTGAGGTCCAGCACGGTCTTGATATCGACTGATATATGGCGGCGGCCTTTCTTGATGCCGATGAACGTCCAGAAATAGTCGTACCTTGCGTGTTGAAACCTGCCCAACCCATCCAGCCTAAGCAACAGAACGGGGCGGTTTGGATTGGTTTGCAAAATATCGTATGCGCCCGACAGATGCGGTGCGATCAGCTCTGGTTCTTGCTGCCGGGTATGACCGGCGGGGAAAAGCAAAATACTTTCGTCGCGACCCAGCGCTGCAAGAATGCGCTGCATGCTCGCCTCTTTCCGGGCCTGTCTTTTTTCTGGCGCCCAGCTCTTGGGTGAGCTGACCGGGATGGCGCGCGCCACGAACAGGGGGAACCACTGCATCCAGTTGTGGTATTCATTGTAATGTACCACCGGACGGATGCGTTGCGTGGTGTAAAGTATAGCAGCGATCAATGGGCCGTCGAAGCGGCTGACATGGGTCGCGAGGATCAGCGCGCCCGGCGTGTCTTGCAGCAATTGCTTACCTGAGCAACTCACGTTGTAGAAAAGCGCGAAATAGGTACGCACAATGGCAAAGAAGACGTGGCGCAACCACTTGCCAAGGGTCTTGTCGATCAATCGCAACATAGTTTGAAACCTGGCACTGCACGTCGTTGGCCTGACAGTTGCGGCCTTGTTCGGCTAGGTCAATGCCTTTTTCAGACCGCCGTCCACAGGCCAACGCCGCCCACGACAATCAGGCTGAGGGCCCAGACCAATTCCAGATCAAACCAGCTACGGCTCAGGAATTGTAGACCTAGCCAGCGGTGCACGGCATAGGCAACAGCGCCCCCCGATCCCATCATCGCCACCGTGTGTAGTACAGCAACTCCAAGTGCCAACGCTGTTGTTGCCATAAGGGCAGAGGCCGCGCGATGGCCTGCGTCCAGTTCCTCGATCGCACAAAGACCAAGATAGATGGGCACCAGCATCAGCGCTGCCCCATGTGCAAGCGCAACCAAAAAAGACCAGAGTGTCAGCTTGTGCGGGGGAATGCGCGCGAGGAACCGAGGGTGTTTGCGTGTGATGGCAAGGTAAAGGCCCATGGTGATCACGACCAACCCGGCGCCAATGCGGATCTCGCGTTCGTAGTCAATGAGCAGCGTCATCAGCGAAAATGGCAGCAGGATGCCGAGCATTGCCGCAAAATGACCCAAGGACAGCGCCCCGAGCGCCGGCCAAAGCGCACTGCGCTTGCGTTCGAACAGGGCGGACGACACGGCAAGCGGCCAGCCCATACCGGGGTTCAGCCCGTGATAGAGGCCGGAGAGGATCACGGCGAGCCAGAGGCCCGCCGTGGTCGTAAGGTCCATCAGACCGATGGGTAGCAGAAACTGTCCGTCGAACAGTCGCCACCCTCAAGCCGGATCTGGTGGCTGCGGTAGCCTTCAGGGAACTTTGTCCAGAAGTTTTCATCCAGCGTCAGTCCGCCGTTTTCACCCACATGGGCCATGACCATCGCCGCGCCGCGCTCGCCGGGATAGAACTGGTCATCCCAGGTGGAATAGAGCGAGTTGGTCCAGTAGACGCGTTTTCCGTCGCGGCTGATCTCGACCATCTGCGGGCCGTAGCCAAAGTCCTTGCCATTGGGGTGTTTGGTTTTCTTGACGATGCCGCCAATTTCGACCTTGCCAGCGAGCACGGGATTCATCGGATCGGACACGTCGTATTGATGCATTTCACCAAGGCCCCAGCAGGCAACGTAGAGGTACTTGTCATCGAGGCTCAGGTCGATGTCTGTGACCAGCGGTGGCACCGCACCAAAGCCCTTGAGGAGGTCGGGCAGGTCGTCCGCGTCCGCAGGCACGGGGTCGATGGTGATCGTCTTTTTGGCCTGCCATTCACCGTCCTCATCCCGCCACCAGGTAAAGATCGCACCCTGCAGGTTGGTGGTATCAACCACCACGCCACAGAACCCATATTCCTTGACCGGGTCGTGGGCTGGGCGGATTTCCAGCGCCATCTGGTGATTTTCTCCCAGGTCGATGGACTTCGTTACCTTACGCCCGCGCAGGTCCCAGAAGTGGATCGTGTGGCCGTATTTGTTGGACAGAAGATCCTCTGGCACCACACCATTTTCGAATTGCGGCGGGAGGCCCCATTCGCTGCTGACCATGTAGTCGCGCGGCAGGTTCCACCAGAAATCGTAATGCTTGTCCTGAATGCCGCGGTCCATCTCGTAGCGGCCCAGAATGTCGAAGGTTTCGCAATCCATGATGAAGATACCGGGAGGGCCATCGGTGCCATCCTCACCACCGCCGCCCAGGGTCGATACATAGATGCCCTCGGGTCCGCAGTGAATGGTGTGAGGGCGGGAATAGCCCGTCTTGTCAAACAGTTCTTCGGGTTCGATGATCTTGTGGATCTTGGCTTTGAGCGGTTCCTTTACATCAATAATGTAGATGCGCGACGACCGGATGCCAGGAATGATCAGGTAACGGCGTTCAAGAAACGCGTGGCCGGTGAGGGGGCTGAGCGCCGAAGAACAGGCATTCCAACCGAAATGGTGAAACTCGTCACCAAGGTTGGGGACATAAAGCTCATGGACGATCTGGCTGTAAGTGTCGCTCGTGGGATCAACATCGACAACCGCAAGGCCATCGGGTTTGGTCCCATCAGGGCTGAGCATCAGCGTAAACGCCAATTTCTCAACCGGGGCTTCCATGGCCATCTTGGGCGAGGGGTGAAATGTGGGATCGGGTCTTAAATTCATAGCGTCCTCCCTGACGTATGGTTGACGATCAGTGCCCGACCCCTCGGATGCCTTTGCGACTTTTGGGGGAAGGATCAGGCGGTCTTGTGCTCCTTTTCTGCGGCCTTTTGCGCGCGGGCAGTGACGACCGAATGGGCCAGCTCTCGCGTGTAGGCTTCTAATTTAACCAATGTCGCGTCGATCTTGGCGGCGTCCCGAGCCTCGACCGCGTCCGCGATGTCCGTGTGCAGCGCCACAATCGCTTCGCGCGACCGGGCGGTGAACGTGATCATGTTCATAAGGGGCTGCATCGCCTCGACCGCACCGGCAAGCTGATAGCTGAGTACCTTGTTGCCTGCGCCATCCACCAAGGCCCGGTGAAAGGTGACATCAGAGGCACAAAACGCCTCGTCGGTGAGGCCGGGCTGGCCTTGACGGTGAATTTCCGCCCGCATCGTCGCCAAATGATCCGGCGTACGGCGCGCCGCGGAAAGCGGGGCACAGGCACGCTCCAGCGCATAGCGCGCTTCACAGGCGACATCGAAACTGACAGCATTCATGGACAGCAACAGGGTCGAGGTCGTGACCTGCTGGGCATAAGCATCCTCGAACCGCAGGCGGTTCACGAAAGCGCCGCCAGTGGCCCCGCGCTGGGTTCTGATCAACGATTGCGCCGCGAGTCGCTTTAGGGCCTCGCGCACCGTGGGCCGGGATACGTCAAAGTGATCGGCAAGCTCGGCCTCGCTTGGAAGCCGTTG
Organism: uncultured Tateyamaria sp.; assembly: GCF_947504105.1. Taxonomy (GTDB): domain Bacteria; phylum Pseudomonadota; class Alphaproteobacteria; order Rhodobacterales; family Rhodobacteraceae; genus Tateyamaria. The sequence goes on from NZ_CANNGP010000005.1 coordinate 44,974, forward strand.
ATCCACAATCAAATCACCTGCGATAATGGCATCCCGGATCGCCTTGGCAATCTGGGCAGAGAGATCAACTGTGCTGTCGGGATCAATTTTCATTTGTCATACATTTTAATGTCTGACATTTAATCTGGCAAGCATTGAGTCGCATGAGGTCAGGGAGGACACATGTCGCACATCGTTCGTTCGACCCTCTGGCTGGGGTTCTTCGGCGCGATTTTGGCGTCGTGGTGGGTCCTGTATTCCATGTCGCTTTCCATGGACGTGGACCTTTTTGGTCGCCCAGGAGATATGGGCGCGCGCATGGCTGCCATGGACCCGCGCATGCCCATGTACATGCCGATGGCCAATTTTGGTCCGCTGTTTGCCATGTGGGCGATCATGATGGCCGCTATGATGTTGCCGACATTGGTGCCGACCTTGCGCAGCTACGAGGACCTGATGGTGTCGGCAAACGGCACGCGGGCAGGGTGGCTGGGTGTGCTACTGGGCTACTTCGTGGTTTGGGTCGCCTTTGCTGCGCTGATCTCGGCTGTGCAACTGGCCTTGCTTTATGGTGGCATCATCGACATGCTGGGCATACCCAAGACCACCACATTTGCGGGCCTGCTTCTGCTGGCCGTCGGTCTGTTCCAATTCACCCGAGCGAAGGAAATCTGCCATGGCGTCTGCCATAGCCCCATGACCTATTTTCTCGGCCACTGGCGCACCGGCTTTGCGGGCGGGTTGCGCATGGGGCTAGGCCTCGGCGCGTTTTGCGTGGGCTGTTGTTGGGGCTTCATGGCCCTTGGCTTTGTCGGCGGCGTGATGAGCCTTTTGTGGATGGGCCTTGCCACGCTGTTTATGGTGATCGAAAAACTGCCCCAGATCGGGCATGTTGTTGCAAAACCCATGGGGGTTCTACTGGTGCTGGGTGGTATCGGTGTGCTCGCATATCCCGTTGTTTCAGGAGGATAAGATGGCCGTGAAAAAACGCCCCGACGCGGATAAGTTGCCGGTCAGTCAGCGCATCGACAGCCGGATGCCCAACCCGGGCCGGCGGCAGATGTCGCCCACCGAATGGGCTATCAAGGGCGAACTGTTTCTCAACTGTTCGTGCGAGCTCTTTTGTCCCTGCGTCGTCTCGCTTGGCGCGCACCCGCCCACCGAAGGGCATTGCCACGCGTGGATGGCCATTGCCATTGACGAAGGGCATTTCGAAGGCGAGGACCTGAGCGGCCTGAACGTCGGCCTGATGGTCGATATCCCTGGTCGTATGGGGGAAGGCGGCTGGCGCGTCGCGGCCTATGTGGACGAGCGCGCAAGCGGCAAGGCCTACAATGGCATCCTGCAGATCTTCTCTGGCGCCGCAGGCGGCACTACGGGTCTCTTCACCATGCTGGTCAGCGACATCGTAGGCGCCGAACGCGAGAAGGTCGAGATCGTGCGCGAGGGCAAGAAACGCGGCCTCTATATCGGGCGCAAGATCCAGGGCGAGATCGAGATGATCACCGGCAAGTCCGAGGATCACCCGGTTATGATCACCAACTCCAAGTACTGGATGGGGCCGGATATCATCGCAGCCCGCGGCGTGAAATCCAAGGTGCGCGACTACGGCCGCATCTGGGACTTCGGCGGCAAATCCGCGGAAATCTGCCCGATCGACTGGAAAGGTCCCAAGCCATGATCGACGCGGGTTATGTACGTACCATGGCCCGTTACAACGCCTGGCAGAACCGCCAACTGACGGAAATGCTCACAGGCGTGCCGGACGAGGACCTGCGCAAGGATCGCGGTGCTTTCTTCGGGTCCATCATGGCGACGCTTAACCACATCCTGTGGGGCGACACGATCTGGATGAGCCGGTTCGACCCGGACCTGCCTCCGCCGTCTGTTCCGCCCGAACAGCATAAGGAATTCACCCCGACATTCGCGGTCTGGAGTGCAGAGCGCTTCCGCATGGACGGCACGATCCGCCTTTGGGGTGACCGCCTCGACACTGTGGCGCTCAAAGGCGATTTGTCTTGGTATTCCGGCACCTTACAGCAGGGCTTTGAAATGCCGCTTGAAACCTGCGTGGTGCACCTTTTCACCCACCACGCCCACCACCGGGGTCAGGTCCACGCCATGATGACGGCCACCGGTCTGACCGCTCCCGTTACTGATATTGTGTTCATGCCAAAGGACGACTGATGGCCGTTATCTCTCCATCGCGCCGCCTGCGCCGTACGCCGTTTTCGGACGGGGTCGAGGCGGCAGGCGTCAAAGCCTACACCATCTACAACCGCATGCTGCTGCCGACCGTGTTCGAAAGCGTCGAGGCAGATTACCGCCATCTCAAAGACCATGTGCAGGTCTGGGACGTCTCGGTCGAACGGCAGGTCGAGCTGCGCGGTCCTGATGCAGGCCGCCTGATGCAGATGCTGACTCCGCGCGATTTGCGCCGGATGCTGCCCGGGCAATGCTATTACGTCCCCATAGTGGATGAGACAGGTGGCATGCTGAATGACCCCGTTGCTGTAAAGCTCAGCGAGGACCGGTGGTGGATTTCCATTGCTGACAGCGACCTGCTCTTGTGGGTCAAGGGGATCGCCAACGGCTACCGGCTTGATGTGCTGGTGGATGAACCGGACGTGTCACCCCTCGCCATTCAAGGTCCAAAGGCCGACGAACTCATGGCGCGCGTGTTCGGCGATCGTATCCGCGACATCCGTTTCTTCCGTTTCGATATGTTCCAGTTCGAAGGCTGCGATCTTGCGATTGCACGCTCGGGGTACTCCAAGCAGGGCGGGTTCGAAATCTATGTGCCAGACAGCGCGCTTGGCATGCCGCTGTGGGACGCGTTGTTTAACGCAGGCGAAGACCTACAGGTCCGTGCGGGCTGCCCCAATGCCATTGAGCGGATCGAAGGTGGGCTCTTGAGCTATGGCAATGACATGACCGACGACAACACACCGCATGAGTGCGGGTTGGGGCGGTTCTGCGACACCCAGACGGCTATCGGTTGTATCGGACGTGACGCGCTTTTGCGCGTGTCCAAGGAAGGGCCGGTTCAGCAAATTCGCCCCATCGTTATCCATGGGGATGCGGTGCCGACCTGTGACCGACCTTGGCCCCTTTTGGCCGGCGGCAAACGCGTGGGGCAGGTAACGTCGGCTGCATGGTCGCCAGACTTCAAGACCAATGTCGCCATCGGTATGGTGCGGATGACACATTGGGATCCCGGAACTGACCTCGAAGTCGACACCCTCGATGGGATATGCCGGGCCACGGTACAAGAGGCGTTCTGGTTATAAACGTGGAACCGGGGCGCTGCCCCGGACCCCGAAGTTTACTTTGCAAGATGAAGCAGGGGATCATCCCCCGAAAAATGGAGAACAAGATGTTCAATGCACTGGTGGTCAACAAGGACGAAGAAAGTGGCAAGACGTCCGCTGCGGTGCAGGAACTGTCGCTGGATGATCTGCCGCAAGCCGAGGTAACCGTGGCGGTCGAGTATTCAACCGTGAACTACAAGGACGGTCTTTGCATTGGCCCGGGCGGCGGGTTGGTCCGCAAATACCCTCATGTGCCGGGCATCGACTTTGCCGGGACCGTCGAGGCATCAGACGATGATCGTTACAAGCCCGGCGACAAGGTCGTGTTAACCGGCTGGCGTGTCGGTGAAGCGCATTGGGGTGGCTATTCGCAAAAGGCGAGGGTCAAAGCGGACTGGCTGGTGCCGCTGCCTGAGGGCCTCGATACCCGGCAGGCGATGGCCGTGGGCACTGCTGGTTTTACGGCAATGCTGGCGGTGATGGCGCTGGAAGATCATGGGATCAAATCCGGACCTGTTCTGGTCACGGGGGCTGCCGGCGGTGTTGGGTCGGTTGCGACAGCCATTCTCGCGCACTTGGGTCATACCGTTGCAGGCGTTACGGGGCGGCCTGAAACAGCCGACTATCTGACGTCACTTGGCGCGAGCCAGATTGTTGCACGCGAAGAGATCAATGAAACCACCAAGCGCCCGCTTGAGGGTGAAACCTGGGGCGGCTGTGTTGACGCCGTCGGTGGTGCAATGCTGGCGCGTGTTTTGGGTCAAATGGAATACGGCGCGTCAGTCGCGGCCGTCGGTCTGGCAGGGGGCGCGGGCTTGCCCGCGACGGTCATCCCATTCTTGCTGCGCGGTGTGAACCTTTTAGGCATCGACAGTGTCATGCAACCTTATGACAACCGCGTCCGCGCGTGGCAGCGTGTTGCCAAGGACCTACCCATGGACAAGCTCGAAGCCATGGTTCAGCCCGCCACTCTGTCCGATCTGCCAAAGCTGGGTGCGGATATCCTGAAAGGGCAAATCAAGGGCCGCGTCGTGGTCGACGTGAACGCCTGATCGGTCTAGACGGGTCTTTGAACAGTTTTCGGAGACCCGCGATGACCGCCTATGACGACCAGAACATTTTCGCCAAGATCCTGCGGGGCGAGATCCCCAACGTAACAGTCTACGAAGACGATGATACGCTGTGCTTCATGGATATCATGCCGCGCACGGACGGGCATTGTCTGGTGATCCCGAAAACTCCTTGCCGCAATGTCCTAGATGCCAACGATGCGCAGTTGGCCGCAGTCATGTCGACGGTCAGGAAGGTTGCGAACGCGGCTAAAACCGCATTTGGGGCCGACGGTGTCACCCTACAGCAATTCAATGAAGCCGCAGGCGGGCAAGAGGTGTTTCACCTGCATTTCCATATCCATCCCCGACACGAAGGTGTGTCGATGCGCCCGGCGGGCACGATGGGAGACATGGATGCGATCAAGGCGCATGCAGAGGCGATCCGCGCCGCGCTTTAGTCTGACATAATCATAATAATTGAAAAAGGGGCGCCAATAGAGCGCCCCTTTGTGGCTGATAAGTCGGTCTATTCCGCCGGTTGTCCAATCGCGTCGTCCGACTTGGCGCGGCGGCTGTCGTTGAACAGTGCCTTGACCAGCGACACCATCATCAGAACCATAATGATGGTGAAGGGCAGGGCACCGATGATCATGGCATCTTGAAGCGACGCCAGTGGATCACCCCCGCGGCCCGAGGCCCCTGCAATGATCAATCCGCCAATGACACCTGTCATGATCAATCCCCAGATGATCCGGTGTTTGATGCCCGTTTCCTGTGCGCCACCCGACATGATGGTGTTCATCACAAGGATGCCGGAATCAGCCGAGGTGACAAGGAAGGTCATGATCAGCACCACGCACATGATGGTGATGACCGATAGGAAGCCACCCTCGATCATGTAGCTGAGGGTCACAAACAACTTGTTGGTGTTCGACGCGCCGATAATGGCCCCATCTGCCACACCCTGCAGTTCCAGATCGATCGCTGTTCCGCCCAATATGGTCATCCAGGCAAAGCAGACCAGAGCCGGGGCAAACACGCAGCCCAAGATGAACTCGCGGATCGTGCGGCCTTTCGAGATGCGCGCCAGGAACAGACCGACGAAGGGAGAGAAGGCAATCCACCACGCCCAATAGAAGGTTGTCCAACCCGATTGCCAGCCGAACAGGCGACCTTGGGCGCCGGCTTCATAGGCCGCCGCCTGCGTTTCAGGCGGCAGCGATGCTGCGACCCCTTCGAGGCCGCCGGTAAAGCCATCGACACTGCCCCAGGCGTTTGTTGCCCCGCTATACAGATCGGCAGCCATCGGCGCGGCCTCTTCCGGCAGGTTCGCGGCAAACGCATCTTGGCCCAGCGGGCTATACGCCTCAAAGCTGAGCGGAATGAACTGGATGATGTAGTCCACCAATGCCGTGCCATATGTCGTCATCGCGAACACGAAGCTGCCAAAGATCACGAAGGTCAGCAGCAGGATGATCGACAGCACAAGGTTGAGGTTCGACAGGTATTTGATCCCACGACCCACACCCGACACGGCGGACAGGATCGAAAGAAACATGATAACGGCCAGTGCCGACAACAGACCAACGGTGGACGGCGTTGGCGGCGCATCCCCCTCGGCCACACCCATCAACCAGCTCATTCCGGTCACGGCATAAACGCCGTCAACGAACTGGCTTACCCCGTATCCGATCGTGACGGACACGCCGAGGATGGTGGCGACGACGCCCAGCACATCAACGATGTGACCCACGATGCCGTTGGCGACCTTGCCCAATATTGGCGTCAGCGCCGACCGGATGGTCAGGGGCATATCGCGGGTATAGGCGTAGTAGGCTAGGCTCAGCCCGGTGACCACGTAAATAGCCCAGGCGTGGAACCCGTAGTGCAGGAAAGTGTAGCGGTACGCCGAGGTCAGTGCTTCGGGCGTGTGTTCCCAACCACATTGCCGGCGACAGTCTCGGGGTTCGAGCCCCAAAGTCCAAGCGGTTCGGCAGTGGCAAACACCATCAACCCGACACCAAGGCCCGCGCCGAACATCATCGAGAACCAAGAAAAGTTGGAAAACTCGGGCACCGTCTCTGGCCCGCCCAGTTTGCGCTTGCCCGTGGGAAGGATCGCAAGAGCAAACAGAAAGAAGGCAAAGCACCCGACCGAAATAATGTAAAAGGCATTGAAACCCTGCAAGAGCGCCCAATTCCAGTCGTCAAGCGTGCCATTCGCGCTGACGGGAAAGATGATGGCCCACAGCACAAGGGCGACCATTACGGCCTTGGACTTGAGTGCGATGGGAAGGCTGTAGCCTTCGTAGAACCCTGACTGTTGTTTGGTGATATCAAGGTCCGTGAACGGTTCCTTAAGTGCCATGAACGTGGCTCCCTGCTGTTGGGTTCGCCCGCCATCTTGCGTGGCTTTGGCATGAGATAGGGTACACGATTTCCCGCAGATCGAGAAATGAGACCAGTATTAAGTGTGTTTTCACGTTTTGTGCATAAAGCGTGGCAGGGTTTTGAGCGAAGACTGGCTTATCCGCGACAGCAAACGGCCTCAATTTGACATTTTTTGCCAGTTCTTGGGTCATGCGCGTGTTGGACGATGCGAAATCTGTGATGCAAGCAGGGTTCCGAATCTCAAGAAATGAGACGCTCAATTGACGTGGACACGTCCTTTTCAATACACAGAAAGGCCCAATGCATTGAAAATCAGACACCTTTTTTCATTTCGGAAACAAAAACGGCGTTCTGGCGTCCAATGCGACCTCTGCGGCACCAATTAACCCTTCGTTTATGTCTCTACCCGTGGTTTGCTGATGTCATAAAAATGACAACAGGAAGGTATCTATGTCTATTCAACCTCCATTGACGGAGTTGCCGATAAAAACCGCCGACACGGGTTTTTATCGCGGCTTCAGTGTCAACGTCGCGGTGGTCAGTAAGGTCATCATCAGTGTGCTCGTCGTTTGGTGCATCGTCTGGCCAACAGAGGCGGGCACCGTGTTGGGCGACTGGAACAGCGTCATTCTGTCAAACTTTGCCGCATGGTACATCTGGGTCGTTACGTTTTTCGTGCTCGTTTGCCTTGGGCTGGCGATTTGGCCGACCGCTGGGCGCCTAAATCTGGGTCAACCAGGCGAAAAGCCGGAATTCAGCAATTTCTCATGGTTTTCGATGATGTTCGGTGCCGGTATTGGCGTTGGTATGCTGACCTGGGCTGTGGCCGAGCCTGTGGCACATTTCAAAAACAACCCTTCGGTTATTCAGGGTGCAACGACAGCGCTTGGCGAGGATAACGTCCGTGAAGCCTATGTCTGGTCTTTCTTGCATTGGGGGCTGGGCGCTTGGGCATGCTACGCCATCGCGGGACTTGCGCTTGCCTTCTTCAGCTATCGCCGAGGCCTGCCGTTGACGATCCGATCGTCACTGACGCCACTGTTCGGTTCCTCTCTGTCGGGGCTGCTGGGCAACATCATTGATATTGTGGCCGTTGTCGCGACGATCCTTGGTGTGGCACAGACACTTGGTTTCGGTGTCGAGCAATTCGTGGCCGGACTGACCCGCATTGGGATTGGCGGGCTGGTGCTTGAAGATGGTTCGGCGACGACACTGGGCATCATCGTTGCACTCTTGGTCATTATGGGAGCCTCAACTCTGTCGGCGTTGTCCGGCGTGGGTAAAGGCATCAAATGGTTGTCCAATATCAATATGGTTCTGTCGATTGTCCTTCTGGGCTTCTTCATCCTGTTTGGTGCGACTTTCTTTGGTGCAGCAGCCTTCTTCGTTGGGATCTGGGACTACCTGATCGCACTGCCATGGCTCAGCTTCAACGTTTACGCGTCTGACGGCGTTGACGGCTCCGAAGCGTTCCTTCTTGCACAGTGGCAGGGCTGGTGGCCCGTGTTCTACTGGGCCTGGTGGATCGCATTTGCACCGTTTGTGGGTCTGTTCCTGGCGCGCATCTCGCGCGGTCGGACCATCCGCGAGTTCGTTCTGGGTGCCATGATCGTTCCGTCGCTGATGTGCTTTGTCTGGTTCTCATGGGCCGGTGGCACAGCCATTGACCTTGAACTGAATGGCGATGCCAATGGCGTTATTCTGGACGCGGCCAATGGCGACAAGATCTTTGCCATGACCCAGTTCATGTTGGCCCCGATTGCTCAGGCTTTGGCGTGGGGCATGGCGGTTCTGATCGTTGTGTTGCTGATGACGTTCCTTGTGACATCCGCTGACTCAGCCGTGCTAATCGTGAACACCATCAACGCGGCCGGTGACGAAGGTCCAAAAGCGCGTCCCCACATCCTATTCTGGGGTTCAGCCCTTGGCCTTGTTGTGGCAGGCCTGCTGATCTCCGGCGGGACAGGTGCCATTCAGACGGCCATGGTGATCGGGGCGTTGCCGTTCTCGATCGTGATGGCGCTGATGTGTATCGCGCTGATCAAGGCGATCTATAATGACGGTCGCCGCGAGGCCGCGGGCGTACCAGCCGTGCATTCGGAAATTCCAGGTGCGACGGGCAATGGCCTGTCGCCGGCCGAATAAAACCTGACTTTTCAGTTGTCCTTTGGGGCAACTGGGATAGCATCGAAAGGCCCCGACCATCTGGTTGGGGCCTTTTTATCTTTAGACGGAGTACCGGCCGATGTCCCTTGATCTTGAGTTTGTGCGCGCGCAATTCCCTGCCTTCGCCGAACCTTCATTGCAGGGGCAGGCTTTCTTTGAAAATGCTGGAGGTAGCTACACTTGCAAACAGGTCGTTGATCGCCTGTTCCGCTTCTACGCGCAGCGCAAGGTGCAGCCCTATGCCGATTACGAAGCCTCGCGTCTGGGCGGGCAAGAGATGGATGAGGCACGCAACCGTATGGCGGCCATCCTCGGAGTGGATACGGACGAGTTGAGCTTTGGCCCATCGACCACGCAGAACACATATGTTCTGGCACAGGCTTTCGCCCAGATGATGCAACCCGGCGAGGCGATCGTGGTCACCAATCAGGACCACGAAGCCAACAGCGGCCCGTGGCGGCGTCTGGTGGACTGCGGGATTGACGTGCGCGAATGGCAGGTGGATCCGGACAGCGGGCACCTGGATCCCACTACGCTCGAAGACATCCTTGATGAAAGTGTGCGTCTGGTCTGCTTCCCGCATTGCTCGAACGTTGTGGGAGAGATCAACCCGGTAACCGAGATCACTGCGCTTGCCCATGCCGCCGGGGCCTTTGTTTGCGTCGACGGGGTCAGCTATGCCCCGCACGGCTTTCCTGACGTCGGCCATCTCGGACCCGACATCTACCTGTTCTCGGCTTACAAGACATATGGACCACATCAGGGGTTGATGGTGATCCGCCGCACTCTGGCAGAGTTGCTGCCAAACCAGGGGCACTATTTCAATGAAGGTAGCTTGCACAAAAGGTTCACGCCCGCAGGTCCCGATCACGCACAGGTGGCAGCCTGTGCGGGCATGGCAGATTATGTGGATACCCTTTATGAGCACCATACAAGCGGTGCAGACACACAAGTGTCCCCGCGGGGACACGTCGTTCATGATCTCATGCGCGCACGAGAAATCGACGGGCTGTCCCGTGTCATGGATGTCTTGAAGGACCGCAACGATCTGCGTGTCATTGGCCCGACCGATCCCGCAATCCGCGCACCGACTATCGCATTGGATCTGGGTCGTGATCCGGTAGGCATTGCCGCTCGCCTTGCGGATCATGGCATTATGGCTGCTGGCGGTGACTTCTACGCCGTACGTGCCCTGCAAGCCATGGGCGTTGATCCAGACCGGGGTGTGTTGCGCCTGAGTTTCACGCATTACACGAGTGATGCAGAGATCGATCAGCTTTTGACGGCCTTGGACAGGGTTCTTTGACGTAAAGGCATGCTGCCACAACTTGATCCATCCGACCGCGTTCTACGTAACTCTCGATAACCAATAGGAACGGGGCCTTGAGCAGCACACCGATTATCATGTGGTTTCGCCGTGACTTGCGGCTAAGTGACCATCCTGCCTTAAAAGCGGCCTGCGACAGCGGGCGCCCAGTCATTCCCGTCGTCATCCGTGATGCAAGTGTGAACGATCTGGGCGCAGCCCCGAAATGGCGGTGGGGATTGGGTGTTGAGCATCTGGCCCAGTCCTTGGCAGACAAGGGCACCAAGCTGATCTTTCGCTCGGGTGATGCGCTTGAGGTCTTGCAAAAGCTGATTGCCGATACGGGGGCAGGGTCAGTTTATTGGTCGCGCCTTTATGACCCGCAAGCGGTCGCGCGCGATACCGAGATCAAGTCTGTCTTAAAGGATGCTGGTGTTGAGGCTCGCAGTTATGGCGGCCACCTGATGTTCGAACCCTGGACAACAGAGACAAAGACCGGTGGATTCTACAAGGTCTATACCCCGTTCTGGCGATCGGTGAAGGACCGGAATGTTGACGCGCCTCTGTCTGCACCAAGTCGCGTTCCCGCGCCTGAAGTCTGGCCTGACAGCGAAGTGTTGGCAGATTGGGCGCTCGGCGCCGCAATGAACCGGGGAGCAGAGATCGTCCGCCCGCATGTTCGCCTTGGGGAACGTGCAGCGCAGTCGCGGCTTGGCGTATTCATCGATGGCAAGGTTGCAAGCTACGATGATGGGCGGGACATCCCGGCAGAGGATCGCACCTCGAACCTGTCGGAAAACCTCACCCTCGGAGAGATCAGCCCGCATCAATGCTGGCACGCGGGCCTACGGGCACTGCACGAAGGCAAGGCCGGTGCCGAAACCTTTTTGAAAGAACTCGTTTGGCGCGAGTTTGCATATCACCTCATGCATCACACGCCGCATATACTGGACCAGAATTGGAAAGACGGTTGGGACGCGTTCCCATGGAACAAGGACGACACCGCGGAGGTCGTCGCTTGGAAACAGGGGCGTACCGGTATCCAATTCGTCGATGCAGCGATGCGCGAGATGTATGCGACGGGCCGCATGCACAACCGGGGCCGTATGATTGTAGCGTCGTATCTATGCAAACACTTGATGACTCACTGGCGCGTCGGACAGCACTGGTTCGAGGAGTGCCTGATCGACTGGGACCCGGCCAGCAATGCAATGGGCTGGCAGTGGTCGGCAGGTTCAGGCCCCGATGCAACACCCTATTTCCGGGTGTTCAACCCGGTCACTCAGCTCGACAAGTTTGACAAGAACCGTGACTACGTGAGCCGCTGGATCGCAGAAGGGCGTCGCAACCCTGCACCCGAGGCGGTGTCATATTTCAGGGCGATCCCGAGAGCGTGGAACCTGTCCCCGAACGACGTTTATCCGGGTCCTGTGGTGCCTGCAGATAAAGGCCGCAAAAGGGCGCTAAGTGCTTACGAAAAACGTAATTTTTGATGACAACCGCGTGCGCATGGTTGCGCGATGTCAACTGTCAAGCTAACTTGACAGAAATGCGTAATGGGGAAACCGCATGATCCTTACCACGACTGACGGCCAGACGGGCTTGCCACGCTATTTTGCCCGTGTCTTTGCCATGGCGCAGGGGACAAACAATGGCCGTGTAGACTTTGTTCTACCCGATGGCCGTTGCTTTCGGGCCGAGGGGCCAAACCCCGGTCCGGTGGCCGAGTTGCATATCCACAATGATGATCTGTTTGCGCGCCTGATCCGCGAAGGGGATTTGGGGTTTTGCGACGCATACCTTGACGAATGGTGGAGCACCCCGGATCTGCAAGCTTTCATGGATTGGGTGCATGCTGACAATGACGATATCTATGACGGGTTTCCCGGAATGGGTCTGGTGCGCCGGTTCGAGAAGTTCCGCTTTTGGTTGCAACGCAACCACCGCGAGCAGGCGCGGAAGAACATCAGCTACCACTACGATTTGGGAAACGAGTTCTATGGCCTATGGCTCGATGACACGATGACATATTCTTCGGCCCTCTTTGAAACGGGACAGGAAAGCCACGAGGCCGCGCAGATCGCGAAATATGCCAGTATGGTGGATCAGATGGGTGCGCAGCCCGGCGATCATATCCTGGAGATTGGATGCGGTTGGGGTGGGTTCGCGGAATATGCTGCCAAGGAACGTGGGTTGAAGGTCACGGGTCTCACCATTAGCGAAGAGCAATTTAAGTATGCCCGGGAGCGCATTGAAAAAGCTGGTCTTTCTGAACTTGTTGATTTCAAGCTGCAAGACTACAGGGACGAACGCGGCACCTATGATGGCATTGCCAGTATCGAGATGTTCGAAGCGGTGGGCGAGAAATACTGGCCCGTTTACTTTGACACCGTCCGGGATCGCTTGAAGCCTGGCAAAAACGCGACACTGCAGATCATCACGGTGCAGGATCGGCGCTGGAAGGTCTACAAACGCGGTGTGGATTTCATTCAGAAGTACATTTTTCCGGGCGGTATGCTGCCCAGTCCGTCGGCGCTTCGTAAACAGATCATCAAGGCGGGCCTGGGGATCGAACGATCGGTTGAGTTTGGGCAAAGCTACAACATCTCGCTGCGCCGTTGGCATGAGACATTCAACCAAAGGTGGGATCAGATCGCAGATATGGGTTTTGACGACCGATTCCGGCGGATGTGGAATTTTTATCTGACCTCTTGCGCGGCGACCTTTGAAAGTGCCAACTGCGACGTAACGCAGATCACGATCAAAAGACCCGGGTAGCCATGGAAGATCAAAACGATGCCTAACGCAGCCAAATTGGTGGCCGCCTTGGGCCTTGGTCTTTTGGCCTTTGTCGTGTCCGGCATGATCATGCCGCTGTTCGAGGAAGATACGAATTTCGGTTGGTTCACCTACGTGAATATAGCGGTTGGGCTTTTGACCGGGTGGATGGTGGTAGGTCCGCGCGCAGGGCGGGGTATGACCTCGGCCGTGAATGTCGGGCTGACCGGTCCCGTTGTTATGGTGTTCTGGTGCCTGTTCGTTCAATCCTGCAACGAGATGGTGCGCATCGCCATGAAAAACCGCTACGATGGTGCGTTCGAGGCTCTGGTTGCGATCTTTCAGATCGGATCGGAGTGGGCGCTGCTGATGAGCACGATCCCCATTTGGGCAACCTTGCTGGTCGGTGGCATGATCACTGGTATCCTGACCGAATATGCTTGGCGCACTTGGCGGTAACACTATGGAAAATCTGTTTTTCTACGGCACGCTCCGGCATGTGCCGTTGCTGGAATGTGTGCTGGGGCGTCGTGCCGAAGTTATCGATTTCTCTTCGGCCTCCTTGCAGGGCTATGCGGCCTATTCTGAGCCTGGTGGGCTTTATCCAGTGCTACGTGCACAAGGTGGGGCGGAAACGTCGGGTGTCATTGTTCGTGACCTTTCAGCCGGGGATATTGCGCGGCTGAACTATTACGAAGGCGGCTTTGCCTATGAATTGCGCGCTATCACCCTGACCTCGGGCGAGGCCGCGAGCGTCTATTTACCCGGCGAAACAGTTCCATCTATTGCAAACGTTTGGGACTTTGCCGTGTGGCTGGATCATTGGGGGTCAATGACGGTTTGGGCTGCCGAAGAAGTCATGGACGGCTTTGGAAAGCTGACAGCGGACGAGGTGGCCAATCGGTTTCCCCGCATCCGCGCCCGCGCCTGGAGCAAGGTGTTGGCGCAGTCAGGGCGCCACGGGCAGGGGGTTCTTGAGGGACGCGTCGATGTCCTGTCGCACACACGGGCACACACCAACTTCTTTGCCATGGATGAGGTCGCCCTGCGTCACGAGACGTTTGACGGTGGCATGTCAGAACCAATGCAACGCGCGGTTTTTGTATCTTCGGATGCCGCTATTGTACTGCCTTACGATCCTGTTCGCGATCGGATTTTGCTTGTGGAGCAGATCCGTCTGGGCCCGATCGGCCGGAACGACCCAGTGCGTTGGCAAATGGAGCCGGTCGCCGGCTTGATTGATCCCGGTGAAACGCCCGAACAGGCGGCGCGGCGGGAAGGGATTGAAGAGGCAGGATTGGAGTTCCGCACTTTGGAGCCGGCGGGTGAATGCTATGCGTCGCCGGGGGCCGTGACCGATTTCTTTCATTTGTTCGTCGGGATTTGCGATTTGCCTGATGGCAGTGCGGGGATTGGCGGACAAGAGGATGAGGGTGAGAACATCCGCAGCCACCTTATGTCCTATGCTGAACTGCTTGCGATGGCAGATGATCGGCGGGTTGCAAATGCACCGCTGGCGCTGCTTGCGTTTTGGCTGGCCCGCCACCGTGCGCGTTTGCGCGCCTCTGTGTGACCCAACGCGGCTTGAGGTCGCCGGACACCACAGCTACACCTTTCGTGAATGACAAAAGGAACTCGCCCATGCGTTACGCGCCTGATCTGGCTTCGGCCATTGGAAACACGCCTCTGATCAAGCTGCGCCGCGCCAGCGAAGAGACTGGATGTACCATTCTGGGCAAGGCCGAATTTATGAACCCGGGCCAGTCGGTCAAGGACCGTGCCGCGCTGTCCATCATTCAAGAAGCTGTCGCAAGCGGAGCATTGCGCCCGGGCGGCACGATTGTCGAAGGGACAGCCGGCAACACGGGCATCGGCCTTGCGCTGGTCGGCGCGTCGATGGGATTCAAGACGGTCATCGTGATCCCCGAGACGCAGAGCCAGGAAAAGAAAGATATGCTGCGCCTGGCCGGAGCCGAGCTGGTGCAGGTGCCTGCCGCCCCTTACCGCAACCCTAACAACTTTGTCCGCTATTCGGGTCGTCTGGCCGAGGAACTGGCTAAGACGGAGCCGAATGGCGCAATCTGGGCCAATCAGTTCGACAATGTCGCCAATCGCAAGGCCCATATCGAAACCACCGCGCCTGAAATCTGGGAACAGACAGACGGCAAGGTTGACGGTTTTATTTGTGCCGTTGGCTCGGGCGGAACGCTGGCTGGCGTTGCCGATGTGTTGCAACCCAAGGGCGTCAAGATTGGTCTCGCCGACCCGGATGGCGCAGGACTTTTCAGCTACTACACGACCGGAGAAATCGCGATGGAGGGCAGTTCGATTGCAGAAGGGATCGGACAGGTGCGCATCACGAAAAACCTTGAAGGGTTCACACCGGACTTCAACTACAACGTCTCGGATGCCGAAGCGCTGCCTATTGTCTTTGATTTGTTACAGTATGAGGGGCTTTGTCTCGGTGCATCCTCGGGGGTGAATGTGGCGGGTGCCATTCGGATGGCCAGGGACATGGGACCGGGCCACACGATCGTCACCATCCTGTGTGATTTTGGCACGCGGTATCAGTCCAAGCTGTTCAATCCCGAATTCCTCCGGGAAAAGGAATTGCCGGTGCCTGAGTGGCTTGAACAAGGTCCTTCAAGCATTCCCGGCGTCTTTGAGGACGTATGATGCCCGCGGCGTGGTTGCGCGCTGCATTTCTGTCCGCGTGTCTGGCGTTGCTTGCGACATTGGCGACCGCGCAGGCCGATGGACCGGACTACGAACAGTGGCAAAGCACTGCCACGCGGGCCGAACGCGCGGTTGAAACAGCCCGCGCCTCGGATCAGGCATTTGAAATTCTGCGGGCAGAGGTTGCCGGGTGGCGTCAGCAGTTTCAAAACCAGCTGAATGCCAATGACAGCCGTTTGCAAACGCTGCGTGACCAGATTGGCGCTCTGGGCCCGGCACCCGAAGACGGGCAGAACGAGGCCACCGAGATCGCGGAGCGTCGCACGGAACTGAATGCCCAGCTTGAACGGTTGAGTACCCCCCGGCGCACGGCTGAGGAAGCGTTCAGCCGCGCCAATGGCGTCATCACCGAAATCGACGATATCCTGCGCCAGCGCCAGACAGACGCATTGTTGAACATGGGGCCATGGCCGGTCAATCCCACCAATTGGCCGGGCGCGCTGCGCCATGCACAGGATACAACGATAGCGATCGCTGCCGGAGTGCGACAGGCATGGCACAACCCTTCTCGCCGTGCGAACGCGCGGGATAACCTGCCGCTTGTCGTCATTCTTCTGATCGTGGGTGCGGTTCTTTTGACGCGCTCTCGCTATTGGTCCGAATTACTGGCGGTGCGCATTCAGAGGGGTGACACGCGGTCAAGCGCCGAGGTTGCTGGCTTCATTGTGTCACTTGGGCAGATCTTTTTTCCGATGCTCGGGCTGGTCGCCTTTGTCCGGGCGGTGCGTGCCACGCAGCTTTTCGGCCCGCGCGGAGATCTTCTGCTGGATACGCTCGAGGTTGTTGGACTGGTGCTGTTCTTCTCTCGGTGGTTGGCGAGCCGACTGTTTCCAAAAGATGATGCATTGCGCGCGCCGCTTGCCATCCCCAAAGGCCGCCGCGCCGAGGGACGCATCTATGCCGTCACGCTTGGCATTGTCTTTGCCTTCTACGTTCTTCTGGGCCAGTTTTCTGATTTTGACCGGTATGATCCAAGTGCGGATGCGGTTCTGAATTTTCCGCTTGTCGTTCTCGCCTGCCTGATCCTAACGCGGTTGGGATGGTTGTTGCGGCGCCGTGTCCGCGACGCCGCGAAAGATGCCGACCAGGAAATACCTTATGGCGACCGCATCGTCGGCACCATCGGTCGGGCTGTCATTGCGGTGGGCTTGATTGCACCCGTCCTTGCGGCTTTAGGGTACGGAGCGGCAGCACAGTTCCTGACCTATCCAATGATCCTGACGCTCGCGCTAATCGGCACGGTGGTTTTGCTGCAGGGCGTGATCCGCGACGCCTATGCGACACTGCGGCCGGGTGAAGGCGCGCGCGACAGCCTGGCGCCCACATTGATTGGTTTTCTTGTCGTGCTGTTGGCGATTATTCCACTGTCGCTGATTTGGGGCGCGCGCGTGACCGATTTGACCGAGGTGTGGGCGACCCTGCGCTCTGGTCTGACGATCGGCGACATGACCATTTCACCGGGTAGCTTCTTTACGCTCGTTGTTGTCTTCACCCTAGGTTACCTGATGACCCGAGGGATCCAAAGTGCGCTCAAGACCTCTGTCTTGCCCAAAACGAGGATAGATCCCGGCGGACAGGTCGCGATTGTATCGGGCTTGGGCTATGTCGGCATTTTCCTGGCTGCGCTGATCGCGATCACGGCGGCAGGGATCGACCTTTCGAGCCTCGCCATTGTTGCGGGTGCCTTGTCTGTTGGCATCGGCTTTGGCCTGCAGACCATCGTGTCAAACTTTGTTTCCGGCATCATCCTTCTGATCGAGCGCCCCATTTCCGAAGGGGATTGGATCGAAGTGGGTGGGCAGATGGGCTATGTCCGTTCGATCTCGGTCCGGTCCACGCGGATTGAGACCTTTGATCGCACGGACGTCATTGTCCCGAATGCGGACCTTATTTCCGGGACAGTGACCAACTTTACCCGTGGCAATACCGTGGGCCGTGTCATTATCCCTGTAGGTGTCGCGTATGGCACGGATACGCGCCGGGTCGAGGCTGTGCTCAAGGAGATTGCTGATGCGCACCCCATGGCGCTGGCCAATCCGCCGCCCGCAGTTCTGTTCATGGGATTTGGCGCCGATAGTCTGGATTTCGAAATCCGTATCATTCTGCGCGATGTGAACTGGATGTTGGCCGTCAAGAACGAGATCAATCACCAGATCGCGGCGCGGTTCGAGGAAGAGGAGATCGAGATACCCTTTGCCCAGCGGGACGTATGGTTGCGCAATCCCGAGGTATTGCAACCCGGGCGCAAGGCTGAAAAAGCGCCAAAGACGGTCCCAACCGTAGAGCATCTGGACGAAAACGACATGGACCCTGATACGCCTGCCGAAGATGGAGATGGCAAATGACAATCCCCTTGTTCCGTGAAGATGCCTATACCCGTGATGTCAACGGTGTGGTGATGGGCCATACGCCCGAGGGAGGGATCGTTCTGGATCAATGCGTGTTTTACCCCACCGGCGGCGGACAACCCGGCGACAGCGGAACACTGAGCTGGAATGGTGGCGCTTTGAATATCGCAACAGCGATCAAGGGGGATCAAGAGAGCATTGTGCTTGTTCCGGCTGAGCCGCGCGCGTTACCCCCGGTCGGCACCACTGTCATGCAAAGCCTGGATTGGGAACGCCGCTACGCCCACATGCGTGTGCATACAGCGCTTCATCTCTTGTCTGTGGTGCTGCCCTTTGGTGTGACCGGCGGCTCCATCGGGGCAGGGCGTGGGCGGCTAGATTTTGATATGGCCGACGCGCCCGAAGACCGTGACAGCCTTGAAGAGAGGTTGAATGCCCATGTGACCAGTGACATGCGTGTCAGTGCCGAGTGGATCACCGAAGCAGAGCTGGATGCCGATCCAAGCATGGTCAAGACATTGTCGGTGCAGCCTCCGCGCGGTGCAGGCGAGATTCGCCTGATCCGTATCGGTGAAGGTGACACGACCGTTGACCTGCAACCCTGCGGTGGCACCCATGTCGCCCGTACCGGCGAGATCGGCGCACTGCGTATCGGCAAGATCGAAAAGAAAGGGCGGATGAACCGCCGTGTCTATCTGCATTTGGATGGCTGAAAAAATCACGCGCTACCCGCTTGCATCCCCATACCTTCATTCGATAGAGACGGCGGTGGACAGGTGGCCGAGTGGTCGAAGGCGCGCGCCTGGAAAGTGCGTAGGCGGGAGACCGTCTCGAGGGTTCGAATCCCTTCCTGTCCGCCACCCTTACCCGAGTTTACCATTTACGGTTGCGGTGTCTGTTGTTCAGCGCGGGTAAGCGACCGAAATTCGTTTGCCGGTTTGGCTGCAATCACGTCTGGTTTGATTGATTTCGCCACCTTGCCGCTTAGGTTGGTTGGCAAGCAAGGACGTACGAGGCACATGACCGATCATTCAAACCTGTCGCGTCCGCTGGCGGTGCCCGCGGGCCGTGCATCGCGCCTTGGCCGCATGGGGTCGCTTGCTGCGGGCGTGGCAGGACGTATGGCAGTTGATGGCGTGCGGCAGTTGGGGCAGGGCCGCCGCCCCGCAGCGCGTGAATTGCTACTGACGCCTGCAAACATGCGACGCATTGCGGATGAGCTGGCGCGCATGCGTGGCGCGGCCATGAAGATCGGCCAGCTGGTGTCGATGGATACGGGCGATGTGCTTGCTCCCGAATTGGCAGATATCATGGCGCGGTTGCGTGCGGATGCGGATTTCATGCCGCCACAACAGTTGCGCGACGTGCTCGACGCGGCATGGGGCGCGGGGTGGCGCAGGCGGTTTGCGCGATTTGATGTTCGACCCATTGCGGCTGCGTCGATTGGACAAGTGCACCGGGCGCAGTTGCCGGACGGCACCGAGCTGGCAATAAAGGTGCAATACCCCGGTATCGCCCACAGTATCGATAGCGATGTCGCGAATATTGGCCGCTTGATCCGCTTGTCGGGTTTGATGCCCGAGGGATTTGCACTGGATCCATATCTGGATGAAGCCCGTATGCAATTGAAGGAAGAGGCAGATTATCTGGCTGAGGCGGCGCATCTTGAGCATTTCGCCAATCTGTTACAGGACGATCCGCACCTGACCCTGCCGCGTTTGTATGCACCGTTGACGTCACGAAAGGTCCTTGCGATGACCTTCGTTCCGTCGGACGGGATAGAGAGTGTTGCAGGCATGCCGCAAGAAACACGTGACAACGTCATGTGCGTCTTATGCAATCTGATGCTGCGCGAACTGTTTGCGTTTGGCACCATGCAGACCGACCCAAACTTTGCGAATTACAGATATGATCCGGTAACTGGGCGCGTCGTGCTTCTGGATTTCGGGGCGACCCGCACCGTACCACGCACGCTTGCAGAACAGATGCGCGCCTTGATGCAAGCCGGGTTGGGAAATGACCGTGCTGACGTAGCGAACATAGTGGAGATGATGGGGCTGGTACCCGAAACGGTCGCAGAGCGGTTTCGCACTCGTATCCTCGATATGATCATGTCTGTCTTCGCCGAAATCCGCGCGGCGCCGCTGCTCGACCTTGCAACATCGGACCTGTATCGACGCTTGCAGCGCGAAGGGGAAGCGCTGGCTGCGGACGGTTTTGTCCCGCCACCGATGCCGATGGATCTGCTGTATATTCAGCGCAAGGTCGCTGGCATGTTTTTACTGGCGAGCCGATTGCGCGCGCGTTTGCCCATGGCAGCGTTTATGACTGCGTATACGGATCACGCATGACGGCCTCAGATCCAGTTCTGCAGTTTATTGGTGTCGAGAAATCCTTTGCCAACGGTGGTACAGCGGTACCGGTCTTGCGCGGTGTCGACCTCGCGCTTAACGCAGGTGAAACACTCGCGTTGACCGGTGAGTCCGGCAGCGGCAAAAGCACGCTCTTGCATATTGCCGGTGGCCTTGAAACCGCTGATGCTGGCGTGGTGCGCGTGGCGGGCCAAGATCTGGCGCCGATGTCTGACAGCGCGCGTGCAGCGGTGCGATGCAACGATGTGGCGGTTGTCTTTCAACAGTTCAATTTGATCCCGTCGCTGACCGTTGGCGACAACATCGCGTTTCAGGCGCGGCTGTCGGGGCGCGTCGACAGAGACTTGATTGACCGGATGTCGAATGAACTGGGTTTGGCTGATCAGTTGCGTAAATACCCCGAAGCGTTGTCTGGCGGTCAACAGCAACGCGTTGCCATTGCCCGTGCCATCGCTGCCCGTCCCAAAGTACTGCTTGCTGATGAACCGACCGGCAACCTGGATGAAGGCACGGCAGCCGAAGTCATGGACCAGTTGCTGCGCCTCGTGGCAGATACTGGGGCAGGGCTGCTGTTGGTGACGCATTCTCCCACTATTGCCGCGCGTATGGACCGCGGCCTGCATCTAAGCCAGGGGAACTTGGTATGACGCGAGCGTGTCTGGCCGCGTTGTTGTCACACTGGCGGTGCAATCCTTTGCAGCTTTTTGCATTCCTGGCGGGTCTTGCGCTGGCAACGGCGCTGTGGTCGGGGGTGCAGGCCATCAATGCCGAAGCGCGGGCCAGCTATGATGCTGCGGCCGCGACGCTGGGTGAGGGGCAATTTGATCAGATCGTGCCGCAGGCGGGCGAGAGTATCGCGCAACAAGACTTCGTGGCACTGCGGCGTGCGGGCTGGCTTGTGTCACCCGTGGTGGAAGGACGGCTGGACGGGGTCCGGTTGCTTGGTTTTGACCCCCTGTCATCCCCAGCCGGATTTGGGATTGGTCAAGTTGTCCAGACGGGTGATCTGGGTACATTCCTGACTCCCGGTAAGCTTTATGCAAATGCCGACACTGGCGTAAGGTTGCAGGTAGGAGTCGAAACTGTCATCGATCCTGCTATCGCACCTGGGATCGCGGTGGGGGACATCGGTGTAGTGCAACAACTTCTCGGGCGTGATGACCTGTCGCGCCTACTGGTGCAGCCCGTACAACCGATGGCAAGGCCCGACCTGGGCGATGTGGCCCCAGCCCTGCGGCTGCAACGCGCAAGCCAAACAGCGGATATGGGCGAGTTGACCGACAGCTTCCACTTGAACCTGACGGCCTTTGGCCTGCTCAGTTTCGCGGTGGGCCTGTTTATCGTCTACAGTACGATCGGCCTTGCCTTTGAGCAGCGCCGGGGGGTGGTGCGAACCCTGCGTGCGCTTGGTGTTTCCTTGCCGCGTCTGATTGCGCTGATGCTGATCGAGGTTCTTTTGCTTGCGGTTGTCGGGGCGGGTCTTGGTGTTCTGCTCGGGTATCTAGTCGCCGCCGTCTTGTTGCCCGATGTCGCGGTCACCCTGCGCGGACTGTATGGGGCCGAAGTTGCCGGGGCGCTTCAGTTCAGGGCCTCATGGTGGGCATCGGGACTTGCCATTGCTGTTCTGGGAGCGGTTGCCGCTGCGAGCGTGCGGCTGTGGCAAATCGCACATATGCCTCTGTTGTCCAGCGCTCGACCCCGGGCATGGGCCATGACATCGGGTCGGGCACAAGGCATACAAGCTGTCGTCGCCTTTGCATTGCTGACCTGCGCCGCTGGCTTGGTATGGGCCGGGCAGGGGCTGGTTGCCGGATTTGCGCTGCTGGGTTGTTTTCTGATCGGGGCGGCGCTGGCCTTGCCCATCGTGGTGCGCCCCATTCTCAGGACCGCAGAGAATGCAGCCAGAACCCCGGTCAGCCGCTGGTTCTGGGCTGACACCCGCCAACAGCTACCGGGCCTGAGCCTTGCCCTGATGGCGCTCTTGCTCGCGATATCTGCGAATATCGGTGTTGCAACCATGGTGTCGAGTTTTCGCCTGACCTTTGTCGCTTTTCTGGATCAACGACTTGCGTCCGAGCTTTATGTCGAGGCTGCCGATACGGCACAGGCCACGATGATCGAGGCCGACATGGCGCGGCGCGGCATCACAGTCCTGCCATTGCTCGCGATTGAAACACAGATCGTCGATCAGCCAGTAAGACTGTTCGGTGTGCGTGTGGGCGCAACATATCGCGAAAACTGGGTGTTTCTGGACTCCGTGCCCGCGGCATGGGACCAGGTCGATGCGGGTGCCGCAGCCATCGTAAACGAGCAACTCGCGCGCCGTGCGAGCCTTTGGATCGGGGATATGGTCGACATTGCTCCGGACTATTCCGTGCCCATTGCAGCTATCGTAGCGGACTATGGCAACCCGCAGGGGCAATTGATCGTGGGCGAGGCGCGGTTTCGGGACCAGTATCCCGAGGTGACACCGCGCCAATTTGGCATGCGCACCGATGATCCGAGGCAGGTCCGCGCCATCCTGACCCACGAAATGGGCGTGGCCGATGGTGCAATTACCGATCAATCAGCGCTCAAGGCCTTTTCGCTACAGGTCTTTGACCGCACCTTTACCGTGACCGCTGCTCTGAATGTATTGACGCTGGCGGTTGCCGGTTTTGCCATATTGATGAGCTTGCTGACCCTCGCCGATCTGCGAGTGCCGCAACTGGCCCCGGTCTGGGCGCTTGGGTTGACCCGGCGGCGGATCGGTCAACTGGAACTGATCCGTGCTGTTGTATTTGCAGCGGTTGTATGTGCCTTTGCCCTGCCTGTCGGGCTTGGATTGACTTGGGTACTGTTGGCCATCATCAATGTCGAGGCGTTTGGCTGGCGCTTGCCCATGTTCCTGTTTCCCGCAGACTACGCACGTTTAGGACTGTATGCCCTGCTCGCCGCCATTGCCGCTGCGGCATGGCCCGCACTTCGATTGATGCGGACGCCTCCAAATGCGCTGCTCAAAGTGTTTGCCCATGAACGTTAAAGTACTGATCCTTCTGATGTTTTGGCCCCTTGCTGCGCTGGCGCAGGGCTTTGCGGGTCTTGGTTCCGATGCCGAAGGTTTCGCTATGCCGCAGCCCGACCCGCAGTTCGACTTTCCTGTCGATCATGGCCCACATCCCGACTATCGGATCGAATGGTGGTATCTAACGGCCAACATGCAGGCCGCCGACGGTACCCCATACGGCTTGCAATGGACGTTGTTCCGCTCAGCTTTGGCTCCGGGCGAGGTCGACGGTTGGGCGTCGCCACAAATCTGGTTTGCCCATGCAGCGGTGACCACACCCGATGGACACTTTGCGACTGAACGTTTTGCACGCGGCGGTTTGGAACTGGCCGGAGTGCAAGCCGACCCGTTTCGCGCGTGGATCGATGAGTGGGTCATGGAAGGACCAGATCTGGATACGCTTAAGTTAAGCGCACAGGGCCCGGACTTTGGCTACAACATGACAATGCATGCGGACGGGCCACTGGTTTTTCAAGGGCAGGGCGGATATTCGGTCAAATCTGCGGACGGGCAGGCGAGTTACTATTATTCGCAGCCGTTCTATCGGATCACCGGCACCCTGATGTTGCCGACCGGATCGGTACAGGTCACGGGTAACGCGTGGTTAGATCGTGAATGGTCTTCGCAACCACTGTCCGAGACACAATTGGGTTGGGACTGGTTTTCATTGTCTTTCGATAGCGGTGACAAGCTGATGGGCTTTCAGCTGCGTCAACGCGATGGAACGCTGTATAACGCGTCGACCTGGATTGAGGCGGATGGCGGCACGACAGCATATCCGGATGGTGCCTTTACTGCTGAGCCAATTGTGCGAAGCGCTGTAGCCGGACGCGAAGTGCCGACGACTTGGCGGGTCCAATTGCCAGACAGAGGCGTTGATGCTGTGGTGGCGGCGATGAATACAAACGCTTGGATGCCGCTAACCATTCCTTATTGGGAAGGGCCCGTAACAATCACCGGCAGCCATTCGGGCGTGGGGTATCTGGAGATGACAGGCTATGAGTGATCTGGGCAATCTTGCCGCGTTCCTAGACGAAGGTTGGCGGCACTTGCAGCAGGGTGTTGCAGACAGCCAGTCGCCGGCGCGTTATCCGACCTTTGCTACGGTGTCACCCGAGGGCCTTCCCGAAGCCCGAACAGTTGCGCTGCGCCATGCCGCACAAGCCGAGGCTGTCGTCGAAGTACATACAGATATCCTTACGCCAAAAGTCAAAGCGCTGAAAGCATCGCCCAGGGCCGCGATTCACGTTTGGATACCTCGATCACAGGTTCAGATTCGTCTGACAACAACTGCCGAAATTCTGACAGGCAAAGCGGCGGAGGATGCTTGGGTGCAAGTGCCGCCAACCTCTCGCGTATCCTATGGTACGATGCCTGATCCGGGCACGCCTATCAAAGAGGTGTTTGGCTATAAAAAACCGCCTGTGCGCGACAGGTTTGCAGTGTTGCACTGCAGGGTGGATCATATTGATCTGGTGCATTTGGGAGAGAGGCACCGCCGCGCCGAATATGTTCGGAGCGATGGGTGGCGCGGTACGTGGTTAGCGCCCTAAGGCGGGTTCCAATTGCAATCGCGGTTCAACTTGTGAACGACCTTGATCCGGATCCGAACACAGATCCTTCAACAGAACACGACCTCTAATCTTCGTCGTCAATGGACGGCAACAACCTGACGATAACCCCCATCAGAAGCGCAGTGCTGATCCCAAAGGTCAGCAAGCCCGTGATTGCAGCGAACGTACCAAAAATGCGCAGTCCCGGATCAAGCAGCAGATCACCGTATCCCAGGGTCGTGTATGTGGCTGTCGAAAAGTAAATGCTGGTCGGAAAGTCATCGAAAGCATTCATCGCGAAAAAGGCAAGGGCCCACGACCAAACCTGAAGCGTGTGCGCAATCAGGAGTATAAGAACATTGAGGCCGGTGATGATCAGTGTCCGCAAACCTGAGCCGGATCGTTCCAGCCAATCTGCCATGTGCGATAGAAAAGGAACAAGGATTGCGACGACGCCCACGTGGATCAGGGCGCACATGGTCAGGAGGGTGCTGCCAAGAAGGATTTGGGACGCAGCGGTCATGAGTGGCCTTTCGGAGGATCACAGTCAGATTTCCGCACTGTGCAACCTGACGTGAGCAGGCTCAAGGCCCGCAACGATACCGTTTTCACAGAACAGCGATGGGGTGTGATTAACTGCCAAGCAGAAGGGTTCGACAGGTCGAAAGATGCTGGTCGGCGACGCGTCGCGCCATTGTGGCGCGATCTGGTCGTGTTCCAAAACTTGACTGCTGCAACAGCGCAGCGTGTGCAAGCTTCACTTCAATTCTGTGGCTCAGGATCGCACGACCTTGACCGGGTGCAAGGGATGCATCGGTCAAACTGACAAAGGATGCGCGGTCTTGTTCAAATGCGTTTGCAGCCGGGTCGTTCAGTAGCCACGCATGCTCCATTTCGGCCGAGAAACGGCCAGCGCATTCGGCGAAGGAGAACGCGATGTCACTGTCGGCGGCCGCCTGTTCGATCCCGCTGGCCATAACGACGAGCGCAGCGCACATCGTTTGTATTCTGCTCATAGATTGAGCATTGCCGTGAAAATGCTGTGCGTCAACTGTGCGGAATATAAAGAATGGCCGCACTTTTACCGATCCTACGCGGCGCGGACACTCCAAAGGCTCATCTGCTCCACTTTGAAATGCGGCATGTCCGTTGCCACATGTAGGGGATTCAGCGAGTTTTTGATATTTTACACCGGCATTCCATCGTAATATCTGCGCTCAAGACGTGGGAAACGGATACAATTGTCGCGCTTGCGTGACTGGCATTGAGCCTTGGTCCATGACCCGTTATCTGCACGGCATACCATGGTGTGCAGAACTCTGTATCGCGCGCCCCTCTTGTCTGAAACAAGCGAAAGACTGCCTTATGCCCCAAGACGCCGCTCCCGACATTATCTACACCGTCACTGACGAGGCGCCGCAACTGGCGGCGGCGTCCTTGCTGCCCATCGTGCGTAAATTTGCCTCAGCTGCTGGTATCGACGTTTCGACGCGCGACATCTCGGTCGCAGGCCGCATTCTGGCGACCTTCCCTGAGCGTTTGACAGACGCACAAGCGCAAAGTGACGATTTGGCCGCCCTTGGTAGCTTGGTGACGACCGCCGACGCGAATGTCATCAAACTGCCCAACATCTCGGCCTCCGTTCCGCAATTGCAAGCGGCGATTAAGGAACTGCAACGGCAGGGCTTTGATGTACCCGACTACCCGGAAGCACCGGCCACGGACGAAGAACAGGGTATCCGCGCACGCTATGACGCCATAAAAGGGTCTGCAGTGAACCCGGTCCTGCGCGAGGGCAATTCGGACCGCCGGGCCCCCGCGGCCGTCAAGGCCTACGCCAAGGACAACCCACATTCGATGGGCGTGTGGAGCGCGGATAGCAAGACAAAAGTATCGACTATGGGCGCGGGCGACTTCCGGTCGAACGAAACGTCGGTAACGCTGACTGCAGACCAGGCGGGTGCGCTGAAGATCGAGCACATAGCCGCCGATGGCACCGTGACCGTTCTCAAGGACGGTCTCGACATGCAGGAAGGCACCATTGTGGATGCCACATACATGTCGCGCGCAGCCCTGATGGACTTTCTTGCCAAATCCATTGACGAAACAAAGGCTGACGGCACACTGTTCTCGCTGCACATGAAGGCCACGATGATGAAGGTGTCGGACCCGATCATCTTTGGTCACGCCGTACGTGCCTACCTCAAGCCCGTCTTCGACAAATACGCCGACGATTTCGTAGCGGCGGGGGTAAACCCGAACTCCGGTCTGGGGGCCATGCTGGACGTGGTGGCGGGCATGCCCAACGGGTCAGAGATCAAGGCCGAGATCGACACCGTGATGGCCAACCGACCGCCCATGTACATGGTGAACTCAGACAAGGGCATAACCAATCTGCATGTTCCGTCGGACGTGATCATCGACGCGTCGATGCCCGCCGTGCTGCGTGCGGGTGGCAAAGGTTGGGGGCCAGACGGGAACGAAGGCGACACGAACTGCGTGATCCCCGACAGCTCTTACGCCCCGGTCTATGCCGAGACGGTCGATTTTTTCAAAGCCAATGGTGCGTTGGACCCGACAACCGCAGGCACCGTGCAGAATATTGGCCTTATGGCGAAGAAGGCGGAGGAATACGGCTCGCACCCCACCACATTTGAAATTCCAGCAGACGGCACCGTCAAGGTAATCGCAGGCAATGGTGACGTGCTGACCAGCCACGACGTCGAAGCGGGTGACATCTGGCGCATGGCCTCCACTCGCAAAGAAGCCGTTTTGAACTGGGTCGATCTGGCAATTTCGCGCGAAGCAACAACAGGTTACGCGTCGGTCTTCTGGCTGGACAAGACGCGCGGCCATGACGCGGAACTGATCAAGATGATCACGCCGTTGCTGGACGCCAAAGGCAAGTTGGACACTTTCCAGATCATGGACCCTGCAGCAGCCACACGCCACGCGCTCAACGTCATCACGGCGGGTGACAATTGCATCGCCATCACCGGCAACGTGTTGCGTGACTACCTGACGGACCTGTTTCCCATCCTCGAAGTGGGCACATCTGCCAAGATGCTCTCTGTGGTGAAGCTGATGAACGGCGGGGGCATGTTCGAAACCGGGGCAGGCGGGTCGGCCCCGAAGCACGTCCAACAGCTGGTCGAAGAAAACCACCTGCGCTGGGACAGCTTGGGTGAGTTCTGCGCCATCGCGGAAAGCCTGCGTTTCTTTGGCGAGGCGCACGGCAATGCCAAGGCAGCGATCATGGGTGACGCCGCCGACGCCGCCATCATCAAGCTGCTGGGTGAGGGCAAGTCACCGGGTCGAAAGGTTGGCCAACCGGACAACCGTGACAGCCATTTCTTCTTCGCTCTCTACTGGGCAGAGGCATTGGCGGTTCAATCCGATGACGCGGACCTTGCAGCATCTTTTGCGGATCTGGCCGCAGCACTTGCCGACAAGGTTGACATGATTTCGGACGAGCTGATGGCCGGTCGCGGCGTAGCGGTTGACCTCGGTGGCTACTACAACACGGACGAAGACAAAGTGGCAGACATCATGCGCCCATCCGCGACGCTGAATGCCCTGATCGACGGCTAACACCCATGCACCGCCGGACGTGTATGTCCGGCGGTGCTTCCACCTTGCAGTATTCAGGATGTGAATGCTGCACTCGCGGAAGCCCCCAAAATTGAGACGTTATCGCATCACATCTTTCGAATATTCGAAAGTGTGGCGACTTGTTCGTGAATGTCGCACATCCCGCCCTGACTGACCTTGCGTCGCCTGACAACAAGGCCATAGCGTGCGCCGGAATTCTAAGTGAAGCAAGGCATCCGATGGCACGTGAATACCTTAAAAAAGCGACCCTCACATCAAAATCAGGGGCGTCTGACGTCAATCAGATTGTGACTGATATCTTGTCCGATATCGAATCTGGGGGCGATGCCAAAGCTTTGGAATACGCTAAGAAGTTCGACAAGTACGAAGGTAATGTACTGTTGACCAAGGCCGAGATCGAAGCCGCTATCAAGCAAGTTCCAGACAAGCTGAAAGACGATATTCAGTTTGCCCACGACAATGTGCGCCGATTTGCAGAAACGCAAAAAGCTACGGTTGCGGATGTTGAATTGGAAGTCGTTCCGGGCCTGATCGCAGGTCAGAAAGCCATCCCAGTGGATGCCGCGGGCTGTTATGCCCCCGGTGGACGCTACAGCCACGTCGCCAGTGCCATCATGACGGTGACCACCGCCAAGGTCGCGGGTTGTAAACACATCACCGCGTGTTCGCCTCCACGGCCCGGTGTGGGTGTGGCCCCGGCCATAGTCTATGCGGCGCATATCTGTGGAGCGGACAAGATCATGGCCATGGGCGGCGTGCAGGGTGTGGCGGCTATGACTTTTGGTCTTTTTGGTCTGCCAAAGGCGAATATTCTTGTCGGTCCTGGAAACCAGTTCGTGGCCGAAGCCAAACGCATCCTGTTCGGGCGCGTAGGCATCGATATGATCGCAGGCCCGACCGATAGTCTGATCCTTGCGGACGCACAGGCCGACGCGCACATTGTGGCAACAGACCTCGTGAGCCAGGCCGAGCATGGCTATAACTCACCCGTCTGGCTTGTCACCGACAGTCGTGATCTGGCCGAGCAAGTGATGGGCATGGTCCCGGATTTGATCGCTGATCTGCCCGAGCTGAACCGTGAAAACGCCACCGCAGCATGGCGCGACTATGCCGAGGTTATCCTGTGCTCAGATCGTGAAGAGATGGCAGCCTGTTCCGACGATTATGCCCCGGAGCACCTGACAGTGCAGGCCGAGGATCTGGATTGGTGGCTTGAGCGGCTGACATGTTATGGTTCCCTGTTCCTTGGCGAGGAGACAACCGTATCCTATGGTGACAAGGCATCGGGCACGAACCACGTCCTGCCAACATCGGGGGCGGCCAACTATACCGGTGGGCTGTCGGTGCACAAATACATGAAGATTGTCACATGGCAGCGGGCGACCCGCGAAGGATCCAAACCGGTAGCCGAAGCAACCGCACGCATTTCGCGTCTCGAGGGGATGGAGGGGCATGCGCGGTCGGCGGATGTTCGTCTGGCCAAGTATTTCCCCGGCGAAAACTTTGACCTGAGTGCAGAAGGCTGACCCATTTCGCATCACCTGCAGCTTTGCTGGCGTCGTGGCGAAGGAGAGGAGCCGCATTATGAAAGCACTAGTTTACGATGGCGTCGAAACACTGACGTTCCGTGACGTGCCCGACGCTGTGGCGGGGCCGGAACAGGAACTGGTGCGTGTCGCTGCCTCGGGTATCTGTGGATCAGACATGCATGCATATCTGGGACATGATAACCGGCGACCCGCTCCGCTGATCCTTGGGCACGAAGCTGCAGGTGTGATCGTGGGTGGGACCTGCGACGGGACACGTGTCACCATCAATCCACTTGTGGGTTGTGGGCGCTGCGTCGCCTGCGTGTCAGGCCGCGACAACCTGTGCGCTGATCGCAAGATCATTTCAATGCCGCCGCGCGAAGGTGCATTTGCCGAACTGGTGGCGATGCGTCCGGCAAACCTAGTCGAAGTGCCAAAGGACGTATCTCTGAACAAGGCCGCGTTGGCAGAACCACTTGCCGTCAGTTGGCATGCTGTCCGCCTTGGCCTTTCGGCTCTGGATCCTGCGGCCAACAGGTCGGCCCTTGTTCTTGGAGGAGGCGCCATCGGTCTGGCCGCAGCCTTGGCATTGAAAGCGCAAGGCATAGTCAATGTAACGATTGCAGAGCCCAATGACGCAAGACGTCTTTTTCTTGAAAAACAATGTGATCTTCCATGTGTCCCCGCGGGGACAGGCAGCTACGGTCTTGTTGTGGATGCCGTGGGATACGCCGCTACTCGGGCTTCAGCTTCATCACTCACGGAACCCGGCGGCGTCATTGTTCACATCGGACTGGGCGAAAACACCGGTGGGCTCGACATTCGGCGCATGACTTTGCAGGAAATTACATTCATAGGAACATACACTTATACACCACAGGACTTCCGAGACACATGCGCTGCCATTTTCGATGGTCGGCTTGGTGCACTCGACTGGACGGAAGAACGTCCATTATCTGCTGGCGCAAGCGCGTTCGCCGACTTGCGCAGCGGGGCCGTTGCCGCGCCAAAGATCATCCTCCACCCCTGATGCCGGAGACCCCAGGATCATGAACATAGACAAGAAGATCACCCACGATCTCGTGGCGAACGATATATCATTCGTAACGACGGTGCCCTGCAAGCAGCTTGCGGGCGTCATCGAAGAGATCGACAACCACGACGAGATTTTTCACATCCCCTCGAACAAGGAAGACGAAGGAATGGGCCTTTGCGCTGGTGCATGGATGGGGGGCAAACGCCCAGCGATCATCATGCAGAACACGGCCATCGGAGTGACGATCAACACGCTGGCAACGCTGATACAGTATTACCGGATGCCATTGCCCATGCTGATCTCGTATCGCGGTGAATTGCGCGAGCCGGTGGCGTGTCAGGTCGAGATGGCCGTGCATACAAAGGCACTGCTGGCGCAGATGAACATCCCCACCTACCACTTCCACAAACAGTCAGATGTGGAAGAACTGGATATGATCCTGAAATACACATTCATGTGCAACAAACCCGTGGCGATCCTGACGGACGCCAACTTCTGGGGAGGCTATGGCGACCAATGATCCGTTCTGAAATCCTTAAGGAAATTGCCCCCATCCTGCGCGATCAACTGGTTGTGTGTAATATCGGCATCCCGAGCCAGGAGCTTCACGCCATCGACGACCAGCCGACAAATTTCTACATGTTGGGCACGATGGGACTGTCATCATCGATCGGACTGGGCCTTGCACTGGCGCAAGACAAGACTGTCATTTCTATCGATGGGGACGGGTCGGTGCTGACCAATCTGTGCACCTTGCCGACCATCGCCAACAACGTTGCTGACAACTACATCTTGATGATCATCGATAACGGCTCCTATGGATCGACGGGGGACCAGCCGACCTATACTGGCAAGAAGACGTCGCTGGCTGGTATGGCGCGGGCGGCAGGCTGCGATAACGTAGTCGAGGTGATGGACGTTGACACCGGCCCTGCGCTTGAAAAGGCAATTGCTGAGCAGAAAATGACCGTCATGGTTGTCAAATGCGATAGCGGCAACGCCAAGATGCCGGTCATCACCATGGACCCCGTCGTGATCAAGGATCGGTTCATGAAGGCGGTCACCGCCTGATGATGTGGTGTGCCCTAGGAAGTGGCAAGCCAAGGTCAAATTAACACCAAATTCATCGATAAGAACGTACTCTGCCCGCCATGGGAAACGCATTGGCGGGCAGATCAGTGTGCGGAAAGACATTGCTCGTGAACGGGCGCATTCAAATGTCGCTTTGTCGCATTGGAACCATAAGTAACGAACTTCCCGCAGAGTCCCATGCAGCCCCTCCCGTCCCGGCGAGCGTTTCCAATGGTGATCTGGCCGCCATGGAACATATCTGTCCTCAATTTCCGGAGAACGTTCCGGTTGCTCAACCCAAGTCGCCTGTAGCCTCGGGACAGGTCGCCGAGCACTTTGTCCAGGTACCCATAAACAAATCAGGCTTTTGGAAGTCTGCCGAGCGGGACGAACAAAGATATCGCGGTTTCATACGGGCTCTCAATCAAGCTGCTGGCTTGGAGTGGCAACGTAATGCGCGGGAGGTTGGGGCATTCTGGCCGTTCCACGTGAACATGTTGTGTGTTTCGGTTTACGTCTTCATCGGATCAGCTGCAGCTGGAGGACGACAGATTGGCACGATGTTGCTGGTCGGGACTTGGGTGAGCTACGCCAATAAGATCCCAACTCTGTGTGCAAGTTGGCTTTTTGCGCAATTTGAATGCTTGTCAGCCGCCTGCGGGATGCCCGCTGTCGCCTTGGTCAAAGGGGCGGAAGAACGGAAGTCCAATCTGAGGCAGACCAGTACGCGCACGGCCACGCGGCTCAAAGGGATGGCGTAAATCACACCATGCAGCAGATCCTGTATATCACGCAAGGTGAACACGCCATCGGTTCTGCGCCTGACATTGTGATCTCGACCTTGCTGGGCTCCTGCGTGGCCTGCTGTCTGTGGGACTCTGTGGTGCATGTCGGGGGCATGAACCATATGCTGCTGGCAACGTCTGGCAGCGGAGACACTCGCAGCGCGCTGTCCGGCATCAATGCGATGGAGGTGTTGATAAACGACCTGATCAAACTTGGCGCCGTCCGGAGCAGAATGAGAGCCAAGGTTTTTGGTGGCGCGCAAATGATGTCAGGCTTTTCGGATATCGGAGCAAAAAATGCGACCTTTACCCTGTCCTATCTTGCGCAAGAAGGTATTCCTGTGATGACACAGTCGCTGGGCGGATATCGCGCCAGAAACCTGCGGTTCTGGCCCGGTACGGGCCGGGCAATGCTAAAAGTCACGGACACGACTGTACGTGACATCGCTGTGGCAGCACCGGGTGGTAACGGCCTCGAGTTGTTCTGAGTGACCGACATTCACGCACCCGGTTAAAACAGTTCCACTGAACCAGAATCAGGCTGGACACTGTCCGTGTCGTCCGGAGCGAGGATTGATCTCGTCTCTGCCAGCCGCAGATTTTCTGATGAAAACAACTTTTCTTGCGATTGCGTTGCCAGCGATTTTGAAATGATTGAGAGGTCCTGCAATGATTGGCAAATCCGGTCCATATTTTGCAGTCGCGTAATCTGGTCGCCTGAAAGGGTTAAGGAAGACTGCTTGGCCAATTCTGATACCAGTTGAGAGATTTTGGACATCTCACAAGTCAGTGTTTCGAGCGTATTAGCCATACGCGACAGTACAAGGCTGGTGGGAATTGGCATCGCGTCGTGTTGAGACATTACAGAGGCCCCATTACGGCTTCAAGACACCTTCGCAACTGCTTAGATTTAAATAGTTTTCTGATATAGTTGTTCATGCCCAGCTTGCGTCCGCAGTCGATGATCCGTTGTTCGGTCGTGCCTGTAACCAGAATGAATCCGATGTCCTTTGTCCTGAAGCCACTCCGTAATGAATGTAGAAGTTTCAACCCATCCACGTTCGGCATGTTGTAGTCCGAAATGACTAGGTGCACGGGCGCGCGGGCAACAAGCGACAGAGCGTTTGCCCCATTTGGAGCGGTGGAGATGTGGCGTATCCCAAATGCTTCAAGCGATTGTGCAATCAAGCCGCGACTGGTTGTCATGTCGTCAACGACCATAATTCGAATCTGATCTCGTAGGGCCATTTTTGTATCCTATCGCGCTGCGCCGGACACTTCACAACACTTGCTGTATGCCGTTGGCCCTACAGAACGAAATCCATAGCTGTCCGGTGACAAAATGCGTTCCGAATGCCCGAGGAAAAAGAGACCACTAGGCGCAAGCGCACTGCTAAACTTTGGCCAAAGCTGCGTCTGAGTTACCTGATCGAAGTAAATGACGACATTCCGGCAAAAGATGGCATCAAAAGTGAACCGCATGGGCCAATCTGAAATAAGGTTCAGTTCTTTGAACAGGACGATCTTCTTCAACACTTCGGTCATATGACGGTGAGGTTGGCTGTCGCCACTTGCAACCGTGAATTGCTCCAAATCAGCTTGTGCCAAACCCGCCAATTGGGATGAAGTGTATCTGCCGGTCTTCGCCTGCCGGATAACATGTGGGTCAATATCCGTTCCAAGAATTCGGAAATCCGCTGAGGCAAGCGCCGGTTCTTGTCGAAGCAAGTGCATTGCAATGGAGTATGGTTCTTGCCCGTTCGAGCATCCAGCGGACCAGATGCGGATGCGCTCATTTCGGTCCATGCGTTTACGAAAAACAGGTATAAGTCTTTCGCTCATCAATTCGAAGTGTTGTGCTTCGCGAAAGAAGTGGGACACGTTCGTGGTCAGTGCTGAGATCATGAAGCGACGCTCTTCAGCACCATCTTGTGACAGCACGTGATCGGCATAATCTGAGAAGGTACCCAGCTTTAGAGCCCGCAACCGATGCCGCAATCGAGATTGTACCATCAGCTTTTTCTCGCGCGCCAGCTTGATGCCACTCTCTCGATGGGCGAGCGAGGCGATCATATGAAACTGTCGATCGTCCAACCAGGGTTGGCCTGGAATCTGTCGCATCAAGCGGCGTCACTTTCTGCCCGCACCAAGATTTGTGTTAAGTCTAAGACCCGTATTATGCGATCCTCTATCAGGGTCAGCGACCTGATGACGCCGGAACCGTCGGACGGGGCTGCATCCGGCAGTGCTTGCATGTCCTCTTCGTTGAGCGCCACGATATCCGATACAGCACCGACAAGCAGTCCGGTCATGCCTTCACCATGTTTGATGACAATGATTACGTTCCGGTCACTTTGGCCGCATTTGGGCAAACCCAGGCGCTCAGCCAAATCCATGACCGGCAACACCGTCCCGCGCAGATTGATGACGCCGCGCATGAAACTAGGCGCAAGCGGCATTGGAGTTGCCCGTGTCCAGCCGCGTATCTCCCGGACGTTCATGATGTCGAGAGCGTATTCGTGATCACCCAATTTGAATGCTAACAATTCTATTGGTTTCGCCGTATCTGCTTCGCTCATGTTCATGCCTCTACCATGACGCGCTCACGCGCCTGCGTTTTGGGTGCGTTTGCAACGATATCAGCGGGGTCTAGGATCAATGCAATCTGTCCGTCCCCGAGTATCGTGGCTGCTGCGATCCCTGGCGCGCGATAATGACTATCATCGAGCCCCTTGATCACAACCTGGCGCTGATCTTGAATCTCGTCGACGACGAGGGCCACACGCGTCTTATCGTCGAAGGTTAAAAGCAGGGCCACACGGTTGATAAAGGTGTCACATGGGGGCCGATATCCAAGAGCGGCGCCAAGATCAAAAAGCGGCACAAAACCGTCACGCACCCGCAATACAAAGCGACCAGGCTGGACTTGCTCGGCAGCCGTTTCGGATAGGGTAAAAGCCTCGGTGACCACGTTCAAAGGTACGACCAATGTTTCACCGGCTACAGCAACGACCATGCCATCAAGCACTGCCAACGTCAAAGGCAGTGATATGCTGAAAGATGTTCCGATGTTCGGTGTGGAATTGATGGTGATCCGCCCGCCCAAACCGTGGATAGCCGTGCGCACCACGTCCATCCCCACGCCACGCCCGGACAAGTCCGAGACGTCGGAGGCGGTTGAAAACCCCGGCAAAAACAGAAGGTTGTCAATCTCGGCATCCGTCAAGGTTGCATCGCGCGGCAGAAGCCCCTTGTCGATTGCAATTTGTCGAACCTTCTTCCGATTTATACCGCGACCGTCGTCTGACACGTTGATCACAACACGACCGGACTTGTGTGCGGCACTCAGCCTTACTTGACCTTGTGCTGGTTTCCCAACTGCTGTCCGTGCGTCCGCAGGTTCCAGACCGTGGTCAACCGCGTTGCGTATCATGTGAGTCAGCGGCTCAGCCAGGCGTTCGATCACTGTTTTATCGAGTTCGGTCGTTTCGCCTTCGGTAACAAGCCGCACATCCTTGGAAACGGATGCCGAAGCTTCGCGTACAATCCGTGCTATACGCTGGAACAGCGACTTTACTGGTTGCGCCCGGATCATCATCACACTGTCCTGAATATCGCGTGTCAATCGCTGGAATTCCTCCAGCCCGTTCACGGCGTCAGAGTGCGGGGGCAGCCCTACATCAACCAGGCTTTGGCTTAGCATTGCTTGGTTGATCACCAGTTCGCCAACAAGGTTAACCAGGCGTTCGATCCGATCTACATCGACGCGCACAACAGCTTTGCTCGTTACAGACCGTACGGCGCGCTGATCTGTCTTTCGCGGCTGCTGGATTGGGGATCTATCTACGCTCAGTGTGGGGGTGATTTCTGGTGCATTGACGTGTGAGCGGGCAGAGATTTGCAGGTCGCACGCGCCATCTATAGACTCGAACACAGATACGATTTCGGATTGGCTAAACTCTGTCGTCAAAGTGAACAACCAGCTCAGGTAAACGGTCTGTGGCACCAATTGATTGAGCGTCGGTAATCGGCTTGTGTCACAGTGGACCTCAAGCTCGCCCAGGCCCGATAGAACGGTAAGATAAGCTGCTACATCGTGCTCGGTTTCAAATGCCTCCGGCTCCGGCGCGAAGACGATGTCGTATGTTAAAGCATTCGTGGGAGCATCCTCGCACATCACTGTCTGAGCGACATCAACCTTGATCGGTTCGAAAGCGATTTCTTCCACTGTCTCAACGTGCGGCACAGAGCCGGTTTTTGCCTCCAATTCGCCGAGTAGCGCCGCCCTTTCAGTTTTAGGGGGGTCCAGCCCGTCCCGATGGGTGCGAACGAGGTCCGACAAATGATCAGTCGCGCGAAAGAAAAGGTTTAGGAGATCAGGTTCAATTGCAATTTCGCCTGAGCGTACGGCATGCAAGACCGTTTCGTACTGGTGTGCAAACTGTACCATGCTCTCGAATCCGAAAGCCCCAGCACCACCCTTGATGGAATGGACTGCGCGAAACACGACATGGATCGTCTCACCATCATCTGTGCCTTCATCAAGTTCACGCAGCCCGTCCTGCAATGCCTCGAGCAGCTCCTCACACTCGACAAAGAACGACGCGCGAATTTCTGCCATGGGGTCCGAAGACGTCATCCGACCGTTATCCTGCGACCATTTGTAATGCCTTTACCAATTTCACAGGGTCGAACGGTTTAACGATCCAGCCAGTTGCCCCTGCGTTGCGCGCGCGCATCTTCATCTCTGGGGCCGCTTCTGTTGTCAGCACCAAGATTGGCGTTGCCTTGTACTGGCCACGGTCGCGAACCGCATCGATGAAGCCAAACCCATCCATGCGCGGCATATTGATGTCGGTGATGATGACATCCGGGTCTATCGCGTCGAGCACTTCTGTACCATGTACGCCATCTTCGGCGGTGTGTACGGTGAAGCCCGCGGGCTCAAGAGCGAACCGGATCATGTCGCGCATCGTCCGGCTGTCATCGACAGCAAGTACTTCGAGGCTCATGTGTCTTCCTCCGGTTGTGTCAGATGAGCAAGTCCAATGGACGTCAGCTGGTCTTGTACGCAGTCTTGAACGTGCAGAATGCAAAAAGCGGAATTTCTTGCTTGGGCCGTACATCTCGCGCTCAGCAGCACTTGCGCTCCAAACATGTCGACGTGGCTGGTGCGTCGTGCATCGAGACGTATGGCACCGCTACTGTTCGTCAGCAATTGCGAGACGAGGGCTGGTGCTGTGACCGCATCTAGACGTTCGGGCAGGAGTAAAGCATCAGACATGGAGTTCATGAAAAAATGCAAGTTTCCGGCGGATCATCCGTTCCCTCCTGATTGCAAAGCCTAGGTGGGGTTTAGCGGACGGTCTGTTAAAACCGGGTTACTGACCCTGTGCTTTGCAAACTGGTGAGCACAAAAAAACTGCTCGAGATAGCACCTCAAGCAGTTTCATTGTTTGTCAGTGTCTTGAAGTCAGCCGCGTCGCCGTCCGCCCGCCCGGCCGCCGCGCCCGCGTCCTTCTTCACCGGCCTTTGGGGCGACACGGTTGAACTGGATCCATGCACCACCACCTTCGTCATTGTTGGTCAGAAAGTTGGCCGCACGTATGGCCTCCATCTCTTTGCCAGCCCGCGGTTTCGTGGATCCGATGCCAAACATCTGCACGAATGCTTCATCATCCATTCCTTGTGGCAGAACAATGCCTGCAGCTTCGACCTCGGCCCGCTTTTCGGCAATTTTGCTGGGGCCAACGGGAAGCGCAACAGGGTTCATGATGGCGGACGTCATGCCAGCGCCCATGGCCATGGGAAGAAAGGCGTTGTTGATGCCATGCCGGTTGGGCAAGCCGAACGAAATATTCGATGCCCCACACGTTGTGTTGACACCCAGCTCTTCCCGCAAGCGGCGTACGAGCGTGAAGACTTGCAAGCCAGCAGTGCCCATTGCACCTATGGGCATGACCAGCGGGTCGACGACAATGTCATGGGCCGGAATACCAAAATCCGCTGCGCGCTCTACTATCTTCTTGGCGACGGCAAAACGGACATCCGGATCTTCGGAAATACCCGTATCGTCATTCGAGATGGCCACGACCGGCACGTTGTACTTCTTGACCAGAGGCAGAACGAGGTCCAGTCGTTCCTCTTCTCCAGTCACGGAGTTCAGAAGCGGGCGACCTTCGGCAGCGGCCAGGCCGTTCTCCAATGCACCGGGCACTGAACTGTCGATGCAGAGCGGGCAGTCGGTCACGGCCTGAACGTGCTGAACCAACTGCTTCATCAGCTCCGGCTCGACAAAATTGTTGTCGGCATAGCGCGGGTCTTCGGCCATCTTGTTCGAGAAAACAGCGCCCGAGTTGATATCAAGCACGGTTGCGCCTGCCGCGACCTGCGCCACCGCATCGGCTTCGACGCGCGAGAAATCTCCTCGCTCCAGCTCTTCGTTCAAGATCTTGCGGCCCGTAGGATTGATCCGTTCACCAATCACGCAGAAGGGTTGATCAAAGCCGATCAATGCGGTCTTGGTTTTGGATTCGACAACAGTGCGGGTCATGGGCGCGGCCTTTGTACGTTGGGTTTTGCGGAGTGTTGATCCGATTCCCGCATTGCTGCGCAGGTCAAAACGACATCCCGCCGACTGGGAAAGACACCTAACGCGCGCGAAGCTGATGCGCGAGAGGCTCTGGCTTGAAACCTTTTCAGGACGGTTATGAGTGAAGTTAGCCTACAGCAGCTGGAATAGCCGAAGAGCCTCCGTTTTCAATCGCCCAATTGGCATTGGCCTTGATCCCGCCAAGGGGGAAGAAATGCACGTGAGTGATGTTGAAGCCGGGGTTCGCAGCCTTGTGTGAGGCAAGCTCCGACACGACTTCGTTAGGCTCAAACGGCAGCAACAGTTTGGTCACATCCTTGGCTCGGCGTTGCAACACGCGCAGCGATGGCCCTACGCCGCAAGCGATCGCAAACTTGATCATGGTTTGCAGCTTGGCGGGGCCCGCGATCCCTATATGAATGGGCAGGTCAACACCGGCAGCCCCGAGGCTGTCAGCCCATTTTATAATCGGGCCGGCCTCGAAGGCGAACTGTGTGGCAATGGCCATTTCTGCGTCGGTACGTTCAGAAAATTTTTGTTTCCAAGCAAGAGCTTCGTCGACGGCTTTCATTCCACCGTCAGGATCAATATCCTTGTTGCCTTCGGGGTGTCCTGCCACATGCAGGCGCTTGAAACCTGCCTTGTCAAAGGCACCGCTTTCCATCAACTGCATCGAGCTGTGGA
The DNA here is from genome assembly GCF_947504105.1 of uncultured Tateyamaria sp. GTDB lineage: Bacteria > Pseudomonadota > Alphaproteobacteria > Rhodobacterales > Rhodobacteraceae > Tateyamaria. The sequence goes on from NZ_CANNGP010000005.1 coordinate 85,320, forward strand.
AATCACCATGGGGTTGATCGACACCGCCCGCCAACAGCAGCGCTTGATCGACATTTGCCTCACCCTGATACCGGGCGATCCAATCGTTCAGTGTTGTCTGATCCTTGATGATGCGCGCGGGGAAGTGTGGCATGACGGGAAAGCCTTCGGCATTCAAGCGCTTGGCTGTGGCCACCATGTCTTCGATCGGTGTCCCTTCGATGTGGGCAATGTAGACGCGTGTGCCTGCGGGCAGTATGGCGCGAAAATCATCTACCTTCTGGGATGTGCGCGGCATCACTTCGATGGAATACCCCTGAAGAAACGTCTCTACCTCTGGCGAGAGGGCACCGGCCACTGGACCGTCGTCACGTTTGAAGTTCAGCAATGCCATTGCGGCACCTCCCTGTGTTTGGGCGTTACGCCCATCCCTCGTTGTCAATCAGCGCCTTGATGCGCGCTTGGTCGTATTCCGTTTCAAGCCGAACAGCTTCGCTTTCCGCCACTTCTGCTGGATCGCCATCGACGGTGTATGGTTCAGCCTTGCGCCATTCGGCCAGATAAGCGTCGGCATCCTTGGCGTTGACCTTCATTGCAGCTCTATCGATAGCTTGCTCAAACCGCTCCTCAAGCTGACGTTTGGAGCCACGCCGCCCCTTGCCCACGATCACTTGGGCAGGGATGTCGCGCCAGTAGACGATTGTGACATCAGGCATGTGATTCCTCCGCATGGCTTTCGCCCTAATTACGCGACGATCTAGGGTGTCTGCGGCTCATTTTCGACAAAGGAAACCACCGTTGCGACTTCGCACTCACTGACTCTGATTTGCAACAGCGCTGCATTTTCGATTTTATGCCTGTTTGGCTGGGCCGTCGCTTGGGTAAAATGGCGCAAACAAGACAAAAAATGTCGGGTAGGAAATAATGGTTATTCGAGTCGATTCCCATCGGCTGGCCTATATGGCTGTGCCAAAGGCTGCGTGTTCGTCCGTCAAGGCGGCACTTGCTGCGCTTGATCCACTGCAAGCACATGACCTTGCTGAAACACTTGGGCAAAAACAAGTGCATGCCATCTATCCCACTATGCGGTTTCGCAGGCACAGATGGGATTTTCTGGAAAATCATTATCGTTTCACTGTCGTGCGCGATCCTCTCAAACGGCTGCTTGCTGTTTATACAAATCGTGTTGAGGGGCTGGGTATTCTTAGCCATTGCCGCAAGATCAGACGGGGCAGGGTGCATTTGCCTACTGAGCCAGATCCCGACTACTTTTTTCAGAACCTGAGCGCCTATATCGCGACGTCATCGGATATCAAGCATCATACCCTGCCAACCGCGTTGTTCACCGGAACAGATTGGTCAGCCTACAATAGCGTCTTTCGTACCAACGAAATGGCTGATCTGGGCGCGGAGCTTAGTGCCCACACAGGACGCGACGTTGTCATCCCCCACTTCAATTCGAGCGACCGGCACCTTCATCTGGGCGATCTTTCCGTTCAAACGCAGCGCGTTTTGCGGGTCCTTCTTGAGGACGAATACACTCATATTGCTCCTTTTTTTGACAATCCATTTGAGCGCAGACACGTACACGCGGTGGCCTGATCAAGCCACTTGCGCGATCACGTCACAGGACATATCGTCGGCTCAACCCGTTATGAAAGGCGCAGAAGATGGCGCCAAAGCGTCCCCAAGGTTCGGGCGCGACAAAGACTAAAGGCTCCCGACAGGGGGCCAAGCCCGTTCCGCGTGCCCCAGGATCGCCCGAGCTTTACGCCGCGCTTGATCTGGGTACAAATAGTTGTCGCATGTTGATAGCCGAGCCGAAGGGCGCGGGGTTTCAGGTTGTGGACAGTTTCTCGAAATCTGTGCAACTCGGCCTCGGTCTGGAGAAGTCGGGAAAGCTGTCGCGCGGGTCCATGTCACGGACCGTACAGGCCATGCGGATTTGCCAGCAGAAACTGAAGCGTCACAAGGTTAAGCGAATGCGTCTTGTCGCAACCGAAGCCTGCCGCAGAGCGCTGAATGCAAAGGATTTTGTTCAGCGTGTCCAGCACGAAACCGGTTTGCGACTGGATATCATCAAACCCGAAGAAGAGGCCCAGCTGGCCGTTGTATCCTGCGCACCACTGGTCAGCCCAAAAACCGAAAACCTTTTGGTGGTCGATATCGGCGGAGGATCAACCGAGCTTGTATGGCTGGACCTGTCACAAGTCCCGCGCGCTGACCGGCCGCAGTCAATCATGCGCCTTCATTCCGGTTTCAAACAAGCCGCATCCGACATGCCCGAAGCACGTGTTGTGGATTGGATCAGTGTTCCTTTGGGCGTGGCGACTTTACGCGAACAGTTCAACGACGTGGATGATGATGCGGCACGATTTGCCCTTATGAGTTGGTTCTTTGAGGAAAACCTGGCTGACTTCTCTCCCTATCATGCGACGGAGCCGACTGAGCGTTTCCAAATCATCGGAACATCTGGCACTGTCACGACAGTTGCTGCCTCGCATCTTGGTCTGAAACGGTATGACCGAACCAAGGTAGACGGTCTGCGCATGACCTCAGACCAGATCGATACGGTCATCCGTTCCTACCTCGCTTTGGGTCCAGGAGGGAGGCGTGCTGATCCGCGTATTGGGTCAGACCGGCACGCACTTATCATGTCCGGAGCCGCAATCCTTCAGGCATTGATGCGGTGCTGGCCGACAAACCGTCTGTCAGTGGCCGACCGCGGTCTGCGCGAGGGTTTGCTTTATGCACAGATGAGCGCGGATGGCGTGTTGGATGATCAACGGATTTGACGCTGGTCGGTCCAACGAAGAAAAACTTAATGAGCTTTGCCCGATGGCAGCGTCTGCATGATTGCGGGCCTTTGGAATAAGCAGATGCGCCACCGGTCAATCGATGTTATCGGCAAGACGCATTGCGGAAAATGGTAGGCACGGCATGCATTTCTGTGTGTTGAGCCCTATATTCGCGGTCTCTTGAAACGGAACACAGTGCGCAGCGCGCCGGTATGAAACTGAAAGGTGGCAACGTGGCCAAGACCCCGACAGGCAAGAATACATCCGGACGCGGCCAACGTGATCTTAAGGTCAAGGTTAAGACCGCGCGAGGACGCAAGCTGTCTTCAACCAGGTGGCTTCAACGGCAACTGAATGACCCGTATGTCAAAAGGGCCCAGGCCGAAGGCTACCGCGGGCGTGCGGCGTTCAAAATCATGGAACTGGATGACAAGTATCGTTTTCTGGTTCCTGGTGCCCGTGTGGTGGATTTGGGCGCGGCGCCCGGCGGCTGGTGTCAGCTTGCCGTGAAACGCGTGAATGCTCTTGGTGAAAAATCGGGTAAGGCGGTCGGCACCATTCTTGGGGTCGACCTGCAGGAAATGGAACCGATTGCCGGGTGCGAGTTGCACCAGCTGGACTTCATGGAAGATGACGCAGACCTGAAGGTAAAGGAATGGTTGGGCGGCAAGGCGGACGTGGTGATGTCGGACATGGCCGCTGCATCCTCTGGTCACAAACAAACTGATCACTTGCGTATTATCTCGTTGTGCGAGGCAGCAGCCTACTTTGCCTTTGACGTTCTGGATGACGGAGGAACGTTTGTTGCCAAGGTTCTGGCTGGCGGGGCAGAGGGCAGCTTGCAAAAGCTGCTCAAACAACGCTTTGACAAGGTCGCCAATGTCAAACCACCGGCGTCGCGCGCCGACAGTTCGGAGAAGTTTGTTGTGGCAACGGGGTTCCGAGGCAGCACCGACTAGCTTTCGCAGCCTGGGGGGGCATGGCAGGGTATCAGATAGATAGACGTGCTGCGTGCGTGCCCCGTTCGCGATAGGGGGTCGTATCGTAGTGCGCTCGATAGCACTTTGAGAAATGCGACGGTGATGCAAATCCGCAGGCCAATGCCACGTTAATGACGCTCATGTCTGTCTGCATCAACAGGTTCCGCGCCTTCTGCAAACGCAATTCCATGTAGTAGCGCTTTGGGCTTCGGTTCAGGTAGCGGCGAAACAGACGTTCGAGCTGTCGGGTCGACATGCCGACATCCTTGGCAAGGATGGAGGGGCTTATCGGTTCCTCTATATTCTGCTCCATGATCTGGATGACCTGGCTCAACTTCGGATGCCGAACCCCGATGCGGGTGGGTACGGACAATCGTTGTGTATCCTGATCTGTGCGAATGGATGAATAGATCAACTGATCCGCTACGGCGTTGGCAAGGTCTTCGCCGTTGTCATCTGCGATCAGTTTCAGCATCAGGTCGATCGAAGACGTGCCGCCGGCCGTGGTCAAACGCTTTTCATCGATGACAAAAACAGACTTCGTCAACTCGACTTCCTGAAATTCCTCGGTAAAGCTGTCTTGGTTTTCCCAGTGAATCGTTGCTTTCTTACCATCCAACAGCCCCGCCTTCGCAAGGGAGTAGGCGGCCGTACAAAGCCCCGCCATCGGAACACCTTTGCGCGCTTCGCGGCGCATCCAACTCAGCAAACGTTTGGTCGTGGCAGCCTGCACATCGATGCCGCCACAGATCATGACCACATCATCACGGGTCAACTCGTCCAGATCGCCGTCCAATTGGAACCCTGTGCCCGCAGAGCTTTGGGCGACGTCCCCGCCCTCACCAATGATCTTCCACGAATAGAGTTCGCGGTTTGCCATACGGTTGGCAATGCGCAAACTTTCCAACGCGGCGGAGAAACAGAGCAACGTAAAGTTATCAAGTAGGACAAACACAAAACGCTTGGGTTTGGCGACTTCTTGGCGAGGCTCTGTAGCCGGGCGAGAGAGCGACATCTCGGTAGGTGTCCTGTTCTTATTGCCGGGCGTCCTGACCCGGAGGTTTCGTCAGCCTGATCACGGTGTAAACGCCACGTCAAGAGGGCGCATTTGTGATATGGTGTCCCCCGCATAGCTTTTGTATAGAAGGCCCCGGTCATGAGACCGCTAACAGCTTTTGCGGAGAGACAAGATGAGCGATTGGACAAAGTCTGACTGGCGCGCCAAGCCCCGGATCCAGATGCCCGATTATACCGATACTGCGGCACTGAACGCGGTTGAGGCGCAACTTGCAAAGTATCCTCCCCTGGTGTTTGCAGGCGAGGCGCGGCGGCTAAAGGCTCATCTCGCCGATGCATCTCGCGGCAACGCATTTCTGCTGCAGGGCGGTGATTGTGCCGAGGCATTTGACCAGTTCAGCGCAGATAGCATTCGCGACACCTTCAAAGTTATGTTGCAGATGGCTATGGTGCTGACGTACGGAGCAAAGGTTCCGGTTATCAAACTTGGTCGCATGGCGGGCCAGTTCGCCAAGCCGCGCTCGGCTCCGACCGAGGTGGTGGATGGCGTGGAATTGCCCAGCTACCGTGGTGATATCATCAATGAGCTGGACTTCACTCCAGAGGCGCGCATTCCGAACCCACGGAAGATGCTGCAGGCCTACACTCAGGCAGCGGCCACGCTGAACCTGCTGCGTGCATTCTCGACCGGTGGTTTTGCCGACATGAATATGGTGCATTCGTGGACGTTGGGCTTTGCCGATGGGGCAGGGGCGGAAAAGTACCGCGAAATCTCAGCCCGCATTCAGGACACTATCGACTTCATGGCCGCGGCTGGCATTGATGCGGATACCACGCATGAATTTTCGTCCGTCGAATTCTATACCAGCCATGAGTCGCTGCTGCTTGAGTACGAAGAAGCGCTGACACGGATCGACTCAACCACCGGCAAATGGCTGGCGGGATCGGGTCACATGATCTGGATCGGAGACCGCACGCGTCAGCCTGATGGCGCACATGTTGAATTTGCACGCGGTGTTCAGAACCCCGTCGGTCTGAAATGCGGCCCCAGCATGGCTACCGAAGACCTCAAGGTGTTGCTGAACAAGTTGAACCCGGAGAACGAGGCTGGCCGCCTGACTCTGATCGCCCGATTTGGTGCCGGATCTGTAGGTGAACACCTGCCGCGCCTGATCAACACCGTGCGCGAGGAGGGCGCAGAGGTCGTTTGGGTCTGTGATGCGATGCACGGCAATACCATCAAGTCTTCGACCGGATACAAGACCCGTCCGTTCGACAGTGTCCTGCGTGAAGTACGTGAATTCTTTGGCGTTCATGCTGCCGAAGGTACAGTACCCGGCGGCGTCCATTTCGAAATGACGGGACAGGACGTTACTGAATGCACTGGTGGTGTACGTGCAGTGACGGAAGAAGACCTGAGCGACCGCTATCACACGGCATGCGATCCGCGTCTCAATGCGTCGCAATCACTGGAATTGGCGTTCCTTGTGGCGGAAGAGTTGTCGCAATTGCGCGCCACCCGCGCAAAAGCCCGCGCGGCGAGCTGATCAAACAAAGGATGCGCCAGACAAAACGTCCGGCGCATCTCTGGAACTCGGGACTTCGTTTTCTAGTTATCGTCCGACTTGACCAGTCGCAGATAAGGAACATTGGGCCGGGTCGTTGAAGCTTCAAAGCGTTTCTGGCTTTCAGCAAAACCATCCACACGGGCGCGCTTTGGTTCGGGCTCTAGAGCTGGTTTAATGGTTGCCGGTACCGAAGACGGCGACGAAATTGGCCGAATACGCGTACCAACCACGCTGAATCGGCGTGGTGTCTGTCCAATGTCACCTTGTGCGACCAAACACCCGAGAATCCGGCTTACATCGCCAAGATCGCTTTTGAGTGGCAGCAGCAGCAAACGGCACTCCATCTGTGGCTTGGAAATGTTTGTCTCGGCGCTCATGCGCAATTCGCACATTGCAGGACGTTGGCAGACATCTTCAATGGCATCAGAGATCTGGCGGCGACAGGGCGGTGTGATCAGTGATGTCAGCGGCATGCCACGCACTTCCATGCCCATAAGATCGCCCAGATGGCTGCCTGCAATCCGAATGCGTGCCATTCCCGGTGCAATCCGTTCAAGAACGAACGTGTATTCAAGCGCTGATTCAATACCGCGCGGGTCAATCTCGGACCGTTTGGGCATCAAACGGGTGCCGCGCAAGCCTTCCCAATAGGCCTCAACCTGCGAAATCGCCGAAAAACCAGTCTCTGCGCGGAACTCTGTCATAGCACGTACATTGTGCGGGGTAAGGTCTGATTTGTCCATCTGTACATACTCTCACGTGGTCCGTTGGACCGATTGCAATGGGAATGATGCAAAGCATATCAAATTTGCAGGAAACCGCTCGAAGAAAGCTAACAAGTGGTTAATCCCGATCTTGCGTCCGCGAGTAGGGGCAGTGGCTTGCCCCGCCGTGAACTACCCCCTAAACGCAATAACATGACGAAAACATCCAAAGACGTCGCCTTGCGATCCATGACTGGTTTCGCCGCGGCCACAGGCGCATCTTCCCCATTTCGCTGGGCGTGGGACATCCGCAGTGTAAACGGTAAGGGGTTGGATGTGCGATTGCGCGTCCCGGATTGGATCGACGGATTGGAAACGGCACTGCGTCCGTTGGTCACGGCGTGTGCGAAACGGGGCAATGTCACGTTGTCCCTGCGCATCACACGTGAGGATGCTGCGGTAAGTTTATCTCTGAACGAAGAGACCATGCGTGCCGTTGTTCAGAACCTGCTTGCCATCGAAGCCGAGGCAATGGATCAAGGTCTGTCGCTGGCGCCTTCACGTGCTACTGACATTGCAAATATGCGCGGGGTTATGGATGCAGGGTCGGCACAGGACGACCCGGCACCGTTGCGTGCGTTTCTGCTGGCAGAAGTGCCTGTGCTGCTGGATGCGTTCGACGACATGCGTGTTCGTGAAGGCACGTCCTTGCGCGATGTGATGTTGGGTCAACTGTCCGAAGTTGAAAGGCTGACTGTGGAAGCGGCCGATCTGGCAGAGGCACGCAAAGACGATGTGGCAACAAACTTGAAACGCAACCTGGCCCGCGTTCTGGATAACACGGACGGTGCGGACCCGGACCGTGTCGCCCAAGAGCTTGCCTTGTTGGCCGTCAAATCTGATGTAACGGAAGAGATTGATCGCTTGCATACACATGTCAGCGCTGCGCGGGCGCTATTGAACGACGGCGGAGCCGTCGGCCGCAAGCTCGACTTCCTGATGCAGGAGTTCAATCGCGAAGCCAATACGCTTTGCTCAAAAGCCCAGAACGCTGATCTGACGGCTGTTGGACTGGCCCTTAAAGCCCTGATTGATCAGATGCGAGAGCAAGTGCAGAACGTGGAATGACAAGATGAACGATGCCCAAACCCGCCGTGGTCTTTTGATCATACTCAGTTCGCCCTCAGGCGCCGGCAAAAGCACACTGGCGCGGCGGTTGCGCAACTGGGATCCAGATTTATCCTTTTCCGTATCGGCTACCACACGTGAGCCCCGACCGGGTGAGGTGGACGGCGAACACTATCGCTTCATTTCCGAAGCCGAGTTCAAAGGCCAAGTTGCCAATGGCGAAATGCTGGAGCACGCTCACGTCTTTGGCAATTTCTATGGCTCACCAAAGGGTCCGGTAGAACACGCGATCAACAAGGGTAGTGATGTCCTGTTCGACATCGATTGGCAGGGTGCGCAACAGATCACAAATTCAGTTCTAGGACAGCACACCCTGTCGATTTTTATCCTGCCGCCGTCGATCGCTGAATTACGCCGTCGCCTGGAAACCCGTGCGCAAGACGATGCAGATACCATCGCCCGCCGCATGCAAAAAAGCTGGGATGAGATCAGTCACTGGGGCGGGTATGACTACGTGTTGGTCAACGACGATCTGGACGAGACCGAGGACCACTTGAAAACCGTCATAACGGCCACGCGTTTACGTCGTTCGCAGCAGCCACAACTGACCGACCACGTACGCGCGCTTCAAACCGAGTTCGAGGAGTTGCCATGACACTTTATGCACTGGGTGACGACCGCCCACAAATTGCTGATGATACATGGGTTGCGCCCGACGCCAACGTGATTGGAAAAGTGATCCTCGAAGACCGGGTCAGTGTCTGGTTCGGTTGCACTATCCGCGCAGATCACGAAGACATCCGAATTGGGGCGGGAAGCAATGTACAGGAAAACTGTGTCATGCATATCGATTTGGGATACCCACTGACGATCGGCCCGGGCTGCACCATCGGTCACAAGGTCATGCTACACGGCTGCACCATTGGGGAAAACAGCCTGATCGGCATGGGAGCGACAGTTCTGAACGGTGCGAAGATCGGCAAGAACTGCCTGATAGGGGCAGGGGCCCTGATCACTGAGGGCAAAGAGATCCCCGATGGATCGCTGGTCATGGGAGTGCCCGGTAAAGTCGTGCGGGACCTTGATGAACAAGCTATCCAAGGGTTGCGCGCCTCGGCCCTTCATTACCAGGAGAATATGCGCAAGTTTCGCGATGAGATGATTGAGGTGGCGGTCTGATGCCGCATTGCGAACTCAGCTACTCAGGCGATCTTAACATCGATGCAAACGCCATCCTGGCGGATATAGAGGCCTGTATCCTACGCCATGATGATGGGGCCGGTGAAACCAAGGGCAGGGCTTATCCCGCGCCCGCTTTTCATCATACGCATCTAAAGGCATCCGTGGCCCTGCTGGCCAAGCCGCATCGAAACGCTCCGTTCACGGCCGCGTTGCAAAAGGATCTGGTGGATCTAATTGCCGTGTATCTGCCGCGGCCCTGTTGGTTGAGCGTGGATATTGCATACAGTTCTCAGACCTACCACACGGAATTTCTGGAATGATCTCGAACTCCAAAGGGTCCCTGGTTCGGCCCACGGCATTGCCGGACAGCGCGTCTCGCCCGGTTGTCACACCACTTAGCCCGTCTGTCGTCTACGCCTCGGACACACCTGACATGTTGGATGCGCAATATGACGGCGATCTGCACGGATATACCTATAGTCGTGAAGGGCACCCGAACGCAGATGTCGTGGCCCAGGCCATCGACCGAATGGAGGATGCACCGCATATGGGTGTGCTCACCTCGTCAGGCATGGGGGCAGTATCTGCTGTGCTTTTGGGGTTGCACACATCAGGTGATCACGTGATTGGCGGCAACCAGTTGTATGGTCGGTCGCTGCGCATGATGTCCGAGGATTTGCCCCGTTTGGGTATTCAGACCTCAATGGTTGATCCAGGTGATGCAAGTGCAGTGCGTGCGGCACTCCGGCCGGAAACAAAGATGATCCTTGTCGAGGTTGTGTCGAACCCAACATTGCGTGTCGCTGATGTGCTTGGTCTGTCCGCTCTTGCGAAAGAGGCGGGTGTGCTTCTTGTCATCGATAACACGTTCACCACCCCCCGTGCTTTCAGGGCGTTTGATCACGGCGCGGATATCGTCATCCACTCTTTGACCAAGCTGCTGTCTGGCCATTCCGACGTAATGCTGGGCTATGTCGCAGCCAGAGACAAAGAGATCAACGATCGTTTGCGCGTATTCACGGTAACAACCGGTATGACACCCAGCCCCTTTGATTGCTGGCTGGCGGAACGGGGGCTTCTGAGCTTCGACCTGCGCTATGACCGCGCACAAGCAACGGCTGCGATCTTGGCCGAATATCTGTCTGAATTGTCGGGTGTCAAACGGGTCATCTACCCAGCCCGGCGCGACCATCCGGACCACGCACGGGCCGAAGCTCTGCTCAAGGGCCAATATTGCAACATGGTCAGTTTCGAGATTGAGGGCGGGCGGGCGGCGGCCAATGCCTTTTCCCGTGGCGCCGAAGGACTAAACTTTGCTCCGACATTGGGCGATGTGGGCACAACGATCTCTCATCCCGCATCGTCATCTCATCGTGCGCTGTCAGCAGAAAAACGTGCAGAATTGGGGATGACGGAAGGTTTCTTCCGCATCTCAGTTGGCCTGGAAGACCCAGACGTGCTGTGCGGTGTCTTTACGCGCGCCGTGCAGGCCGCACTGGCGTAAAAGGGGTAGGCGATGGGTGACGATGTGCTTGGCGCTTTGCTTGCCGCCTTTCCTTTGCCAACGCTGGCCATCGACGCGTCGGAACGTATCATGGCAGCCAACGCCGAGGCACTGACTTTAATTGGCCAACAGGCGCTGGACCGGAACTATGTCACGATGCTGCGACAGCCTGCATTGCTGGATGCTATCGAAGCTACAATGCAGGACGGCAAGCCGCGAAAGACTCACTATCTGGGCAATGATGGTGCGCAGGACACGACCTTCAGCGTGAGCGTGCGCGCTGTGGCCGGTTTGGGTCGCAATAGCAGCGGTGTGGCGCTACTGGTCTTCGAAGACGTCACGCATGTCGAGCAGACCAGCCAAATGCGTCGTGACTTCGTCGCTAATGTCAGCCACGAATTGCGCACACCGTTGACCGCGCTCATGGGTTTCATCGAAACGCTTCGCGGACCTGCACGCAATGACCCGGCGGCCGCTGAACGCTTCTTGAACATCATGCAGGATGAGGCCGAGAGAATGAACCGGCTGGTCGGAGACTTGATGTCACTGAACCGCGTCGAGGGCGATGAGCGCGTGCGTCCGACAGAAGCCGTCGTTCTGAACGATGTGTTGGATTCGACGCTGCGGACGCTGCGGTCTCTGGCTGACGAAGCTGGCGTGACATTCGAGCGTGAGTTCGAAGGTGAGACTGTGCACCTGATCGGAGACCCGGACCAGTTGAAGCAGGTCTTCACCAATCTGACGGAAAACGCGATCAAGTATGGTGGATCGGGTGGTCGTATCAGCATTCGCATGACCACCAGCGCCCGCGAGCCTGCCTTGCGCGCGCCCGGCGTACGGGTCCAGATCGTGGACTATGGTCCGGGCATTGATCCTGTGCATTTACCGCGCATTACCGAACGCTTCTATCGTGCAGACGATCACCGGAGCCGCGCGCTTGGAGGCACCGGACTTGGCCTTGCCATCGTCAAGCACATCGTCAACCGTCACCGGGGTCGCTTGCGTGTAGAAAGCACGCTTGGTGAGGGCGCATCGTTTACAGTCATCCTACCCATTCAGAAAAATTTCGGGTGACGCCGCGACAAACCGCTCACTGTCATAAAACTGTTACGCCTTTGTCACAAAAGGATTGCGAGCGGTGCCTAGACGGGCGCCAAGATCCTCATGGGGGGGATCATAAAGAAAATGCTCAGACAGGAGACATTCATGTCCTTTGTGAAACTCACCACATCGGCGCTGGCCCTTTCCGCGATGGCGGCAACCGCTGCTGTGGCGCGTGACCAGGTTCAGGTTGCCGGTTCGTCCACCGTTCTGCCTTACGCATCGATTGTTGCCGAAGCTTTTGGTGAAAACTTCGACTTTCCGACGCCAGTTGTGGAATCGGGTGGGTCCTCGGCTGGCCTCAAGCGCTTCTGCCAGGGTGTCGGCACTGAACACACCGATGTTGCGAATGCTTCACGTGCGATCCGCGACAAGGAAATCAAGGCGTGTGCCGACAACGGTGTGAGCGACATCATCGAAGTTCGCATCGGTTATGACGGCATCGTTTTTGCGTCGCAAATCCAAGGTCCTGAATACACTGCCTTCACTCCGTCCGATATCTTTAACGCTCTGGCCCCCAAGGTCATGGTTGACGGTGTTCTGGTCGACAATCCGCACACGCAATGGTCCGATTTCAACGCCGAACTGCCCGCAGCTGACATTCTGGCCTTCATCCCCGGCACCAAGCACGGCACACGTGAAGTGTTCGAAGAAAAAGTGATCGCCGCTGGCTGCGAAGCGACAGGCGCCATGGAGGCCATGATCGCTGGTGGTATGTCTGAAGACGATGCAGAGGATGCCTGCCTGAGCGTGCGCACCGATGGTCGTTCGGTCGACATCGATGGCGACTACACCGAAACACTGGCTTCGATCGACGCCAACACAAATGCAATCGGCGTGTTTGGTCTGGCGTTCTATGAAAACAACACGGACAAGCTGAAAGTGGCTACAATGTCAGGTGTTCAACCCACGACTGAGACGATCGCCAAGGGTGAATACCCCGTGTCGCGTCCGCTGTACTTTTACATCAAGAAAGCCCACATCGGCGTGATCCCCGGTCTCAAAGAGTACGCTCAGTTCTTCGTGTCTAACGAGGTTGCTGGCCCCGATGGTCCGCTGGCGGCTTACGGGCTGGTGTCCGATCCAGAGTTGGCTGACACACAGCAAATGATCGCAGACGAAGAAACCATGGGCAGCAACTCGTAGTCTGACCGACTGCCATGACAATCAGGCCGGGCGGCGACAGACCGCCGCCCGGTTTCTACTAACAAGACCGCCAGCGCGCGGCTTTCGTTTTTGGGGGACATATGCCTGTTATCTGGCTCACGCTGATCGTCTTAGCGATCTCGGCGCTTGGGTTCTTCACGGGGCGCCGACGTGCACTTGCCAGCGCTGACGGTGACAGCCGCAATCTGCATTCGCTGCCGATCTACTATGGCTCCAACGCATTTATGAAGTCTGTCGTTCCCGCATTTGGATTGATGCTGCTCTGGTTGCTCGTCCAACCTCTGTTCATCGACAACCGCGTCGAACAGATGATACCTGAAAGCGAAATAGCGGGAGGGGCGAATATCGGCCTTGTGATGTCCGAAGTGCGCCGCACTGCGGATGGGCTTCAAAATGCGGTTGATGCAGGGTTGCTTGACGACGGAATGGCCCGGAATAGCCAAAGCGATCTTACCGATCTCACGCAGCGACTGCGAGATGCAGGTCAAGTTGTGACCAGCCAGATCACGCAAACTGTACTACACGCCGCGCAAGCCTATCGCGCGTTGAGCCAGACATCGAATATGTTGATGACCATCGCGGTTTTGATTGTCGCAGTGGCCGGAGCCGTTTGGGGCACAATGGAAAGCGCCAAGTCTTTCCGGGCGCGCAACACGGTCGAACAAGGCGTCTTGGCCCTTTTAATCGCGGCCGCATCAGTCGCCATCCTCACCACAATCGGTATCGTTCTGTCGCTTATCTTTAACACGATCGAATTTTTCCGACTTTACCCAGCATCCGAATTCTTCTTCTTGCTTCAGTGGGCACCCAGTTTTTCGGGTCGGGGTGGCGCATCGAGCCTTGGTATCATTCCGCTGCTTTGGGGCACGCTTTACATTTCGCTTGTGGCGCTTTTGGTCGCTGTACCGGTCGGTTTGTTCGCGGCGATTTATCTGTCGGAATACGCGGGCCCCAAGATGCGTAGTATCGCCAAGCCGATGCTTGAGATCCTCGCCGGTATCCCGACAATCGTCTACGGCCTCTTTGCCTTGTTGACGATTGGCCCGATCCTTTTGTCCGTCTTCGGCGACAATGGGTTGGGGTGGATGCAGGGGCAACGCGCCGTGCTGACCGCCGGCCTGGCCATGGGCATCATGCTGATCCCCTTTGTCAGCTCGTTGTCGGACGACATCATCAACGCGGTCCCGCAAGCCATGCGTGACGGGTCGTACGGGCTGGGCGCGACCAAGTCTGAGACCATCAAGCAGGTCGTGCTGCCTGCAGCCTTGCCCGGTATTGTCGGCGCAATCTTGTTGGCAGCCAGCCGCGCCATCGGTGAGACTATGATCGTCGTACTTGGGGCAGGGGCCGCAGCCCGCCTCAGCCTCAACCCTTTCGAAGCCATGACAACCGTGACGGCCAAGATCGTGTCACAGCTGACGGGCGACAGCGACTTTGCATCGCCCGAAGCCCTCGTTGCTTTCGCCCTTGGCATGACCCTTTTCATCATGACGCTCGGGCTCAATGTCTTTGCCCTCTACATCGTGCGTAAATATCGGGAGCAGTATGAGTAATGACTGACGCAGCCATGACACCACCCGAGGCGGCGCGCCCAATCAAGTCGCTTGTACACGAAGACGCGCGCACCAAAAAACGAAACGCGTCTGAGCGTCGGTTCCGCGCCTATGGCATCGGTGCAATCTGTACCGGCATGTTCTTTCTTGTTGCGCTGCTTGCCGCGATTCTGAGTTCGGGCCTGCCTGCGTTCCGTCAGGCGGTTGTAGAAGTGCCGTTCACCCTGACGCTAGAACAGTACAACACTGCCGAAGAAGCACTATTGAAAACCGGTATTTACACCGATTACTTCGTTACTTCCCTTACCGACACATTGGAGAGCGAGGGCGTCGAGATCGAGTTTGATGAGAAATCCATCGAACGACTTCTGGGCAAGGTGGGTGGCGATCTGCGTGCATTTTATCGTGCCAATGAGGATCAACTGGGCGCGCCTGTCTCATTCGAACTTGCGGCCGCATCTCGCGTGGATCGCTACCTGAAAGGGACATTCGAACGCGAAGATTTGCAAGGCGGAAACCGCTTCTTCATGCCCGAGGATTTCGATTTGATCGACGCCATGCGTGAAGCCAAGTTGATAAAACAGGTGTTCAATTGGAACTTCTTTACAGGCGTCGACACCGGCGTCGACAACCCTGGCGGGGCGGGTATCGGTGCGTCCGTACTGGGCTCATTCTTCATGATGCTCGTTGTTCTCGTACTCAGTCTGCCGATCGGGGTGGGGGCCTCCATTTATCTTGAAGAGTTTGCTCCCAAGAACCGGTTTACCGATTTTATCGAGGTCAACATCTCGAACCTGGCTGCCGTACCATCCATCGTGTTTGGTATTCTTGGTCTGGCCGTGTTCATTCAGTTCGCACATCTGCCACAATCGGCTCCGCTGGTTGGCGGATTGGTACTGACACTGATGACTCTGCCGACGATCATCATTTCGACACGCGCATCGCTCAAGGCAGTGCCGCCGTCAATCAGAGATGCCGCGCTCGGGGTAGGGGCCTCGAAGATGCAGGCGGTTTTCCATCACGTCTTGCCACTGGCTGCACCGGGCATCCTGACCGGTACGATTATTGGTCTGGCGCAGGCGCTCGGTGAAACTGCACCGCTGCTGCTGATTGGTATGGTGGGCTTCGTCGCGCGTTACCCCGACACGTTTGTTGAAGGGTTCATCGAGCCGAATTCAGCTGTGCCCGCACAGATCTATAACTGGGCCGCCCGTTCCGACGCGGTCTTTACGGAAAAGGCTTGGGGCGGCATCATCGTTCTGTTGCTGTTCCTGATCACCATGAACACCATCGCTGTCATCTTGCGGCGCCGGTTCGAACGCCGCTGGTAGGGGGCTGCCATGAACGACATGAGAATTCTGGAGAGAGACGTGGATACAAACGACGTCAAGATCGCGGCCAAAGGTGTGCAGGTCTATTACGGTGAGACTCACGCCATCAAGGACGTGGATGTCGAAATAGACGACAAGACCGTCACCGCATTCATCGGTCCATCGGGTTGCGGAAAGTCAACTTTTCTTCGTTGTATCAACCGGATGAACGACACAATTGATGTTTGTCGCGTCACTGGAGACATTCATATCGATGGCGAGGACATCTACGACTCAAAGGTTGATCCAGTTCAACTGCGCGCAAAGGTTGGCATGGTTTTCCAGAAGCCCAACCCGTTCCCGAAGTCGATCTATGATAACGTGGCCTATGGTCCGCGCATCCACGGTTTGGCCAAGAACAAGGCAGAACTCGATGAACTTGTTGAGAAATCTTTGCGCCGGGGCGCGATATGGGACGAGGTGAAAGACCGCCTTGATGCACCTGGCACCGGTCTGTCAGGCGGTCAGCAGCAGCGTCTTTGTATTGCCCGTGCCGTCGCAACTGAGCCCGAGGTGTTGTTGATGGACGAACCATGTTCGGCGCTTGACCCGATCGCGACGGCGCAGATCGAAGAGCTGATCGACGAGTTGCGCCAAAGCTATTCGGTCGTGATCGTCACGCACTCGATGCAGCAAGCCGCACGGGTCAGCCAGAAGACAGCATTCTTCCACCTTGGAAACCTTGTGGAATACGGCGAGACGGGCCAGATCTTTACCAACCCAGTCGACCCACGCACCGAAAGCTACATCACTGGCCGCATCGGCTAAGGAGCAGATCAATGCAAGACCAACACATCGCATCGGCCTTTGATAGGGACCTTGAAGCGATCCAGGCGCAGATCATGAAGATGGGCGGTCTGGTCGAGAACGCCATCCTGGAGGCCGCCATCAGCCTTGAAACTCGCGATGAAGAGCGAGCAGAGCAGGTTCGCAAGGGCGACAAGGCCATAGATGAACTTGAGGAATTGATCAATGAAGAAGCCGCCCGCGTGATTGCGCTGCGCGCACCGACAGCGATCGACCTGCGGCTTCTTCTGTCCGTTATCAAGGTGAGTGCAAACCTCGAACGTATTGGAGACTATGCAAAAAACATGGGCAAGCGCACCAGCGTTCTGTCACAGATGGCACCGGTGAACGACAGTGCGGGAGCTCTGCGTCGCATGGCCAAAGAGGTTGAGCGCATGCTCAAGGACGCATTGGACTCCTATGTGGCGCGTGACGCCGAACTGGCTCAGGATGTAATTGATCGAGACGCGGAAGTGGACCAGATGTACAATGCTCTGTTCCGTGAATTCCTGACCTTTATGATGGAGGATCCGCGCAATATCACTGCATGTATGCACCTTCATTTCATTGCAAAGAACATCGAACGCATGGGGGACCACGTGACATCGATTGCGGAACAGGTCGTTTATCTGGTCACTGGGTCGACCCCAGAGGAAAATCGCCAGAAGGCTGATAAAACATCCGTTCAGGTGTAGGAGACAGAAACGATGTCCGTCGATCAACCCCGTGTTCTGGTTGTTGAAGATGAACTGGCGCAACGTGAAGTGCTTGCCTACAATCTCGAAGCAGAGGGTTTTGCCGTGAGCCGCGCTCAGAACGGTGAAGAAGCACTTTTGCTCGTTGACGAAGAAATGCCTGATATCATCGTGTTGGACTGGATGATGCCAAACCTGTCCGGGATTGAGGTTTGCCGCCGACTCAAGATCAAGCCCGAAACGCGCAGTATTCCTGTAATTATGCTGTCCGCACGATCCGAGGAAGTTGACAAGGTGCGTGGCCTTGAAACAGGTGCGGACGACTATGTGGTCAAGCCGTATTCTGTCATCGAACTGATGGCACGCGTTCGTAGCCAACTACGCCGTGTCAGGCCTGCAACCGTTGGTCAGCGACTTGAGTTTGACGATATCATTCTGGACTCCGAAAGCCACAAGGTCATGCGTGGTCGAGATGAGTTGAAGCTTGGCCCAACAGAGTTTCGGCTTCTCAGCACGTTTATGGAGAAACCGGGACGAGTTTGGAGTCGTGAGCAACTGCTGGATCGCGTTTGGGGTCGTGACATCTATGTTGATACACGAACTGTTGACGTACACATCGGTCGGCTGCGTAAGGCGCTGACATTCTTTGGTGGTGCTGATCCAGTGCGGACAGTCCGCGGCGCTGGATATGCCTTGGGTTAGGTAAGATATTGCGCTTAACTGGCTGATATGAAAAGTATTATCACAATACAGCATATCTAAAAATATTACATAATTATGATTATGTGAATTCGCGCAGGCCTTGAGGACTCATGTGAATGTCCCTTAAAAATGAGACTCCTATTTTGAGACTCGAATCCAGGCGAAATGACTATACCGTCTTGGCCCTAGACCCTTGCGCATGGTAATATCTTACTCTTCTCGGACACCGTCTGCGGCTTGGGTCGAAGCGCCGCTTCGGCAATCACCCCTGCGTCGTTGTAATCGTTCTTTTGCCCTTTATTGAAAGGCTTCACGTAGATCGCAGAAACGATCCTTGGCACAAACCCCATCTCGCGAAGTGTCCGACTGACAAAGTGAGCGCTCAGGCAGGCCTCCATGCCTACAATGCAACTTCTCAAATTGCAGCTGTGAACCGAATGTCCACTCCTAGAGCGCTCATAAATTATTTCGTCGTGCGTGTCCTAATCCTAGGTTCGCGGATGGAACCTCGCCTCGCCTCTCGTCTCCACGGTCGTGCTTTTGTGAGAGCAATCTGAAGCGTGTCGTCTCGCCTATCCATTAGCGTGATCAAAAGGTCTGCTTTCGAGGTAGTGACCGGCTCCCCTGAAGCGTCCGGTTTTTTTTGAGTTAGCCTGTTCTGCAACTGAGGAGACAGACGATGAAGAGAAGCCGTTTCAGCGAAGAGCAGATAATCGGGATATTGAAGGGAAATCAGGCGGGGCTTGGCGCGAAAGAACTGTGTCGGAAGCACGGTGTGAACGATGCGACCTTTTACAAATAGCGTTCGAAGTATGGCGGCATGGAAGTGTCGGATGCCAAGAAGCTAAAGGCGCTTTAGGCTGAAAATGCCAAGCTCAAGAAGCTGCTGGCCGAGCAGATGATGGACGTATCCACACTCAAGGAAATGCTGGAAAAAACTTTTGAGGCCTGGATCGCGACGCAATGCTGCGGTCTGGGCCATGAAAGAGAAGCGATACAATCAAAAGCGCGCCTGCGCATTGGCTGGGATTGATCCGCGTGTTTATCGACGTGTGTCTAAACGCCCTGAGGACAGTGGCCTGCGAGAACGATTGAATGAGTTGTCGTCCGAGCTGTGGCGCTTTGGATATCGCCGCCTGCACATATTGCTGAAGCGCGAAGGCTGGCGCGTGAACTGGAAGAAACTGTATCGGATCTACTGTGAAAAAGGGTTAACTGTTCGTAAACGGGACGGTCGCAAGCGCGCAGTGGGCATCAGAATACCGTTGGTTCGGTCCCTATGGGACCGAACCAACGGTGGTCGCTGGACTTCGTATCTGACAGTCTGTCACGTGGTCGCCGGTTCCGTATCCTGAACGTGATCGATGACTTCAGCCGTAAATATCTGGCCGCCATAGTGGGCACATCCATATCTTGGAGATGTTGAGGCGGGGCTTGCCGATAGGGGTAACAAACCTGGCTGAACTGGGGATGTTGACGGCACCGACACTAGTCATCGGCACCTTGGGTGTCGTTGCCGTGGCCGCACATGGGATTGTAATTCGGATCACTTCGCTGGCCCTTGTTGCACATATCGGTTTAGCACGTCCCAAATCCGGCATTGATGTGAGCACACCTTAGGGCTGTTTTTCAATCTGGATTAGAATTTAATAATGCAACCCACTGATCAGATTCAAAAAAATTTGCTGTATGGAGTCAAAGGCTTGCGACGTTCCACACACATTGTGGAACGTCAGACGAACTTGAACTTTGCGTTAAAAGCTGGCCTTATCGGCCCCGGCCAAACCGTATATTTCCACTATCGAGCGTCAGATCTCCTTGATCTGACGACACGCAGCAGAAAATGTCTGTAATAAGCCTATCTTGTCGAAGAAGTCTCTATCGCCATGAGCCAATGCCCCGCCGGATCTTCGACATGTTTGACACGTGGGTCCCCAATTGACGTCATCATCCATCATGCCGCCTCTTCACCCCGACCACACGGGGCAACCATAGGCAAGATCGGGTCGGCGGGACGGATACGTGGGCGTCGGCTTCATTTTCGGTTCAATGGGCCAACTGGGCAAAACCATCGAACTTGAGCAATACTTCTCTCCGGCCGTTCAGACACGCGCTGAATTCATTCCGGTAGTCCCAGCGCTTTCTTCTGATCCGCCGCCCACTTCATAATGGTCAGGTCAAACGTCAGAGCCATCAACGAAACACAAATGCCCAGGACAAAATTCTTACCCAGATCGGTACCCGCAAGCGTGCGCTGCAACTCCTGCCCCAAATCCTGAGTGCCGATGAAAGCTGCAATGATCACCATGAAGAACGCGAACATGATCGCTTGGTTGAACCCGACTGCCATGGTGGGCAACGCCAGTGGCAACTGAACCTTCCACAGCTTCTGCATCCGGGTGGCGCCCGCCATGTCAGCCGCTTCTGTCATCTCCGGGGGTACGGTCCGCAGCCCTTCGATCGTGTAACGGGTCAGCGGCACCATCGCAAAGATCAGGATAGACATGACAACAGATGTTGCCGTGATGCCAAACAACATGATCGCCGGGATGAGATAGATAAAACTTGGGAAAGTTTGAGCGGTATCACAAGCCAGCAACACGCGCTGCGACCACCTCTCCGATCGTGCGGCGGCAATACCAAGTGGCACGCCGATCAACAAAGCAAGCGTCACCGCGGAAATCACCGAATACAGTGTGATCACCGACCGGTCCCACCAACCGGATAGTGCCACGAGGCTAAAAAATATTGCACCGTAGATGGCAGGCCGCTTGCCGCCCAAGGCAAGCGCAAAGGCAACGACGAAGAGGATGAACGCTGGTGTCGGGATCGACAAAAGGAAATCGCGGAACGGGTTCAGGATCCAGACATTCAGCACATAGCGAATGGCGCCCGTGGTGTTCTGCACCGGGTCGAGAGCAAGGAATTGCTTGATCAGCGTATCGATCTCCTTGCCTTGGCTGAAGTTCTGCTTGCGTCCAATCTCGGCAAAAACGTCGACGAATTGGGAGGTGATACAAAAAAACACGAATACGGCGAGGCCGGTCAGCAACGTGATATGCTTACGCCACCACGGCGTGTCGCGTTCGAAATGCTCGGGTTGCTTGACCACCCACGCCTTCGACATCCGGTCGAGCGTGACCGCCAGGAGCACGATGGTCACTCCGATCTCGAATGACCGTCCCAATTTAAAACTGCCCATCATTGCAAGCAGTTTGGCCCCAAGCCCAGGCATGCCGATAAAGGCCGTCAGAACAACCATGGCCAAACACAGCATGATGACCTGGTTGACGCCTACAAGGATCTCGGTCCGGGCCGAGGGCAGATAGACATGGCGCAAGAGCTGCCACTTGGTGCAGCCGCTCATGTTACCCGCTTCAACGACCTCTGACGGGACTTTTTGCAAGCCAAGCGTTGTCATCAGGATCATGGGAGGAATGGCATAGATTGTTGTAGCCACCGCGCCCGCTGTTGGCCCAACCTTGAAAAAAATCACGGCGGGCAGAAGGTAGGTGAAAAAAGGCAGCGTTTGTAGAACCGACAAGATCGGTTTGATGGCGCGGTTAACGACTGCATACTTCCACGCAAGAATACCAAGGCCCAAGCCGATGAAGAACGCCAAAGGTGCGGCAACCATGAGGACCGACATGGTTTCCATGGCGATCTTCCACTGACCGATCAGCGCCGTCCAGATAAACGTCCCCGCCCCCAGCGCCGCCATGCGCCAGCCCCCCAGGTAGTAACCGATAACAGCTGCCACAGCTGCAACGGCGGTCCAGGGGATCGGACCAAGGAACGGCCAACGCCGTTTCCCGAACATCAGATTGGCGGTCACGTCCAGCAACCATTCCAGCCCTTCCGTCAGCGTCCGAGTAAAGACAAGCAGCCCAAGATCGTCCTTGATGAAGTTGAAGACTGCATCCAGCCAAAGTGCAAAGGGCGGGACCATCGCCTCTGGGATACGGAACAGCACGTCCTGCAAAAGACCCAGGTGGTGCAATATGGTCAGCGCAATAGCGAGACCGACCAGAACCAGCGCAAGCTTGCCTCGGGTCCAATGCCCGATCGCGGGTGCAGTATCCTTCAGCGTGTTTGCCACGTCGGCCATCAACTGGCCTCCAACAGGATATCCAGTGCAGCTGCCCTATCCATGCCGCCGATCACCCTACCCCCAGTCGCAACCGGAATAACGGCGCGGGTATCATGTACCAAAAGGCGGGCAAGGTCTTGTACGGACGCCTTGGCATCCACCGGCTCCCCCTCCCCTGACGCATTTGCCTGCGCGAGAACACCAGCATGAACCACGCGGGCCTTGTCGATTTCTTCGGTGAATTTGCGGACGTATTCGGTGGCTGGGTTCAGCACGATCTGGTCAGGCGTGTCGCACTGTTCGACTGCACCGTCCTTCATGATCGCAATCCGGTCGGCCAGACGCAGCGCTTCGTCAAAGTCGTGGGTGATGAATACAATGGTCTTGCCCAGCAAGCCCTGCAGACGCAGGAACTCGTCCTGCATCTCGCGCCGGATCAGCGGGTCAAGTGCCGAAAACGGCTCGTCCAGAAACCAGATATCCGGCTCGATGGCGAGGCTACGGGCGATGCCGACGCGCTGCTGCTGCCCTCCTGACAGCTCTCGGGGAAAGTATTCTTCGCGGCCCTCAAGCCCAACCAGCTTGACGACCTCAAGCGCCCGCTCGCGCCGCGTGTGTTTGTCCTGCCCGCGCATCTCAAGCGGAAACGCCACGTTTTCCAGTACCGTGCGGTGCGGCAGCAGCCCGAAGGATTGAAACACCATGCCCATCTTGTTGCGGCGCAGCTCGATCAGCTCTTTCTCCGACAGGGACATGATGTCCTGTCCTTCGACAACGATCGACCCACCCGTGATGTCGTGCAGGCGTGAAAAGCAGCGTACGAGTGTCGACTTGCCAGAGCCGGACAACCCCATGATCACCAGCATTTCGCCCCGCGAGACGTCAATCGACACATCTTTGACCCCGGCAATGTAACCGTCAGCCCGAATGTCATCAAAGCTGTGGTCAGCCGGCATGGACCTCAGATACTTCTCGGGGTCAGGCCCAAAAATCTTCCAGACGTTTTTGCAGGAAATCACCGTATCGGCGGTCATGGTATGCTCTCTCCTCACCGAGTGGGCCTCAGTGGCTAAAACGCCCGCCCGGAGTGTTTCCCCGGACGGGCGATATTGCTCAACAGATTTCTGCGACCTTAAGAGGTCCAGCCCTGCCAGACGTCCGGATTTGCTTCGAGCCACTCTGCGGCGGCTTCTTCCGGTTCCATCTCCTCAACATCGACCAACCGTGCCATTTCCGCGATCTGCGGGTTGGTGAAAGAGATCTTGGTCAGCACGTCATAGGCACCTGGCCATTTGTCTTTCATGCCATCCCATGCCGCCTTTTTCAGGTAACCGTCAGCAGGGTTGCCGCAGTCGTAAAGCGCATCCTTGTTGGGGCCCACGGCGGGGTCCTTATCGCAGCCATCGACCCACTCGGGGAACTCGACGAACTCACCTGGCCAAACGGCTTCGGCAAAGTTGGGCGTCCAGTTGAACACCACGACAGGGCGCTTGTCGGCCTCGGCTGCACCGATCTCTGCCCAGAGGGCAGCGGCGGAGCCCGCATTTACAACGACAAAGTCCATGCCAAGCGCTTCGACACGCTCTTGACCGTGCTTAAGCCAGTCAACGGGACCGTCAAGGTAACGACCCTTGTCGCCTGTTTCCGCTGTTGCGAACACGGCTGCGCACTCGTTCAACGCTTCCCAGCTCGGCAAACCGGGGCACGCCTCTTTTGTCCACATCGGATACCACCAGTCTTCCCGGGTCACCGCGTCGTGGTCGCCCGCATCATGCAGACCTCCCTTTTCCAACGCCGCGCGGAAGGATGCACCGAACGCGCCTTCCCACACTTCCAGCTCCAGCGTCACGTCACCCAAGCGGACCGATTCATACACGGCCTGACTGTCCGTGGTCACGAACTCGACATTGTTGCCCATCGATTCAAAAATCTGACCGACAACGTGGCTCATCACGATTTGCGAGGACCAGTTGTGGATCGGGATCACAATTGGATCGCTGCTGTCTTCGGCCAAAAGCGTCATTGGCGCGAACGCCAACACACCCGCCGTCAACGCAGTTGTAAACTTGTTCATTGATAGTCTCCCTAGTGGTACGCGACTGTTTCGTCGCTTGATCATCACGAATGGTTCTCTCGCCATGGTCCGATATTCGAATCCCGACAATGCGCCATTTCTTGGTGACGAACACTCTTGCATTATTTTCCTATCAAGCAAGTTTTTTTCTTCCTGAGATGTGTTTGTGATCGCATCAGAGGCAGCAAAATTGCCCTGGATGTCCGATTTCAAAGGTTCCATGTCGGGTCTCAGGATCAATTCAATCTAAAAAACGGCGTACCTGTGGGTGAGGAGGTCCGATTCCATGCGTTATTCCGGGTTCAAGGTGATCAAAGAGGCGCTGACCGGCCACAAGGGCTGGACACCGGCATGGCGCGATCCTGAACCGCAGGCGCACTATGACATCGTCATTATCGGCGGCGGCGGGCACGGACTTGCCACTGCGCATTACCTTGCCTCGGTTTATGGCGAACGCCGTGTGGCTGTCATCGAAAAGGGTTGGATCGGCGGTGGTAATGTCGGGCGCAACACCACGATCATCCGTTCAAACTACCTGCTGGACGGAAATGAACCCTTCTACGAATTCTCTCTCAAGCTGTGGGAAGGACTGGAACAGGACCTGAACTACAACGCCATGGTGTCCCAGCGCGGCATCATGAACCTGATCCATTCCGACGCGCAACGCGATGCCTTCATCCGACGCGGGAACGCGATGATCCTGAACGGCGCTGATGCCGAGCTGTTGTCAGAGGCGCAGATCCGGCAGGAATACCCGTTCCTTAATTTTGATGACGCACGTTTCCCCATCAAGGGTGGTCTGGCCCAACGACGGGGTGGCACCGTGCGCCACGATGCGGTTGCATGGGGGTATGCCCGCGCTGCT
Organism: uncultured Tateyamaria sp.; assembly: GCF_947504105.1. Taxonomy (GTDB): domain Bacteria; phylum Pseudomonadota; class Alphaproteobacteria; order Rhodobacterales; family Rhodobacteraceae; genus Tateyamaria. The sequence goes on from NZ_CANNGP010000005.1 coordinate 110,583, forward strand.
GACGGCCGCGGCGTTGATATCATCCAGAACTGCGAAGTGACGGGCTTTCGCATCGAAAACGGCAAATGCTTCGGCGTGGAAACCTCCAAGGGCTTCATTGGTGCGGGCTGCGTGGGCTGCGCGGTGGCAGGCAATTCCAGCCGTCTCATGGCCAAGGCAGGTATGCGCTTGCCCATCGAATCTCACGTCTTGCAGGCCTTTGTGTCCGAAGGGCTGAAACCTGTCCTGCCAGGTGTCATCACCTTCGGGGCAGGCCACTTCTATGTCTCACAATCCGACAAAGGCGGGCTGGTCTTTGGCGGGGATATCGACGGTTACAACTCATATGCCCAACGGGGCAACCTGCCTGTGGTCGAGGACGTATGCGAGGGCGGCATGGCCATCATGCCCATGATTGGACGCGCGCGGCTGTTGCGCATGTGGGGCGGGATCATGGATATGAGTATGGACGGCTCTCCCATCATCGACCGCACTCATATCGATGGGCTCTATTTCAACGGCGGCTGGTGCTACGGCGGGTTCAAGGCCACGCCTGCCTCAGGCTATGCGTTTGCCCACCTTTTGGCCAATGACGAGCCGCACGAGACAGCGACCGCCTATCGGTTCGATCGGTTCCGCACCGGCCACATGATCGACGAAAAAGGGATGGGCAATCAGCCCAACCTGCACTGAGGGGCCGCATATGATCATCAACCATCCCTTGCTTGGCCCACGTGACAGTGCCGAATTTGTCAATCTTGGTGCGGCGGAGCTGATGAACCGCCCCGACCCAGAAACCGCCACCCCCGAGGATTGGCATGACTATGCCTATCTGCGTGATAACCCTGCTGGCGCTCACCGCGAGTTATGGTTTCATGAGGGTGGCGACCGGTCGATCCTGATCGTGACACGCGACACGACCACGCATGAAATCACGGCAGTGGAACTTGCCCGTAACAGGGGGCAAAGGCATGACCCAGGCAAATAGGCTCTCGGGTGGTCAGATCGACCACAACACCGCGCTCGAATTCACCTTTGACGGCAAACGATACGCAGGCCATCCAGGTGATACGCTCGCGTCGGCTCTTCTTGCCAACAACGTCCGCCTCATGGGGCGATCATTCAAGTACCACCGTCCCCGCGGCCCACTGACCGCAGGGTCAGAGGAACCCAACGCCATTGTCGAGTTACGCAGCGGCGCACGACAGGAACCCAATACCCGGGCCACGACCGCGGAACTGTTCGACGGCCTGTCCGCAACTTCACAAAACCGCTGGCCCAGTCTGGCCTTCGACGCCATGGCGATCAACGACCGCTTCTCGAATTTCCTGACGGCAGGGTTCTACTACAAGACCTTCATGTGGCCTGCCGCGTTTTGGGAAAAGATTTACGAACCGATCATACGCAAAGCGGCCGGCCTTGGGTCCCTGTCGATGCAGGCTGACCCGGATGAGTACGACAAAGGCTTCCGCCATTGCGATCTATTGATCATCGGCGCGGGCCCCGCCGGCCTGAGTGCCGCGCTCACCGCAGGCCGAGCAGGCAAACACGTGATCCTCGCAGACGAGGATTTTCGCATGGGCGGTCGACTGAATGCCGAGACGTTTGCGGTGGCCGACATGGCCGGGGCTGACTGGGCCACGCAGACCGTCGCCGAACTCAGCGCCCTGTCAAACGTGCGCCTGATGCCACGCACAACGGTGATCGGTGCCTTCGATCACGGCATCTGCGGCGCAGTTGAGCGGATCAGTGATCATCTTGTCACTCCACCCAAGGGCAAACCTCGCCAAATCCTATGGCGCATCTATGCCGCGCAAACGCTGCTTTGCGCGGGCGCCACTGAACGCTCTATCGCCTTCGAAAACAACGACCGGCCCGGCATCATGCTCGCTGCATCAATGCGCGCCTACGCCAACCGCTGGGCCGCAACACCTGCGCCGCGCGTTGCGATCTTCACCAACAACGATGACGGCCATCGCACCGCATGCGATCTGCATGCCAAAGGGGTCAAGATTGCTGGCGTAATTGACATCCGCCCCGATGCGCCGCGCAGCCGCGACTACGAGGTTTTGCAAGGCGCACATGTGACGGACACCAAGGGGCGTTTGGGCCTGACCTTTGTCGATGTGCGGCTGGCCGACGGGACGGCACGCACCATTGAATGCGGTGCCCTGGGCGTATCGGGGGGATGGAACCCCAACGTCCATCTGACCTGCCATCAACGCGGACGGCCTGCCTGGAATGACGCCCTCGCCGCATTTGCCCCGGGCGGCACCCTGCCCCCCGGGATGAGCGTCGCGGGTGCTGCAAACGGAGCGTTCTCGACCCATGGCGCCCTCAAATCCGGTGCGGATGCAGCACGCAAGGCATTGGGCCTGAAGGGCCGCGCACCCGCCCTGCCCCGAGCCGAAGATGCGCCGGTTGCGCAAACGCCGTTCTGGTATGTCGAGGGTTGCGCACGTGCCTGGCTTGATCAACAGAACGACGTCACCGTGAAAGATGTGAAGCTCAGCTATCAGGAAGGCTTCCGCTCTGTCGAACATCTCAAACGCTACACCACTCTTGGCATGGCCACGGACCAAGGCAAGACGTCCAACATGGGTGGGCTCGCCATCATGGCTGAACTGGCAGGCAAATCGATCCCCGAGGTCGGCACCACCATCTTCCGCCCGCCCTACACACCTACCTCCATAGGGGTGCTCGCGGGTCGGATGCGCGGCAAGGAATTCCACCCGACCCGCCTGACCCCATCACACTATTGGGCGGAAGAACGTGGCGCGGTTTTTGTCGAGGTTGGCAACTGGCTGCGCGCGCAATGGTTCCCCCTGCCCGGCGAAACCCACTGGCGGCAATCGGTTGACCGCGAGGTGACGGCCACCCGCGCCTCGGTCGGGGTGTGCGACTGCACCACGCTGGGCAAGATCGACGTGCAGGGCACCGACGCGGCTACCTTCCTGAACAAGGTCTACTGCAACGGCTTTGCCAAGCTGGCGGTGGGCAAGACACGCTATGGATTGATGTTGCGCGAGGACGGGATCGCCATGGATGACGGCACGGCGGCCCGTTTGGCCGAGGATCAGTTCGTGGTCACCACGACCACTGCCAACGCGGCACGCGCCTACCAACACATGGAATTCGTGCGCCAATGCCTGATGCCAGATGCGGACGTGCAACTGATCTCGACAACCGAAGCCTGGGCGCAATACGCGGTCGCAGGCCCCAATTCTCGCCACCTGCTGCAAAAGATAGTGGACTCCGATTACGACATTTCGAACGAAGGCTTCCCGTTCATGGCCTGCGGCAACATCACGATCTGTAGCGGCTTGCGCGCGCGGCTTTTCCGGATTTCGTTTTCGGGCGAACTGGCGTTTGAGATCGCAGTCCCAGCACGCTACGGCGACGCGCTCATGCGCAGGTTGATGGCTGAGGGCGAGGAGTTCGACGTCACGCCCTACGGCACCGAAGCGCTTGGCGTGATGCGCATCGAAAAGGGCCACGCGGCAGGCAATGAGCTCAACGGCACCACAACTGCGCTGAACCTTGGCATGGGGCGCATGGTCTCCAAAGCCAAGGACAGCATTGGGTCAAAACTGTCCGAACGGCCCGGCCTGAACGAGGCGGACACCCTGATGCAAGTGGGCCTGCGTCCGGTGAACACAAGCGACAAGATCACCGCCGGGGGACATCTGATGCGGGCCGCCGGGCCGGTGGATGCCGCGCATGATCAGGGCTATGTGACCTCGGCCGCCTTCTCGCCCACGCTGGGCTGCATGATCGGGTTGGGGTTCCTCAAGGATGGCGGCAACCGGCACGGCGAAACACTACGTCTTGTTTCACCCGTCACCGATCTCTCGGTCGCAGTTGAAGTTGTGTCGGCCCATTTCGTCGACCCGGAAGGAGCGCGCGTTCGTGCATGACCTAAAGCCCATCACAGCCCTTGGCGGCACAACACCGCGCGTCGACACGGTAGGTGAAACCACTCTGGCCGAAGTCCCGGACCTGGCGCTCGCCTCGGTCGCGGCCCGCGCAGGTCGGGAACAGGCCTGCGCCAAACACTTGAAAGCGTTGATCGGGGCACAGGCACCAAGTCCCGGAAAAACCTGGCAAACGGATCACTATTCAGCCGTCTGGATGGGCCCGGATCAATGGATGATCAGCGCCGATTTCGCCACGCACGAGGATATCGCTGCAACCTTGAAATCGCAGCTTGAAGGCATTGCATCTGTTACGGAACAAACCGATGCATGGGCGTGCTTTGACCTTTCTGGCCCGCGCGTATTCGCCGTGCTGGAACTGCTGTACAACATCAACCTGCTGCAATTCAAAACAGGCGACGCGACGCGCACGTCGATCCACCACCTTGGATGTTTCGTAATCTGCATGAAGCCAGATCATATGGTCCGTATTCTTGGCCCCCGCGCGTCTGCAGGATCTTTGCATCATGCCATAACAACGGCCATGACATCAGCGCTTTAAGCGGGTGGCAGCGGGACATGGCCCTGCACGCGAAATGAATTGATCCGTTGCCGATCCTCTTGCGGGGATACGCCGAACGCATCCCGATAATGGATCATCAACGGCGTCGCAGAGGTATAACCGACGGCGTGCGCGATACTCAGAACGGTGTCCTTGGAATACAGCACCAACTGGCGCGCCGCTTTCATCCGCATCTCGCGGTAGTAATGGGTCGGGCTCTGGCCCGTTGCCTTCTTAAAGGCACGTTCGATCTGGCGCGGGGATACGTTGAGATGCCCCGCGACATCGGCAATCGAAATGGGCTGTTCAATCCGTTCAGCAAACAGCGTTGCAGCGCGCGCGACCAGAATGGGAAGGTCGGGCACGGCACTTGGACGCCTGGGCACGCGCTGCTGAACACGGTCACCACGGACCGTCGGATGTTGAAACCAACAGGCAACTTCATGCGCAATGTCGCCGCCCAACCGATCTTCGATCAAGTGCAGCGCCAGATCAAAGGCAGCGGCTGCGCCCGACACCGTATATCGTCTCCGGTCCATGGTGATGACGTCATCCGTCATATCGATATCGGGGAATTCGCCGCGAAACGCTGCCTCGTAACACCAATGAACCGAACATTTGTGTCCGGCAACCAAGCCGGATCTAGCAAGCACAAAGACACCACCGCTGATCGCACCCAGGATACCACCATGCCGGTCCAGACGCCGCAAGGCTCCATTGCCCGCATTGGCGTTTGCAAACAGGCTGTTGGGCGCACCCAGAACAAAGAGCAAGTCAATAGGATCCAGGTCCGCCAAAGCCATATCCGGCTCAAGGCCGATGCGCGCGCTTGATACGGTTTTGTCGCCCCCCTCGGACATCAGGCACCACTCGAACACCTGCCGCCCCGCGATCTCGTTTGCGGCGCGCAATGGTTCGATCACGGACGTTAAGCACGCCATGGGAAAGCCCGGAAAGATTAGAAAGCCGATCTGCATTATTTCACTCTCAGTCAACTTTTACGTTCTCATGGGAAAATTTCATCCTATGTTGGACCAACATATATCGAGAACCGAATTGTTTCCGGCCAAAGGCCTGCATAGAAAGCGGATGTTGTGAACGTAGAAAAGATAGACGCCGACGTGGTCAATAAACTTACCCAAAATCCGCACAGCACACGCGATGGTGAACGCGAGAAAGTTCTGGAGGTGGCGATTGGTCGCGAGGTCCGAGCGTTCCGCCGCCAACAAGAGGTCACGGTCGCCGAGCTTGCGCAAAGCACCGGTCTGTCCATCGGGATGTTGTCCAAGATCGAAAATGGCAACACATCCCCGTCGTTGACAACTTTGCAATTGCTGGCAAATGCGCTGTCCGTTCCTTTGACCAGCTTTTTCCGACGGTTCGAGGAAAGTCGGCAGGCCGTACACACGAAATCCGGTGAAGGCGTGTCGATCGATCGCGAGGGCACACGCGCCAACCATCAGTATAACCTTCTGGGCCATATCGGATCGAACGCATCCGGCGTGATTGTCGAGCCGTACCTGATCACGCTCACCGCTGAGTCGGACGTTTTTCCTGCATTCCAACATGGCGGGATCGAAACGATCTACATGCTCGAAGGAGAAGTGGATTACCGGCACGGCGATGATGTCTATCCACTCAAACCCGGTGACACGTTATTTTTTGATGCCGACGCCCCGCACGGTCCGGAAAAGCTTGTGACCCTGCCCGCGCGTTACCTATCAGTCATCAGCTACCCGCAAAACACTTGACGTCACTTGGCTAGCGGTGGTTCAGCCTCGAAATCCGGCCAGACGCCGGCCGATGTAGGTTGCCCGTCATCAAACTGCGACAGGTAGTCGAGCATCATAGGCCTGTTGTCTATAAATCCTTTATACGTCGCCAGTTCCTCGGGCAGATCGCGCACAACACGGTGCAAGCGGCGACCCCATTTGGGCATCGTCATGAGGTCCTGAAAGCTGCACAGGTAGCACCGGATCGGGAACACCAGCCCGTTGGACCGCGGAAGACGGAAAAAGGTCTGCAACTCGACCCGTAGATGCTGCTTTGCGCCAAGGTTCTCGGGCGTGAGTGTGGTCTTCTGAATGCCCCACTTGTGGTAGTTTTCGGGGCTGGTATCGAGCAGCGGATTGACTGTCATTGTCCAATTGAGCCGCCGTGCGGGCGCACCTTGCTGGATGTTTAGCAGGAACTTGAGTGCGCGCACGAAGATACCCTTTTCGTGGGCCAACGGCACAGGCGCGTGCCACTCAAAAAAGTTCATGCCGATGTCGAAATCAAGGCTCCAATCGGCCTGCGTCGTCACCATACCGGCATCCATCCACAAGTTGCCCTCGCGCTGATCCAGCACACAGAAATCGCCTTGGGTCTGGCGCGTGATGTATTCCATCGGGCCATAGGGCAGCGTCGTGTCGTCAAGAAACGTGAACCTGTCGTCGATGCCCAAGGGCTTGTTCACCCAGCGCCACTGATCGCCATCGCGGTACAGTTCGAACAGATCCGGGTAGTCCTCGGATTTCGACACCATGATCAGCTCCAGCAGGTCCCACCCGGCAAGCGTCATGTGTGGTAGCGACTGGCAGCGCAACGGATCGTCCGCCAAGACCATCGCCCGGTCACGCATCTCGGCCACGTAGTGCTCGTCCACATCAAACCGCTTTTCATAGACGGACCCGGCGGGTCCACCCCGGTGCTGCTCCATGTTGACGGCGTACATGTAGCTGTCTTCATGGAACGGGAACGGAAAGCGTTTGATCGCCCAATCGGAGTTGTGGAACGAATAATCGTCGCGGAACGTCTCGTCGTTGAATTGAATGGTCATCTTATCTGTCCAATTCCAGAAGGGGGCCGACAAAGCGGCTCACACAGGGCATGATTTTCTGTCCGCTGGCGTGTTGGTCGTCGTCCAGCCATTGGTCGCGGTGCACGAATGCCCCGTCATGGGCCACCACGTCCGTTTCGCACTGCCCGCAGGACCCGCCCCGGCACAGGAACGGCGCTTCGACGCCCGCGCGTTCGATGGCTTCCAGCAGGCTTTCATGCTCGCCCACGGTGATCGTCTTGTCGGACTGGCACAGGCGTACCTCGAAGGGCACACCGGGTTCGGGCGCCAGGAACTCTTCGGAATGCACATTGGCATCCGGCCATCCGGCGGCCGACGCGGTGGCATGCACCCAATTGATCATCCCCTTGGGTCCGCACACATAGGCATGCGTGCCCAGCGGTTGGCCATCCAGCAAATCCTCAAGCGCAATCGCCTGGCTTTGATCGTCGTAATAGACGTGCACCTTATTGGGATGCTTGTAGGTCAGTTGATCCACATAGGTGCCCAACGCCTCGGTCCGGCAGGCATAGTGCAGCTCCCACGCGCCACCCTGCCGCTCCAATTGAGCGATCATCGACATGAACGGGGTGATCCCGATGCCGCCCGCGAAAAACACATGCTTGCGTGCGCGCAGGTCGAGCGAGAACAGGTTCACCGGGAAGGTGATTGTCATCTCGTCGCCGACGGACACGCTGCGGTGCATGAAAAGCGACCCACCGCGCCCTTCGTCATCACGACGCACGGAAATCGCATAGGTATTCAGATCGGCAGGGTCCGACATCAGCGAATAGGGGTTCAAGCGGGTGCGATCCCCGTCCTGCATGGTCACAACCGTATGCGCGCCGCCGGAAAAGGGCGGGAACAATGCGCCGTCGCGCCGCTTGAATTCGAACCGCGTGACAAGGTCATTGATCGGGGTCACCGCCGATACGACAACGTCGATCTTTTCGGCGCCGGGCTTGGCTTTCTGCGGGGCGGCACTCATTCGTAAATCCCCTTCGGCGCGGGCACATTGCCCGGATCCTCGGCGTCGATGCACACACCCTGATAGGCGGCCAACCGACGGGAATAGTGGTCACGGACAAACAGGTTCAGCCCGCAATGGCTGCATTGAAACGGGTCGGTTTCCACATCTTCGGTGATGCCTTTGCAGTGCACGCACTGCATCCGACGGGCGACGGACCCGCGATGTTCGGTCTGAATGGCGGTGTGCGGGATGCCTGCCTGCATCGCCTCGTTCTGGGCCTGGCCCATCAACCCTTCGGTGCCGGTCAGATAGACCTGCAACCCCATATGCGCGTCCTGCAAGACACGGCGGATGCGCTGCACCGACGCGGCATAGGTGGGCCCCTCATAAAACTGCGCGGGGTTCAGTGCGCGCAACTGGTCGGTAAATCCGGCACCGCGCGGGATATAGATGATGTGGGTCTTGGCCATCAGATCGGGTGTTGCGATGCCAAGGATCGCCTCGGCCCCTTCGGCATCCGCAATCATCAGATGCCCTTTGCCCGGTCGTGCCTCAAGCGTGCCATAGACCGGCCTGCTTTTGATCGACGGGGGAAATTCGAATTTCGACATACCTGTCCTCGTCACGTGAAAAGGGCGCGGGGTCTTTCCTCGCGCCCTTTGAAAAATCAGCCCTTGGCGGTGCGGATCGACTTGTCCTTGTCATAGAACGGCATTTCTTCGGCCGTCGCGGCGAGTTCCGTGCCGTCCGGTTGAACCACGGTCAGTTTGGTGCCGGAGGTTGCTACGGACGGGTCAAGTCGCGCTATGGCGACGGAATAACCGTTCAGCTCGGACGACAGGCCGTAGGTGATGACACCCACATCCTTGCCGTCGTGATGGACCCGTGCAAACATTTCCATTTGATCCATGGCGCCACCTTCCAACTGCACGCCGTAGATTTTAAACCGCTCTTTGCCCTTCATAGCATAGTGGTTCTCGGATCCAATGAAGCCCTCCTTGCCGGGGGAGACGGTGAAATCCAAGCCCAGTTCCCACAGGCTGTCGCCCGCAGGTGTGCCGTCTGAAAACGGGAAGGTTTCGGAGTTGTCGCCAGGATAGAACAGCAGATACGATTCAATCCGCAGCATATCGAGGGTCGAGAACTGAGTTGGGCGCACGTCGTCGCCACCCGCTGCCAACACGTTGTCCCAGATATGCACCGCATCCTTGGCGCGACAGAAGATTTCATAGCCGCGCTCGCCAGTATAGCCAGTGCGTGAGATCATCACGTCGCGGCCATAGAGGCGGGTCTGCATGATCCCGAAATAGGCCAGATCGCGGATGCCGGGAATGTCCTTGGCCAGAATGTCGACCGCCTTCGGACCCTGCAACGACATGTCGTGTAGGTCATCATCCATGATCACGGAACAGTTCTTGGCGGCAGCAACGGTCGTCAGCTGCTCCATTCCAATACCTGTGCCATGCACAACAAGCCACGAGTTGACCGCTATGTGGTAGATCACGCAGTCGTCCACGAACAGCCCGCGATCATCCAGCATGCAGGCGTAAACGGCCCGACCCGGCGCGATCTTTTCGACATTACGGGTCGTGACCCGGTCGATGACATATGCCGCGTCCTCGCCCACCACATGCACCTTCTTCAGGCCCGACACGTCCATCAGGCCAGCCTTGGTGCGGATCGCCTCGTAATCGGCTTTGGCGCGCTCAGGCGTGTTGTCGTAGAACCACGCAGTGCCCATGCCATTCCAGTCTTCCAACTCGCCGCCGATTTCCGCGTGTCGTCCGGCAAGTGCCGAGGTTCTCCATAGAATGGCCATGGTGGTGTTCCCTGTTCTTTATGAGTCTTGTTGGGGCGTATTGAGCATCAGCCTATTTTGAAAAGCAAGAATGCTATGCAACTTTTTTTCCTGCCGGGCAAATGCCGAACAAGTAAGGGGCGACCCATGGCCGCCCCTTACGCACGTCTGGCATGCTTACTTCTCGAATTGCTTGGTCTTTGCGCTTTCGGTCCTTTGTCCAAATAGCAGCACCGCCACGCAGATCCCTGCTGCGATCAGCGTGTAGAGCCCAGGCATGCCTGAACCCCAGCCCATGAACATCGCACCGTCGACAACCGACCAGCTTGCTTCGTCATATGGAAAACCCATGATTTCGTCCTTTTTCTGTTCGATTACTCGCCGGGCGCCAGGTTGACGCCAGGTGCAGGGATGCCTTCGGGGTAGCCCTCGGCCGGGACCTTGACCATGTCCATACCTGCGATTTCCGCGCCTTCAGGGATGCGCAGCATGCCCAACATCTTCAAGACATATGACACGGCATATCCCGGAACAAAGCCCAGCAGGAAGAACACGACCGCACCGACGATCTGACCGATCAGGCTGATGGTCGGTACTTCGCCTGCCGCCCCTTGCAGCGACGGATAGCCAGAGGCGAACACGCCCAGCAGGACCACACCATAAAGGCCGATGGTCCCGTGCACAGTGACCGCACCCACCGCATCGTCGATGCCGCGGTTTTCCAGCCATGTGGCGCAAGGCTTCAGGATCACGCCGGCCGAGAAGGCGACGATGAATGTCAGCGCCGGATAGTAGATATCCAGACCGGACGCGGTCGAAATGATGCCCGCAAGCGCACCCGACATCATCCAGAACGGATCACGCGTCAGCACCCATGCGCCGATGATACCGCCCGCAACCGCCATCAGGATGTTGAAGGCCAGCGCCGACAACGTGATGGGTGTGCCGTAGATGGTGGATGGCTTGTCTGCAAACCAGCTCCACGCCTCTCCGGGCACGATCACGCAGGCCATAAGGAAGCCCCAGAATCCCACGATGATCAGCATCAGGCCCGTCACCGTCAGGGGCATGTTGTGCCCTGCGATGTGGTTGGCCGTGCCATCTGCGTTGAACTTGCCGATACGCGGCCCAAGGTTGATCAGAACGCCCAGGGCAAAGAACCCTGCCACCGCGTGCACAAGGCCCGCCGCACCAAAGTCATACACGCCCCACTGCGTGACCAGCCAGCCATCTGCGTGCCAGCCCCATGCAGCGGCCACGACCCACGCGAACGACCCAAGGACGACAGCGAGGATGACAAAGCCGACGGTCTGGATACGCTCGATCACAGCGCCCGACATGATGGAGGCTGTGGTGGCGGCAAACAGCGCAAAGGCGCCAAAGAACACGCCGGATGCCTGATCCGCGATGTTCGGCCCCATGTACTGGGCACTCTCACCCCAGCCCCATGCGATCGCGTTGGCGTATTCCACACCCGAGATGCCTGCGGGGCCTGCCGCACCGGGCAGTCCAGTTGGGAAGCCCCAATACACCCACCATCCGAAGAAATAGAAAGTCGGGATCATGAACGCGAAAGCCAGGATGTTCTTCACCCCCGAACTCAGCACGTTCTTCAGGCGCGACGCCCCCATCTCATAAGCCAGGAACCCCGCGTGAATGATGATCATCAGCGGGATGGTCAGATAATAGAATGTCTCGGCAAACATGGTGTTGGTTACACCACCCTTGCTCTGCAGCGCGGCAATCTGGGCCATCAATTCTGCGATTTGCTCTTCCACGATGAACCCCCGTGTTGGACTGTTGGCTTTGTGCGCCGTCGTATGCAGTGCGCGACGCTGGCCAAAGTGAACCACGACATGTTTCATCTGGCGACTCTTTTTTTAACTGGTGTGAAAAATAGTTTCCCATTGGTTGAGCATGTGATGTAACGATGCTAGCGTTCGAGTCGAACGACAGATCACTTTTTGGGAGGGCCATCGCCATGTGCGGGATTGTCGGACTTTTTCTGAAAGACGCCGCGTTGGAACCACAGCTAGGCGACATGCTGACCGACATGCTGATCACCATGACAGACCGTGGACCTGACAGCGCTGGGATTGCAATTTACGGTGACGAAACAACGGGTAACGCAAAACTGACCGTTCAATCCAACGCGCCTGTTGTCGACCTTGACAAGCTCGACAACGACTTGCGCAAACGGGTCAAGGGCAAGGTGTCGATGGATATCAAGGACACGCACGCCGTCCTCTCATTGCAGGCTGATCAGGTGCCCGCAGCCCGCGAAATTCTCAGTGAAATTCGGCCCAATCTGCGGGTGATGAGCCACGGCTCGACCCTCGAAATCTACAAAGAGGTCGGACTGCCCAAAGATGTGGCAAACCGCTTCGACATTCGGCAAATGTCCGGAACGCACGGTATCGGGCACACGCGCATGGCAACTGAGTCGGCAGTCACAACCATGGGCGCGCACCCGTTCAACACGGGGATTGACCAGTGCCTTGTGCACAACGGATCGCTGTCCAACCTCAACTCGCTGCGCCGCAAACTGCGTCGACTTGGCGTGCATATCGAAACCGAAAACGACACCGAAGTGGGCGCCGCCTACCTCACGTGGAAAATGCAGACCGGATCGACCCTGGGTGAGGCGCTGACCTCCAGCCTCGATGACCTCGACGGGTTCTTTACCTTTGTTGTGGGCACCAAGGACGGCTTCGGCGTTGTCCGCGACCCCATCGCCTGCAAGCCCGCTGTCATGGCCGAAACCGATCAATACGTGGCTTTCGGCTCCGAATACCGCGCGCTTGTGAACTTGCCCGGCATCGACACTGCCAAGGTGTGGGAGCCAGAGCCCGCAACCGTCTATTTCTGGTCGCACAATGCGGCCCCAACCGCGCAAGAGAAAGCGGCGTAAATGCAAACATTTGACTTGGAAGCACAGGGGCTACGTGCGCTCAATTCCACCCTGCACGCGCAGGCAGACAATAGCAACCAGACACATTGGGAAATCGTGAACCCAAAGGGCAGCCATGCAATTGCCGTAGGTCTCGACGCACCGATCGAAGTGAACATTAAAGGCTCTACTGGCTACTACTGCGCCGGCATGAACAAGCAGGCGACCGTGCATGTGCATGGTTCCGTCGGGCCGGGCACAGCCGAAAACATGATGTCCGGCATGGTCGTGGTCGAAGGGGATGCTTCGCAATATGCGGGCGCCACGGGCCATGGCGGCACGCTGGTGATCAAGGGCAACGCGTCATCGCGCTGCGGTATTTCGATGAAAGGGATCGACATCATCGTGCACGGCAATATCGGGCACATGTCGGCCTTCATGGCGCAATCGGGCAATATGGTGGTCTGCGGGGATGCGGGCGAGGCACTGGGCGATTCACTCTATGAAGCGCGCCTATTTGTGCGCGGTTCGGTGAAATCGCTCGGTGCCGACTGCATCGAGAAAGAGATGCGGCCTGAACACATCACCATCCTCGAAGAGTTGCTGGAACGTGGCGGTTGCGACGCCAAGGCATCCGAATTCAAACGCTACGGATCGGCGCGCAAACTCTACAATTTCAACATCGACAACGCATATTGAGGGCCAGACCATGAAAGACGAGCAAAACGGCGCACCGCGCACGCTGCCGATCCAGTCGGCCACGTTCTCAAACCCCGTTAATGCTGAGATCCGGCGCGCGTCAGCAACGGGCATCTATGACATTCGCGGCGGCGGAGCGAAACGCAAGCTGCCTCATTTCGATGATCTTCTGTTTCTGGGTGCCTCAATCTCACGATATCCGCTCGAAGGATATCGCGAGCGCTGTGATACCAACGTCACCCTCGGCACACGCTTTGCCAAGAATCCGATCCAACTCGACATCCCCGTGACAATTGCAGGCATGTCGTTCGGCGCGCTGTCGGGCAGCGCGAAAGAGGCATTGGGCCGTGGCGCCACCATGGCAGGCACGTCGACGACAACCGGCGACGGTGGCATGACCGAAGAGGAACGCGGCCATTCCAACAAGCTGGTCTATCAATACCTGCCCTCACGCTATGGCATGAACCCGGACGATCTGCGCCGCTGCGACGCGATCGAGATTGTCGTCGGTCAGGGTGCCAAGCCCGGCGGCGGCGGCATGTTGTTGGGGCAAAAGATCAGCGACCGCGTCGCTGAAATGCGCAACCTGCCAAAAGGGATCGACCAACGCTCGGCCTGTCGTCACCCCGACTGGACCGGCCCCGATGATTTGGAAATCAAAATCCTCGAACTGCGCGAGATCACCAATTGGGAAAAGCCGATCTATATCAAGGTCGGCGGCGCGCGCCCCTACTTCGACACTACCTTGGCGGTCAAAGCAGGCGCTGATGTTGTCGTGCTGGACGGGATGCAGGGCGGCACGGCCGCGACGCAGGACGTGTTCATCGAACATGTGGGCCAGCCCATCCTGGCTTGTATCCGCGAGGCCGTGCGCGCGCTTCAAGATCTCGACATGCACCGCGAAGTGCAACTTGTAGTCTCGGGCGGCATCCGTACGGGTGCGGATGTTGCCAAGGCGATGGCCCTTGGTGCCGACGCCGTCGCCATCGGCACCGCCGCGCTGATCGCGCTGGGGGACAACGACCCAAAATGGGAGGCCGAGTACAACGCGCTTGGCACCACTGCCGGGGCCTATGATGACTGGCATGAGGGGCAAGATCCCGCAGGCATTACCACTCAGGACCCCGAGTTGATGAAACGCTTTGACCCTATCGAGGGCGGGCGACGGCTCAACAACTACCTGAAGGTCATGACGCTCGAAGCGCAGACCATCGCACGGGCCTGCGGCAAGAACCACCTGCACAATCTGGAGCCTGAGGACCTGTGCGCCCTGACGCTTGAGGCGGCGGCGATGGCCAAGATTCCGCTCGCTGGGACCGACTGGTACCCCGGCAAGCCCGGCACCTCTTACTAATCACTCAACGAAGGGCGCGGCCATCACAGCACGCGCCCTCACCACATAAAAAGACCAACAGGAACAGATAGATGACCACTGATCTTGCCAAGTTCGCCGCCGAGAATGGCGTCAAGTATTTCATGATTTCCTTTACTGACCTCTTCGGCGGTCAACGGGCCAAGTTGGTGCCCGCGCAAGCCATTGCCGACATGCAGGAAGACGGCGCAGGCTTTGCGGGTTTCGCCACCTGGCTCGACATGACACCGGCGCATCCCGACATGCTGGCCGTGCCGGACCCGTCTTCGGTCATTCAATTGCCGTGGAAACCCGAAGTGGCATGGGTTGCAGGCAACTGCGTGATGGAGGACGAGGACGTCGCCCAGGCCCCCCGCAACGTGCTGCGCCGCCTGATTGACGAGGCCGCCGCCGAAGGGTTGCACGTCAAGACCGGCATCGAAGCCGAGTACTTCCTGATGACGCCAGATGGCAATCAGATCAGCGACGAATACGATACGGCGGCCAAGCCTTGCTACGACCAGCAGGCGGTCATGCGCCGCTATGATGTGGTGCGCGAGATTTGCGATTACATGCTCGATCTGGGCTGGGGACCGTATCAAAACGACCACGAAGATGCGAACGGTCAGTTCGAAATGAACTGGGAGTTCGACGACGCGCTGCGCACCGCGGACAAGCATTCCTTCTTCAAGTTCATGACCAAATCCGTGGCGGAAAAACACGGTTTCCGCGCCACTTTCATGCCCAAGCCGGTAGAGGGTCTGACGGGCAACGGTTGCCACGCCCACATCTCGGTCTGGGATGCGCCGGGTGCCGATGCGAAGACCAACGTGTTCGCGATGGAGCCCAATGACAGCTCGCAAACAGCAGAACTGGGCCTGTCGGAAAAGGGACGCCATTTCCTAGGCGGGATCATGAAGCATGCAAGCGCCCTCGCCGCGATCACGAACCCGACCGTCAACAGCTACAAACGCATCAACGCCCCGCGCACGATGTCAGGTGCGACATGGGCGCCCAACACCGTCACATGGACGGGCAACAACCGTACCCACATGGTGCGTGTACCGGGGCCGGGCCGGTTCGAATTGCGGCTGCCGGACGGGGCGACGAACCCCTATCTGTTGCAGGCCGTCATCATTGCGGCAGGTCTGGATGGCATCCGCACGCAAGCCGATCCGGGCAAGCGCCACGACATCGACATGTATGCCGAAGGCCACAAGGTGCGCGGCGCGCCCAAGCTGCCGCTGAACATGCTGGATGCCCTTCGTGAATACGACAAGGACAAGGGTCTAAAAGCCGCGATGGGAGAGGAATTCTCGGCCTCTTACATCAAGATGAAGACGCAGGAGTGGAACGACTTTACCGCCCACTTCTCGCAATGGGAGAAGGACAACACGCTTGATATCTGAGGTTTGTCCCCGCGGGGACAGCCTGTTCGGTGGCGTCACGGGATCTCAACTGTTTTGATATCTGTAAGCGGGATCAGGGGGTTGATCCTGCGTGCGGTGCGTTTCTCGAAAATTAACCGGATTTCTGGCAAGCTGACGCGGATGACGGGCGGTCGCGGGGTCTAGCGCAACCATCCCGTGCGGGCGGCGATTGTTGAGTACCAATAAAGCGCCGCGCCGACGAGCAGCGCAAGTGCTGTGCTTGGAGCTAAACCGACCACTGACAGTGTCTGGATCACAGTCACGCCGATGCTCAACAAGGATACCAGCAAAGCCACGGTCGCCACCCGGTGGCGGAGCAAAAGCAGTATGCACCCAACCGCCCCGCCAAAGACCGCAAGACCGAAGGCAAGCGTGGCCCAAAGTGGGCGCGCCTCGATGATGAGTTGGTAGAGCTCGGGCATTTGAGCCACTGCCTCGGCATTCATCTGGGTGATGAAATTGAGGCATCCCATTAGGTTCCAGACCAGTCCAAGTCCGGCGACAAACCAGAAACTGAAATGCGGCTTCGTCATGATGAACGTGCCCCCTTCGCTGTTCAACCTGCACAGAACGAACACCAGGCGAACGTGAAAGTCACCTCATATTTTTTACTGAGGTGCAAAATAGTTGACTTACAGGGATGATCTCGGTCGAATTGAATCAAACTAATTCACTGCAGGAGAGTCGCACAATGCCCAAACGTATCGCCATCATCGGGGCGGGTCCTTCGGGCCTCGCACAATTGCGTGCCTTTCAATCGGCCAAGAAGAATGGCGAGGATATTCCCGAGATCGTCTGCTTCGAAAAGCAGTCCAACTGGGGGGGATTGTGGAACTATACGTGGCGTACCGGCGTGGACCAATATGGCGAGCCGGTGCACGGATCGATGTACCGCTATCTGTGGTCCAATGGGCCCAAGGAAGGCCTCGAATTCGCGGACTATTCCTTTGAAGAACATTTCGGCAAACAGATCGCATCGTATCCGCCCCGCGCGGTTCTGTTCGACTACATTCAGGGCCGTGTGGACAAGGCGGGCGTCCGAGACTGGATCCGGTTCGAGACGGCGGTGCGCCGGGTTGAATTCGAGGACGGCACCTTCAGTGTGACGGTCAAGGACTTGCCGAATGACCGTGAATACACGGAAGAGTTCGATCACGTGATCTGTGCATCGGGCCACTTCTCGACCCCAAATGTGCCGGAGTTTCCGGGCTTCGAGAGCTTCAAGGGCCGGGTGCTGCACGCCCATGATTTTCGCGATGCGTTGGAATTCAAGGATCAGGATATCCTGATTGTCGGCACCAGTTATTCCGCCGAAGACATCGGATCGCAATGCTGGAAATACGGGGCCAAGTCGATCACAGTGTCACACCGCACGGCGGCGATGGGTTATGACTGGCCGGACAACTGGGCAGAAGTGCCGCTGCTGACCCATGTGAGCGGCAAGACGGCGCATTTCAAGGATGGCACAAGCCGCGATGTGGATGCGGTGATCTTGTGCACGGGATATCAGCACCATTTCCCCTTCATGGCCGAAGAATTGCGCCTGAAGACGGCGAACCGGCTGGCGACGGCGGACCTGTATAAAGGCGTGGCATGGGTGGATAACCCGGCCCTGTTCTATCTGGGCATGCAGGACCAGTGGTTCACCTTCAACATGTTCGATGCGCAGGCCTGGTGGGTGCGCGACGCGATCATGGGCAAGATCGCGATGCCGTCAAAGGCTGAGATGGAGGCCGATGTGGTCGACCGCGTGGCGCGCGAGGATGCAGGCGCGGATGACTACGACGCGATCTGGTATCAGGGCGATTACATCAAGGAGCTGATTGCCGAGACGGACTACCCGTCATTCGATGTCGAAGGCGCGTGCCAGGCATTCAAAGCGTGGAAGGGCCACAAGAAGCAGGGCATCATGACGTTCCGCGACAATTGCTATGCGTCGGTGATGACAGGGTCGATGGCACCCATCCACCACACGCCGTGGGTGGATGCGTTGGATGACAGCCTAGAGGTCTATTTGCAAAACTAGCGTGCTGGGGCGACGCGCAGGAAGACATAGGTCTGCTGCAGAGCGCCCTTGTCCTTGATTGAAACACTGACCTGCGCCGTTTCGGTATCGAACGTGCGCAGGTCGTAGCTGTCGGGGTGATTGACATCCTGGTCCGTGACGCCATCGGCGTTCAGACAGTGTTCGGTTGCGTTGAGCAGAGCGATAAAGGCATCCATCGCGGCATCAGCGCGATAGTCGAAGGGCCAGCGGCAGTTGATGGCGCGCGCGCCTGTGAGGTCCAGTGATGTGGTGCAGGTACCCGGCGTGCCATCGAGAAGTGCGATTTCAGTGGTTGTGTGATCGGTGAGTGCGGTCAGGTCCGCACAATACGCACCCGCACGAGCGGTGGTAGTGCACAGAAGTAGAAGGGCTGCGGCGCGGATCATGGGGCGACCAGCCGTTCCCCTTCGACCAGATCGAAGGGCGTCGGAGGCGTTGCTTTGCTGACCCAATAGAACGTACCTGCCCACTCCATGACGAACCATCCTTCCCAGTCGGCATCGCCGGGCCAGATGCTTTGGTATTCGTCTTTGTCCGCATCTGTGCGCCATTGTCCGCGGGCGGAACGTGCCCCTTCCTGCGCGTAGATCGTTGTCCCGTCCGGGTCGAAATACTGGCGGTAGGCGGTGCCTTCCCATTTGCCGATGGCGGTGTTGCCGGACAAGAGCGCGTCAATCTCGTGCGCCTTGAGCTTGACCGACTGTGCATGGGCGGGGAGCGCAAGGGTCAGGAGCCCGATCAGGACCGCGCGGCGGATCATGAGCGGGGCCGTTCTTTTTTCGGGTCGTAGTGGGCGAAGGATACAATGGTGGCGGGCAACCGTTTCTGGTGGCCGTCGAGTTTGCCGACCTCGACTTGGGTGCCTATGTCGGCGTGGGCGACGTCGATGCGGGCGAGGGCGATGTTTTTGTCCAGCAGTGGCGAGCGCATGGACGATGTCACCTCACCCACTTGCGCACGGCCGATATGGATGCAGTCGCCGTGATCGACCTGCACATTGCTGTCGATGTCGAGGCCGACAAGCTTGCGGCTGGGGTGCTCCTTGCGCCGGATCAGCGCGTCGCGCCCGATGAAATCGTCGGGTTTGGACTTGAGCGGGACAGTGAAGCCAATGCCCGCCTCGAACGGGTCGGTCTGGTCCGAGAAATCGTAGCCGGCAAAGATCAGCCCGGCTTCGATCCGCACCATGTCGAGCGCTTCGAGCCCCATGGGGCGCAGGCCGTGCCCCTGCCCCGCCTCCCAGATCGCGTCGAAGATTTCGGGGGCGTGTTTGGGGTGGCACATGACTTCGTAGCCCAGCTCGCCCGTGTAACCGGTGCGCGAGATGACGAAGGGCGTGCCGCTTTCGTTCATCAGCCGTGCGGGGGTGAAGCGGAACCAGCCAAGCTGGTCGAACTCTGGATTATGTGGCGCGGTCCAGACGATCTTGCGCAAAAGGTCGCGGCTTTCGGGGCCCTGCACGGCGACGTTGTGGAGTTGGTCGGTCGAGGAGCGCACCAGCACCTTCAGCCCAAGTTTCTCCGCCTGTTCGCGTAGCCAGTCGCCACCATAGTCATTACCGCCGATCCAACGGAAGTTGTCTTTGCCCAGCCGGAACACGGTGCCGTCGTCAATCATCCCGCCGTGCTCGTAGCACATGGCCGTGTAGACAACGCCGCCCACCGCCAGCGTTTTCATGTTGCGGGTGAATACGTATTGGCAGAGCGCTTCGGCATCCGGGCCGGTGATCTCGAACTTGCGGAGTGGCGAGAGGTCCATGATCACGGCCTGTTTGCGGCAGGCCCAGTATTCCTCAATTGGGCCCGCTTCGGCAAAGCAGTTGGCGAGCCAGTAGCCGTTGTATTCGACAAAGTTGCGGGTGTGCTTGGCGAATTGATCATGAAAGCCGGTTTGTTTGGTCATTTTTGGGTCCGCATCGGGGGTCGGTCGGTAGGCGACGCTGCGTTGGAAGGTCTCGCGCCCGCTATAGGTGCGCACGTGGATGTCTGTCGGGTTCCAGCCGTTGGCGGCGGTGGTGTCGTCTGGGCAGGCCGAGGACACACAGACGATATCTGTGAGGGCGCGCAGCAGGACATAGTCGCCGGGGCGCGACCAAGGTTCATCCGAGTACATGACCCCGTATTCGTCCAGATAGGTGTTGAAGAAGAAGTTGATCGCCATCCAGCCGGAGCGGCCTGTGACGTTGAACTCAGCCAGCGCGGTGTTGAAGTTTTCCGAGCAATTGACGTGGCCGGGATAGCCGATGTCATCGTAGTACTTGGCGGAACACGCCAGCGCGAAGGCATCGTGGCGCCCGCAGGTGTCCTGCACCACCTCGACCAGCGGCAGCATTTCCTGATCGTAGTACTTCGCGTGCAGGCCAGGCATGGGATAGGCGTGGCCCATCAGCGTGCGTGTCGTCGTCACGTCCAGCGCGTGTTCGATCCCCTTGTCGAGCTTGCGGGCCGAAAAGCACTCGAAATCCGTGCACTGGCGGCCATCCACATCGATGATCTGGACGTAATCGCCCGCTTTGACAAAGAAGGCCTCGGCCGTCTGGGTGTGCACGCGGATGTCGGCCACGGGATCGGCGAGTGGGTCGGGCAGCTCGAACTTGACGTGGCTTTTGATCGTCGTCCGCCGGATCATCACGGTCAGAGGTGTGGTGGTGTTCTGAACCTCAGCATCCATGGCACCGCCCGGCGCCGCAATGACAAGTGTACCGTCACGCGTGACACGCATCACCTCTTCGGCTTTGGCCCGTGTGCCCGTATCAAACAAACGCACGGCACAGGCTTGACCGATGTCGATCTTGCGCGCATCCAGCCCCATGCGCAGACCACGCAAGGATTGGTCGTTGCCGGTCAAAAGCGCGCGTAATCCATCTGCCGCCGCATCTGCAGAACGGTCTAGTATACTGTCGGCAGTGCGGCCGTTACCATCAGCACTGACGGCCTCGCAAACCTGCCCGCCCTCGTCGTTGATCACCGTCACAAGGTCCCCGGCCTCGACCCGGATAAGAATGGCGCCGCCACCCTGCACGACATAGCGTTCCGTGCCCGGGGGCATCGAGAATTGCGCTGGCTGGATGATCTGGCTGGGGCGCGGCGGCCCCGGCGTTACCTTGGGATAGGGGTCATCAAGCATCGTCGCCTCCCACGCCGTGCAAATTTGCACTAGCGGAATAATTATTTAACTGTGAGAATACTCGCCTCGCTCATCCGCTGCAAACAAAAGGGGCATCGCCGCGTGAGAAAATCGAACGAAGCGGCGGTGGCGCAGCCATGGAGGCGCTGACGTTGGGCCTGATTGCGGCGTTTTGTTGGGGCGTGCACGACACATTGGTCCGCTACATTTCCCAGAAGGTGGGCGTGTTTCCATCGCTGTTTCCCGTGCTCGTGACAGGCTGCGTGATGACCGCTGTTCTTTCGGTGCTGTTGGACACAAGCAGCATCACGCCCTACGCCGCATGGCTTGCCACCCTTTCCGGGATTGTTTTTGGAGTGACGGGCCTGTCCTTCTACAAGGCACTGGCCATCGGGCCAGTCCGTGTGGTGGCCCCGGTGGTTGCCAGCTTTCCCATCCTATCGGTGGGTTGGGCCGTGATGAATGGTCAGGCGGTCACGGCGTGGCAATGGTTCGCTGTTTTGATAATCGTGGGCGGCTGTGCGTTTGTTGCAATTACGTCGGCAGACGATGACAGCTCGGGCCCGAAAGCATCGGCCGTCATCTGGTCGGTCTTGGCTGCAATCGGGTTTGCAACATCTTTTGCCCTTGGCCAGCTATCGGTTGCCGAGAACACCGAAATGACCGCGATCGCCCTGGCGCGTATCGGCGCGGTCGCCGTGGTCGCCATACTGGCCCTGATGCTGCGGCAACCGCTGGCACCCGTTCGGTCAGCATTGCCAGTTCTCATGATCATGGGTGTGCTTGATGCAATGGCCATAGGCGCAGTGATGCTGGCGGGCAGCTACGCATACCCGGCGTTTGCATCCGTGGCCGCATCGACCTTTGGTGTGTTGACCATCACGCTTGCGGCCATCTTTTTGCGCGAAGCCGTGGCGCGCATCCAGTGGGTCGGGATCATGACCGTTTTTGCAGCAATTGGATATCTCGCGATTTAGTGCCGGTCATAGGTCAAAAGCTGCACGTTCTTGCGTTCCCGCATCTTGGACGGCGTAAGGCCGTATTCGGCTTTGACCGCCTTTGTCATCGTTGTGCAAGACCCGAACCCGGCAGCCACCGCGATATCAATCATGGGCAAGAGCGACTCTTCGATCATCGTGCGGGCGCGTTTGACGCGCAAACGTTTGTAGAATCGTGCCGGTGTATCATTGAAGACGGTGCGAAACACCCGCTCGAGGTGACGGGTCGATACGCCGATGCGCGCGGTGATCTCGTCCATCGACAGCGGTTCGTTCACCGTGTCTTCCATCAGCCGGATCACTTCGGTCAGGCGCGCGTCAAAGAGCCCTTCGTTGTCGGCGATGCTTTTGGGTTGTTCCGCGTCACTCTTTCGGATGGTTTGCAGCAGCAGGTGATTGCCCAACTCGGCCACCTGCGGGCTGGTCAGGTGCGGCGCGATCAAGCCCACCATCAGTTCAAGCGTGGCCCCTGCCCCAGCGGCCGTGATGATGCCGTCAGAGTTTTCGCTGAGATGCGTGGTGAGTTTCGGGTGGTACCCTGTTTCGACAAGGGGCGTGATATCGCGCCAATGGGTTGTGACACGGCCTGCAGGCGCTTTGGTCGCCTTGATGTAGCCGGTCGCGGCGTCCGACAACAGCACCACCGT
The DNA here is from genome assembly GCF_947504105.1 of uncultured Tateyamaria sp. Lineage (GTDB taxonomy): Bacteria > Pseudomonadota > Alphaproteobacteria > Rhodobacterales > Rhodobacteraceae > Tateyamaria. The sequence goes on from NZ_CANNGP010000005.1 coordinate 133,815, forward strand.
GCGGGCCTTGCGTTGCATCGCACGGATGCGTGGCAACCAAGTTCCCTTGGCGGCGTTCCGACCGCCCACGACGACCATCATGTCCGCCAGCCGGTGATCCCCCACCGACGGCTCGCCGCGCACCAGCGCGCCCTGGTCGCTGGTCACGAAGCCCGGCGCATCGGTGCTGAACCGCCATGAAAAAAGAGCGCGCCCCAGCAGTGTATTGGCGGTTGCGAGCACGTGGGTGACTGACGACAGTTCGAGCCCGCTGAACCCCTTACTCACGTAGATTTCAATGTTCCGCGAGATGTCCGCATTTGTGATCTCCGCGGCCACATCGAAGCGGTTTTGCGCCTTGCCCATGTCAGTCCATCCATCCTGCCGCGACCTGCCGCTGGTGCGCGACCGTCGCATTGCGCATCAGGATCGCCACCGTGACCGGCCCAACCCCACCCGGCACCGGGGTGATCCAGCCCGCGATCTCACCCACGGTATCGGTATCCACGTCACCCACGATCTTTGGCGTGCCGTCTGGTCCATCGATCTGATTGATCCCGATATCGATGACGGCAGCCCCCGGTTTGATCATGTCGGGTCCCAGAAAATGCGGGATGCCCACGGCCACAACGACCACGTCCGCACGGCGCGAGTGCATCGCAACCGACCGTGTCAGGTGGTGGCAGACGGTGACTGTCGCCCCCTCGGCCATCAGCATCATGGCCGCCGGTTTTCCGACGATTTCCGAATGGCCGATCATCACAACTTCGAGCCCCTTGAGGTCGAGCCCCGTTGCCTTGATCAACTCAACGCTGGCGGCCGCCGTACACGGGGCCAGCGCCACGTCTGAATAGACGATATTGCCGATCGACGCAGGGTTCATCCCCTCGACATCCTTGAGCGGGTGGATCGCCGATTGCAGCGAGCGCAGGTTGATATGCGCGAGCACAGGGCGTTGCAGAATGATGCCAAGCGTTTCCGCGTCGTCGTTCATGGCCTGAATACGCGCCTTGGCGTCTTCCTGCGTGATATTCTTTGGCCAGAATTGCGTCTCGAATGGCAAACCAGCGCGTTCTGCACCCCGTGTCTGGTTGCGTACATAGACCTCGATTTCGGGCACGTCGCCAATAGAGACCGAAACCAGGCGCGCGACCGACGGGTTGGCCAGAACGTAGGCTTGGCATTCGTTCAGGATGCGTGCCGCTATCGCGCGCCCGTCGATGTGGCAGTGGGTCGAAGCGCCGTCTTTCAAAGAGTTCCCCAATTCGTTTGGCAAGGAGTGCGGATCAAACGCTGGCAGAATATTTCCCAGTGTGCAACTTTTTTTACTTACAGTACGCTTTGAATGGTTGAAATTTGTCCGCAAATCCGCCCATACCTTACGGGAACGCCACGAGCTTGGCATACAACCCTGTTGTCGGTCAGCTACGAAGGCGGCAAAACATGTCGTTTACGATCTGCTTTCTCTGGCCGTTCACGCGCGCAGTTTGAACGACGTTTCGTGTTGATTCAATTCGTGAAGCGCAAGTCTGATGACGCGAGCACATGCCCATCGAGCGCCAACATCATCTGCTGCCAGTCCACGGTGGGATCATCCACCGACGGAAGTGCTGTGGGTTTTGCGTCCAGCGCATAGACGGTGATGATGTATTCATGGGCCGGACCGGGTGGCGAACAGGGCGGCGTGTAGCCGACGCCCCGCATGTCCTTGTCTGCCCCTTCATCCCCGATCGAGCCCGGATTACCACGTTCCAGAGTGCTCGTGGTCGCAGGAAGGTTCCACAACAACCAGTAGTGGCTGGGCGTATCGACCCCTTCAAGCGTTCCTCGCGGATAGTGATGCATGGAAACGGCGATGCTTCTGGTACCCTCAGGTGTGTCGGACCATGCAAGCGGAGGAGAAAGACCATCCCCACCATCGCGTGTGCACTTCAGATCGGCGGGCAGTGATCCACCGGGGTCAATGACTGGACTGGTCAGGGCGAAACCGTCCTGCGCAAGTGCTGCGCTGGCCAGGAACCACGTGATGAAAAACGGGCTGGAAAGAGGCAGTGTCGCCAAAGGTCTCATCGCAACACCTTTTGGGGAAAGTACCGACCAGTGTTGGCAACAGGCGAAAGGCGGAAGACCGGCGTCACCTTCGCCGACGCAACCCGAGCCATTTCAGGCAAAGCACTTCGAGAAGTCCGACGTCGGGGCAACATTGGCATAAGCGTCCTCCGAATCTCAGGTTGTCTGCATTGAACGTGCAGGCACGGGGTTTCCGTCGGTCGTTGAACGCATTGCTTGCCAGAGAACGTGTACGGGCCGGTTGCAGCGCTCTGACGACAGACCACCATGCGCACCGCTGGAACTGTGATACAGGTGCTGCGCGGCAATATCAGATGAAGAAAATGACGCGCTGCGCACGATGAATTTACGAGACCTGGAATATGTTTTGGCAGTTACAAAAGTCGGAAATTTCAGCAGTGCCTGAGATGTGTGCCACGTTTCGCAACCCGCGCTGTCCAACCAGATCGGGAAGTCGGAAAAGAGCAGGGAATAGGCATCTGCATTCCAATACGCGACGAAACACGGCTGACGGCCTTTGGTCGACCCGTCGTCACGATTGCCGAAGATATGCTGTTCGGCGCACAAAGCATCAAAGATGCAGCGACAGAATTTCCTGATCCAGAGGCTGTGTCGTTCCATATTTGCCTAACAACGACACTTGCCCCGGAGCTGACCAAGCACTTTATGGAACCGTTCAACGAACTATCCTCGAACATGCGGGTTACGATGATCGAGGACCTGCCCCAAAACCAAGGTTCCGAATGGTGGCGCTGACGTCGCAACCCTGATTGAATGGCCATGGAGTTATCGCTCTGATCCGCGCAAGTAATTGCCGCGAGCTGAGCGAGCCTTGGCATCCCGCGTATTGCGACCTACTGTGAACAGGTGTCGCCACCAGCACGCCTGCATCGAGGCTTTTCATGGATATCAAAGACAAGATTGTAGTTGTCACGGGCGCAGCCGGCGGCATTGGACGCGCGCTTTGCATCGCTTTTGCTGATGCGGGCGCAAAACACGTTGTCTGCGCCGACAAAGACATTGCAGGAACGGAAGAAACTGCACGCAATATCAATGGCACAACGGTCGAAGCTGATGTTTCGAATGAGGAACAGATCAAAACACTGATCGACAACACGGAAACGACTGTCGGTCCAATCGACATTTTCTGTTCCAACGCAGGCGTATTGGTTGAAGGCGGTGCAGATGCACCCGATACGGACTGGCAACGGTTGTGGGATATCAATGTGATGGCGCATGTGTGGGCCGCCCGGCATGTTGTACCGCTGATGACCAAGCGCAGTGGCGGCTATTTGCTGAACACGGCGTCAGCGGCTGGCCTGTTGAACCAGATCGGCTCTGCGCCCTACGGCGTGACAAAACACGCCGCCGTTGGCCTTGCAGAATGGCTGGCCATCACACACGGGGACGCAGGCATCAAGGTATCTGTATTGTGCCCACAGGCCGTGCGCACCGCAATGACCGAAGGCCACGAAGACCACGTCGCAGCAATCGACGGGATGCTTGAACCGGAGGATGCCGCCAAGGCCTGTCTTAACGCCATTCGGGATGAAACGTTCCTGGTCTTGCCGCACGCAAATGTGCGTAAGTACATGCAACTCAAGACAGCTGATTATGACCGCTGGATTGTCGGGATGCAGAAATTGAACCGTGCCTACACGGCTTAAGCTTTTGGCGTGATCGGCCGAATGAGCCCCTCTTGGGCCACAGAGGCAACCAGAGTTCCATGCTTGTCGTAGATCATGCCGCGGTTGAAGCCCCTGCCCTTGCCCGACCACGGGCTGTCCATGGTGTACAAGTGCCAATCGCAGAACTCTGCCGGGGCGTGGAACCACATGGCGTGATCCAGGCTTGCTGCCATCACGCGACCCGTAAACCAGGTTTGCCCATGAGGACGCAAAGCAGTCCCCAGCAAGTTCAGATCTGACGCATAGGCCAGAAGACAGTGTTGCAATTGTGGGCTGATGCCACGCGCGGCTGCCATGCGGAACCACAGGTGGCTGCGGTCATCCATTGGCTCCGGAGTGAAAAAATCGCGCGGTGCGACCTCTCGGATATCAATCGGGCGCGGGCGCAGGAACTCTTCATGGAACTTCGCAGGTATCCGATCCACCACGGCTTCGCGTAGCGTTGTGCGGTCGGACAGGTGGTCTGGGCCTTCGACATCCGGCATGGGGTGTTGGTGCGACCAGCCGTCTTCATCCGCGTGAAAGGATGCCGACATGTTCAGGATCTGCCGCCCATGCTGGATAGCAACAACGCGGCGCGTGGTAAAACTGCCGCCGTCGCGCGCCCGGTCGACCTGGTAGATGACCGGGATGGACGGATCGCCCGGACGGATAAAGTAGGCATGCAACGAATGGCACAACCGGTCCTCGACTGTGCGATAAGCTGCCGCTAATGCCTGCCCGATCACCTGACCGCCAAAAATGCGCGTGGGTGTCTCGCCACCCTGCCCGGTTCCACGGAACAAATCGACTTCAAGCCGCTCTACGGCGAGAAGGTCCAACAACGTCTGATGTGCATCTGTCATGGATTTTGTCCTGTCACATCAATGCACCATGCACCAGCGCTTTGAGTTCGGCCCGCGCCGGGTAGCTTGAAGATGGACTGAGTTGAGTAAAGAACACGACGCTCAGGTCATGCGCCCGGTCGACCCAGAAAAAGGTGGACGCCATGCCACCCCAGCTGAAGTCCCCGATGGAAGACTGCACCCGACTGCGCGCCGGGTCTATGACAACCGCACCGCCAATCCCGAACCCCATCCCCTCCATCGGCTGTTCGGCAAAGCTGGCAGGGCCAAGGCTCGCGATGTCGCCAGCCAAGTGGTTCGACATCATGAATTCGGCGGTCGAGGATGAGATCAACCCCTGCCCTCGTTCCCGCAAACACTCGGCGAATGCCATGTAGTCGTCGATTGTCCCGACCAGACCGCCGCCGCCGCTGAAACAGGTGGTGCGCCGGAACGGAGAGTGTGCAGCAGCATCAAAGAGCCTGAGCGAACTGTCACCATTTGCGGTGGTGTTCAGGTCCATCGCATCCCCGGCAAGCGGTGTATAGAGACTGGCAAATCGGCCGAGCGTGTCGTCTGGTACCGAAAACCCGGTATCCTCCATGCCAAGTGGATCCAGCACGCGTTCGCGGAACACGTGATCAAGCGATTGACCCGTGACGACCTCGATTACCCGGCCAATCACATCGATGCCAACTGAGTATTCCCAGCGTTGCCTCGGCGCGAACGCCAGCGGCAAGCCAGCCAGCGCGTTACATTGTTCGGCCAATGTACCAGAGGTGGGTTTGAACAGAAGATCCAGATCCGCCATTGCCTCGGGCAGAACACCGGGATTGAACGGGTAGCTCAGCCCCGATCGGTGCGTGAGCAGCTGGTGCAGTGTCGGGGTTGCACAGGGTTCCGTCTGTGTCAGATCGACGGCACCGGTCCGAAGCGCACGCATTTCGCCAAACGCGGGCAGGAAACGGGACAGCGGTGCGTCCAGATGCAGAGCGCCTTCCTCGACCAGCATCATGAGGATCAAGGATGTGATGGGTTTGGTCATCGAATATAGACGTGCCACGGTGTTCCGATCAAAATCGGTCCCGGTCACAAGGTCGCGCACACCGGATTGAGCGAACAGCATTTCCTGCCCATGTTGATGGATCAGGACGGACAAGCCGGCAAATCTCTGCTCTGATGTGTAACGATCTGCCCAGGTCTGGATACGGAAAAGGCGGTTCGGATCGAGGGTCAGTGACATTCCGCCACGATACGAGGCCACGCGGCCTTGCCAAGACAAAAGACAGGACGATAGCCTGAAGTTGAGGGAGGATTACTATGCTCAAGCTTTATTTCGCGCCGCGCAGCCGAGCCATACGGGTCGCCTGGCTTCTCGAAGAGATGCAGCTGGACTACGAGCTTGAAACCTATGCCCTCGGCGATCCTGCCATGCGCAGTCCGGAGTACCGCGCAGATATTCATCCGATGGGCCGGGTCCCGGTACTTGTTGATGGCGACGTGCAAATCATGGAAAGCGGCGCGATCCTTGAATACCTTGTGACGCGGCATGGCGATGGCCGGTTCCGACCGGCTGTGGGCAGCAACGCGTATCCCGCCTATTTGCAATGGCTGCATTACTCGGAAGGCATGCTGATGCCGCAAGTGAACAGCTATATGGTCGAAACGTTCTTTTTGCCGCCCGAACGACAGTCCGAAATCCATGCAAAGCGAGCGAAAAAGCTGCTCGGACAGATGTTGGGGCCCATCGATGTGGCGCTGAATGGGAAAGATTACCTGGCGGGCGACTTCTCGGCGGCGGATATCATGACCGGGTCAGCGGCGATCTCGGCCAAAGGTATTGGGATCGACCTGTCACAGATGCCGCGGCTGGCTGCATATGTTGATCGGCTGATGATGCGGCCAGCATACAAGGTCGCCGCCGCACTGTGACCCAACGGTCGCGGTCACCCCAGAGGTGGTGTCAAGCCAATTAGACTTCCAACCACTCTTTGCGGATGTCATCACGCGCCTTCAGGTCGTCTGGTGTACCGTCAAACACTACCTGCCCGTGCCCCATGACATAGACGCGGTGCGCGATGTCGAGCGCGATCGAGAGCTTCTGTTCCACCAGCAACGTCGCAATCCCGCGTTTCGCGATTTCCTGAAGCAAATGGGCCACGCGCTGTACCATTTGCGGGGAAAGCCCTTCGGTGGGTTCGTCAATCATGACCAGGTCCGGGTCACCCATCAGCGTTCTGCACATGGTCAGCATCTGTTGTTCCCCGCCTGACAGCACCGATGCTTCCACATCGGCGCGACGGGAGAGGTTTTCGAACATGTCGAACATGTCCTGCATCGACCAGCGTCCCTGCCCGTCTTTCTGCCCGGGTTTCAGGCCGAGAATAAGGTTCTGCCGCGTTGTGAGACCGGGAAAGATATCACGGTTTTCAGGCACATAGCCGATGCCGAGATTGGCGACTTCGTAGGCTTTCTTGCCCGCAATCTCCTGTCCGCGAAACTTGACCGAGCCGTGCGGTTCCACTTCCCCCATCACAGCCTTGCACGTGGTCGACCGTCCCACGCCATTGCGGCCCAGCAGGGCCACGATCTCACCCTCTTCGATCTGAATGTTAACGCCTTGAAGGATGTGGGATTTGCCGTAATAGGCATGCAGGTCAGTGACATCGAGCATCAGTGTGCCTCCAGTGCTTCGCCAAGGTAGGCTTCCTGAACCTTGGGGTTGGCCCGTACCGCCTCGGGCGTGCCTGTGGCGATGATTTCGCCGTAGACCAACACCGATATCTGGTCCGCCAGGCCAAAGACGACACCCATGTCATGTTCGACCATCACAAGCGTCTTGCCTGTCGTCACCGTGCGGATCAAATCGACGATATAGTCGGTTTCCGAGTGGCTCATCCCAGCGGTGGGTTCGTCCAGCATGATAACATCCGCCCCACCTGCGATCGTGATCCCAATCTCAAGCGCGCGCTGTTCGGCATAGCTGAGCACGCCAGCCGGCAAATCGCGGCGGGCGGTCAGGTTGATTTGTTCGAGGATCTGGTCTGCCCCGTTGGTCAGTGCGCGGCTGCGCCCTACCATGGACCAGAAATTGTAACGGTACCCCATGGACCAGAGCAGCGAACACCGCACGTTTTCAAATACCGTCATCTTGGGAAAGATGTTGGTGATCTGAAAACTGCGCGACAGGCCCATGCGGTTGATTTGAAATGGGGCTTTGCCTGCCAGATCCTGCCCGTGCAGGCGGATTGCTCCGTCGGACTGGGGAAAGCGACCCGTGATCAAGTTGAAAAGCGTCGATTTACCTGCCCCGTTGGGCCCGATGATCGCGTGTCGTTCACCCTTGCCGATGCTGAGGTCCACACCGCGAATGATCTCGGTTTGACCAAAGGACTTCTTGAGCCCGTCTAGTTCCAGCGCGGCGCTCATCGTGGGGTTCCGTCAGGTGTGTTGGCATCATTCCACGCCTCGGCCAGTGCGGGTGCCGTGGCGCGCGCGACGCCAAAGCCGATCAAAGTGACCGCGATCGCTACAATCCAAGGCAGCATGGTGTGACTGTCGAATGTGATCCAATAAAGGGTCATGCTATGATCACCCGCACTTGCATGGCGCAGATGGAACGTCATTTCGATCAGCGCGGCGCCCCCCAAGCATCCAACGGCACCCGCCCCTAGCGTCTTGAGGTAGGGTATGCCCAGCCGACCCAACTTGCCAAGGCGCATGGCTGGCACATGCATCATGATCAGCCCTGCGAGCCCACCGGGAAAAAACATCACCGTCACGACAAAGACGATGCCAAGATAAAACCCCCATAGTTCGGTTTGCAGGCTCAGCACGGTCTGCACCAACGTGAACACTATGGCGCCCAGAATGGGTCCAAAGAAGAAACCGACACCGCCCAAGAAGGTGGCAAGCAGGATGAGCCCGGACTGCGTAGTGTTCAAGTTTTCTTCGGTCAATATTTCGTAGTTGACGGCAAAAAGCGCACCTGCGACCCCTGCGAAAAAACCGGATGCGACAAAGGAAAAGAAGCGGACCCAGCGTGCGGAGAAGCCCAGAAATTCGGCCCGCTCGGGGTTGTCGCGTACGGCGTTTGCCATACGGCCGAGCGGAGTGCGGGAGTAGAGATACATCAGTGCAGCAGATATCAGAAGCCATGCAGTTATCAGGTAGTAGACCTCGATCTGTTGCAAAAATTCGACGCCGAAGAACGGCATGCCGTAAGTGCGGTCGCCCGAGATGCCCTCTTCGCCACCGAAAAAGGCGACAATGATGACAGAACAGGCCGCGATCAGTTCGCCAACGCCCAGGCTGATCATGGCGAAAACCGTACCCGCCTTGCGGGTTGAAAAGCTTCCGACGATAGTCGCCAGTCCCATACCCATGAGACCGCCAAAAATGGGCAGAACGGGCAGCGGGATACCGGCAAAGAAATCGTCCATGTTCATGATATGAACACAGGCAAACCCGCCAACACCGGCATAGACTGCGTGGCCGAAGGACAGCATGCCGCCCTGCCCCAGCAGCATATTGTATGCCAGGGCAAAGATGATCGTGATGGCCATCTGGTTCATAATGGTTATGGCAGAATTGGCCGTAAAAATGAACGGCAGAACCATCAGCAATACTGCTGCGATCCCCCATGGCATCAGTGGGATGACCATAGAACCGGCGCGCATCCGCTGTGCAGCTTTTGTCGGGTCTGAGGTGAACTGATCTGTCATGCGTCACGCTTTCCGAACAGGCCATAAGGACGGAAGATCAGGATCAAAACCATAAGGATATATGGCAGGATGTCCGCGATCTGTGGGCTGGTGATCGACCATAAATCACGCCAAGCGCTGTCCCAGATCGGTTCGGGCTTGGTAAAGCCTGCCCATGTGAGCAGATCTTCCATCCGCAGATTGTATGCCTTGGAAAAGGTTGTGATCCAACCGATGAGCAAAGAAGCGACAAGCGCGCCCCAAAGCGAGCCCAGCCCGCCAATGACGATTGTGACGAAAACGATTGAGCCAAGGACAAAGGCCATACCCGGAAATGTGCCCAGCACAGGCCCCGCGATGACGCCAGCCACACCAGCAAGCGCCGTACCGACGCCAAACACACCCATGAAGATCAGCGGCACATTGTGCCCCAAAGCCTCGACTGTTTTGGGATATGTCAGGGCGGCCTGGATGATCATGCCAACGCGCGTCCGCGTCAGGACGTAAAGCAATCCAATAAAGATCGCGATCGAAATAAAGATCATGAATATCTTGTAGGCCGGGATAGAATTGCCTGCGATGGAGAACGCGGTGAACTGCAATATCTCGGGTGTGGCGTAGGGCATCTGGTTCTTGCCCCAGATGAACTGCACCACCTCTTCGATGAGTAGCGCGAGGCCGAAGGTAAAGATCAGCTCTGGCACGTGGCCATATTGGTGCACACGCCTGAGCCCGTAGCGTTCCACACCTGCACCCAGCACACCAACAACAAGCGGTGCGATAAGCAAGCCCATCCAGAAACCGATGTACAGGCTGATCTGGAAGGCAAAATATGCGCCCAGCATGTAAAAACTGGCGTGGGCAAAGTTGAGCACGCCCATCATGGAAAAGATGAGCGTCAAGCCCGCTGACAGCATGAAAAGCAGAAGGCCGGTCACAAGTCCATCGATCAGATTGACAAGGATAAGGTCCATATCAGGCGTGATCCCAATGCCGCTTGCGCGACGCGATTTCTGTTTGAGTTTGAGGGGTTCCCCCCCTCAAACTCCCCGTCGTATTTTTGGTCAAAAGAAGCATGCAGGGCCAACGAAACGCGGCCCCACCGGATCAAATCACGGGCGACGCATCTGGCAGCTTGTGGGACTGTCGGCCGCGGCCATCTCGACCGTTTTGACCACCTTCACGCCGAAACCGGAATTGTCGTAGTCGTACACCACGTCATCGGTATGCTCCATGATATGTACGTTCTGGATCAACTGATGATCACTTTCGCGCATCATGAGTTGGCCACCCCAGAGGCTTTCGTGCTCCATTCCCGCAAGTGCATACGCGACCGGCACGACATCATCTGCTGTCCCGGCTTCGTTGATCGCCTTGGCCAACATCTCGATCACGTTGGTGATACGGGCCTGGCTTAAATTGCCATCCGGATATTTGGTTTTGAACGCCTGAATATATTCTGACGCGGTGTCATTTGCCGGTGGGTTCAACTGACCCTCTGCCACGAGCCGCAAGCTACCCACCCCGGCATCACCGAAGGCGGCAGTGATCCCATCCGCTGCCGCGTAGTACGTGTAGATCGGACCCGTAAATCCATTCTCAAGCACAGATTTGCCCAAACCGACCATATCGGCACCCCAGTTGCCTGTGATTACAGCGTCCGCCTCGGAAGCGACAATCTTGCGGCTGTAGGGGGTGAAATCCTTGACCTTTCCAATGGGGTGTAACTCGTTCCCGACGATTTCGATCTCGGGCGCCTTTTCACCCAGATACTTGACTGCTGCAGCCGCCACAGCTTTGCCGAAGCTGTAGTCCTGCCCAATGATATAGACCTTTTCGATGGCATCATTGCTGACGATACTGTCGGTCAGCGCATCCATCTTGATGTCTGCATTGGCGTCAAAGCGGAAGTGCCAGAAGTTGCACTTGTCGTTTGTCAGCGCCGGATCCACGGCAGAATAGTTCAGGAACAACACCCGGCCGTCCGGGTTGCGGCGGTTGTGCTTGTTGATCGCTTCGGTGAGCGCGTTGGCCACGCCCGATGAATTGCCTTGCGCGATGTAGCGAATGCCCTGATCAATCGCGACCTGCAGCTGGATCAACGACTCTTTGGGGCTGATCTTGTTATCAAAGGCGACAATCTCGAACATGTCACCATCAAGCACGCCGCCTTTCTTGTTCACCAGCTCTTCGGCGGCGAATTGGTACTGGTGCAGACCGTTGGTGCCAGTCCCGGCAAACGGGCCAGACAATGGGTCGATAAAGGCGATCTTGATGGTGTCAGCGCCAGCAGCAAAGGCGCTGACGGCCAAGGTGAGGGCCGTGGTCAGCCCAAGAATCGTCTTAGTGCGCATTATGTTCCTCCCTAGAGCGCGGACCGCCCGGGCGACCTCTTTCGGGCCAGTTTACGAGGCGGGATAGGTCCAGCGTTGCACAGGCACAGGATAAGTCAAGCGTCTAGGTTGAGTTCGGGCATTGGATTGCCGCCGACACAGAAACTTCACCTTTCACTTTAATTTGGTTTCTTAGCTTATTGTTATTTATCATTTTTCAATGCCTTCAGTCCGTTATCAGCGAACACGGGAACAAAGGCACCCACTTGCATGGCCCGCTCCGGATTGGATGCATTGCCATCAATGGCTCTTTTAAGAACACCTTGAATGATCGCACCCATGCGGAAAAAGCAAAAGGCCACAAAGAAACCAAACCTGTCCACGCGTTGCAAACCGCGTCTTTGACAGTAATCCGCGATAAATTCCTCATCTGATGGCAGCCCTAAACTCGCGCGCTCCACGCCCATCAGTCCGCGACCTTGCGACCCGGGGGGCAATTGCCACTGCATGATTACTGACGCAAGGTCAGCATAGGGATGGCCAATCGTGCTGAGCTCCCAATCGAGCACGGCCAGACAGCGCGTGCCCTCGGATTCGAAAATCATGTTGTCGATACGGTAATCGCCATGCACCAGCGTCCGCTGTCCATCATCTTCTGGCATGTCCGCCGCAAGCCGTTCAATCAACGTGTTCATGGCGGGGATATCCTGGGTCTCGGATGCCCGATACTGCTTGGTCCAGCGTCCCACCTGTCGTTCCAAGTAGTGGCCCGGCGGGCCATAGTCGGCCAACCCAACTGCATCGATATCGACCTCGTGCAAGGCAGCCAATACGCGATTCATATCCGCAATGACGGCGGTCCTGTCAGCATTGCTTAGGCCATCCATGGTCGGTTCATTGAAATTTCGACCCGGCACATGGTCCATCACGTAGAAATCCGAACCGATGATGGATGGGTCCTGGCACAACACGTGCATTCTGGCGACGGGCACGTCGGACCCGTACAGCGCCTTTTGCACCCGGAACTCGCGATCCACGGCATGAGCTGATTTCAGGAGCTGACCGGGTGGTTTGCGACGCAGGACATAGTTCCCGGCGCCCGTTTGCAACAGAAAGGTTGGATTTGATTGGCCCCCCGCGAACTTCGTCGCCTCGATGGCCTTGTCGAAGCCCGGCAGCTTGTCTTTTAGAAAGGCCGAAACAGCCGCCGTATCGAGTGTCTGGGTGTCCATGCCTAAGTCCCTGCAAAATCCTGTGCCAGCCGCGCCCTGGCTTCTGCATATTCCTGTGCCATCCGGTCAACGATTGCGGCCGCGGGACCTACGGATGTTACCGCACCCACACCTTGCCCGGATCCCCAAATGGTTTTCCATGCCTTTGGCTTTGACGAGCCTGAAGAGAAGTTCATCGATGTCGCATCTGCTGTAGGCAGGTTGTCGGGGTCCATACCAGCCGCCTCGACCGAACCGCGCAGGTAGTTGCCCCACACCCCGGTAAAGAGAGAGGAATAGACGATATCCTCGGCCCCACTGTCCACAATCATGTCCTTGTATCCCTGCACTGCGTTGGCCTCGTCCGTTGCGATGAAAGGCGATCCGACATAGCCGAAATCCGCTCCAAGCGCGCGCGCGGCCAGCAACGCCTCGCCCGTGGCAATGGCACCGGATAGGGCCAATGGGCCGTCAAACCATTCCCGAATTTCGCGGATCAGGGCAAAGGGGGATTGTTGGCCTGCATGCCCGCCCGCACCGGCGGCGACAGCGACCAGCCCGTCAGCACCCTTTTCGATCGCCTTGCGGGCAAACCTGTTGTTGATGATATCGTGCAAAACCACGCCCCCACAGGAATGGGCGGCTTCGTTCACTTCGATCCTTGCGCCCAGCGACGTAATCCAGATCGGCACCTTGTGCCGGGCGCAAATCTCAAGATCCCGCCCAAGTCGCGCATTCGACCGATGCACGATCTGGTTGACTGCAAAAGGGGCGGCTGGTGTGTCCGGATTTGCCTGATTGTGACGATCAAGCTCTTCCGAAATCTGGGTCAGCCACGCATCGAGAAGCGGGGGATCACCTTCACCTTCGCGGGCGTTCAGCGCGGGAAACGACCCGACGATGCCGGCCTTGCATTGAGCAATCACCAGTTCGGGCACCGAAATAATGAATAAGGGGGCCGCGATCATCGGAATGCGCAACCCCCGCAGCGCGGTTGGCAATCTGTCTTGTGCCATCATGTTGTCCGCCATGGTCCAGTCTTCTTTCTTTCCAAGTAAGGCGTCGCCGGTTCACGCAGCATTGATGTCAAAGTACCTCGAACAGGCCAGCCGCCCCCATCCCGCCACCAACGCACATCGTGCATACGACATGTTTTGCGCCACGCCGTTTGCCTTCGATCAGTGCATGCCCGACCATTCGTGCGCCCGACATGCCATAGGGATGACCGATCGAGATTGCACCGCCGTTCACGTTCAGCAGCTCATCGGGAATGCCAAGGGTGTCCCGACAATACAGCACCTGAACGGCAAAAGCCTCGTTGAGTTCCCACAGACCGATGTCATCCATTTTAAGGCCATGCGCCTCGAGCAAGCGCGGCACGGCAAAGACCGGACCAATGCCCATCTCGTCCGGTTCACATCCTGCAGCCATCACGCCTATGCAGCGGCCAAGCGGTACCAGCCCCTTCTTTTCAGCCAGAGACGCCTCCATCACCACCGCGGCGGATGCACCATCTGACAACTGCGACGCATTTCCTGCGGTGATGTATTCGCCCTGAGCAACATGGATACCGTCCGTAAAAACCGGCTTTAGTCCCGCGACGTTCTCATAGGTCGTGCCGGGCCGGTTGCCCTCGTCTTTCTCCAGCGTGACTTCATGTTCCGAGATGGCTTTGGTTTCCCTGTCCTGCACCTTCATGATGGTCGCTACGGACACAATCTCATCCGCGAACTTACCTGCCTCCTGGGCGGCGGCCGTGCGGGCCTGCGACTGTACGGCATAGCGGTCTTGTGCCGCGCGGCTGATCCCGTAGCGGGCGGCGACGGTTTCGGCCGTCTCCAACATGGTCATGTAGATCTCTGGCTTTTTGGCTTTGAGCCATGGATCGCCATGCGTCCGCATCTCGGGTGTCTGCACCATCGACACGGATTCGACCCCACCGCCGATGACCACATCCATCCCATCTTGCACGACCTGCTTTGACGCCGCGGCAATGGCCATCATGCCGGACGCGCATTGCCGGTCGACACTCATGCCCGCTACAGTCACAGGCAATCCGGCCCGAATGGCCGCCTGTCGCGCAATGTTTCCGGCGGTGTGACCCTGCTGCAAGGCCGCGCCAAGGATCACATCCTGCACCTCTGCCCCATCAACACCGGCACGTTTCACCGCGTTTTCTATCGCATGTGCCGCCAACGTTTGCGGCGTCGTCGCATTGAACGCCCCGCGATAGGCTTTGCCGATGGGAGTACGAGCGGTAGAGACGATGACAGCGTCGCGCATTTATCTGGTCCTTGTTTGAATTGAAAGCGATGGACCGGGGCGCTGCCCCGGACCCCGGAGTTTACTTGGCAAGATGAAGGCGTATTGGCATCTACCAGTCAAGATCGCCCCCCTTGGCCCTCGCCGCGCGCAACGCGTATTTGCGCGTTTGGGCAAAGGCGTTTTCCAGCGGTTCGGCATCTCTTGGGTCGGTGATATCCGACCATGCTTCGGCGACCGCCTCGGGCGTAATGTCACCTTTGATCAAGGCGCCCTGGGTTTCCGTGATTTGCGTCACGGCAAACGTACCTCCGCCCGCTGAAAGGATCGTGCGGCTTGGTGCATCCCGACTTACAAGGTGAAGCACACCGGGCGTAATGGTTTCTGGCTGAAGCAGGTCAAGCGCCGCTTGCGGCAGCAACCCTTCCGTCATTGCCGTCGCGGCGGTGGGCGCGAGTGTATTGACCCGGATATCATCGCGCGCACCTTCAAGGTGAAGCACATTCATCAGTCCGACCATTCCGGCCTTGGCAGCACCGTAATTTGATTGCCCGAAGTTACCGTAGAGCCCTGAACCAGATGCCGTCAGAACGATGCGGCCATAGCCTTGGTCGCGCATGAGCGGCCACACGGCATGGCAGCACTGCGCCGTGCCCATCAGATGGATGTCGATGACCTTGGCAAAATCAGCCATATCCATCTTTGAAAATGTCTTGTCACGCAGGATGCCCGCATTGTTGATCAAGATGTCGATCCGACCCCACCGATCCATGACCTGTGCGACCATTTCGCCAACAGCCCGCGGGTCGGATACATCTGCCGCGATGGCCATCGCCTGCCCACCCGCAGCTTCGATCTCGGCCACCACATCGCCTGCGTCATCCATATCGTTGATCACGACACGCGCACCGCGCGCGGCCAGGCCCAACGCATGAGACCGGCCCAAGCCAGCCCCAGCGCCGGTGACAATCGCAACCTGATCGTCGAAGCGGATCATCCTTCCAGCGCCGCCCGGAACAGGTTTGGACCTGACATCACCTGAATGCCGCCGGATACGGGTAGGATGGCACCGGTCAGATATGCACCGCCCTGCCCGCACAGGAACTGCATGCAACCGGCGATGTCTTCATCGCGGCCCACGCGGCCAAGGGGAACATCTGACCCAACCTTGTCACGCATGCCTTTGTCAGCAGTTGCAAAGGCGGTCATCTTCGACACGAACGGGCCCGGGGCCAGCGCGTTCACGGTCACGTGGTGAGATGCCAGCTCCTTGGCCATGATCTTGGTCATATGCAGGACGGCGGCCTTGGACGCGGCATAGGAATATGCGCCGTCGCCTAGCGGTGTGTCGCCCATGACAGATCCAACATTAACCACGCGCGCAGGATCATCCGCCGTTGTGCTCTTGATCAACATCGGCAGCAAGCTTTGCGTGAGGTGGAACAGGCCTGCCACGTTGACATTCATCACCTTTTCCCACGCCTCATGCGGAAATTGCCCCATTGGCGCGCCCCATGTGACACCGGAGTTATTCATCAGGATGTGCAGTTTGTCGGTGCGCGCCGATACCGCAGCGACCAGCGCCGCTATACCTTCTTCACTGCCGACATCGCCTGCAAACCCGTCGGCGGAACCTGGCGCATCCATGGCGTTCAACTCGGCCGCCACGGCCTCACAGGCATCCCCTTTGCGACTTGCGATCAACACACGGGCGCCTGCCATCATCAGGCCGGTGGCAGCCATCCGCCCAATACCTGTTGCGCCGCCTGTGACCAACGCAACCTTTCCGTCCAATGAAAAAAGGGTCTTGGGATCCATGGTTCTCTCCTCCGATCTGCCGGCTGCCGTTACGTCGCCCTGCCCACGGCTTTACAGCCGCGCCTCCTCAACTGCAGGATGAGACAAAGGCAGGCACATTGCACCCCTGCCGTAACGTCATGGGTGGGAGGACCCGATATGCACGCCATGCTCAGCACCGCGCCCGGTGGCCCTGAAACACTTGAATGGACCGACGGGCCAACGCCCGAACCCAAGAAAGGTGAAGTGCGGATCGCGGTGAAAGCTGCGGGCGTCAACTTTCCCGACACGCTCATCATTCGCGATCTCTATCAGGTCAAACCGCCGCGGCCCTTCGCCCCCGGAGGCGAAGTATCCGGCGTGGTCGAAGCATTGGGCGATGGCGTGTCGCAACTGGCGGTAGGCGACCGCGTCCTTGCGATGACCGGCTTTGGCGGTTTCACAACCCATCTGTGCGCTCCGGCGACTTCTTGTGTGAAGATCCCGGACAACATGCCTTTTGACGAGGCCGCGTGCTTTATCTTTACATACGGAACGTCTTATTATGCGTTGAAAAACCGTGGAGAATTAAAGAAGGGTGAGACGCTTCTGATCCTTGGGGCCGCGGGCGGCGTTGGTGCTGCGGCCATTGAACTGGGCAAAGCGGCCGGAGCCCGGGTGATTGCGGCCGTAAGTTCCAAGGAAAAGGCGGATTTCTGCAGCGGCTTGGGCGCAGACGACGCCATCATCTACCCGCGCGCGATGGACCGCGACGCACAAAAGGCGTTGTCGGGCGACATCAAGAAGGTCGCAGGCCCGGAAGGTGTCCACGTGGCCTATGACGCCGTTGGCGGCGACTATGCCGAGCCGGTGATCCGGTCGATGGCCTGGGGCGGCCGGTTCCTCGTGGTTGGGTTCCCGGCGGGCGTCCCATCGATCCCATTGAACCTGACATTGCTGAAATCATGCCAGATCGTCGGCGTGTTCTGGGGCGCGTCCATCTATCGCGATCCGGCGGGCCACATGCAAAACATCGCAGAACTCTTTGAGATGTATGAGAAAGGTCAAGTGAAGCCGCACATATCGGCCAGCTTCCCCATGCAAGACGCCGCTAGGGCGTTGGACTTGATCGCCGACCGTAAGGTCCAGGGCAAGGTCGTGCTGACAAACGGTTAAAGGTGGTCCAGGTGCTGCGTTTCGTTGAACCCCCGCACAATCATGCGTTCGCCATGTATCACCATGCGACTGATCGAGCCGTTGGCGGCGCCCAGAAAGGCAAACGGCTCCGAGCCGGTGGCAATCGCAAGTGCAGCACCGATTACGCCGCCATGGACAAAGACGGCGACGCGTTGATCCGAATGCGCCTGAGCAACAGTCAGCAGCCCCCTGCGCACGCGGCCAAAGAATGCATCCCGTGTTTCGGCGCCCGGGATCGCAGACCAATCCTGCGTTTCCCTCACGCGCTTGTAGATCGGGTCACCTTCTGCAGCCTTGATTCGATAAAGACCGCCGTCCCAATCGCCCAGATTCACCTCGTGCAGATGAGGGTTCTCAATCGGGGTCATATCCAGATGCGCCGCCAAAGGGGCAGCCGTCTGGTGCGTGCGCGTCAACTTCGTCACGTAAAGCGCTGCAAACGCTTCATGTTTCAATCGCTCACCAACGGCCAATGCCTGTCGCTCACCTTGCGGATGCAAAGGGGGATCACCGCTGCCATCTTTCATCGGAAAACTCATGCCGGCGCGCGCAGGCGCGCTTTCCCCGTGCCGGATCAGAAACACATCTGTTGCCCCCTTGGGCGGCGCATAAACAGGCTGGCGATATTCTTTTGTCATGCCCCCTCATACACAGGAGCCATCTCATGACCAACCGTCAGATCGTTGTTGCCAACCTTCCGCAAGCTGTGCTTGGACCCGAGCATTTCGAGCTGCAGGACACTCCGATGCCAGTACCACAGGACGGCGAGGTACTTCTGCGAACGATCCTCATGAGCATCGACGCCGCCAACCGGTCGTGGATGCAAGGGGCCACCTATCGCGATGCGGTGCATGCGGGCGACCCCATGCCAACCTATTCGATCTGCGAAGTGATGGAGAGCAAGTCGCCGCACCTTGCACCTGGTGACATCGTCGCAGCAGAGAGCGTCTGGGCTGACCACGTGACCCGCCCCGCCCACAAGCTACAGAAGCTGCCCAAGGTCCAACCGCTGAGCCATCTGCTCAGCGTCTATGGCATTGCTGGCAAGACAGCCTTTCATGGACTCCTGCAGATCGGTCAACCGCTTGCAGGTGAAACCATCGTGGTCAGCGCAGCGGCCGGGTCCGTCGGCGGCTATGTCGGCCAGATCGGCAAGGCGCTCGGTTGCCGTGTCGTGGGGATCGCCGGCGGGCCCGAGAAATGCGCCTTCGTCACCGACGAACTTGGCTTTGACGCCTGTGTAGACTATCGCGCGGGTGGCGTGTTCAAAGCATTGAGCAATGCCTGTCCTGATGGGGTCGACGTTTACTTTGACAACGTGGGCGGTGACATTCTGGAAACCACACTCGCCCTCATGAATGAACGCGGCCGCGTTGCATGCTGCGGCGCGATCAGCCAGTACGACACACCGAACCCAACCGGCCCGCGCAACCTGCCAGGTGTTGTCGTGGTCAAGCGACTCCGGATGGAGGGCTTCATCGTCATGGATTTCGCCCGCGATGACGCCAAGGCAACACGGGCCCTGCAAGCCTGGGTCGCGCAAGGCAAGATCAAGGTTACGGAAGATATCGTTGAAGGGTTGGAAAATGCACCGCAAGCGCTTATCGGCCTGTTGCATGGCGACAATACGGGAAAGCGCATGGTGCGCGTGGGCGCTGATCCATGAGCATTGACGACGCGCTTGCCAGTCTATCGCAGCAAATCGGCACCGAAGTAGGCGTATCAAACTGGATCTCGGTCGATCAGCCAATGATCGACCAATTTGCAGCCACAACACATGATGATCAGTGGATCCATATTGATCCTGAACGCGCTGCAGACACGCCGTTTGAAAGCACCATCGCCCACGGGTTCCTGACACTCAGCCTTGCCTCACGCTTCGCCTATGACTGCTTTCCCCTCATGGATGGACAGACCATGGGTATCAACTATGGCTTCAATCGCTTGCGATTCCTGACACCCGTGCGCCCGGGCGACCGGCTGCGCGGGCGCTTCACCCTCAGCCAAGTTACCAAACGCAACGCAACGGAGCTATTGCGTACCCTTGCACTGATGATCGAAATCGACGGGTCAGAAACGCCCGCACTTGTTGCAGAATGGCTTGGATTGGCTGTGTTTGACGCATCCGCGTAACGCCGCACTGGACAGATGCAGGACATAATGGATAACACCGGCGCAAATCTAAGGTTTATTTCCCATGACTTCTGTTCTGGTCCTGAATGGTCCCAATTTGAACCTGCTCGGCACACGTCAGCCCGAGATTTACGGCGCGACCACACTGCCCGAGGTCGAGCAGCTTTGTCGCGATCACGGCACCGCCCAAGGGATTGAGGTCATTTGCGCCCAATCCAATCACGAAGGCGCGCTGGTTGATGCAATCCATGCGGCCAAGGGTGCGCATGACGGGATCGTTTTGAACGCGGGCGCATACACACATACATCCATCGCGCTGCATGACGCGATCCTGGGAACAGAATTGCCAGTGGTCGAACTGCATCTCAGCAACATCCATGCACGCGAGGCATTTCGCCATCACAGCTATATTGCGCCGGTCGCGATAGGCATGATTTGCGGCTTTGGGGTGAGCGGCTATACTCTGGCCTTGGACGCATTGATCGGGCATCTTGGGGCGCGCACGTGAAAAGCTATTTGCACAGACTGTCAAATTGTCAAACCATCGAAGAGCTGTGGGAAGCCCACACCAAGAAGATGGAAGAGTACGGCTTTGACAGACTGATCTACGGTTTTACGCGCTACCGGTCCGGCAATTCACTTGGTGATCCGGAGGATTTTATCATCCTCACAAATCACGACCGCGCCTATTCGGACGTATTTCTTGGCGAACAGCACTACGCTCACGCGCCCATGGTCAATTGGGCGTTGAACAACGAGGGCGCGTGCAGCTGGGGCATACTGGCGCAGATGCAGTCCACAGAAACACTGAGCGCATCCGAACAGCGCGTTCTCGAGTTCAACTATTCGATGGGCGTGACCGTCGGCTACACCATCAGCTTCAAGTCGGTCTCGGCGCGGTCCAAGGGCGCCATTGCGCTGACCGCTCGCGAAGGCATGACACAAGAGGAAGTCGATGCCGTATGGGCCGAACATGGTCGTGACATCCACCTGATGAACAATGTCGCGCATCTCAAGATTCTCACGCTGCCCTATACCGCACCAAACCGCTCGTTGACCAAGCGCCAGCGTGAAGCGCTTGAATGGGTGGGCGACGGCAAAACTATGCAGGATATTGCAGTTCTCATGGGACTGACATCCGCCACAGTTGAAAAGCATCTTCGCCTCGCGCGTGAGGCCCTGGCCGTTGAAACCACAGCGCAGGCTGTGCTCAAGGCCGCCTTTGCAAACCAGATGTTCATTCTCGAGGCCTAATGGCGCATCGCCCGCAGTTGAGATATCTGAGCCATCCGCAAGTTCAGATAGATCCCCGCGTTCCGGTGACAGAGTGGTCGCTCAACAGTGTCGGTCAGACACGGATTAACGCGCTGGCCCAGGTCATTGCCAATAGACTGCAAGACACATTTTCGGTGTTTACCAGTCCAGAACGCAAAGCGCGCGACACGGCTGCTCCGCTCGCGGCAGCGTTGGGGTTGGATGTGACCGTAGCAAAAGACAGCTACGAAAATGACAGAGCTTCAACGGGTTACCTACCGCCACCCGAATTCGAGACTACAGCGGATGCGTTTTTTGCCGACCCAGACCAGTCAATTCGCGGCTGGGAACGCGCGAAGGATGCACAGGATCGTATATTCTCCAGCATCTTGCACATGACGCAGGCCGCACCGCCTGGTGACATGCTTGTCGTCGGACATGGTGCGGTTGGCACCCTGCTCTACTGTGCCTGCGCCGCGACCCCAATCAGCCGAGACCATGACCAAGGACCCGGCGGTGGTGGGAACCTAACGACGTTTGATCGGGCGACACTGCAGGCGACCACGCCATGGCAATCGTTGGAACAAGCTTTCGCACTTTGATTCTCGACAGTCACTTTATGGTTTTCTGGATCAAAAGCCTGTCAATTTGACATAATAATACAACTTCCGCGACGGCATTTGAAATTTTTGACCATCAGGTAAGGAATCCCCCACTTTGCTAACGTGGGGTAAATTTGGCATTGTACTCATGTTCCGTGAGTGGTGGCTTTAGCCAGGGAACAGCGAAGCGGACCTCTCGCAATTACGAGGGCTCTACGTTTCGACCGGTTCTTCCGGACCCGGCTCGCCTGTGTATTGATCAGCAGGTGGGTCGGATTTGTAGCGTCCACGTGTCTCATCCCCGTGGCCAAGGACGCCGACAAACGGACGGGATTGCGCCCCCAAACGCGATCCCGTCCACCCCCGTATTCAAACTGCCAAAGAATCCATCGCAGACCGAATGGCGTCGGTCATCTCACAATCCAGAGCCGAATGGCATGTACCGCCTAACACCTGCAGGCTTGCAGTCGGCCAGGCTTGTTTCAATTCCCATGGTGCACGCAGAGGGCAGGATGGATCGAACCGGCTGTGGATCATGGTGCAGGGGATATGCGCGATGGTTGGGACGCCGCGCAGCAATTGATCATCCTCCATCCACGGACCTTGAGCGAAGTAATGTGTGACAATCCGAGCAAAGCCCAGCCGAAAGGTGGGGTCGGCATAGCGTGACCCCGGGGCATGAATGTCACCACCGAAGATGCCCGTCACCCACTGACACCAGCCATCCGCCGCAGACTGGGCGTGCACCGGATCACGCAATAGCCCGGCATAGGCGCGGATCCGTTCCCGCGTTGCTGCAGGTTGGCTGCTAACCTCAGGCACTTGCGCGCAAAAAGCTTTGTAAGCTTCGGGAAATATGTTCCCTACGTGTCCGTAAAGCCAACACAAGTCCCGCTCAGTCGTTGTCGCGACTCCCGCCAAAACCATAGCACGCACGCGCGCCGGATAGGCCTGCGCATAGGCCAGTGCCAGCGTCGATCCCCATGATCCGCCGAACAGCACCCACGCTTCCACGCCCAGATGTCTGCGCAGCGCTTCAATGTCCGCGATCAGATGAGGCGTCGTGTTGGCCTTTAACGCATCAAGCGTCTCCGACGCCACGGGCGTCGACCGACCGCAGCCGCGTTGATCCAGCAGCGTCACGCGGTATCGCGACAAATCGAAGAGATCGTAGTGGTCGGGCTTGCAGCCAGACCCGGGGCCACCATGCAATACCAAGGCGTCGACGCCCTGCCCGGCCTGTTCGAACCAAAGCCGATGACCCTCTCCGACATCCAGCACAGGCATCTCCCCTCCAAAGCAAAACGGCGCGCCCCATGGACGCGCCGTTTCAAACTCAATGCAAGGGAAAGATCAGCCCTGAGCGGCTTTCGCAACCTCGGCTGCAAAGTCTTCCTTCTCGACTTCGATGCCTTCGCCCACTTCCAGACGGGCAAAGCCAGTGATCGTGGCACCAGCCTCTTTGGCGGCAGCCTCGACAGTCAGATCGGGGTTCACAACAAAGGCTTGGTTCAACAGGGTTGATTCGCCGACGAACTTCTTCATCCGGCCAACGATCATCTTCTCGATAACCTGCTCTGGCTTGCCGCTTTCGCGAGCAATATCCATCTGAACCTGCTTTTCCTTCTCGATCACGGCGGGGTCCATGTCGGCTTCGGACAAAGCGGCAGGGTTCACAGCCGCGATATGCATCGCAACCTGCTTGCCGAACGCCTCATCACCGCCATCCATGGCAACCAGAACGCCGATCTTGCCCATGCCGACAGTCGCGGCATTGTGGACGTAGGATACAACCGTACCGCCCGAGATCTTCTCCATGCGGCGCACGCTCATGTTTTCACCGATGGTGGCGATCTTGTCGGTCACCACATCGGCCACGGACTTGCCACCCATGTCGGCAGCAACCAATGCTTCGACATCGTCAACACCCAGAGCGGTAGTGGCGATACCCGACACCATCTCCTGGAATTCGGCATTCTTGCCAACAAAGTCGGTTTCCGAGTTCACTTCAACCGCGACGCCAGTGCCACCGTCCACAACGACGGCAACCAGACCTTCGGCAGCCGTCCGGCCCGATTTCTTGGCAGCCTTCGCTAGACCCTTGGTGCGCAGCCAGTCGACAGCGGCTTCCATGTCGCCACCGGTTTCGGTCAACGCTTTTTTCGCGTCCATCATGCCCGCGCCGGTGCTGTCGCGCAGTTCTTTCACCAATGCTGCTGTGATTGCCATCTCTTGGCTCTCCTCAAATAGGTATGGGGTGCGGCAGGGCTTAGCCCGCCGCACATGTCAGATGTGTGACAGGCTTAGCTTTCAGCAGGCGCTTCGGCGGCTGCTTCTGCTGCAGGGGCCTCTTCGGCCACAGCTTCTTCAACCGGAGCCTCTTCCATGGCACCCAGGTCAACACCAGCCGCACCCAGTTGAGCACTCATGCCGTCAAGTGCCGCGCGCGATGCCAGATCGCAATACAGCGAAATGGCACGGGCCGCGTCGTCGTTGCCAGGGATGATGTAATCGACACCATCAGGCGAGCAGTTGGTGTCGACCACAGCCACGACCGGGATGCCCAGCTTGTTGGCCTCGGCCACGGCCAGAGCCTCTTTTTTGACGTCGATGACGAACAGCAGGTCAGGACGACCGCCCATCTCGCGGATACCGCCCAGCGAGGCTTGCAGTTTGCCCTGGTCACGTTCCATGCCAAGACGCTCTTTCTTGGTCAGGCCTTCGAACCCGTTCTCGGACTGCTCATCAATCGCCTTCAGGCGGTTGATGGATTGCGACACGGTCTGCCAGTTGGTCAGCGTGCCACCCAGCCAACGGTGGTTCATATAATACTGTGCACATTTCTCGGCCGCATCCGCGATGGGTTGTGCCGCCTGACGCTTGGTGCCAACGAACAGAACGCGACCGCCTTTTGCAACGGTGTCACGCACCGCTTGCAGGGCCTGGTCCAGCATAGGAACCGTCTGTGTCAGGTCCATGATGTGAATGCCGTTGCGCGCGCCATAGATGAAGGGCGACATGCGCGGGTTCCAGCGCTGTGTCTGGTGACCAAAATGTACGCCTGCTTCGAGCAGCTGGCGCATGGAGAACTCGGGAAGAGCCATGTGCTTTATCCTTTTCCGGTTTTCGCCTTGCCCGGGGTATCAGCGCATATGCACCAACCGGTGGACATCTGGGGATGTCTCCCCCATCTGCCCGCCCCGAACTGCGGAGTTGTGCGCGCCGATTATGCCAACCGTCCCGAAATGGCAAGCCCCAATCGCCAGCATGCATAGGGCTCAGGAAAATTGCGAGCACATCAGCCACCTGCGCCTGAAAACGGTGTCGCGCTCAAGCGCGTCCTTCGGGTCACCCAACTACCGGGTCACCCAACTACAGTATCTGGTGGACAATAGGTGATCTGTCATAGGCCGATGCATCCCCCGCGCATGGAGGGCACTAGGGGTGACAGGCGAAACAGCCTGCGGCAGTTCTGCATCCCGCGCAACAAAAGGTTAAATTCAAGCGCCATCGTTTACCTTGCGTTGACTGGTCGCAGGCTCATGACTGTTCAGCACCGCAATCTCGGCGGCGGCTGCCAATGCCTTGCGGTCCGCAAAATCCGACACGGCCAAAGGCGGATGATAGATCACTTCGACCCGCCCTTGTCGCGGCAGGGCAAGCGTAGCCAACAAATGCGTGCCAAACCCCATGTCGCCCCACCAGCCATAGGTGCGCAGATCACGCCCTTGCGGCGCGTGATATACAACGGTGACGGGCTGCACATACAGATGTGGGTGCAAGTCCTCGGCAAAGAACGATGCAAAGAGCGATGCAAAGAGCGTGGTCTTGAATGGCAACACACGCAACCCATCGGTGCTGGTGCCTTCGGGAAAGAACAACAGGCGCTGACCGGCAAGCAGCCGTTCCTGAAACAGTTCTGTCTGGATTCGCGCAGCCCGTGGATCACGCGCAATAAACAACGTACCCGTAGCGCGGGCCAGTGTTCCGATGCCGGGCCAGCCCGCCACTTCGGATTTCGATACGAAATAGATGCGATCCGCCGCATTCAGAACAAAGATGTCCAACCATGACGAATGGTTTGCCACGATTGCACCCCGCCCCTTCATCGGCTTCCCCGTGCGCACATAGGATAGACCCAGCCAGAACAGCGACAGACGGCACACCACCTGTGTGATCCAGGGTGTCCAGGGACGCGCCAGTCCAAAAAACGGGCGCTCGATCAGACGTACGGGTAAAAGCAGTGCCAATCCGACAAAGATGATCAACATGATCCCGATCCCACGCCAAAGGACGCGCAAAACCGCCATTTTCCCCCGCACCACATGATCAGGTGGCGGTGCACCATCCCACGTCATGTTCATGAAACGGCTCCATAAATTCGCCTCTGGCGCTCAGACATGGCAGCGGTGTCCATCATCAAACACACGTCCGTTGTGTTAAAGGCATGATCGACATAGGCCCCCTCGCCCACGACACCACCAAGGCGTAGGTAAGCTTTGATCAGCGCAGGCATTTCCACCATAGCCGCGCGACGATCGATCTGGTCTTCGGGCATCAGGTTCATCGTGGCCGCATGCGGCGCGCGCGCCGTCACACGAAGTGTCTCGGGCGCAAGGTGGCGATGGTGGAGCAGCGACAACGGCTGTGCCAAGGCCTGCACATCCGTTCCGTGAAACGACGCAACACCAAACATGATGTCGATCTTATGCTCGGCAACGTATGCAGCAAGCCCATTCCAAAGATGATACATCGCGGGGCCACCACGATAGTCGCGGTGCACACAGGATCGGCCCAGTTCCAACAATCGTCGACCCGTGGCCCGCAGCCGCGCCAAATCATATTCATCCTCGGAATAGAATTGCCCTGCAGCCTCGGCCCGTTCAGCCCGTAGCATGCGGTAGACGGCAACGACCCCGCCCACCGCGTCGTCATGCAGGATGAGATGATCAAAGAAGGGATCAAAACGATCGCATTCAAGGCCCGCATCGTGGTCGACCATCACGCCACCACCGCCCAACTCACGCACAAATACATCATAGCGCAACGCCTGCGCCGCCCGCAGGTCGTCTGGGTCGTTCACAAGGCTTACGCGAAATTCAGGGTCTTTGGTCGGGCTCATCGCGGGCGGTGTAGCGGCATATCCTGGAAAAGTGTAGAGATCCGGTCGGTATGCGACCAGAGGTTGCAACACGTTAAGGTTTCAGAAAGGATGATCAGGCATCAAAGACCGGGATTAAGGCAATCCGTGTCCCATCGATCACCACCTTGCCCTCATTGGGAAAATTCACGGTGACCTTGGCTGCTACGTTGCTTTGGACCTGTCCAATGCCCCAATCGTCGTATTGGGGGTGACGCACCAACATGCCGGGGGCCAGAATGGCGTTCAGATCTTCCATTTACGGCCCTCTACTACTTTTTCACCTGGGGGGCCGCTGATGGGCCAAAGCAATATCAACTTGGCTGCATTGATCGGCAGCCGCATCTGTCATGATCTCATATCGCCAATCGGGGCCATCAACAACGGTCTGGAATTGCTCGGCATGTCCGATGGGCACGAGGGCCCGGAACTTGATCTGATTTCTGAAAGCGTGGGCAACGCAAGCGCACGCATCCGGTTCTTTCGCATTGCTTACGGCGCAGCAAGTGACCAACTCTTGGGCCGGGCCGAGATCGTATCGATCCTGTCGGACAGCATGCGCGGCGAACGCCTGAAAGTCGTCTATGGTCCGCTTGACCCGCAACCACGCTGGGCGGTGCGCATGGCCTTTCTTGCGGTGCAGTGCCTGGAAACTGCCCTGCCTTATGGCGGGCGGATCGAGATAGCGTGCAGCAACGGCGCTTGGGACATCGTTGGGCATTCCACGAAACAAAGTATCGATGCGTCGCTTTGGGGCCTTCTAATGGGCGATGTCATCGACGACCTGGCGCCAGCACATGTACAATTTGCTCTATTGCCCGCAGTAGCGGCGGACGCAAAGCGAACGCTGAAAACCGAAACTCTGCCAGAGCGGCTTACGATCAGGTTTTAACTCCGTACAGTTCCGTCACCGCGCACCAGATACTTGAAACTGGTCAATTGCGCTGCACCCACCGGTCCGCGTGCGTGCATCTTGCCCGTCGCGATGCCGATCTCCGCCCCCATACCGAACTCGCCCCCATCCGCAAACTGGGTCGAGGCGTTGTGCATCAGGATCGCACTGTCGAGTTCGTTGAAAAACTGGGCAACAGCGCCTGCATCCTCGGTCAGGATACAATCCGTGTGATTTGAGCCATGGGTGCGGATGTGCTCAATCGCGGCATCAATTCCGGGAACCACGCGTGCCGCGATATCCATATCCAGATATTCCTTGCCCCAGTCGCCATCAGTTGCGGCCAACACGCCTTCGATGGTTTGAAGCTCCAGATCGGCATGGACACGCACGCCCGCGCCCATCAACGCGCGAACGACCCCTTGACCAATGGTGGGCGCGACATCCTGATGGATCAACAAACACTCGGCGGCTCCACAAATGCCTGTGCGCCGTGTCTTGGCGTTCAACACGACCTTGAGCACTTTCTCGGGATCCGCATGCTTGTCGATGTAGATGTGCACGATCCCTTCGAGGTGGGCAAAGACTGGCACCCGTGCCTCCCGTTGCACAAGGCCGACAAGGCCCTTGCCGCCGCGGGGGACGATGACATCAATCGTGTCGGTCATGGTCAGCATCTCGCTAACCGCGGCGCGGTCGCGCGTCGGCACCAACTGAACAGCATCCTCGGGCAGGCCCGCATCGCGCAAGCCAGCTTGCAGGGCGGCGTGGATCGCACCAGATGAATGAAAGCTCTCAGATCCACCGCGCAAGATGACTGCATTCCCGGCCTTGAGGCACAACGCACCAGCATCCGCCGTCACATTGGGGCGGCTTTCATAAACAACGCCCACCACACCCAAAGGCGTGCGGACGCGCTGGATGTTCAGCCCCGTAGGTTGCGTCCATTCCGCCAGCACCTCACCCACCGGATCGGACTGCTCAGCCACAGCACGCAGGCCGTCGACAATCCTGCGGATGCGGTCTTCGTCCAGTCGCAAGCGATCCATCATGGCATCGGACAAGCCCTTGTTCCGACCAAATTCCATGTCCAGTGCGTTGGCGGCGATGATTGCATCACGGCTGTTCCAGACATGCTCCGCAGCGCTGACAAGAGCGGCATGCTTACGCTCGGCATTGGCAAAGGCAAGTATCGCCGAGGCGGATTTTGCGCGAATGCCGATATCGACCATCAATGCGGGAATGTCGGCGAAGTCTTTCATGGATCACGTCCTTTTTCAGGCGGTGCGCCGCAGATCAATGTGCCTCCGGCGGTCGTATTTATAGTCAGAAGAAGATCACAGCGCCATATCATCGCGGTGGATCAGGGCAGCTCGTCCCGGATATCCTAGCAGCATCTCGATCTCGGCACTCCGGTGGCCTTTGATCTTTTGTGCTTCTTCTGCTGTGTAGCGGCTGAGGCCCAAACCAAGTTGATGCCCATCCGGACCTGTGATCGCCACCGGGTCACCACGGCCAAACATTCCCGAAACCGCGTGAACTCCGGCAGGTAAGAGGCTGTTTCCTCTTGATAATGCCAGTGCAGCGCCCGTATCCAATGTCACTGTGCCAAGCGGTTTCATTGCAGCGATCCAACGCTTACGGGCAACTTGCGGGTCAAGTGTAGCAGTAAACCATGTGGCATTCGCACCTGTCTCAAGCCCCGCGAGCGGGCGCAAGGCAGCACCGTGGCAGATCGCCATTGCACATCCCGCCGCCGTCGCAGTTTTTGCCGCCATAAGTTTGGTCTTCATTCCACCCTTTGACAGACCGGACCCGGCGTCACCCGCCATCGTCTCAATCTCTGGCGTGATATCATCAATAATATCATAGCGCTTTGCGCTCGGATCATCTGCGGGATTGGCAGAGTAGAACCCATCCACATCCGAAAGCAGGACAAGAACATCAGCCCCTATGGTCGCCGCGATCTGGGCGGCCAGCCGGTCATTATCGCCGAACCGGATTTCATCCGTCGCGATCGTATCATTTTCATTGACGATCGGCACGACATTCAAGCCAACCAATTGCTCAAGCGTGGCCCGGGAATTCAGATAGCGACGGCGGTCACGGCTGTCCTCTAGTGTCATCAGCACCTGCGCGGTGGTGATGTCGTGCGGCGCCAACGCTTCTTCATAGGCCCGCGCCAGTCGGATTTGTCCCACCGCTGCTGCGGCCTGCGATTGTTCCAAAGCAAGATCAGTTGCAGGCAATCCCAGAACGCCACGCCCAAGCGCAATGGACCCGGACGACACGAGCACGACCTGAACACCATGCGATCTCAGCCAAGCGACATCCTGTGCCAGTGCCGCCAGCCAGTCATTGCGCAGCGCGCCCGTAGCTCGATCGACCAACAGTGCCGACCCGATCTTGACCACAAGCCTCTTAGCCTTGGTCAGGGGCGCCATGGCTCGGCCTCTTCCTGCGGGCGGTGACGGAGGCGGTCATCATCGATCTGGCCGCGGAGTGTGCGTAGGACCTGCGTCACACCGTCTCGTGCAACGCTCGACATAAGCATGACCGGGCCGCCCGATACTTCCTCGAGCGCGGTGCAGGCGTCGGCCCGTTCTTCTTCATCCAAAGCATCAATCTTGTTCAGTACGGTCACGCGCGGCTTGTCTGCCAGATCACCGCCATAGGCCTCAAGCTCACCAATGATGGTCGCATAATCTTCGGCCACCGTCTCGGAAGTGCCATCCACCAGATGCAGCAAGACCTCACAGCGTTCAACGTGACCCAGAAACAGATCACCTAAGCCCCGCCCCTCGGACGCACCTTCGATCAGGCCGGGGATGTCCGCGACCACAAATTCCGTATTGTCCACGCCCACGACGCCGAGGTTCGGGTGCAGAGTGGTAAAGGGATAATCCGCGATCTTGGGCCGCGCATTCGACGTGGTGGCAAGGAAGGTCGACTTGCCCGCGTTGGGCAGGCCCAGCAGCCCCACATCAGCGATCAACTTCAGACGCAACCACAGAGTACGTTCAACCCCCTCCTGCCCGGGATTGGCGCGACGTGGTGCCTGGTTGGTGGCTGATTTGAAATGCAAGTTGCCCCAACCGCCATTGCCGCCACGCGCCAGCTCGACCCGATCACCGACATTCACCAGATCGGCAATCACCGTCTCCTGATCCTCGTCAAGGATTTCTGTCCCCGCGGGGACACGCAGCAGAATACCGTCACCGTCCTTGCCCGTGCGTTGCCGACCCATACCCGGTTGGCCGTTCTTGGCAAAGAAGTGCTGCTGGTAGCGGAAATCGATCAGCGTGTTCAGTCCGTCAACCGCCTCGGCCCAGACCGAGCCACCGCCGCCGCCATCGCCACCGTCAGGACCGCCGTATTCAATATATTTTTCGCGCCGAAACGAGATGCACCCATTTCCGCCTGCACCCGAACGGATGTAGACCTTGGTCAGATCAAGAAACTTCATGAATGGTGTCCTAGCGCGGGGGCCCAGCCCCCGCAATCAGAGTTTGCGACTATAGGTCCATGTGGGCACGGTCGCATCGCGCGCGACCGAAAACCCTTCGGCGTCGCCCAAATACTCAAAACCACAATGCGTCAACACGCGAGCCGAGGCCGGATTGTCCTGAAACACGCTGGCAAACATCGTGGCGTTGTTCATCGGGTTTGCGTCAACAAGGGCCTGAACCGCATCGGACGCAAGCCCGGTGTTCCAGAAATACGGGGCGACCCAATATCCGACCTCGGATTGGTTGCGATCCATCCGCGTCAACGAGATCAGGCCCATTATTTCGGCGCCACCGGATTTGAGTCCATCCATGGCCCATACGTCTTCCTCACGTTCATCTGCCATGGCACGTGCCAAAAAAGCTTCGGTCATGCCCGGTGGGATGGGATGTGGGATGGATTGCGTGTTGCGGGCCACACGCAGATCGCTCGTGTACATCTCGATCAACCCCATGTCTGACCGGCGCAGCGGGCGCAGTACAAAGCGCTCTGTTTCGATCACATCCTGGGTCACGATTTTTTCCATCTCCACAGTCATGTCCCTCCTCCAAACAAAACAAAAAGAACCGACGCGACTGTCAGGGCCGCGAGGCAATACATCAAATAAGGTTCCGCAGACGTTCCTGCGAGGGTTCGCGCAATACGATCACCCGCAAGTGTCCAAAGTGGGTGCAAAAGCACCTGTGTCGTCAGCAATATTCCACCAATCGTTGCCGTAGCGATAACGGGATCGGTCCCAGGTGTCACAAAACCTGTGAAACCCGCCACAATCATTGCCCATGCTTTCGGGTTTAGAGGATGCACGATG
The DNA here is from genome assembly GCF_947504105.1 of uncultured Tateyamaria sp. Classification (GTDB taxonomy): domain Bacteria; phylum Pseudomonadota; class Alphaproteobacteria; order Rhodobacterales; family Rhodobacteraceae; genus Tateyamaria. Next base: position 166,194 of record NZ_CANNGP010000005.1, read on the forward strand.
AGACCCGCCAGAAATCCGGGAGCATCGACCGCCGGACCGGATACGCCGAGACGCAATTGAGAGACCTTCCAAGCCAACCAAATAATATAGACGGCTGATACCCACTTCAGTGTTTCAAAAACCCATGGTGCACGAGCGGCCAGTTCCATCAAACCAAATCCAACAGGCCAAATGATGAACTGTTTGCCGAGTGCGACGCCCGCCACGAATGGCAAGGCGGCACGGAAACCATACCGTGCCCCTGTTGCCAGAAGCGCCATGTTCGCAGGGCCCGGTGTTCCAACCTGACTGGCCGCAAACACCGCAAAGGACATCGCCGCGACGCTCATGATAAACGCATCAGATCGCGGTCGATCAGACCCATGATCAGATCATCGTGCCACTCCGCCTCAATCAACGCCGACTCGCGTTCACGTCCCTCGACGACAAACCCCACTTTTTTGTAGGCGGCAATAGCGCGGGCGTTGAATGCCAGCACCCGACAACCCAACCGGTGTAACCCCATGTCATCGAATGCATGCGCGCCCAGCAGGCGCATTGCTTCGGTGCCATACCCCTGCCCCAAAGCATTGGGATCGAGGATGCCGATACCAATGAGGGCCCGCTTGTCGGCGCGGTTGATCATGTGCAGACGGATGGCGCCTAACAAGACACCATCGACGTCAATCACCCAAGCGTGGCGGTCCTCTTGCTGTGCAGCCACCCATGCCTCTGCAGCATCGCGGGTGATATCCCGCACCTGCCCTGGATCCCCCCCAAACATCTTGACGATGTCCGGGGTGTTTCCCAACGCAAAACGTGCATCGACATCACCTGGAACCACGTCGCGGAGCACAACGCGTGGACCGCGCAGCACCTGTTTGGTTGACTCGGTCATGCCTGCGTCTCCCACATGCTTTGGGTCAAGACCATACGCTGCAGCACGTGACAGTCGCCTGTCGCCGGGCTGCGCACCTGTTCTTGCGATGTCCGGAGAAAACCCAACTTTTCCAGCACATGGCGCGAGCGCGCATTCTCAGCAAAATAGCCGCTCTGCAACTCTGAGTGACCTTGATTGAAATGGCGTTCGATCATTGCCCTGCATGCTTCGGACGCATATCCGCGGCCCCAATGGTTCTTGCCAAACCAATAGCCGAGTTGGCTCTCCGTCCCGATGCACCCCACAAGCTGTGTACCTGCACAAACGACAAACACGTTTCCGTTCCCACTTTGGACCGCGTCAATGAACTCTCTCGCATCAGACAGCCCATAAGGGTGTGGCGCGCGCGTCAGCCAGCGGGACACCTCTAGATCACCAACCTGCGCAGCAATATTCGCCGCATCCTCTTTCCGAGGCGCGCGCAGTGTCAGACGTTCGGTTTTCATAAGGCCTGTCATCAGACCCTCCTCGCTGTTGGCGGGGGACGGAAACGAAAAAGGGACCGGCGTTTCCGCCGATCCCTGATTTTGTCAAAACCTTCCGGGTACGGCTTATTCAGCAGCCTCCGCGGCTGGGAGCACGGAAATAAACGTGCGACCCTTGAGGCCTTTGTGGAATGTGACGGCGCCATCGACAGTCGCAAAGATCGTGTGATCTTTACCCATGCCTACGCCTTCGCCCGGCCAAAACTTGGTGCCGCGCTGACGCACGATGATGTTGCCGGGGATGGCCGCTTGGCCACCATAGAGTTTCACGCCAAGACGGCGGCCAGCGGAGTCGCGACCGTTACGGGACGAACCGCCTGCTTTTTTATGTGCCATGCGTCTCTCTCCTTAGCCTTGGGTCTTTTCTTGGGCCTGAGCGATCCAGCCTTCACGCTCGATCCGGCCTTTGAAAGACAGTTTCTCGTCCATATCAGCAACGTCCTCTGGGGTCCATGCTGCAATCTGCGCGAAAGTTGTTACACCGTTTTCGTGCAGCTTCTTCTCAAGTGCGGGGCCAACACCGGACAGTTCCTTCAGATCGTCGCCACCGGCTGCAGCCTTTTTGGGCGCTACTTTCTTGGCTTCTTTCTTGGGCTCTGCCTTGGGTGCTTCAGCCTTCGGGGCTTCAGCTTTGGGCGCTGCGGCCTTTTTGGCTTTCTTCGGGGCTGCGGCAGCGGCAACTACGGCGGCCACGCCAAACCCTGCGCCGTTTTCGGCAGCCATCACACCGGACTTGTCCGCGCCCGAGGCAAGGATGTCAGTGATCTTGACCAGCGTCAGTTGCTGACGGTGACCCTTGGTGCGCTTCGAGCTGTGCTTCCGGCGACGCTTGACGAAGTTGATCGTCTTGGGGCCTTTGATCTGTTCGATGACTTCGGCTTGTACGCCTGCGCCTGCAACAACGGGGGAACCGACTTGGGGCTTGTCGCCGCCAACCATCAGAACTTCGTTGAATTGGACTTTGTCACCTGCATTTGCGGCCAGTTTTTCAACGCGGAGCGTGTCGCCCGATTGAACTTTGTACTGTTTGCCGCCGGTTTTCATAACCGCGAACATGCGTCTTTCCTTTTTGCTTCCGCGTCGTGTGGTCCCCGATCCCGGGTGTTCACGGCATATGCCACCTCAGACAGCGCGCCCATCCGGGCGATATCCATATGATCCAACAACGTATCCGTTGTCAGAGTGGGCGCTTATTGAAGTATTCCAAGAGCAAGTCAAGGGCCTGACATGACCGTCGACGCTATTCGTTTCGGCAGAACTTTGCTGGCTGCAGAAAAACGCGCCCACAGTTCTAACCGAAGCAGAGGATTGTTCCGATGATCCTGTCTGCCAAAAATAGGTTGAGCATGACACTACCCTTACCAGAAATTTGTTGTTTCCTGAATTGGCGCAAGCGGATGGTGCTGAGGCTGACAAAACCTACCCTGCTGTGACGTCGTATTAGATTCGCACAGTGGCAACTGGTCTCTGAGCAACGAGGCTGCTCGTTCAGAACTCTGGAGAACACGGCAGTTTTCCCAAATATCTCATTACTTGTTGATAAAGACTATGTGGATCAACCACCAACCGTAGCCCGCCATCAAAGCTCATTTTGTGGCAGGAGACGCCCGGCAGCCTGACCCAGTGCATATGAAAGCGTGGTGTAACTTTGACCAAACGCCAGAAACAGCGCATCATCTACAGCTGCCCCGACATCGGTCTCCCAGAATGAAGTGTAGATGGCGATGTCGTCCTTGGTCATCGCTGATTGTACCAGCGCATTGTACCCACGTAACCAGCCCTCTGTGTCGACCAGAATCCGGGCGCGCAACTGATCCATATCAGGAGCGTCTTCGCTGCGACCCGAACTGTCTGACAATCCTTCCAAAAACGCGGCCTGTGCGGCAACGGCGACATCGGTGTTCCGCTCGATCAAGTCTCGTGAAACGAGGTAGTCAGTCACCTGCTCGCCCTGCGCAGTCGGGCTGGCTTTCGCTGCTTCCTCAACTGTGTCATCCAGAAAAGTCTGCCTGGCCTGCACTTCCAACGTGATGATCCGCGCGCCTAGATCACTTTCGAAGAACAGCAGTGCCTGCGCCGCGACATCCGGATCCAGTCGTTCTGCCATCACCCTGCGCAATTCGGTTTCCATCCGCAACGGATCATATAGTCGGCGCACTGTGTCCACCCACACATCGCCGCCCTGCCCGTTCAAAAACACCTCGTCAATCGATTGACCCGCTTCCAATCCCTCGGTGACGAATGCAGCGATCAGTTCGGGAACACCCATCGCGTCGATCAGGCGATTGACATCTGCCCATGCCGACTGTGCGAGCATCCACAGCGAAAAGCTGAAAACGGCAAGGCGCATCTACAGCTCCTGGCTGGGTTGCAGTGTCTGCATGGCCCGGGCCAATGCCTCGAACCGGTTGGCCATGATCTCGTATTGGACAGCATTCATCAGGTCATACACACGGCGCATCTTGGGATTTTCGAGCGCTTTGGCGTATTCAAGCACTTCTTCATCAGAAAAGGACTGGTAAGTGTATGCCGCACCAGTCAGTGCGCTTGCCGCAATCTCTTCCTTCAAAACGTCCTCGTCACTGGACAGGAGTTCCCGCAAGTCCGGCTCGTCCAGCTGCAATTCGATCACGCCGGCAGCAGCCGCAGCCATCAGGAAACGCACCTGTATTTCCTGAATTGCGCGCACACTGACGCCGGCACTGTCAGATGCTTTGTTCATCCGCTTGAGGTGTTCGAGCCTTGGACTGTCCAAGCGTTCAAGCCCTGCAACGATAGCTTCCCCGCTATCGTGCTTCAACGCATCGTCTTCTTTCATGTGGCTGGCATTCTCGGCTTTGACCAAACGCTGCCCGAGGTCAGATGCATAAAATTCAGCCGCGTGGGTCAGCATTTCATCTTCAAGCGTCTTTTCCAGAATGTCTAACGCTAGATCATGCATAACCTCGGTCTTGAAGACATCCTGTGTCAATCGCGTCCACTCGGTGCCAAAGTCTTCGGCCTGCAAGCCCAGCATTTCGGGGGCAGAGCTGGCAGACAGGCGGATACTCTCCAGCGCCACGTCGAAACCTGTGACTTCAAGGAAATCCTGCAGCTTCGCCCGATCTGCCGCAAAGGCGGACAGGGATGTGGCAAGTGTCAGGATCAGGGCTGCAAATCCATATCGAAGGGTGCGCATATGATACCTCATTTCTGTCTGCTCGGGCATATTGGTCATTGAGCCAAGGGTATGCGTTTTTGCGGGCGCGTCCATCAAATTCCCTGTGTGAGCGGCTTTGGCGAAAAACTGTCTTGCGCGTCGGCCTCGTACACCGTAATTGAGCGCACCAGACCCCCGCGGAGAGGTGCCGGAGTGGTCGAACGGGGCGGTCTCGAAAACCGTTGTGGGTGCAAGCCCACCCAGGGTTCGAATCCCTGTCTCTCCGCCAATAATCACTGTTTTTCATATACTTACGTGATTTTCCGCCATTCCACACTACGCGGGACGTTTTTGCGACGACGCCGGGGAAGGATAGCGATACTTTCGAATGCCACGGCTGCGACATAGTTTGGCAAACCGACGCCAAGACCGTGTAAAGAGCACGTTCAAATGGAAAGTCCAAGGAACGCAGGGTGCGTGCTGGACTTATGGAATCGGCTATTCGGGTTTAGGCGTCAAAAGCCAGAGCCACGCCTGACAAAGCGCTTGCGTGGAGGTGTTCTTTCAGCATCAAGCTATGGAGCTAAGTCGGTGAGTGAACACACCGATGTTTCCATGTAAAAACGACAGGTCGGGCGATTTAACCACGCGAGCAGGTGTAGCAGCGTTGCTCACTTGGACAGCAGGACCGGCAACTTCGCATGTCTCAGCAGTGCTTTACTGGTCGCGCCCACCACAAAGTCATAGGCGTAGGAGTGACCGAACGCACCAGTGACGACCAAGTCAGCCCCTTTTTCAAAAGCGCAATCCATCAAGACGTTCGCGATAGCCGTGCCCGCTTGGTTGAGATGGCGTAGTTCGACCTTGTGCCCGTGACGTGCCAGGGCCGTGCTTATATCAAGCATGTCGGAATCCTGCATCTCGTTCAGCGTGTTGTTCTTGACGCGCAAAACAACCACCTCTGCTTCTGGTTTCGCCACCATCAGCATGTCATGGGCCGCGCGCGCAGCTTCGCGCGCTTCACTCCAACCCAGCAGAACCTTGTTGCCAATTTCCGGCCCTTCGTAATCATGCGGTACCACAATAACCGGACGACCACTTTGTCGAATGACGTCCGCCTGTGCCCGGCGCTGATCGTATCGATCGACCTCCTTGTCCTCATGCGCCATTATGACGATATCTGCAGCGCGCGCGCTTTCGACCATTCGTTCCGAGGCGGTATTCGACTGGGCTTGCACGAGGCGGTATTCGCCGACGAAATCTTCGACATCCGTATAGGATTCAAAGATCGCCTTGATCTCTTCCGCAACCGCTTGCTGACTGGCGCTAAACGCCTGAAATGCCGTGGCGGGCACATGCACAGCGATCCCGGGATAGACCTCGAGCGCCTCCAAGGTGTGCAAGCCGATCAGATGTGCGCCTGTGCGCCGGGCCAATGGTACGGCTACCTTCATCAATGTCGCCGCGTGCTCCTTGGTGGTCAGACATACAAGGATGGTCTTCGGTTCCATGAGATCCCCCTCCGGAGTGAGAAGATTAATCCGGCTGCAATGGCGACCGGATCATGCCAGTCACGATGTGCCAATACTGACTTTCTGAACGCCGGTTGGTGCGTTTTCGGGCCGCTCGATTTTGAGCGTGAGAACCCCGTTGGAAAAGTTCGCGTCCACTGCGCCATCAGCAGGAACAAATCCCAGCGGAATATGGCGACGGAAACTGCCACGGTGCCGCTCGACCAAATGATAATCCTTTTCTTTTTCCTCGCGTTCAGTGCTTTTCCCGCCCTTGATCACCAGCGTGTCGCCTTGCACCATGACATCAATATCATCCTTGCTGACGCCGGGGATGTCTGCGCTGACTTCAAGCCCCGTTTCTGTCTCTGCCACGTCAATCGCAGGCACCAGCATCGCCCCGCTCGAAAAGAAATCCTCGGTTGGTTGCGGAACTGCGGTACCCCGCAAGTGGTCAAGCATCTGAGCCATTTCATTCTGGAAAGACTGAAAAAACGGCGGGTAGAAGCCGCCTGCTCGCTTGGGAAGATTTGGTCTGGACATTGTGGCGCTCCTTTTCTGGATGATTGAGGCTCCGTCATCTTGATCTAGCAAATCCGGCCCTGCCCCAATTGATCGTTGTCAATCCGGCTTTGATATCCAGCGCTATCCAATTGCCATCAATATTTGGGAGCGGTTGGCATGTTGACGAGATACGTATCTGCCGTGGCAATGGCAGTCCTTTTGTCCGTCTCGCAAGGCTGGGCACAGACGAATGTAATGGAAAACGGTGGCGACACCTTTGTCACAGGAGAGACTTTGACCCAAACACTGGATGCCACCGGCGACGTTTTTGCCATGGGCCGGTCCACGACGGTGTTGGGCCAGACGGACGGTGATTTTCATGCCTCGGGCTTTGATGTGGTGATTGATGCCGGGGTCCGCGAAGACGCTTATGCGGCGGGGGCAACCGTCACGCTAAAGGGTACCGTGGCTCAAGATTTTTCCGCAGCAGGCGTCACAGTCCGGACCGAAGCCACATCACGCGTTACAGGTAACGCCCGATTGGCGGGCGCCACAGTTAAAATCGAAGGTCCAATAGATGGAGCGTTGTCCGTGACGGGGCGCGATGTGCTTCTGAACGCACCCGTTGCCGGGGATGTACGTATTTTCGCCCGCACCCTGCGCTTTGGTCCCGAGGGAGTGGTGTCGGGTCGCCTTATATATACAACAAAAGAGAAGACTGATGTGCCAGAACGCGTTGCCCCCGCCACGCGCGTGGTGTTCGAAGCCTTTTCCGGTGGCGTTCTGAAACGTGAATGGACTGGTATTCGGGACATGCCAGTTTTTCCGACATTTGCATCGGTGTTCTTTGGCTTTCTCGTCACCCTGTTGTTTTTTGTATTGCTGGGCGCCATCGCGCTTGGCTTTGCGCCCCGACAGGTTTCCTGGCTGCGCAAGTCGATCGGAGCAGCACCAGGCCGGACGCTGCTACAAGGGGTCGTTGGCCTATCGATCTTTTTGGGGGCAATCCCGGTCATGGCATTGACCATTGTCGGATTGCCTTTTGTGCCCGTCGCCCTGCTGGCAGTTATATTGCTCTGGACCCTCGCCTATGCATTGGGGGCCTATGCCATCGCCATGCGCTTGTGGACCGGCCTGGGCGGAGCAATTGACCCCGCCATCGTCACGCGACTTGTCGTCTTTGCAGCGGCCATAATCGTGGTGGCGCTGCTGAACTTCATTCCATTCGTTGGCTGGGTCGCAAACTACACCCTCGTCCTGTTGGGCGTCGGCGCAATGACCCATGCCGCCTTTCTTGCCCTGGTTCCCGATATCGATCCCGCCTTGGACGCGGATATGCGCCCGGTAGATGACACTGACGCCTCAAGCTGAAAAGGAGAATGCCCATGTCCAGTCAAGGCCTCGAAGTTATCGATCAAACTGTGCACCTGACGCATGAGTGGATCAATGAACTGGCGGAACGGGTAGGCTATGCATCTAAACGCAGCACCTTACGCCTGCTGCGTACAGTGTTGCATTTGTTGCGTGACAGATTGCCCCAGGATGAGATGGCGCAGTTTTCAGCGCAGCTGCCGCTACTGATCCGCGGAATCATGTTCGAAGGCTGGCAGCCAAAGCTGTTACCCAAAACATCGCTCAAACTCGAGCCTACCATTCTCGACGCAATGCAAGACACAGCCGAGTTCCGGGGACCCGAAGACGTTCGTTACGTCTTTGATCTGTTGAACGTTCGGATCAGCCGAGGCGAGATCGAGGATGTCCGGGCATGTCTGCCGGAAGAGATGCGCGAATATTGGAAAGCGCCTTAGTCGGCGCCACGTGACAGCTCCAAAAGGGCATCGGATCTCAGCACGGTGATTGTTTGCGCCCCATCAAGCGCAATAACACCTGCTTTGCGTAATGCCGTAAAGGACCGGCTGACGGTTTCCGTGGTCAGGCCAAGAAAGTCGGCTATGTCATTGCGACACATGGGCAGAGCGATCCGACGGTGAACACCCTGGTTCTCACCATGGCGGCTTGTAATCACGTTCAGAAAAGATGCGACTCGCTCAGCTGCCGATTTCTGTCCCAGCATCATCACATGGTCTTGCATGGCGCTGATCTCCTGCAGGGCGGCCTGCAGAAGTGCCATATGCAGATCAGGGTCGCCGTCGCCATGGTCCAAGGCGGCCCGCCGGTATGCACGGATCGTCGTATCGACCAGGGCTTCGCAATCTGCGTGGTGGCATCCGTCTGCAGGAAATCCAATGATGTCTCCGGGGTAACCGAAGGCGATGACTTGTCGCCGACCGTTTTCCAGCATGCGGGTCAAGCGTACAACGCCACCGACAACTTGGTATACGTACTCAACCTCATCCCCTTCGTGATACAGATGCTTTCCCGCCTTGAGGCGTGCTGGGAGCGCGTTTCGCGCAACGCTCTGAGCTGAGTGCAGGTCCTGGATCGGGCGGTTTTCCGCAGACAATGTGACGTACATTCGAAGTCCCCTGATAAGTGCGGGAACGTTGGTGGACCGGTCATGTATTCTGACGTACACTTCGATCTGACAGTTTTGTATCAAATTGTAATGCATCTCGGGACCACATACGTGCGTTCCTGTGAGCAGCAGGCGCATATGAGCCAAGCCGGTGGAGCGCGACGTGGGACAGCAGCCGACAATATTGGTTGTGGAAGACGATCTGAAAGTACGGACCCTGCTGCGGAACGTGCTGGAAGATGATGGATTCGCAGTGACCGAAGCCTGTAATGACGTCGAGACACGCGCATGTATTGCATCAACTGACCTCAGCCTGGTGACCCTTGACGTTCACCTGGGAACCGAAAGTGGCTTTGATATCGCGCGCGAAATCCGCGCAGTCTCAACTGTGCCGATCGTAATGGTCACAGGCAAGGATGACGTAATCGACCGCGTTGTGGGCCTCGAGATCGGGGCAGATGACTATATCACCAAGCCCTTCCACGTGCGCGAGGTTATTGCCCGCATCCGTGCAGTCCTGCGCCGCCATCAATTTGCCGAGGCGGACGCACACAAGGGTACCCATATCTCGCCCGGAATTCCGGGCAGCGCAGCGTACCATTTCGATGGAGTGATTGCGGTACCAGACCGCTTGCAGGTAATCGACCGCACCGGCACCGATTGCGCACTGACCAGCGGAGACTTCAACTTGTTGAAAGTGTTTCTGGAGCGGCCCAAACGGGTTTTGTCGCGCGATCAGCTCATGGACCTGACCGGAGGTGTTGAATGGTCCCCCCTCGATCGAACGATCGACAATCAGGTGGCCCGGCTACGCAAAAAGATTGAACGGAATCCTTCAGAGCCACGCCTGATCAAAACAGTGCGCGGTGTCGGCTATACCTTTGCCTGCGAGGTAAAACGTAAACAGGCAAACGGATCACTTCACAAAAGTGCGTAAAGTCGCTCGGCCAGATCAGAATGGCGATACGGTTTGTGCAGAATCCTATGATCCCCTGCTGGACCCATCTTGCTGGTAATGACATCACTGGCATAGCCAGACGTCAGCAGTATCCCTACATGCGGAAGCATTTCGCGCACTTTGGCGGCGAGGCCGTATCCATTTAACGACCCAGGCATCACGAGGTCGGAAAACACCACATCAACATGCCTGCCCGAGCGCAGCAGAGCATAGGCCTCGTCTCCGTTCGCAGCTTCCAGCGCCTGGTAGCCCAGATCGCGTACGCGTTCGAGTGAGAGCTTGCGTACACGCGGGTTGTCTTCGACAACCAAAACGACCTGACCGTTCCCGCGCGGCATATCGCCAGCATCTGCGTTCAAGTTTGTATCATCGGCCAAACGCGCTGCCCGCAGGGCGGGAAAGTAGAGCCCGAAGCTCGTACCATGCCCCAGTTCGCTGTAGAGCGTGATGTGCCCCCCGGATTGCCGAACAAAACCATACACCATGGCCAGCCCCAAACCTGTACCGCCGGTGGCAGCCTTTGTTGTAAAAAATGGTTCGAACGCACGGCGCTGTGCATCAAGCGTCATCCCGGCACCATCATCGCTGATGAACAGCCGGACATAGTCACCCGGCGCGATATCGGTTTCCTGAGCCATGTAGTCATCGTCGATCGTGACATCCGCAACCGAAATCAGGAACTCGCCCCCACCCGGCATTGCGTCACGGGCATTCAGCGCCAGATTGATCAAAGTGGATTGCAACTGCACTGGGTCGATCATGACCGGGCTGAGTGTTTTGGCAAAATCTGTGCGGATCGTGTACCGCTCTCCGATGGTGCGCTTGAGGATGGCGAGAGCGTCACGGCATTGTTCGCGCAGATCGACCTCAACAGGTTTGAGGTTTCCTTTTCGCGCAAAAACCAGAAGACGCGACGTCAGATCGGCCCCCAATTCAGCCGACGCCAATGCATCGTTAATGAGATCAATCTGTTTTTCCGTCGTGCCACGCATCTGCAACAATTCCAGGTTGCCAATGATAACGGTCAGAAGGTTGTTGAAATCGTGCGCGATCCCGCCGGTCAATTGTCCCACCGCATCAAGCCGCTGCGACCGCGCCAATGCTTCTTGCGCCGCATGGCGTTCCGTGAGGTCGTGCAAGATGCCAATGAATACCGCCTGATCGTCGATGACGGCGCGCCCCACAGACAAATGCAAGGGGAACACCGTCCCATCCTGACGTCGGCCCTCTACATCTCGACCAATATCGATGATGCGTGTTTCTCCGGTCTTGAGGTGATGTGCCATGAAATCGCCATGCACTTTGGCCAGGGCCTCGGGCATGAGAACGTTGACACTTTGTCCGATCAGCTCACCGCTCTTGCATCCGAACAACTGGCCCGACGCAGGGTTGGCGCGCAGGATGGTACCTTCGCTGTCGGACACGATGATCGCATCGGCGGCGGCCTCCATCAGGGCGGTTAACAGGGCTGCGTCTCTGGCGTGATCCAATGGCTTTGACCAGGTTGCTTCAGGGTTACACTCGACCAAGTTGATCAAAACGGCATAATACAGGTCAAGCGGTTACGCGATTATGTGCGGGCCGCCGCAACTTCCACCCCTCTTTTTCCAAGATCAGCCAACAATCCCAGGTATCGAGTGAGATCGGACAGAGAAATCACCCCGAGCAATTGGCGGCTTTCAACAACCATGAACTTGCGTTGGCCAGTCCGCGCAATACGGTCAAAGAGTTCCAGTATCAGCATATCCGGCGGGATGCAGGTGGCTTGCTTCAACTCTACAAAGATATCGTCGACGGTGGTGTTGGCCCAGTTTTCGCGATCAATTCTGGCCAACACGCAAGTGTCTATGTGGCCGAGCAGGCGGCCATCTTCAACGACCGGCACAAAGCCAATACCGTTGGCCAGCATTGTTCGGTTTACCAATGCCGCAAGCGTGGTGTTCGGGCCGGTGGTTACAACATCCGTGGTCATCAGCGCTTGCACTTGCCGGGTGCCGAAATAGGTTTTCATCCGCTGCGCCTCAAGACTGCTGCGCGCAGCCGCGAGTATGAAAAGGCCAATGAGTATCTGCCAGAATCCGGCAATGAGCACGCCCTGAAACAATCCAAGCAGCCCCAAACCCATCAACCCGTACGCCAGAATTGTGCCCGACCGCGCTGCGGTTTCTGTTGCAGCCAGCATATCGCCACTACGCTGCCACAGCCACGCGCGCAGGATTCGCCCGCCATCCAGCGGAAAGGCGGGTAACAGGTTGAAAAGGGCAAGAACCAAGTTGATCAGCGCAAGGTAGCGGAACACTTCTACAACGGCTCCGCCGCCAATCAGAACCTCGCTCACCGCTGCAAAGCTGCCGAAGGCAAAGGCCAGCGCCAAGCTCATCAACGGCCCGGCGAGTGCGATCCAGAATTCGTGCATTGCCTTTCTCGGTTCTTGGGCCAGTTCGGCAACACCACCAAACAGAAACAGGGTAATGCCCTTTGTTTCGACCCCGAATCTTCTTGCGGTTAAGGCATGCGCCAACTCATGCCCTATCAAAGAAACAAAAAAGAGCAGCATACCCAGGATCGTCATTGCCGCGTAAGTCCACTGCGTCAGACCGGGCAAGGCCAGAGGAAAGGTATATTGAAACAAGCTCCAGGCGATCAATGCCGCAATCAAAATCCAACTGGGATCGACGCGTATCCCAAACCCAAAAACGGTGACGATTGTTCGCGCATTAGAGAACATGACGACCATCCTTTTGGTCGTATCTTACGTGCTGTCCGGCCGCCGCCATTGATCTCGCTCAAATCTCTCGCTGCACACCCTGCCCCGCCCTTGAGAAATGTCAGTATCCTCACCGGTCCAGTACGTAGATCAGCGGTATGGAACATATCACGAGCAGCCTTGCGCTGAGCCTCGTCACGTTTGCGGCAAGCGCATTTGCCGTCTGGGTCGCCGGGGCGCGCCTCGCCTATCTCGCTGACGCATTGTCAGATCGGCTAACGCTGGCCAAATCTGTGGTTGGCCTTGTGTTTCTATCGGTGGCAACGTCGCTTCCCGAAATCGCCACCACCCTTACCGCCGCGGTGCACGCAACGCGCGCGCTGGTGCTGAACAATCTTTTCGGCGGCATCGCATTGCAGACAGCAATCCTAGCAATGTCGGATTTCTGGGCACGCGGAGCAATCACAAACTATCCGCGCAAGGCAAATCATGCGCTCGAAGCCACGCTGTTGGTTCTCATGCTCAGCTTGATGATCGTAGTCCTGATGGTGGGCGAACCCATTGCCATCGCCGGAGTGGGTTTGGGTTCGGTTGTCATTGCGTTTGTCTATGCAGGGTCGCTGTGGCTACTGCGCACATATGACGGGGCAAATGACTGGGTCCCGGTAGACCTGCCTGATCCTGACCCATTGCCGTTTCCGGCGCCCACCGGTTTGATGCATTCATCGACGTCTGCGCTGCTGTTGCAGGCGTTGATCGCGTGTTCACTGATCCTCATCTTTGGCATTCTGCTCGTGACCAGCGCGGAGCGCTTGGCCTTACAGACCGGGCTAGGTTCCAGTTTCATCGGTGTGACCCTACTGGCTGGCGCAACCTCTCTGCCCGAGCTAACGACAAGTATCGCTGCAGTGCGGATAGGGTCCTACACAATGGCGATCTCCAATATATTTGGGAGCAATCTGATTATGCTCATGCTGGTTCTTCCCGCAGATGTTCTTTATCGATCCGGTCCTATCTTGCGTTCGAACACGCCGATGGAACTCGCTTCGTTGGGCATGGCAATCGTTGTCACCGCAATCTTCCTGACCGGCCTCCTGATCCGTCGCAAACCGAAGATCGGCAATGTGGGTTTGGATTCCGTGCTGGTCCTGGTCAGCTTCCTCGCAAGCTTGCTTGTCTATTTCGGCCTCCGCTGAGGTCGCATTGACAAATCTCAACGACGCTTTTCGCCCATCAATTATTCTGAGCCAAGCAAACACCGGGATGGAATTCGGAAATGCCATGGGCACGCCACATAACCGACAGATTGGCGCATTTGCAAAGCAGCAGGCTGGATTCAAACGGATGCATCCAGCCCCGTACGTTCCGAGCCGGACAAAGGCTGACTATGGGCGACTGCGTTGATCTCGCCATCGTTCTGTCGGGCACAGTACGTTTCGCCCGTCGATTTGGATGTGAAGCAGACCTGTCTGCTGTCTGACGTCAGCGCCTATGGGTCCAAATAGCGGTATTTGCTAAGAGAGGGTTTGTTGCTCATCGTGGCCACCAAG
>NZ_CANNGP010000006.1 GCF_947504105.1 uncultured Tateyamaria sp.
CGCCACCAATGCCCCCCAAAGTCGAGAGAACACTGGATCAATCATCGCAGATCGATGCAGAAGTCATAAGACAAGCCCAAACACGCCTAACACAGGATCACGCCCGGCCCGAGGGTGGGCGTATCACGCCCGCCCTGGGGGGCGGGTCGGGCGTGATCCGGTCCGCTGCGCGGCCCGGGTGCAAACCTCAAAACCAACCACGGTATTTTGCGATGATGACGGTAAAGAAAATCGTGTAGGCGATGGCCTGCAACCAAAATTCAATGCTCGACATAGGGTGTTTTCCTTTTTTCAATTGGCGATGATGTCATTGAACAGGTGCGAGTATTGGCGAGCAATGCACGGCACTTTCCCTACCAAAATCCGAGAAAGCCAATGACTTTCAGATACTTATGGATCTGCCATGCACGGGCATTTCTGAACGCAGCAAAAGGTTGACACATGCCCACATCCATCTCCCGCCGCGACTACGCCGCCATGTTCGGCCCCACCACGGGCGACAAGGTGCGGCTTGCCGACACGGACCTGATCATTGAGGTTGAGCGTGACCTGACCGCCGAGGCAGCGGGCCAAGCCGCCACCGGCGGCAGTGGCGACAACGCCATGCTCTATGGTGAAGAGGTCAAGTTCGGCGGCGGCAAAGTCATTCGCGACGGGATGGGACAGTCTCAGGTCACGCGGGCTGATGGCGCGGTTGATACCGTCATCACCAACGCGCTGATCGTGGACTGGACAGGCATCTATAAGGCCGATGTGGGCCTGAAGGACGGGCGCATTGCGGCCATCGGCAAGGCGGGCAACCCCGACACGCAGCCTGGCGTCAATATCATCATCGGCCCGGGGACAGAGGCCATCGCAGGCGAAGGCAAGATCCTGACGGCGGGTGGGTTTGACAGCCACATCCACTTCATCTGCCCGCAACAAATCGAAGATGCTTTGCACTCCGGCCTCACCACCATGCTGGGCGGCGGCACCGGCCCAGCGCACGGGACACTCGCGACGACAGTGACCCCCGGGCCTTGGCACTTGGGCCGGATGCTGCAAGCGGCGGATGCCTTCCCGATGAACCTCGCCTTTGCGGGCAAGGGCAACGCCTCCCTCCCCGCCGCGCTCGAAGAACAGGTCAAAGCGGGCCCCTGTGCCATGAAACTGCACGAAGATTGGGGCACGACCCCGGGCGCCATCGACTGCTGCCTGTCGGTCGCTGACGACATGGACGTGCAGGTGATGATTCACACAGACACGCTCAACGAATCCGGTTTTGTCGAAAACACCGTGGCCGCCATGAAAGGCCGCACCATCCACGCCTTCCACACCGAGGGCGCAGGCGGCGGGCACGCGCCGGACATCATCAAGATCTGCGGGGAAGAGCATGTGCTGCCCTCCTCCACCAACCCGACCCGCCCCTTCACCGTGAACACGCTCGAAGAGCATCTCGATATGCTCATGGTCTGCCATCACCTCGACAAATCGATCCCCGAGGATGTGGCCTTTGCCGAAAGCCGCATCCGGCGCGAGACCATCGCGGCCGAGGATATCCTGCACGACATGGGCGCGTTCTCGATCATCGCGTCCGACAGCCAGGCCATGGGTCGCGTGGGCGAGGTGCTGATCCGCACATGGCAGACCGCCGACAAGATGAAGAAGCAACGCGGCCCGCTGCCCGAAGAAACCGGCGACAACGACAACCTGCGCGTACGTCGCTATATCGCCAAATACACGATCAACCCGGCCATCGCGCACGGGATAAGCCACGAGATCGGCAGCATCGAAGTGGGCAAACGTGCCGACCTGTGCCTTTGGGACACAGCCTTCTTCGGGGTGAAGCCCGAGATGGTGCTGCTGGGAGGCACCATCGCCTGCGCCCAGATGGGTGATCCAAATGCCTCTATCCCAACGCCACAGCCGGTCTATACCCGCCCGATGTTCGGGGCCTATGGCCGGTCGGTGGAACGCTCTGCCGTGACCTTTGTTTCAGCCGCGGCACAGGCCGAAGGGATCGGGGCGTCGCTGGGGCTGGCGAAGGATACGGTGGCCGTTCAGAACACCCGGAACATTGGCAAGAAAGACCTCAAGTTGAACGACGCGACACCACATGTCGAAGTGCATCCCGAGACATACGAGGTGCGGGCGGATGGGGAATTGCTGACGTGCCAACCGGCCGAGGTCCTACCAATGGCGCAGCGGTACTTCTTGTTTTGAGACGGGCCCGCATTCATTCGTCCCACGCGGCCTCTCGCCGGGCAGCCCTCGTCCCAACGGTGGGGCTTTCAGACCTGCAAGACATGCAACACGGCCATGCAAGACCGTGCCTGACTACCACTACGGAAAAGCATTACCTGTCGATAGGAGAAACAAAACAGGTGTCCCATGACCCTCTTTCAGCGCATTGCCGCTTTCCTGACGTCGATCAGCGTGCCGCATGGCGCGATGGTACAAACGCAAGCCATCTACGCCCTCACGGAGGCCGAGCTGAAAGCACGCGGCCTCAAACACCGCGAAGCGGCCCGACAGATCATGACCAACGGGAAGTGGTCCTAAGCGCGGGGTCCACCCCATGCTGACCGCCCAACATTACCACGACCACACCCATGGTGACGCCGCCGATCACGTGTCGCTCACCTACGAAGACCGGTTCCTGCGGCGCAAGGTCCTTACCCTCGCCTCTGGCACTCAATTGCTGGTGGACCTGCCCCAGACGACATCGCTGGGCCATGGCGGTGCGCTCATCGCCACGGACAAGTCCGAGATCAGAATCGAGGCAGCCCCTGAACCCCTGCTCGCAGTCACTGGCGACAGCCTGCACCGCATCGCGTGGCACATCGGCAATCGCCACACCCCTTGCCAGATCGAAGCGGACCGCCTGCTGATCCAGCGCGATCACGTCATGGCCGACATGTTGGCCAAAATCGGGGCAACCACACGCGAAGTGGTGGAACCGTTCACCCCCGAGGGCGGTGCCTATGGCCACGGGCGCACCCACGGGCACGATCATTCACACAGCCACACATGAGCCACGCGTTGACCCTCATGCAATGGCTATCGCCCACCTTCCCGGTGGGCGCGTTTGCTTATTCGCATGGGTTGGAACAGGTCATCGCGGACGGAACGGTCACGGACGCCGAAACGCTGCAAGACTGGCTGGAGGCGCTGCTCGCCCATGGCTCTGGACGAGCGGACGCGGTCCTGCTGGCCGCAGCCTATGGCGCGGACACACCGGCACATGTCGATGCAACGGCCCGCGCTTTTGCCGCCAGTGCCGAACGGCTCAAGGAAACCGACCTGCAGGGCGCAGCTTTCTGTGACACCGCCCGCAAGGTTTGGGGGATCGAGATCACGGGCCTCACTTATCCAGTGGCCGTCGGAACCGCTGCCCGCACCATGGACATTCCACTGGCCGAGGCCCTGCCGCTTTACCTGCACGCCTTCGTGTCGAACCTCGTTTCTGCCACCCAACGCGCCCTGCCCCTCGGCCAAACCGACGGCCAGCGGGTGCTGGCAGCCCTTGCCCCAACCATCGCTGCCACCGCAAGAGACGCGCAAGTGACCCCGCTTGACGCACTGACCTCCACCAGCTTCGCCGCCGACATCGCGGCCATGCGCCACGAAACCCTCCAGCCTCGGATATTTCGCACATGACACAACTCAACGGCCCCCTTCGCATCGGCATCGGCGGTCCCGTGGGCGCGGGCAAGACAACGCTAACCGCCGCCCTTGCCGCCGCCCTCAAGGACCAGCATTCCATTGGTGTGATCACCAACGACATCTACACACAGGAAGATGCCGAGGAACTGATGCGTCGCCAAATCCTGCCACAAGACCGGATCATCGGCGTTGAGACCGGAGGCTGTCCACACACAGCCATCCGCGAGGACGCGTCGATCAACCTTGCCGCCGTGGCCGAGATGCGGCAACGCCACCCGGACGTCGATGCCATTCTGATCGAGTCAGGTGGCGACAACCTGTCGGCCACCTTCTCCCCCGAACTTGCCGACATCACGCTCTATGTCATCGACACGGCAGCGGGCGAGGAAATCCCCCGCAAGGGTGGTCCCGCCATCACCAAATCCGACCTTCTAATCATCAACAAGACCGACCTCGCGCCGCATGTGGGCGCGTCGCTCGAAGTGATGGAACGGGATGCGAAACGGATGCGCGGTGCACGGCCTTTTGTCTTTGCCGCATTGCGTCACGGCAAGGGGGTGGACGAGATCATCACCCATATCCGCGCCTTGTCGGGCCTGGGGCTGACCACAGTGTAAGGCGCATATCCATGCGCCACATTGGCTTGGAAATCTGCAACCAGATCTCCCGATCCAATTGAAACGTCGCGCAGATACCGGCGCGCGCCAGGGCATCCTGCCGACCGCATCGCACCCTGTGGAGCGGCAGACCGGGCTTTGGTCGGCCAGATCCCGATGCAGACCGGGAAGACCGTCGAGCGGCGCATCTTTTGCGCCATTGCAAATCAGATCATTTGATGATGCGATCCGAACGTTTCACGCGGCAGGGCCGCCTGTCCGTCGCAGTTATTCCGTCCGATGCGGCCAAGCAGCAATGGATCGCTTTTCCAGCGGTATCTCACGCCCTGCGGGGTGGATATTGATCCGTACAGCCCGCCCGTCAGGGTGACGCGGAACCGCCAATACCGATCAGTACCAGAGAGGTGTTCCAGCCCTAGAACCCGGCAGACGGGCATGAAAGCGCCTAGCCCAAAACCGTTGCGACGGAAATGCGGTGCCGCGGCGTAGAATGAGGATCACAAGGCAAAACGCGCCTCTTGGGCGTGGCATAGCCCGGCATCAGGTTCGTTGGTGCGCGTTAAATGAAACCAGTTGCTTCGACCATGGGCAGCTCAACCTCAGACAACGGGACGGCATGATGAACATTTTGCGGCAAATCGGGTATACAGGCGTTCTGCTCGCCGCTGCGACGGTCGCCGTCGCGCGGTACTATCCAGACTCACACGTCATGTTTCGAAGCCTTGGCATTCCGGATACGGTCCTTGGGCTTGCCAGCCCAGAGCAAGACACGGCACAAATCCCGGCAGATGGCAGGCGTGGGCCGCCAAGAGGCGGCGCACGTGCAACCCTCGTCACCACAGCACCGGTGTCCACCGGCGTGATAAATGCGACTGTGCAGGCCATCGGATCAAGCGAGGCGCTGCGATCCGTATCTGTCGTTCCGCTGGACGATGGTGTACTGACCGAAGTCGCCGTGCGTTCCGGGGATATCGTCACAGCCGGGGCTGTGCTTGCGCGGTTGAACTCCGACACCGAGGAAATTGTCCGTGACCGCGCCCAGGTGACGCTGAACAACGCGCAGAAAACCTATGCGCGATACGAGGCATTGATGAAGTCCAATGCCGCATCACAAAGTGAATTGGACAGCTTGCTGTCGGACCGCGATGACGCTGCCCTTGCCCTACGCGAAGCAGAGGTCGCCCTGGAACAGCGTACGGTTTTTGCCCCGTTCGACGGGCATGTGGGGATTGTTCCGATCGAGGTCGGGGATCACGTAAGCACACAGACCGAGATTGCGATGGTGGATGATCGATCAAAGGTGGTTGTGGATTTCTGGGTGCCCGAGCGGTTTTCCAGCACTGTTGCCATTGGTCAACCAGTCAAGGTGACCTCGCTGGCGCTGTCGGGTCTTACCTTTGACGGAACGGTCAGCGCGATCGGCAGCCGGGTGGAAACTGACAGCCGTACGCTTCAGGTGCGGGCACAAGTCGACAACCCCGATGACATGCTGCGGCCGGGCATGTCGTTTTCGATCTCCATGGCGTTTGCGGGCGCCACCTATCCCGCCGTCGATCCGCTGGCGGTGCAATGGGACGCGGATGGGTCCTATGTCTGGGTCGTTGCCGATGGTGGCGTCGCCGCGCGTACGCCCGTTCGCATCGTGCAGCGCAACGCCGCCTCCATTCTGATCGACGCCGATGTCGATACGGACACGCAAGTCATCACCGAAGGGATACTGAACGTCCGCGACGGCGCAACGGTCACGGTTCAGGGCGCGTCCGCGGCCGCGGCTGGCGTTGCCGCGATCGCCGGGACTGACCCGGCAAACGAAGGCTGACAGGATGCAACAGGACACCTCACCTGCGCCATCTTCCAACACGTCGGACATGACGGCGCTGTTTGTGCGTCGTCCGGTGCTGGCCATCGTCGTCAACCTGCTGATCCTTGTCGGGGGTCTGGCGGCACTCTCCGGTGTCGCCATTCGCGAGTTGCCGGAGGTCGACAGCCCGACAATCACCGTTTCCAGTTCCTATTCCGGGGCCTCGGCAGAGACGATGGATCAGGAAGTTACAAGCGTCATCGAGTCTGCGGCAGCGCAGGTGCCCGGGGTCAAATCCATGTCCTCGTCATCCTCATACGAGGACAGCCGGGTCACAATCGAGTTTACCACGAGCACCGATTTGAACGTCGCCGCATCGGACATGCGGGACGAAGTCAGCCGGATCACGGGCAGCCTGCCGGACGAGATTGACGACGACCCCCGCATCGTCAAGGCAGACGCGGATTCACAGCCTGTCATGCGTCTGGCCGTGACATCCGCAACAATGAAAATCGATGCCCTGACTGATCTGGTGGACGATGAAATCGTGGACCAGTTCGCGGCGGTGGAGGGGGTCGCCGATGTCGAAGTGTATGGGGAGCGCGAGGGGACATTCCTGATTGATATCGATCAGGCACAAATGGCCACGCGTGGTTTGACGGTCGCGGACCTGACGGACGCGCTTGATGACGTGGCCCTGGATGTGCCCGCCGGATCGCTGGAAAGCACCAGTCAGGATTTCACGGTGCGTGCGACCGCAGGTCTGCAAACGCCTCAGGAGTTTGAGCGCCTGATCCTGGCCGATGACATTCGCCTTGGCGATGTTGCTCTTGTCACGCTGGAGCCGGATGAGGAATCCTCGGCCTTGCGGGCCAATGGTCAGACAGGCATCGGGATGGGCATCATCCGTCAGGCCGGATCAAACACGTTAAGCATTTCCAATCAGGTCCGTGCGGTCGTGGACGCTCTGAATGAAACGCTCCCTGAAGAGGTCCACATTGCTGTCACCAGCGACGACGCGACCTTTATCAACGGTGCCATCACCGAGGTCCTCAAATCCCTGGCGCTGGCCATCGCGATCGTGGTGGCTGTGATCTATGTCTTTTTGCTGAATGTCCGTGCCACGCTGATCCCGGCGCTGACCTTACCGGTGGCCCTGATCGGCACGGTTGGCGGCATCTGGCTGGCCGGTTTTTCGATCAATATCATTACCCTGCTCGCCCTGGTTCTTGCGACAGGCATGGTGGTCGATGACGCCATTGTGGTTCTTGAAAACATCGTCAAGAAACGGGACGCCGGCATGCCTGCGCGTGCCGCTGCGGTGCGAGGCACACGCGAGGTATTCTTTGCCGTCATCACCACCACAGCAACTTTGGCGGCTGTCTTTGTCCCCTTGTCCTTCCTGCCGGGTAAATCCGGCGGGCTGTTCCGTGAATTCGGCTATGTGCTGGCGATGGCGGTCACCCTCTCTTCGTTTGTGGCACTTTCGCTATGTCCGATGTTGGCCTCGCGCTTGCTTTCGGGAAAAACCGGCGACAGCGTCCCGGCTCAACCCGGCCTGTTTCTGCGGTTGGGCGGGGCATGTCGCAGTCTCTATGGACGGGTTCTGCGCGCCTGTCTGGCTGCCCCGATTGCCGTCCTGACTGTCGCGGCCTTGTTCGCCGGTGCAGCCTTCGTGACATACGGCACGCTGGACGAAGAATTGACGCCACCCGAGGACCGCGCGGTTGCGTTGCTGAGGGTTTCCGCCCCGGAAGGGGCAAGCCTTGCCTATACCGACAGCCAGCAACGGCGGATCGAGGCGTTGTTGCAGCCGTTCCGGGAAAGTGGTGAGGTCGAATATATCTTCTCCATTGCAGGCAGGGGCGGCAGCAACCAGGGGTTCATGGTCATGACCCTCACCCCGTGGGAAGATCGCGCGCGCGGGCAGGACGAAATCGTGGCCGAGATGAACCAGCTGATTGCGCGCGTAAACGGCGTGCGGGCCTTCATCATTCAACCCAACTCGCTGGGTATTCGCGGGGGCGGTGAAGGGCTGCGCATGGCGATCACGGGCACCGACTATGCCGAGTTGTCAGAGGTCGCGAATGCGCTGCGCGCCGCGCTGGAACAAGACCCCGACATGGGCCGGATTCAGGTGTCTTACGAAACCACCCAGCCGCAGATCTTCATCGATATTGATCGTGAACGCGCCGACGATCTGGGCATCGATATCACCGGGCTGTCCGGGGCGCTGCAGGCCCTGCTGGATGGCGATGAAGTGGGCGAGGTCTTTATCGACGGCGACTCGGTTCCGGTGAAACTGATCTCCTCCACCAACCCCGTGAACGACCCGACGGACCTCGAGAACATATTCCTCAAGGCATCGAACGACCGGATCGTGCCGATGTCTTCCATCGTCTCGATTGAGGAAATAGCCGTTGCTCCGTCGCTGGACCGGGAAGAGCAATTGCGCGCTGTCGTCATAACCGCGGAACTGTCAGATGGGCTGGCCCTGCGCGACGGGATCGAACGTTTGCAGGCCGCGGCACAGCCAATCCTGCCCGCCGGAACGGGGCTGATTCCGCTGTCCGAAGCCGCAACGCTTGATGAAACGTCCAGTGGGCTCGGGATGGTATTCGGCTTTGCAATCGTGATTGTCATTCTGGTTCTCGCGGCGCAATTCGAAAGCTTCATCAGCAGCTTGATCATCGTTGGAACCGTGCCCCTCGGGCTGGCCTGCGCGGTTTTTGCGCTGGCCTTTACGGGTATCAGCCTGAATGTCTACAGCCAGATCGGTTTGGTATTGCTGGTCGGCATCATGGCCAAGAACGGGATCCTGATCGTGGAATTTGCCAACCAGCTTCGCAACGAAGGCGCGTCTGTCATCGAGGCCGCGGAACAAGCCGCATTGCAACGCCTGCGCCCAGTCGTGATGACGATGGTATCCACCGTGCTTGGGGGTGTGCCGCTGGTCGTGTCGTCAGGCGCAGGTGCAGAAGCACGCGTGTCATTGGGCTGGGTCATCGTCGGGGGTCTTGGGCTGGCAACACTCGCCACGCTCTTCGTCACACCCGTCGTTTACAAACTGCTCGCGGGCTTCTCGAAACCGCAAGCCGAAGAGATGCGCAGGCTTGAAGCAGAACTTGCCACGTAGCAGCACGGCAATCGCTTGCGGCAGTGATACAGGATTCGGCAAACAATTGGATCACATTGCCGGTTGCCGCCGGTCGTGCAGACCTTTGCCTCGCGCACCTTGGTGCTCGGACCAGTCGTTGATCGCAAGCGCAACACTGCGGGGTCGGGTCGACCTCGCGCATGAAGGTCACCGCATCTGACGTTCAACAGGATACCCAAGGCGCAACAGCCCCCTGACATACGAAACGTCGCTCTCAGACCAGTTGCTTCGTATGCGAGACGACGTGCAAAGCCTTGGCGCGGTTCACTCTGGTCAAGACCCAGAGGGAGGCCACGTATGTCACAAACCCGCACCCGATCCGGTGGCCGCGCCAGCCGTCGCGCCCTGCGCGCCGCACCCAATGTCGCCATGTTGCCCGGCCTCAGGAACACGTTGCCCTGGTGCGAGATCATGGACGGATCACAGGTTGAACGGATCGATGCCGCGTCTATGGATATCCTCGAAAACGTGGGTGTTGTGTTCCGCGACGATATCGCACTGGCCGATTGGAAAGCTGCAGGGGCCAAGGTGGTGGGCGAAACCGTCTATCTTGACCGTGGCCTTGTCCGCGATCTGACCGCAACGATCCCATCGGACTTCACCTACCACGCCCGCGATCCGCAAAAAAACGTGCGCCTTGGCGGGCGGCACAGCATCTTTGTCCCGATGACCGGCGCCCCCTTCCTGCGTGATCTCGAAGATGTGCGCCGCAATCCCATGCTCGACGATCTAGCGATGTTCCACAAGCTCAGCCACATGATGCCCGGCCTGCATTCATCGGCCCACCATATCGTGGAACCCTACGATCACCCGATCAGTCACCGCCATCTGCGCATCACCTATTCATCCATGAAACATTCGGACAAGACATTCATGGGCATGACGACCAGTCCAAAGAATGCCGAGGACGTCATGGATATGTGCGCCATCCTGTTTGGCGAAGAGTTCATGGAGGATCACCCGGTCACAACGGGCAACTGCAACGGCAACTCGCCCCTTGTCTGGGATGAAACCATGCTGGGGGCCATGCGGGCGTTTTCCAAACGCAATCAACCTGTTCTGTGTTCGCCCTTCGTGCTGGGTGGCGCCAACACCCCGGCCTCGGTCGCCGCGTCCGTCGCGCAATTGAATGCAGAGGCGCTTTCGGCCCTTGCCTACACGCAAGTGATCCGTCGCGGTGCCCCCGCGATCTACGGCCACTACCTGTCCACCGTGTCGATGAAATCCGGTGCCCCAATGGCTGGCACACCCGAAATCTCCATGATGAACTTCATGATCGGCCAGATGGCGCGGCACTATGGCGTGCCATGGCGCACATCGAACACGCTGGGCGGGGCCAAGACCTTTGATGCGCAGGCAGGCTACGAAAGTGCCACGACCCTGTCCGCCGTGATGCATGCCGGGGCAAATTACATCTGGCATTCCGCGGGTTGGAACGAGGCGGGCATGCACTGTTCCGTCGCCAAGTTCATCGTGGACGCCGAACAATGCGCGATGGCCTACCGCATGGCCGAGGGTCTGAAATGGGATGATTTCGAAACCGCCCTTGCCGCGGTGCCTGACGTGGGTCCGGGCGGGCACTATCTGGGCCATCCGCACACCCAAGAGAACTTCCAGACCGCGTTTTTCATGCCAGAGCTGTTTGACAACAATTCGATCGAACAATGGCAGGCCGAAGGATCAAAAGAGATCACGGAACGCGCCTTGGCACACGCCGTCAACCTTTTGGCAACCTATGAGGAGCCAAAATTGGATGAAGCCGTGGATGAAGCGCTGCACGACTACATCGCAAGACGGGAGCGGGAGATACCGGCAGCAGACGCTTTGAATCAGGGCTACTGATATGCGAAGGAATTGTGAGTAAAATGCTGGTTTGTCTCTTTTTAGATATTTTAACCGCAAAATCTGTGCGTGAGAGCCCCATAAAATTGAATTTCCGCTATTCGTCGCCTGCCCGCCACTCCTTCCACCGCAAATAAGCGTTCGCACCAAGCGTCGCAAAAGGCTGCGGCGGCAGACGCTTCGGCTCCGCTTCTGCCTCGAAATAATCCGCAATCTCAGACTGCTGACCACAGCACCGATCCGCCGCGGCGATGCCCGTCAACGTCCCCCGCGCCGTACCAAGCCCGTTCTGCACACAGGCACTGAAGAGCCCCTGCTCGATCTCGCGCGCATGGGCCACACCGTTCAGGGATAGGCACAAATGCCCACCCCACACCTGGGCCTGACGCACACCTGTTAAATGCGGAAACCGTGCGGCAAAGGCGCGCGCATGCGCGCGTGCCGCCCGCCCCATGTCGCGGTCCGTCGGGTGCATGCCGGGCCGCACCGCCGCGCAGTTTCGGGTGACAATCCGGTGCCCACCCTGCCCCGTATCAATCCGGCGCACCGTTGTGCCCATGGGATCGGACGGCGTCACGCCCCAACGCGGTTCGCCACCCACCACCTCCGGATCCAACTCCTCGGTCATGGAGGCAAACAGGAACAACTGCACCAACCGCCCCCGCGCCACGCCAAAGCTCTCCAAATGCCCGTTCACGGCAAGGATCACACGCTCAGCCGTGACCGACCCTTTGGGCGTCCGCAACACCCAGTCCCGCCCCGCACGTTCAAAACGCAACACCGGGCTACGGTCATACAGCTCCGCACCACGCACCACACCGGTCGCCAAACCGCGCACATAACCTGCGGGCTGCAACATGACGGTGCCCGGCGTGTACAGACCAGACCGATAATGCGCTGAACCGGTCAACTCCTTCATCGCCGCAGCATCCAACCACTCATGGGGCTCTCCCAACCCCTCCAGGTGCTTGGCGTAACTGCGGTTATGCGCATCGCCCGCTTCTGTCGCTGCACCATTAACCTTGCCCGCAGGATCGAAATAGTCCGGCGAAATGTCGTAATCAGCCACCGCGTCGCGGGCAAATGCAATCGCCGCGCGGTTCAACCGGGTCAGCATACGGTTGTCCCCGGCACCCGCATAGTCTTCGGACGCAAGATCATGTGGCAGATCAATCATGAAACCGGAGTTGCGGCCCGCCGCGCCATCCGCCACACGCCACGCGTCCAGCACAACCACCCGCGCCTGCGGCCAGTGCTGCAGCACACGCCGCGCCGCCGACAGTCCCGCAAAACCCGCGCCCACAACGGCCACATCTGCCGTCACCTGCGCCTCAAGCCGTGGGAAAACAGGCCCCGGTCCCAAAATTTCCGCCCAGCCCGCCGGGCCGCGATGCCGCGGCAAGCGGCGCGCGGCATATCTCATTCCACGGCCTCATCGGCATCATCAGACAAATCCACCCAGATTGTCTTGATCTGGGTGTATTGATCATGAGACTGCACCCCGTTGTCGCGCCCACCAAAGCCCGACATCTTCATGCCCCCGAACGGTGTCGCAATGTCACCCTCTCCATAAGCATTGACCGTCACGGTCCCCGCCCGCAACATCCGTGCCCCGCGCAGGGCGCGCTTGGCGTTGGAGGTAAACAGGGACGCACACAAACCATAGGGCGTGTCATTGGCAACCGCCATAGCCTCGTCAAACGAAGCCACCGGGATCACGGCCAAGACCGGACCAAAAATCTCATCCTGCGCCAACGGATTGTCCGACGAAGCTGAGACAACGGTTGGAGAGACAAAGGGCTTATCCACAGAACCACCCACAAGGATATCCCCGGCTTTCTCCACATATCCACAGACTTTATCAAAATGCGCACCACTCACCAACGCCCCCTGCCGCGTCTCGGGGTCCAGCGGATCACCCACGGGCAAATGGCGCATATGGGCTTCGATCCGCGAGAGCAGGTCCTCCCGCACATCCTCATGCACGATCAGACGCGAGATGGCGGAACAGTTCTCACCCATGTTCCAGAACGCACCGTTGACAATGTGCTGTGCCACACGGTCAAGGTTCTCGGCATCATCCATGACGACACAGGGGTTCTTGCCGCCCATTTCCAACACAACCTCTTTTGCATTGGACTCCGCGGCATAGGTCAGGAACTTCAGGCCCGTCTCGGTCGATCCGGTAAAGCTGACCATATCGATATCCATATGGCGCCCGATGGGTTCACCCACATCCGGCCCATGCCCGGGAACAACATTCAGCACCCCGCGCGGCACACCGGCCTCCGTCGCCAACTCAGCGAGCCGCAAAGCAGTCAGCGACGTCTCCTCGGCAGGTTTCAACACCACCGAACAGCCAGAGGCCAGAGCAGGCCCGATCTTCCACGCCATCATCAACAGCGGGAAGTTCCACGGCAAAACCAACCCGACAACGCCCACGGGCTCGCGCACCACCATGGCAATGTGATCATCCGAAGCGGGCGCAACGGAATCGTAAATCTTGTCGATGGCTTCCGCATGCCACTTGATGCAATGAATGGCCTCGGGCACATCGACAGTCTCGCAATCAAAGATCGTCTTGCACTGTCCACACTCTCCAGCACGGCCAGTTCGCGGGCATTGCGCGTCATCAGCTTGCACAGCCGGATCAACACATCCTTGCGATCACTCGGGTGCAACCGCGACCAGCGCCCGTCCTCAAACGCCTCGCGCGCCTTGGTCACTGCGGCATCCACATCCTCGGCCCCGCAGGCCGCTACCTGTGCAATCACGTCCCCGGTTGCCGGGTTCACGCTGTCAAAAGTCTTGCCGGATATCGCAGGCCGGAACCCACCATCAATAAAGGCGCTTGTGGCCGGTGTCAGATCGGCGGCGATGGCCTTGTATTCCTCGGTCGTCAGCATGGTTCAGCCCTCCGCTCTTTCTTGTCCTGCCGCTGGCTCGGCCTCGATCTGTGCGATGGTGGTCTTCAGCACGCGGATCACCTGTTCCAGCGCGCGCTTGTCATCCTTGTTCAGCGCCTTGAGCGGCGGTCTGATCGCGCCTGTCTCAATGCCCTGGAACGTCACACCATACTTGATGCATTGCACGAACTTGCCGCCCTGCTCCAGCACCCGCATCAGCGGCATCATGGCCGACATGATGCGGCGGCCCTTGTCGAAATCCCCCTCGACCACGCAGGCGCGCCACAGCGCGATATGCTCGTCAGGCAGGAAGTTCGACCCGCCACAGACCCAGCTTTTTGCCCCCCAGGCAAAGAATTCCAGCGCCTGATCATCCATACCACAGGACATCTGGATATGCGGATAATCCCGCGCCAGCAGGTGCACCCGGTTGATATCACCCGAACTTTCCTTGATCGCGCAAAAATTCCGGGACCGGCCCACGCGGTCCAAAAACTCCTCGCCCATATTCACGCCCATCCGACCCGGATAGTTGTAAAGCATGATGGGCAGATCGACGGCAGCGTCGATGGCCAGCGCGTTCAGCGCGTTTTCCCGTTCGGTTGGCACGGCATAGGGCGGGGTCGCAACCAGCAAGGCGCTCGCACCCACGTCTTTACCTCCCTTTGCCAACGCCATCATGTCGGCGGGCAGCATCGCGCCTGTCCCCATGATCACCGGCACCCGGTCCGCCACGGTCTTGATCGTCCGCTCTGCCACCTCAAGCCGTTCGGCAACGGTCATGGCATAGTTCTCGCCCGTTGATCCGCCCGAAATCAGGCCGTGCACGCCAGCCGCGATCAACCTTTCGAGCACCGCATCCAGCGCCCCGAAATCCGGCGAGTAATCCGCATTAAACGGGGTGACAACGGGGGTGTAGATCCCGTTGAATTCCATGATGGGCGTCATTGGCGCACCTCCTGTGGGGGTGGGCCCAGTGGCAGATCAAGGCCACCGGGCATGACAAACTGAGCGATCCGGTCACGCGACAGGGCCCAATGGGCTTGCGCCAGCTCTCCGGCCTGCGCGGCATCGCGTGCGTCGATTGCCTCGATGATCTGTTCGTGGTGGTCGCGAGCGGTTTTGATGGTGTTTCTGTCAGCGTCGGTGCGCGGAGCGTAGAAGGTCATCGAAATGCGGGCGTGATCCAGCAGCAAACGGTTGAAGCTGGGCAGCAGGAACGCGTTGTCCGCCATCTCGCCCGTGATGCGGTGAAACCGGTCATTGGCAAGCGCACGGTCTGCAGTTGCGCCGTTGCGCAGCGCACGGATGAACATGTCCTGCGCCTCGGCCAGTTCGATGATCTGTGCAGGAGTCCGGTTTTCCGCTGCCAATTGCAGGATCGCCGCGTAGATCATGGGTGCGGCGATGAAAAAGGCGCGAAGCGAGGCATGCGACATCTCCGACACCTGCGCACCCCGGTTCAGGCGTAGGGTGACATATCCCTCGCCTGCCAACTGCCGCAGCACTTCACGCATAGGGGTGCGGGACAGGCCATGCTCCGCACACAAGCGCGCCTCATCGAGATCTGCACCCGGCGCCAGTTCAAGCGTCAGGATGGCCGCGACAAGGGCGTCATAAGCATTGGATTTCGGAGACGACTCAGATTGCATACAATATGTATACAAAATCTGTCCCCGCGGGGACAATCCGGAAAAGTAAGGCGCACCTGTCGGTCAAACAAAATCGATATGTTTGTTCATCGGCATCTCGCGAACCCGCTGCCCGGTTGCCGCAAAAATGGCATTGGACAGGGCCGCCGCAGCCGGTGGCACCATGGGCTCACCCATGCCACGCACGGTGTCGCCATTCTCCAAACCACGTACGAAAATCTCTGGCGTTTGCGACAGGCGCATGCCTTCGAAATCATAGTAGTTCCGTTGCTCCGCCATGCCATCTGCGATGGTGATCTCGGAGTTCATGGCATGACCCAAAGCCCAGACGATGCCGCCTTGCACCATGTTTTCAAAGTTGATCGGGTCGATCACGCGGCCCACTTCAGCAGCCACCCAGACCTTGTCGATCTTGATCGCACCGTCCATGTTTGTGACTTCGACCACTTCCGCCGTCGGGACACCAAAGGACATGCAGAAGGCAACACCACGCCCCTTGTTTGGCCCCAAGTCGCTGCCCCAATTGGACATTTCAGCGACGGCTTCCAAGGTCTTGCGAGACGGATCGTGCCAACACAGCCGCATCCGCTCCTCCATCGGATCGGCACCCGCAGCATGGATCAGCTCATCCAGAAACACATCATGGAAGAACCCGTTGGTCGACGCACCCACCGATCGCCAGCTTGACACGGGCGCAAGCTCTGGCGCGCGATAGCCGGTCACGCGGTAGTTCGGGATCTGCATCGGCTGTTCCCAAGCCCCCGCTACGATTTGCAGGTCAGGGCCCGGCACAGGCAGGCCCTGCCGTCCCATCTGGCTTGCCACCACGGAGGGCATGGCGATGCCCAGATCATAAGCCTCGACCTTGCCGTCCTTCACCACGCCACGTCCGCGCGCCATGGCGATCTGGCGGGTATCGTTCTGGACGGTGTCCTCTTCGCGGCTGTAGGTCAGCTTGACGGGCGTGCCCTTCATTTGCATTGCGATTTCAGTGGCTTCGCGCACGACCCGATCCTCAAGACGGTGACCAAAGCTGCCGCCCATCATCAACACATGGACAAAAACCTGATCGGTATCGAGCCCGGTCAGCTTCGCCACGTTGGTCTGCACAAACCGCGGAATCTGCGTGCCGGTCCACACATCCGCACGGTCGTCCGCGACCTGCACGACGGCAGAGATCGGCTCCAACGGCGCGTGGGCAAGGTAGGGTGCGCGGTACTCGGCCTCGACCACCTCGGCCCCTTCCAATGCAGCGTCGACATCTCCGTCATCACGGAAGCGGCTGTCCTGATGGTCCGAGGTGAAGCTGTCGGACAGGGCCTGCCAGTGCTCTGCCTGCTCCGCCGGATAGGGGGCTGGTCCCCAATCGACATCAATCGCGTTCACGGCCTGAATGGCCCGCCATGTGTTGTCGGCCACGACGGCCACACCGTCCGTCACCTGCACCACGTCGATGACGCCCCGCATCTCGCGCGCGGCCTCTGCGTCAAAGCCGTTCATCATCCCCCTGCGGGGGCTGGTACGGACGGATGCGTGCACCATCCCGTCCATTTCAAAATCAATACCATAGGCTTGCGTGCCCGTGGATTTGGCAAGGATGTCAACGCGCTCCATCTCTTTTCCGACAAGGCGCCAGGTGGAGGGATCGCGCAAGGTCACATCGTTGACCGGGTCCATGGACGCCGCAGTGGCCGCCAGTTCGGTATAGGCCAGTGATCCGCCACCGGGCAGGATCACCGCGCCTTTTTCCGTCTTGAGATCGGCGACATTCGCCCCCGTCTGCTGCGCTGCCGCTGCTTTCAACGTCTCGCGCGCGACGGCCCCGGCAAGGCGCAGCTTTTCAAAACTGTCGGGCACGGTCGTCGAACCGCCGGTGATCTGCATGCCCATGAACTTCATCATCGCATCCATGATCCCGCGTGTCGTGTCAGCAGCAAACCCATCATCGGTGGATCGGAAGGGCGCCGCTTCGGCACTCAAAGCCGTGTTGTAGTAGGCGGGGTCAGGCATACCGGGATCGACGCTGACCTGATCCAGTTCGACATCAAGCTCCTCGGCAATCAAGGCGGCCTGCACGTGGTAGGCCCCCTGCCCGCTGTCCGCGCGCGGGGTGATGAGCGTGATGCCGGTACTGTCGATTTTGACGTAAGGCGTCAGCGCTGCTTCGCCTTCGGCCAGATCGTTCAGGAGCGGGTTCGAGACCGGGCGCTTGTAGGCATAGTAGCCAAAAGCGACGCCACCCACGACGGCAGCAGAGCCAACCAAGAAGGTGCGACGCGCGATTTTTCCGATACGGCCCATGATTACGCCTCCTGCAGCTTGGTGGCGGCGGTTTTGACGGCGGCGCGGATGCGGGAATAGGTGCCACAGCGGCACAGATTGCCGTTCATCGCATCATCAATATCGGCGTCTGTTGGTGCCGGGTTGAGCGCAAGCAAGGACGCCGCCTGCATCATCTGGCCGGACTGACAGTAACCACATTGGGCCACCTGATGTTCCACCCACGCTTTTTGCACCGCGTGCATGGCGTCGGGGGTGCCGAGCCCTTCGATCGTTGTTACATCACCCCAGACATCCGCCGCTGCGGTCTGGCAAGAGCGCACCGCTTCGCCGTCAATGTGCACGGTGCATGCCCCGCATTGCGCGACCCCGCAGCCGTACTTCACGCCCTCGATGTTCAACTCGTCCCGCAGGACCCAAAGCAGTGGCATGTCATCTTCGACATCCACCTCGTGTTCCGTGCCATTGACCGTGAGTTTCATCGCGCGCTCCTGAAAGGGTCGGTTTCACATAGAAGATATGTCAGGGCCGCCCGATAGTAACTTGCAAATCACGCCAATCGAAGTGAATATGACGCCAAGTCATTTATGGGCGCGCATAGCGCACATAGGCGAAAGCGGCCCCGTCGGGCGACCAGTTGGGCACGTTGATGGATCCCTGCCCGCCATGGAATTCAGCTAGGGTACGTGCCGCACCGCCGTCCTGCGGCATCAGCTTCAGTGCAACGTCCTGGCCACGGGGGTGGCCCTCAACATCTTCTGGATAGGCCAAGTATAGCACGCGGCGCCCATCCGGCGAAGGGTGCGGGAACCAGTTGACCGGTGCGTCATCCGTCATCTGCTGCAAGTCCGTGCCGTCGGTGCGCACGCGCCAGATATCCGGGGTCGCGCCGTGGTGATCCGAGTTGAACCAGATCCATTGCCCATCGGCTGAATAATCCGGGCCGTCCCTGTGCCCGGGCCCGGAGGTCAGTTGCGTTTCGTCCCCACCCGTGACCGGGATGGTGCAGATCTGAAACAGGCCGTCGCGCCGTGCCGTGTAGGTCAGGGTTGTGCCGTCGGGCGACCAACCGTGGAAATAGGACGGAACCAGAGGTGTCACCCGGTGCGGCGTGCCGCCCGTTATGGGCAATGTGTAGATGCAGGATGTGCCCCGCCCGGGGCTTTCGCTGACCACCAGCGTTTTGCCGTCTGGCGAAATCCCGTGATCGTTGTTCAGCGCACGGAGCGTCCCGGTGTCGATCCAGTGGATCGCACCATCGGCAAGGGTCAGGCCAAACACCCGTCCCCCACCATTCAAAACCAAAAAGGTCCCGCAAGGGGACCAGTTCGGTGCCTCGATCAGATCGGGCGTTTCATGGATAACCTGCTCGACGCCGGTGGCGACGTCGTGCAGGACCACGAAGCTGTGTGGCGTCAAAATTCGACGACGGCGCGGATTGACTTGCCTTCGTGCATCAGGTCGAAGCCGTGGTTGATTTCGTCCAGCGTGAGTTTGTGGGTGATCATCGGGTCGATCTCGATCTTGCCGTCCATGTACCAGTCCACGATCTTGGGCACGTCTGTGCGCCCCTTCGCCCCGCCAAAGGCGGTGCCGCGCCAGACGCGACCCGTGACCAGTTGGAACGGGCGAGTTGAGATTTCGGCACCCGCCGGGGCCACGCCGATGATGATCGATTCACCCCAGCCCTTGTGGGCTGCCTCAAGAGCTGTGCGCATCACGTTCACGTTTCCGGTGGCGTCGAAGGTGTAATCCGCCCCACCGTTGGTAAGTTCGACCAGGTGCGCAACCATGTCACCGTCGACCTTGGACGGGTTCACGAAATCGGTCATGCCGAAACGCGTGCTCATCTCGATCTTGTCGTCGTTGAGGTCGACGCCGACGATCTGATCCGCGCCCGCCATCTTGAGGCCCTGGATCACGTTCAGGCCGATGCCGCCCAGGCCAAAGACGATGCAGCGGCTGCCGATTTCCACCTTGGCCGTGTTGATCACCGCGCCGATGCCGGTGGTGACGCCGCAGCCGATGTAGCAGATCTTGTCGAACGGCGCGTCCTTGCGGACTTTGGCCAGCGCGATCTCGGGCACAACCGTGTGGTTGGCGAAGGTGGAGCAGCCCATGTAGTGGTGGATCGGCGTGCCATCGAGCATCGAGAAGCGCGTGGAGCCATCAGGCAGCAGGCCTTGCCCTTGGGTCGCACGGACCTTTTGGCAGAGGTTCGTCTTGGGGTTCAAGCAGTACTCGCACTCGCGGCATTCGGGCGTGTAGAGCGGAATAACATGGTCGCCGACTTCAAGCGTCGTGACGCCCTCGCCCACTTCGATCACCACCCCTGCGCCTTCGTGGCCGAGGATGGCCGGGAAGATGCCTTCAGGGTCGGCGCCGGAGCGAGTGAACTCGTCGGTGTGGCAGAGGCCGGTCGCCTTGATCTCTACCAGCACTTCGCCCTTGCGGGGGCCATCGAGGTTCACCTCCATGATTTCAAGCGGTTTGCCAGCCTCAACTGCGACGGCGGCGCGGGTTCTCATCATGGTCTGTCCTTCCGTTCGGTGTTTGGGGCATGTGAGCCAGCGGAAGGTCGGTCTGTCAAATGGAAAGCGTCGACGCGGGTGGTGGATCGGCCCTTCGGGAAGGATTTTTTTGAAACAGGGAAGCATGGACGGATATCCCCCTTCCCTGTTTCTGGAAAATCCTCGGGGGTGAGGCCGTAAGGCCGAGGGGGCAGACGGCCCCCTTTGGCAAAACGTTTGCTAGGCGCGCGCCAGAACGAAGTCGTGCACGACCTCGTAGTACGGGCCGTTCATACCTGCATCAGCAATCTTGCCTGCATCTTCGATCAAGTCGAATTTCGCCATCAGGCTTTCTTTGACCCCAAAGACCGCATCGGAGTGGATATAGGGATCATCCGGGTCGAAGATGTGCGTCGTCAGCGTCTCGAACCCGTCGGCTTCGAGGATGTAGTGCAGGTGCGCAGGACGGAATGGGTGACGGCCCAGCGCGCGCACCAGTTTACCCACGGGGCCATCGTCGGGGATGGGGTAGTATTTCGGCTTCACCCCTTTGAAGTGATAGGCACCATCGCCGCCCGTGCGGAACACGCCGCGCAGGTTGAAGTCGGGCTGGATGCCCTTTTGCTGGACGTCGTAGAACCCTTCGTCATTGGCCTGCCAGACGTCGATCTTGACCTTGTCGATGGGGTTGCCGTCGGTATCCAGGATGCGCCCCTTGACCAGCATTGGCACACCTTTTTCATCAAGACAGATGTTCGAGCCCATCGGCAGTTCCGGGGCATCAGGCAGGTGGAAGGGGCCGAGCACCGTGGATTCCGACGCGCCGGACGGTTTGCGGTTGTTGATTGCGTCCACCAGCATTGAGACGCCAAGCGTGTCGCTGAGCAGGATGAACTCCTGCCGCCAGTCAGTGCACATATGGCCGGTCTCAGTCAGGAACATGATTGCCTTGAACCATTCTTCGTCCGTTGGTTCGATCTCTTTCACGCAGGAATGCATGTGGCGCACGATCGCCTCCATCACCTGCGCCAGCCGCGCGTTGTCGGTGGTGGTGCGGGCGTTGACCACCTCGGCGGAGTTGTCTTCGGTGAAGTATCCGTCGTGGGTGTTGCTCATGCCATGGCCTCCTGCTTGGCGTGTGTGTTCTGGGCCAGGATCGTGCCGATAACCCGTTCCAGTTCAGCTTGGGGATTGTCCATCATGCCCTCGGCACGCCACGCGACGTGGTGGTCGGGGCGGATAAGGACGCACCCTGCCTCACCCACTTCGCGGGCGCGAGCCCAGTCGCCGGTGTGATCGACAAGGGGTTGGCGCGGGCCGATGACATGGGTGGTCAGCTTGATACCCATCTGCCCCGCGACGGCTTGCGCTGCGTCGGCCCATGCCCGGCCATTGAGGCCGGTAATCAGGGCGAAGCCACCTTGCGTGAGGTCGAGCGTCGAGTGTTTGCCGCCGTGCCCGTCGTAGAGCCAGACATGGGGCAGCCGTGCACCCGGCCATGTGGTGGGCTGATAGTGCAGTTCGTGATCCAGATCGAAGGCCGGTTCCATCTGCCCGTCCGTTACCACCGCGTCCGAGCGGTAGCGCTGGTTCATCTCGACTCCGTGGGCATCAAATTCGTATTTCTTGAAGGCGATGGCCTCGCGCAGGGCGGCCCGTTGGGCCTCGGCCTCGGGCGTCGAGTTGCATCGTTTTTGCATGTTGGCCTGCATCACGTCGGGGTCGGTGTGGCCGATCAGGCCCAGCGCTTCGAAGATGGGGCCAAATTCGCCGATGGACTGGTTGGCGCGGGTGACAATCTGTTTGGCCACGGGCGCGCGTTCGGTGTTGTAGCTGTCAAGCAGCCCCTCGCCCGCCTGCCCCTTGAGCACGGCAGCGAGTTTCCAGCTGAGATTAAAGGCGTCCTGGATCGAAGTGTTGGAGCCCAGACCGTTCGACGGAGGGTGCCGGTGGGCTGCATCGCCCATGATGAACACACGCCCCTTGGACATCTGCGTGGCGTAGGCGTCGTTCACCGTCCAGTAGCTGATGCCTTGCATGTCGATCTCAAGCTCGGGATCGCCCACCAGATCGCGGATAATCTTCTTGGCCTCGTCATCGTTGAGTTCGGGGCGTTCGCCTTCGATGTCATAGCCCCAGATGGCGAGCCATTCGTTCCAGGGACGGACCATGCGCACCACGCCCATGCCGATGCCGCCGACGTTGGAGCCCGGTTGCATCACCCAGTAGAGGACGGAGGGTCGATGGGCGACATGTTGGCTAAGGTCAGCCTTGAACAGCAGGTTGATGGATCCGGCGACGCCCATTTTGCCCTCGATGGGAAGGCCGGTGTTTTCGGTGACTTTCGAGTTCCCGCCATCTGCGCCGATCAGGTATTTGGAGCGGACGGTAAAGGTCTTGTTCGTCAGTCGGTCGAGCAGCGTTGTTGTCACCCCTTCCCCATCCGCCTCGTGGCTTTGGTATTCGCAGGACATGCGCGCCTGCGTCCCGCGCGCGCAGGCGGTTTTGAACAGCAGCGGCTCCATGAAGGTTTGCGGCAGGTCGTTCATTTTGCTGGGTGAACTCAGGTCGTGTTCGGCGCGGCTGAGCGGATGTGTGCCCCATGTCTGGATGCGCCCCAACTCCTCGCCGGTGAGGCTTTCGCAGAAGACGTTGGAACCCATGAGGTCCTGTTCCGTGGCGTGCATATACGCCTCGTCCTCAACCTCGCGCCCCAGATCGCGCAGCACCTCCATCGTGCGCTGGTTGGTGATGTGGGCGCGTGGGCTGTTGGCCAGCCAGCGGTAGCGGTTCACCACCATGTTCTCGATGCCATAGGTGGAGAGCAGCGCGGCGGTGGCAGATCCGGCGGGGCCTGTTCCGATGATCAGGATGTCTGTTGTGATGTCGGCCATGTGTTCCTCCCAGAATGGCGTCAGGTGGGTGCCGCGCCTTCCCAGGCGGCTTGCAGCAATTGGCGGATTCCATCGCGCGTGATGGGCGCTGGATTGGGGTATGGTTTTTGAGTGGCAAGATCGGCGGCGCGGTCGAGATTTTGTTCAGTGACGCCCAGATCGCGGAGCGCCAGTGGCGCGTTCATTTGCGTGGCGAACGCATGGAGTGCTGGGCCGGGGGCAGCGCCGCCGAAGATATCGGTGATGGGTTTGAGCAGGTCGGGGACCGCTTGCGCATTGTAGTGGATCGCGTGGGGCAGGATGATGGCGTGCGTGTTGGCGTGGGGCAGATCGAAGCTGCCCCCCAGCGTGTGGCAGAGCTTGTGATGCAGGGCCATGCCGACCTGCCCCAGCACCGCGCCGCAAGCGTAGGCGCCGCGTAAGGTCTTTTCGCGAGCGCTGGTGTTGGTGGGGTTTTCGAGAACGGCGGGGAGGCCGTCGGCGAAGTGCTGCATGCCTTCGACGGCCAACGCGGTGCTGTGGTTCGTGCGGTTTTCAGCATAAAGCGCCTCGGCCGCATGGGCGATGGCGTTGAGGGCGGATGTCACC
The DNA here is from genome assembly GCF_947504105.1 of uncultured Tateyamaria sp. Classification (GTDB taxonomy): domain Bacteria; phylum Pseudomonadota; class Alphaproteobacteria; order Rhodobacterales; family Rhodobacteraceae; genus Tateyamaria. Next base: position 23,893 of record NZ_CANNGP010000006.1, read on the forward strand.
GTCATGGCGACAGGCAAAGAGGTGACGAGTTCGGGGTCGTAGAGGATGGTTTCAGGTTGGATCTTGGGGTCAGTGAGCGTGGTTTTGACGCCGTTTTCTGTCTGGCCGAGGATGGGCGTGGCCTCGGACCCGGCATAAGTGGTGGGGATCACGATCTGCGGCACGCCTGTGCGCAGGGCGATGGCCTTGGCGAGGCCAGTGGTTGAGCCGCCGCCAATGGCAATGACGCAGTCTGCTCCTGTGTCGCGCAAATGCGTGACCGCTTCTTCGGTGATCTCGACTGGCGTGTGCATCGTGGCGCGAGCAAAGATGCCTGCGGCGCTGTCGCCCAGTGCTTCGGCAACGGCCATGGCGCTGTCACATTGCTGCGGGGTGGAGAGAACCAGCGCGTGTTTACAGCCCAGCCGCGCCACCTCCTCCGCCACTGTGTGGCGTAGACCAGCGCCGAAGCGCACGCGAGGGGTCGAGGGGGCGGCTTGGGTGAGCATGTGGAAAGGCTACAGGGGTCAAACGATCATGTTGATACGATTTGCGGGCCACAATATAACCTGACGCTATGCAATTGGATCCCAATCACCTGGTCATGCTGGCCGCCGTGGTCGATAAGGGCGGCTTGACGCCGGGTGCACACGCGCTTGGCAAGTCGCAGCCATCGTTGTCCCGCACTCTGGCCGCGTTGGAGGCCCGGTTGGGTCAACCCTTGTTCGAGAAAGGGCGCCGTCCGCTGGTGCCGACTGAATTGGGGGCGGCTTTGGCCGCGCAGGGGCGCGTGATCCGGCAGGCCAGTGGCGAGGCCGCCGTGCAGGCTGATCTCTATATTGGTGGCAAGACCGGGGCGGTGCGGGTGGCCGGCACGCCAGTGTTCATGGACGCCGTCATCGCGACGATGATCGCGGGGTTCCAGCAGGCGCATCCGAACGTGCGGATCGATCAGAGCTATGGCTATGCCGATACGCTGATGCGCGATGTGGAAAGCGGGGCGCTGGATCTGGCCATTTGTCCCCTGCCCCCGGGAGATTTGCCTGCCGGTATTGCCTTCGACGAGATTTTGCAGGGGCGCAATGTGATTGCCTGCCGGATGGGTCATCCCCTCGCCCGAAAGCGGGCGCTGCGACTGGAGGACATCGCCAACTATCCCTGGATCGCACCGCCGACGAACAGCCCGCTTTACCAGGACCTGCGCGCCATCCTGCACGAGATCGAGGTGGAGGATGTGAAGGTCAGCTTCTCGGGCGGGTCTATCAGCGCGGTGCGCACGGTGTTGGAAGGGTCGGACAGCCTGACGATCCTGCCCTATTCGGTCATCTTCATGATGCGGCAGCAAAAGGCGCTGACGGCGCTGGACATCCGCATCAAACACGCGCCGCGCAACCTTGGGATCATCAGCCCGGCCGACCGGCCCGTGCGCCCCGCGGTGCGCCGGTTTCATCGTCACATCGCATCCGAGTTCAAGGCGCTGGCGCGGTCGATCTCGCATGCCCAGCAGAATTCGGTGTGGCGGGCGTGAGTTTCGGGGCACGTGGACCGAAGGTACTACGCCAGCAAGACACGCTGCTCCACCTGCGCCCTCAAAGAACAGTGCACGTCCAACAAAGACGCCCGTATTGTCTCACGATATGTCCACGAAGCCGCGCATGACAAGGCACACCAAATTGCCAAAACAGACGCCTACACCGATGCCAGCCGACGACGAAAGAAAGTAGCAATGCTCTTCGCCCACCTCAAAAAGATCATGCGGCTCGACCGCCTGCGTCCGCGCGGGCCAAACGGCGGAAAAGAGAATTCCGCCTCGCAGCAACCGCCCAAAATCTCTGCAAACTCGCCAAACCACACCCAATGGGCCCCGCGACAACATAAGATCAACGCCGACCACAATAAACGCTCAGACCATAGCGCCTCTTACGAAGAGCCTTCCAAAACAGGCGGTTCAAACCGTACATTAGACCTAAACCCTGCAAAGTCAGCCTTCTGCAATGAACCTGGAATGTGGTTAAGGAGCGCAAGCACCCCACCTCCCCCCAAAACCGCCGATAAACACACACCGTCTTTGCACGATCTCCCCCACAGGCTACGCTCTGCTCAGCAGTCAACAAAAAACACAGGCCTCCCATGCACCTCTCCCGCAGAACCACCCTGCTCGGCCTCGGCGCCCTGACCCTTTCCGCCTGTGCCACAACGACAACCACGACCTCACGTACCAGCACCGGACTTGCTGCAGATCTGCGCCCCACCCCCAACGCCGCCTATGACGCGTGGGTCGCCAGCTTTCGCGGCCGCGCCGCTGCTGCCGGCATCTCGCAATCCACGCTCGACGCGGCCTTCCGTGGCACCGGCTATCTGCCGGGCGTTGTGCGACGCGACCGCAACCAGACCGAATTCAGCCGCACGCTCGAAGACTACCTGTCCATCGCAGCCTCGGACGAGCGCGTGTCCAAGGGCCGTGCCGCCTTTGCCCGCCACCGCAGCACCCTGAACGCGGTCGAGGCGCGCTATGGCGTGCCCGCCAACATCGTGACAGCCATCTGGGGGTTGGAGAGCTTTTATGGCGAACGGCGCGGCGATGTGCCGGTGATCTCGGCCACCTCCACCCTTGCATTTGACGGGCGGCGCGGTGCGTTCTTTGAAAAGCAGCTGATCGAGGCATTGCGTATCCTGCAATCGGGTGATGTGAGTCCGGCGAAACTCACCGGTTCATGGGCGGGTGCGATGGGGCACACACAGTTCATCCCAACCTCTTACCAGTCCTTTGCCGTGGATTTCACCGGCGACGGGCGGCGTGACATCTGGTCTGATGATCCGTCAGACAGCCTCGCCTCCACCGCCGCCTATCTTGATCGCAACGGCTGGACGTCCGGCGTGGACTGGGGGCGCGAGGTCACGGGCGGCACCTCATCCGGCACCATCATCCAGCCGCAACCGGGTGGCCCCCGCTTTGCCGTGACCTCGAATTTCCGCGTGATCAAGCGCTACAACAATTCGGATTCCTACGCGATCGGTGTGGGCCACCTCGCCGATCGCATCGTGGGTGGCGGCCCCTTGCGCGGTACTTTCCCGCCGGACCGTTATGGCCTGACCAAGGATGACCGCATCGCCCTACAACGCCGCCTAACCGCGCGCGGCTTCGATATTGGCGGCACGGACGGTGTTCTGGGTACGAAATCGCGAGCGGCCATCACGGCCTATCAGACCGGCCAGGGTCTGCCCGCGACAGGAGAACCGTCCGTGGCTTTGCTGCGTGCATTGGGCGGTTGACACCGCGCCGCCCGTCCTCGGCACCAGCATGGGCTGCGAACGGTTAAATTCTGCTTGCGTGACCGTGCGTTGGTCCAAGTACCTGAAAAGGTGCGCAGATCACAAACCGGTTGAAACTCAATGGACCCACCGAACAGCCTGTCCCCGCGGGGACAAATCAGCTCGTCGCTGTCATCCGTGCACTCAACCGCAGCGCATGTGACGCATCATCGGCCGCCCCCGGCATCACCGGATCATAAGCCGCACGGATCAGCGCCGCGATGTCAGGCCGCAACACCGTCGTCTCTCCAGCAACGGCCAGCGGCGACCGGTCCCGGAAGGCCAAATCGGACCACAGCAGGATCGACTGCACCACCTGGCTCAGCGCCAGCGTCTCCGCGGGGACCTTGCTCAGATGCTGGTCCATCCGCAGGAACACAAAGCAGGCCTTGATCGCACCCGCCTCATCAAACCGGAAGATCCGGTACTGGTTCGCGTCGGCCCGTTGCAGCCGCGCCACCAACGCCTCAAGATCGGGCACAAGCCTGTCCAACCCCGGAACCTCGGGCAGTTCGGCCCAGTCGGAAAAGAAGAACCACATGAAGTTCGACCCCAGTTCGGGATCCGTCTCAGCCGTCTCGTGACCGGCCAGCTGGCACACCGCCTCAACCGCGCCCTTGATCGTGCCAAGGGTTTCGTCCTGCACCCCAAACACCACAGGTGCAATCGGACGACCCCAACGGGCAAAGGCATAATCACCGCTTTCCCGCCTGAACAGCGCTTCAATATCATCTACTTTCATATGCATATCCTAGTCGAACAGATCGCCCGATGATTTTGGCGCCTCAAGCCCCAGATGCCGCCACGCCCGCTGCGCCAGCATCCGTCCCCGCGGGGTCCGTTGGATTAGGCCCTGCTGCAGCAGATAAGGTTCGATGACCTCTTCCAAAGCATCGCGGCTCTCGCTCAGGGCAGCGCTCAAGGTTTCTACGCCTACAGGGCCACCACCATAGTGATCCGCCATGAGTTTCAGATACCGACGGTCCGCACCGTCCAGCCCGAGATGATCGACACCCAACCGTGTCAAAGCGGAATCCGCCAGCTCCCGCGTCACGCGGCCATCGCCATCCACCACGGCAAAATCCACCACCCGTCGCAACAAGCGTCCCGCGATACGAGGGGTGCCACGCGCCCGGCGGGCGATCTCGCGGGCGCCGCCTTCATCGGCAGGGGCACCGAGGGTGCGGGCGTTGCGTTCAACAATCGTGAACAATTCGTCCTCGGTGTAGAATTGCAACCGAGTCGGAATGCCGAACCGATCCCGTAGGGGCGTCGTCAGGAGACCCATGCGGGTGGTGGCCCCCACCAGGGTAAAGGGCTGCAACTCGATCCGAACCGTCCGGGCGGCCGGGCCTTCGCCGATCACAAGGTCCAGTTCGAAATCTTCCATCGCGGGATAGAGAACCTCTTCGACCGCCGGGTTCAGACGATGAATCTCGTCGATGAACAACACATCCCGCGCTTCAAGATTGGTCAGGATGGCAGCCAGATCACCGGCCCTGGCCAGCACGGGGCCGGATGTCATCCGGAAATTCACGCCCAACTCGCGCGCCATGATCTGCGCCAGCGTCGTCTTGCCCAGACCGGGCGGGCCGTGAAACAGCGTGTGATCCATCGCCTCGCCCCGCTGCTTGGCGGACTGGATAAAGACACGCAGGTTGGCGCGGGCCTCGGCCTGACCCACAAAATCCTCAAGAAGCTGTGGACGCAGCGCACGGTCGAAACCGCCCGCATCATCGTCAGGCATCGGCGCTCCGCGCAGGGTGGGATCAGAGGCGTCGGTCATCATCTTCCTTCGTAAGGCGGACGTGTCGTCCGCCCACCCCTACCCTTTCGGTGCCAGAAGTTTCAACGCCGCACGGATCAGGGCGGGCGTGTCCGCGCCCGGGTCCTCTCCGGCAGCTTGGGCGACGGCGGCGGCCGCATCGGACGGGCCGTAGCCGAGATTGCCCAGAGCCGAAAGCGCATCCGCCTGTGCAGAGGACGGCGGAGCAGAAGCTGGCGTGGGTTCAATCACCTCGGCGGCAGCTTCGGCAACGGCATCGCCGGTTGCTTCGGCCACCGTGCCGCCCATAGCCATGACCGACGGAGCCTTGTCCTTGAGATCCAATACAATCCGTTGCGCGATCTTGGGACCGATGCCCTTGGCCGCTTTCACCGCGTTCCAGTCGCCCAAGGCGATGGCACGGCTGGTGCCGTCCGTCCCAAGCGTGCCGAGGATGGCAAGCGAGGCCTTGGCCCCCACCCCTTGCACGGACATGAGCAGGCGGTGCCACTCCTTTTCCGCAAGCGTCGGGAAGCCAAAGAGTTGCATCAAATCCTCGCGCACCACGAGGTCAGTGAACAACGCACAGGCCTGACCCACCGGTGGCAGCGCTGCCAGCGTCCGGTCCGAGCAATAGACGATGTAGCCCACGCCGCGCACGTCGATCAGGATGTGATCACCGGCTTTGTAGTCAATCCGACCCGAGAGTTTCCCGATCATGCACGCGCCCTCGCAACGGCAGCGGCTAGCCCCTGCCCCGCACCGTGATGGGCGTGACAGATGGCAATGGCAAGCGCATCGGCTGCATCCGGTCCGACGATATCGACGCCGGGCAGTTGCACCCGGACCATATGTGCCACCTGCCGCTTGTCAGCATGGCCCACGCCCACAACCGTTTTCTTGACCGCGTTCGGGGCGTATTCGCCCACCGACAAACCAGCACGCGCCGGGGCCAGCATGGCAATGCCCCGGGCCTGCCCCAGTTTCAGGGTGCCTGCGCCATCCTTGTTCACAAAGGTCTGTTCGACCGCTGCCGCCTGCGGGGCATGGTCGGCAATCACCACGCTGAGTTGGTCAAACAGACTGAGCAGGCGCAGTGACAGGTCATCGCCCGTCGAATGGCAGATGCCGTTGGCAACGTGGCGCAAGCGCGGACCGTCGCAATCGATGATCCCCCAACCCATGTGGCGCAAGCCAGGGTCGATCCCCAAGATTCGCATGATGTGCTGCCCTCGCCCGATTTGTTTTGGCTTTTGCCTGTCAGTAGCACGAAACGCGAACATCCGCCAAGGGGTAAGGCGTACGTGCCGTGCGCCGTGTCCGTCAGTAGAAGCTTTGCGGGTCGATATCGACAGCCAGCCGCAAGTCACCCCTGAGCCGCAGCTGCCCGACCCATTGAGCAATCGCCCCTTGCAGCGCGACACCCTTGCCCGCTTTGACCAGCAGCCGCACCCGGTGCCGTCCGCGAACGCGGGCAATGGGCGCAGGCGCAGGGCCAAAGACCTGCGCGCCCACCCGGGTCAGCGCGCCCGCATTCCTCGCCAGCGCGTTCGCGGCGTCAAACACCTGCGCGACGTCCGGGCCGCTGAGGATGATCCCCGCCATCCGGCCATAAGGCGGCACGCCTGCCGCCTCGCGTTGCGCGGCCTCAGCCCGCCAGAACCCTTCCTCGTCCCCCGCCAGAATGGCGCGGATCACCGGGTGTTCCGGTTGATAGGTCTGCAACAGTGCCGTGCCCGGCTTTTCTGCACGGCCCGCCCGGCCAGCCACTTGCCGCATCAGTTGGAATGTCCGTTCAGCGGCCCGCAAGTCGGAGCCTTGCAGGCCAAGGTCTGCGTCGATCACCCCCACCAGTGTCAGGTTCGGAAAGTTGTGCCCCTTTGCCACCAGCTGCGTGCCGATGATCACATCAGCAGCGCCTTCGGCGATCCCTTCGATCTCGGCCTTGAGCGCGCGGGCCGAGCCGTACATGTCTGAACTCAGCACCGCCACGCGGGCATCCGGGAACAGTTCGACCGCTTCCTCACCCAGTCTTTCGACACCCGGGCCGACGGGCGCCATCCGATCTTCGGCCCAGCAGGAGGGGCAGATGGTTGGCATCGGTTTCGTCTCGCCGCATTGGTGGCACATCAGACGCTTCAAAAAACGGTGTTCGACCATGCGCGCATCGCATTGATCACAGCCCACCTGGTGCCCGCAGGCACGGCACAGCGTAATGGGGGCATAGCCGCGCCGGTTCAGAAACAGCATAGCCTGTTCGCCTGCCGCCAGCCGCGCCTCGACCGCGCGTTTCAATTCTTCGGAGACCCAGCGGTTCGAAGGTAGTTTTTCAGCACGCATATCGATGGTTTGCATCGTGGGCATGAGCGCAGGGCCAAAGCGCGCTTCGAGGTCCAGCCGCGTGTACTTGCCGCTTTCGGCGTTCGCCCAGCTTTCGAGCGACGGCGTGGCCGAGGCCAGCACCACCTGCGCCCCGAGCAGCGAGGCCCGCAGCACGGCCATGTCGCGGGCGTTGTAGAGCACCCCGTCTTCCTGCTTGTAGGACGTGTCGTGTTCCTCATCCACGACGATCAGGCCGAGGTTCTGATAGGGCAGGAACAGGGCCGAGCGCGCGCCGATTACCAGTTGCGCGTTGCCTTGCCCCACCATGCGCCAGATGCGACGGCGTTCCGTCATGGTGGCCCCGGAGTGCCATTCGGCAGGGCGCGCACCGAACCGTTCCTCGACCCGTTTGAGGAATTCAGCTGTCAGGGCGATTTCCGGTAATAGAACAAGGGCTTGCCGTCCTGCGCTGAGGCAGGCAGCGACAGCTTCGAGGTAGACTTCGGTTTTGCCGGATCCGGTGACACCTCTCAGGAGCGTTGTTCCGTAAGCACCGGATTGCACGGCCTTGGCGATGTGCCCTGCGGCCCGCGCCTGATCTTCGGTCAGTGCCTTACCCGGGCGGGACGGGTCCATAGGTGGGAATGGCAAATCGCGGGGGCTGTCCTCTTCCGCGACGGTGCCTTGCTTCACCAGCCCCTTGATGACGGAGGATGTGACGCCCGACAGCTCTGCGAGCTCTTTAAGTGTAAAGGCCAAATCACCGTATTCGCTAAGGAATTCTAGCACGCGGCGGCGGGCATCCGTCATCCGATCGGGTTCGGATGGACCGCGGCGGTAGACCTTGCGCATCGACGGCGGATCGCCCAGTCCCGGCGCGCGGGTGGCGAGCCGCAGCATGGCGGGCATGGGTGTGAGCGTGTACGCTGCGGCCTTTTCCAAGAAGGCGCGCATCTCGTCCCGCATGGGGGCGGCGTCCAGCACCCGCAGGACTGACCGCACCTTGTTGTAGTCATAGTCGCCCTTGCCGGGTCCCCAGACAACACCCAGCACCTTGCGCGGGCCAAGTGGCACCTCGACGAACACGCCCAGATGGCAGCCACCCTCGGGCGCCTTGTAGTCCAGCGCCCGGTCCAGCGGTTGCGTGGTCATCACGGCCACCAACGCGCCTTCGTCGTAAAACGAGGGCGTCATGTTAGCGCCAACATATGAGGGGTTCAGTCTTCACCCGCCATGAGGTAAAGCCATCACAAGCAAACGCCAAGCCATCAAGGGGACCGCACATGAAATTCTTTGTAGATACTGCCGAGATTGACGCCATCGCCGAACTCAACGACCTGGGTATGGTCGACGGTGTCACCACAAACCCGTCGCTGATCCTGAAATCGGGACGCGACATTCTGGAAGTGACCAAGGAAATCTGTGATCTGGTCGATGGCCCTGTCAGCGCGGAAGTGGTCGCGCTGGAAGCCGACGCGATGATCGCCGAGGGGCGCAAGCTGGCCGAGATCGCGGAAAACATCACCGTCAAGCTGCCGCTGACATGGGACGGGCTGAAAGCCTGCAAGGTGCTGTCGGGCGAAGGCAAGATGGTCAATGTCACGCTTTGTTTCTCGGCCAACCAGGCGCTGCTTGCGGCCAAGGCCGGGGCCAGCTTCATCTCACCTTTCATCGGGCGGTTGGATGACATCCACCTGGATGGGCTGGAGCTGATCGAAGACATCCGCACCATCTACGACAATTATGGGTTCGAGACAGAAATTCTGGCCGCGTCGATCCGGTCCGTGAACCACGTTCAAGATTGCGCCAAAATCGGTGCCGACGTCATCACCTCGCCCCCAGATGTCATCAAGAAGCTGGCGAACCACGTTTTGACGGACAAGGGCCTTGATGCGTTCATGAAGGATTGGGCCAAGACGGGTCAGAAAATCCTGTAACTCAGGCGTTTCCCGCCCGTCTCAGCAATACCCGAAGCGCGACCGGTCCTAAGGGAAAAATCCCCGGGCCGGATCCGTGAGTGGTGGCTTCGTGTATTTGTTGCATGCGATGGATGTGACAGCATGAGTATTCCCGTTCACGGGGAGAAACTCACGTCATTTCCCCGGTCGTGGCGTCACTTGGCAACTTTACGCTGTCATCTGAACAATTATTCCAAGTTCAGGGCAGATTTCACGATTCCGCTGTGATATGGAGCGGACAAGACCAAAAACAGGTACGGTATGAGCAGCCAGCCCAAGATTAACGACGCCCTGCGTGAGGCGATTATTTCGCGTCCTGATGTTATTCTGGATGACAAGGACCTGATGCATGCCCTGATCGCCGCGAATGAGCGTGCGATGGGTGGCAACATCGTTGATCTGCGCGGGCTGGCAATGGAACGGCTGGAAGCGCGGCTGGACCGGCTTGAGGACACGCACCGTTCAGTCATCGCGGCGGCGTATGAAAACCTGGCTGGCACCAATCAGATTCACCGCGCCATCCTGCGCATGCTGGACCCGATGGAGTTCGAACCCTTCCTGCGTGATCTGGGTGGCGAAGTGGCCGAAATCCTGCGCGTAGACGCCGTCAAACTGGTGCTTGAGTCCGTACAAAACGACAATGATCCGGCCGTTCAGCGGTTGGGCGAAGTGCTGAGCGTGGCCGAACCCGGTTTCATCGACGATTACCTGACCGATGGCCGTGGCGGCAATGTGCGGCAAGTCACCCTGCGACAGGTTCAGGATGCCGACCCCGAGATTTATGGCGACGATGCCAACTGGATCCGATCCGAAGCCTGTCTGAAGCTGGACTTTGGTGACGGTCGTCTGCCCGGCCTTCTGGTTATGGGCGCGGAAGACCCACATATGTTTGGACCGCAGCAAGGCACGGACCTGCTGGCCTTTTTCACCGGCGTGTTCGAACAGGCCATGCGCCGCTGGCTGGGATGAGCCTGATTTCCCCCGCCGCCCGCGATGCGCTTGAAAATTTTCTGGCGTATGAACGTGCGATCAAGGGGGCGGCAGAGAATACAGTCACGGCCTATGGCACGGACATAACCGAATTTCTTGCCTTCATGACGGAGCACTCGGGCCAGACACAGGGCCTTGGTGCTTTGGCGCGGATTGATACACGGGATATGCGTGCGTGGATGGCGCGTACGCGGTCGGGTGGTGTCGGGGCGCGGTCATTGGCCCGCAAACTGTCGGCCGTCAAAGCGTTCTACAAGTGGTTGGCGGCGCGCGAAGGGTTTGAGCCAACCGCCGTGCTGAGCACCCGGGCCCCAAAATTCACCAAGAAGCTGCCACGCCCGTTGGATGAAACGGCGGCACGCGAGCTTTTGGACATCACGCCTCTGCAATCTGACAAGCCATGGATCGGCGCGCGGGACACTGCCGTGTTGACCTTGCTGTGGGGCTGCGGTTTGCGCATATCCGAGGCATTGTCCCTGACCGCGGGTCAGACGCCTTTGCCACAGGTTCTGAGGATCGTAGGCAAGGGTGGCAAGGAACGGATCGTGCCGGTGGTCGATGCCGCCCGTAACGCAGTTGATGCCTACATAGCCGCCTGTCCGTATGAACTGCCCGCCGACGGACCGCTTTTTCGCGCTATCCGTGGTGGGGCGCTTGCCCCACGCGCCATTCAGAAGGTGATGTCGAACGCCCGCATGCAACTGGGCCTGCCCGCCAGTGCCACGCCACACGCCATGCGCCACAGTTTTGCAACGCACCTGTTGAATGCGGGTGGCGATCTGCGCGCGATCCAGGAGCTTCTTGGCCACGCGTCTTTGTCCACGACGCAAGCCTACACGGCCGTTGATACAGTCCGTTTGATGGAAGTCTATTCCAAGGCGCATCCGAAGGCGTAGGCCCCTCATCCTTCACGTAATTGTGCATGAAAGGTGATCCCGCACGGCTATGCGCGGGGTGCTCATTCCGTCAGCATGCCGTTGCGTACAAAACCAACACGGAGGGGACGCCGAACATGCTACGCGAGCTTACATACGCAGCCGTTTTGACCATCGCCGCAGGCGCGGCCAGTGCAGAGGAATGCACCGCCATTGCAGTCGAAGACGCTTTCGACCTGACCGAGGATCAGATTGGCGTACTTTACGACTGTCTTCAGGAAAAGATGGCGACGGGTTACGCCAAAGAAGGCGACGAGATTGGGTCAAATTATCGCAATTGGGCCGCTACGGCGTCGCGTCCAGCCGTTGCCGGACCACACGGCAATCGCCTTTTGAACACATATGCCAATGACGTGGCCGCCGAACAGTACCTGAAGTTCGAGGAAGAAGGCTTTGAAATGCCTGTAGGGTCGATCCTGGCCAAGGAATCGATCACCATTTCGATCAAGAAGAAGGCGGCGCGCCCGGGTCCGCTGTTCATCATGACCAAGGTCGGTACCGATGAGGCGCCAGACACCGCCGGATGGCTTTACGCTGGCCTGCAGCCGAACGGCAAGGTGATGAAGGTCAAGCAAAGCTTTTGCCATGACTGTCACGCAGGTTGGGAAGCACAGGATTATCTGGGTTACCCGCTGGAAGAAGTGCGCTTGGGCCAGTAGCCAGCACACGGGCTACGTCTCGGCCTGCACCTGACCGCGCCGACCCCTTCGGCGCGGTTTTGCATTTGCAACCCCGCGCGTCATGCCGCATGACAGGCATATGACACTGCAAATGCGCGCGTTGAGCGTTCACCTTCTGACGGCCACCGGCGCCGTGTTCGCAATGCTGGCCATGCTGGCCGCCGTGGAGGCGGAATGGGACCTTATGTTCCTCTGGCTTGTCGTGGCTTTTTTTGTCGACGGCATCGATGGCCCGCTCGCACGCAAATACAACGTCAAGACCAATGCGCCCGAGTTCGACGGCGTGCTGCTTGATCTGATCATCGACTACCTGACCTATGTGTTCATCCCGGCTTTCGCGCTTTTTGCGTCGGGCCTCATGGCGGGGTGGACAGGCTGGGTGGCCATCATCCTGATCACCTTTGCAAGTGCCATGTATTTCGCCGATACGCGCATGAAGACGAGGGACAATTCATTCTCGGGCTTTCCGGGCTGCTGGAACATGGTGGTGTTGGTCATCTTCGCGCTTGAGCCCAATTTCTGGGTGTCCTTGGCACTGGTCAGTGTGCTGGCTGTGGGCATGTTCCTACCAATAAAGTTCATCCATCCCGTGCGTACAGAACGCTGGCGTTGGCTGAGCCTGCCCACGGCGCTGGCGTGGACATTCTTTGCCGGTTGGGCAGCCTGGGTCGACTTCCACCCTGAAAGCTGGGCGCATTGGGGACTGGTGGTCACGTCGCTGTACCTGGTGTTCGCAGGCATCGCCCAGCAACTGATCCCACAGCGTTAGATCAGAAATCCGCCTTCGTGCCGGAGGAGAGCCACCTTGGTCTCGACCCCGCCTGCCCCCGAAAATCCGGTCAGGCCCTTGGCGCCCATGACACGGTGGCACGGAATTATGATCGGAATGGGGTTGCCACCACAGGCCTGGCCGATGGCCTGCGCCGGCACCCCGAGCGCCTTTGCGATATCGCCATAGGTTACGGTTTGGCCGTATGGGATGTCTGACATCGCGGCGCAGACATCGCGCTGCAATTGCGAACCGCGCACCTCCAGCGGAAGATCAAACTCCTCCAATGTGCCGGCATCGTAGGCGCGCAGTTGCGCCACTGCAGTGTCCAGGACATCTGATCGATCCGCGCATTCTGACCGGCCCCAAGACAGCCGAATGACGGCTCCGCCATCCTCGGTTACGGTCAGGTCGCCAAACTTTGTATGCACATCCACCTGTTTCATGGCTCTAATGTGACAAGGCTGGGTCTGCTGCACAATCCGAAAGCGGCGCATTTACAAACCGACCGATCCCATGGTTCCTGCGCGTACAGAAAATCAGCGATCGGCGTGCCATCCGTGGACGCAAGATCGGACGCGACACGGTGCTCCAGATCATGAACTCAGGGCGCTGCAGTCGCGCCGCTCCCCCATGGACGGCTCTTGCCGGAAAACAGATCAGCACATTCGCTCGCCAAACCATCAATGGCTTGGTCGATCTGGGCGAGCAGACCGTGAACTACCTCCATTGCTGCCTTGGCCGGGTCAAGATTTGGAAGCTGATTGACCTGTTTTTGGATTTCATCGCGCACTGATTTCATCGCGTTGCGGACAGGTTTGAAAGCCCAATCGATGAACTTCTTTTTGATCTTCTGAATTTCGCCATCAAACTTGTCCAGAAGCCCTTTGATGGTCCGATACGTCTTGCCGCCCAACCGCGCACCCAGCTTAAGAACGGCCTTAATCTGGGTTTCACCGTAGTGGGCCGCGCGTCCCACGGCATCGGTCAGTGTGTGGATCGCGTTTCGGATGGGTTCCAGTTTGGTATAAATACCTTCAATGAAATCCGAAAAACTGACGGCGGGTTTCAGCGCAGACACAACGCCTTCAACGGCCCGTTCAGCCGTATTCAACTTTTGCTGGGCTTCATCCTTGGCGTCATTGAGTGTTTTGACGATCTTTTCAAGCGGGTCACCCAACCGCTCTGAACACGCATTGACCGATGCCGGGATATCATGGCCGCTATAGTGCGCCAGCAAGTCCGAGGTGACCGTTTCAGTTCGTTCGAGAAACCCTTCGACCTGGGCAATACCTGCCCACGACTTGTCGATGGGATCCTTGATATCAAGAAATGTTTTAGCGCCGTCATCTGCAGCCAGTTGAATCTCGCCCAGAAAGGTTTCGATCTCTCCAAGGAACGTATTGATGCCATTCAGTGTTTCGGCGGTCGTTTTTGCCGCCGTCCCGACCTCGGGCAGCCAACTGCCCGCCTTGCAGGCCCTTTCCAGATTTTTCAGAACGTTGTGGATTTCGCCAACCTTGTCCTTGATCCGTTTAGGTGTTTTTTCGATCCGCTCAAGCTCGTTCAACGCGTCATGCACGTCACTGAGTGGCGTCGCGAAATAGGCAATATCCTGGTAAAGATCGTGAACGTTGGAATTCAGGCGGCTAAGGGGTGCTGATGCATCGGCCATTGGAAATTCTCCTAAAGAAAAACTTAAAAAATGGGCGCAAGCACTGCTTGTCTGGCGTAACTAGTGCAGTACCTTGTCAAACAGCACTTGCGTATGGCCCTGTATAGCAGATGATCGCGCCGGAAGCAGCCGGTGGCGGCGCACGGCACAAAATACGCATCGTCTCTGCACAGTCTGATGTGCACAGGCTGCTCTCGCAAATACGATGCAAAACACGTAATGGCATCGCATGGCGCAAAACATCACCCTCGAAGACGCGCGCGCATTGCCCGCATGGCGCCGCCCCACGGCGCTCTTGTTCCTGATGGCATTTGCCATGCCGATTGGGTTCTCGGTATGGCTGGCGCTTTTGAACAACTTCGTTGTGGACGCCGCCAACTTCGATGGGGCCGATATCGGATTGCTTCACGCCATCCGCGAGATCCCCGGCTTCCTGGCGGTGGGCGTCATCGTCGTCATCATCTTCATGCGCGAGCAGGTGCTTGGGCTGATCTCGCTCACAATGCTGGGGTTGGCCACGGCCCTGACGGCCCAGTTTCCGTCGATGGGCGGTATTCTGGCCCTGACTTTCATCAGTTCGATCGGCTTTCACTACTATGAAACGGTCAACCAGTCGCTGCAGTTGCAATGGCTGCCCAAGGATCGGGCCCCGCAGATGCTGGGCTGGCTTCTGGCTGCTGGATCGACAGCCACTTTCCTTGTCTATTTCGTAATCAAGGTCCTGTGGGAGCCGCTGGGCCTGACGTACAATATTGTCTACATGGTCGGTGGCGGGATCACGGCAGCGATCGCGGTCTTTGCCATGCTGGCATACCCCCAGTTCGAAGCGCCAACCCCGCAACTCAAGACCTTTGTGCTGCGCAAGCGCTATTGGCTGTACTACGCGCTGCAATTCATGTCGGGTGCCCGGCGGCAGATTTTCATGGTCTTTGCGGGCTTCATGATGGTCGAGAAATTCGGATTCGAAGTGCACGAGTTGACCGCGCTCTACCTCATCAACCTGATGGTCAACATTCTGGTTGCCCCTGTTCTGGGTCGCATCGTGGCCCGCTTTGGCGAACAAAGGGCGCTGGTGTTCGAGTACACCGGTCTGGTCTGCGTGTTCCTGGCCTATGGCGGCGTCTATTTCATGGGCTGGGGGCTGATGATCGCCGCAACGCTTTATGTGCTCGACCATATCTTTTTCGGGCTGGCACTGGCGCTGAAGACCTACTTCCAGAAGATCGCCGATCCAGCGGACATAGCGCCAACGGCTGCGGTCGCGTTTACCATCAATCACATCGCTGCAGTTGGCCTGCCCGTTCCGCTGGGCCTTTTGTGGCTGTTATCGCCGGGCGCAGTGTTCCTGCTGGCCTCGGGCATGGCAGCAACGTCGCTTTGCCTTGCGCTTTTGATCCCGCGTCACCCGGTCCCCGGCCACGAAACCCGGCTTGCCCCGCCGCTGCCCGCCCCGGCGGAATAGCGGGCCACTTGCTGCTGGTCCCCCTGGACGCTAAGGCTCCGGCAACAGACGGAGACCGACATGACCACATGGACCGCCCTCACCACGCTGCATGGCAAGGCGCAGGCCGATGCCCTTGGCGCTGCTCTTGAAAACATGACGCCCGAGCCAACGGGCATCGGGGTGTTCGAGGTCGAGGATGACAGCGGTCTGTGGGAGGTTGGGGGCTATTTCACTGACCAGCCCGACGATACAGCCCTTTTGCTGCTGACGACGGCGCTTGGCGCAAAACCGTTCACGGTGTCGGAGTTGCCCGAAACCGATTGGGTCGCCCATGTGAAGCGCGAGTTGGCGCCGGTCGAGGCCGGCCGTTTCTTTGTCTATGGCTCTCATGACGCGGACAAGGTGCCAGAAGGCAAGCACCCATTGTTGATCGAGGCGGCGATGGCTTTTGGCACCGGGCATCACGGCACGACACTGGGTTGCCTCAAGGCGCTTGATCGGTTGGCGAACAGTGGTGTTCAGGCCGACCGCGTGGCCGATATTGGCTGCGGTACAGCAGTGCTGGCCATGGGTGCCGCAGCAATCTGGGACGCTGACATCATTGCCAGTGATATAGATGCGCAGGCCGTGGATGTTGCCCGGGCCAACCTGCAGGCCAACGGGATGGAGACAAAGGTCAAGTTGGCGGAAGCCGCAGGCTTCGACCACCCCGACCTGTCAGTCCAATTTGATTTGATCTTTGCCAACATCCTCAAAGGACCGTTGATCGCGCTGGCGCCCGATCTGAGCGTCCGCCTCGCCCCGGATGGGCACGCGATTCTGTCCGGAATCCTTAACGAACAGGCCGACGAGGTGGCAGCGCATTATATCGACCACGGAAACAGTCTGGCGCATAGGGAAGAGATTGGCGAATGGACCACCCTCACTCTGCGCAAAAAGCCATAATTCGTCAGGTTTTTTAGCGGCTTTTGACGCATTTGCCCAGATTTTGCCATAATTGGGGCGCACCTTCTTCATCGAAACAGGTGGGGGCCATTTCGACGTTAACGAGGCTGCCATGGTTGAAACTCGTCAGAATTTTGAAGTGCGATTGACCACACTTGGCCGCAAACATGCGGCAATGGGAAATGGTTACACCACGAAAATGCGGGATGACGGGCTGATCGTCATCAAGCCCAAGCGGCGAGTCGGGCGCGGCTTCCCTCTCAGGGGTCTGCTTGGGCTTGTGGCCGGGTTCTTCGTGTTCAAGGCACTCATGCTCGCCTCGTTGGGTGACATCACCTACAATGAGCGCGTCGCAAAATTGCAGCAGGGCGGTCAGATACAACAGGCTGGCGCTTACTTGATGCAGATCGACCCAACGACACGGTTCATCTCTGGCTTCCTTGATCCCCTCGTAGACTGATCAAACGCCGCTCCAAAGAAAAGCCGCGGCGCCTTATCTCAGGCCCGCGGCTTTCGCTCATGTCAGAGCGCGCCCAAAGGGGAGGTTTTGGAACGTCTTAGTGGCTGTTTGCCACGTCATCGATGTCGCCGCGGACCAGGCCGATGTCTTCGAGCTCACGGTCAGTCAGGGCGTTCAGGGCGTTGCGGGTCACACGGGCATGGTTCCAGGCCGCCACTTGGGCAACCAGTTTGGAAAACAAGCCGTTGAATTGGCCTGCAACAGGTGCAGCGCCATATGCGGGACGGGTGGTGTCGAAAGCAGCCATTGCAGCAGTCCTTTTTTCGATAGTTTGTGCTGATCCTGTCAGCGTTGTGCTGCTCATTTAGGCGCGAAAAAAACACCCTTCAAGCGGTTAAACATCATACGTGCCTTGCGTTTCTTGCATATCAACGGCGCCAAGCTAAGCCCTTGATAAAGCGAAAAACAGCAGCGCCTCGCAACGAAACGTCGGCACCTGACAATGACATTCGGACACCGCTTAGGGTCAGCCCTGTACTTAGACCCTGTCCCCCAACGCGCATCAACGATGCCAACCGCCTTCTTCCATGCAAACAGTTGCAAAGCCCAAGATACCCCCTTAGATCGAAGGCATCGAAATGGAGATTTCATGTCCCGGTAAGGTGGGGAGGCAACAGTCCTCCCGATGCAAAATCAGCCACTGATTTCCTTCGTCATTCCTTGGCGAGGCTGATATGTGCGTACCCTTTTTCCTTACCGTTTGAATTCATGCCCCAGCATGACCGAGACATGAAAGTCCTCCGTAATGACACGTGACTATTCACATTTTCTTTCGCAGCCATCAGGCTTGGACGCCCCGAAACAGCGTCTCTCCCCTCTTAACGCGCTGGGCTGGCAGTCGTTCTTTGCCCAGCAAACCGATGTAGACGAATTGGCGCAGAGGCCGCCGGTGCGGGTCGTTGAAGTCCACCGGAACGCCTTGCACGTTCTTGGTGACGGTATTGATGAGATGATACCACCACCAGAGGACATCACCGTTGGCGACTGGTTGATGTTTGATCGCGAGCACCCGAAATGCAGTCGCATGCTGCAGCGTAAGAGCTTGATCAAGCGGCGCGCGCCCGGGACCGATCGGCGAGAGCAGTTGATTGCTGCAAATGTTGATACAGTGTTTGTCGTTACGTCTTGCAACCAGGATTTCAACATCGCGCGGCTTGAACGATACATCGCCCTCGCCTTCGAGGCGCAGATCACGCCTGTTATCGTCCTGACAAAGACCGATCTCACATCGGATCATCAACACTACATTGACACGGCCGGGACTATTTCCACGGATGTGACGGTGGTCGCGCTGGACGCCAGGGGCGAGGCGCCGCGATCAGGGCTGGCGCCATGGTGCAAACCAGGCGCGACAATTGCATTCTTGGGGTCGTCCGGCGTTGGCAAATCAACCTTGACCAATGCGCTGTTGCAGACAGGGTTGATCAGGACCCAATCCATTCGTGAAGATGATGCCAAGGGCAGGCATACCACAACGCAACGACAGCTCTTTGCAACACCGGACGGATGTCTGGTTTTGGACACCCCCGGAATGCGCGAGCTGCAACTTACGGACGCGGCATCCGGCATCCAGGACGTTTTCTCTGATATCAGCGATCTGTCGGCGCAATGCCGATTCAACGATTGCAAACATGAAACGGAACCCGGGTGCGCTGTTTTGCAAGCGATAGAAAACAACGAGATCGACGTAGCGCGACTTGGACGTTGGCGCAAGCTCATGGCAGAAGACGCATTCAACTCCGCCAGCCTTTCCGAACGCCGGGCAAAGGATAAGGCATTCGGGAAAATGGTGCGTGAGATTACAAAACAGAAAAGCAAGAGGAGGTAGTCAAATGCCTCATGACACGTCAGGCCAGATCGTGTGGCACGATCTCTTTTCGGCGGACCCACAACGTTCAATGGCTTTTTTCCAACATGTCGCCGGGTGGTCCTTTGCGATCGAACATGCCGCCGATTTTGCATGGGGTGGCGGTCAGACAGACTTCGTCCTGGCCATGTTGGCGAATGAAGCCGGGGCCGGTTTCATCGAAACACCCAACGGAATGTCAGATGGCTGGATCGCCTATGTCGAGGTTCCTAAGATGGACTCTGCAGCCGAAGCCGTGGAACCGCTTGGAGGTGAAATTGTTCGCCCGCCGTTTGACGTGCCCGGTGTTGGGCGAAATGCGCTGATACGTGATCCTTTGGGCGCTCTGATCGGCATCTCACAGTCTCAGCACGGTTTCCCGGTACCTCACCAGCAATTCGGTCTCGAGATTTATCTGTCCGGTGCGGCGGCATTTCCAGCGCACTTCTACTCACAGATCTTCAACTGGGCACTGAGCCCGCAGCACCACGAGACGGAACGGATTGGCGGCGTGATATCCGGACCGTCCGGCACGGCAGTGGCCCGTCATCTGCCGGGCATATCCCCAGCAAATGATCGCGCTTTGTGGGTGCCGTGCATCAAAGTCGTTGATACAGCCGACGCACGGCAGGCGGCCAAGGCGGCGGGTGCCTGCACACGCTCAAAATCAACCAGTAGCAACGCAGAGGAATGCTACAATCTGATACATGACGTCAGCGGCGCATATTTCTGCCTATCAGGCGATGAATGAGAACACTCCAGAGGTCTTGGCAAAGTACAGTGGCTCCTGCGCCAAGTCCCGCTTGGTTTGGGACGGGCGCAGGGAGTTCGCATTCCATGTCCAAGCAGGTCTATCAGCTCTTCGGACCGAAGCTTCGAATGGCACAGCATATAAGGCGGAGGTGTCCTCCGCCTCGGTTTAACCTTTGGCGTAACCGATGGTTTGCAGTGCATCCTTGATCTCGTCCAGAATGGCGGGATCGTCGATGGTCGCAGGCATCTTGTAGTCCTGATTGTCCGCGATCTTGACCACCGTGCCCCGCAGGATCTTGCCCGACCGTGTCTTGGGCAGGCGATCCACCACGATGGCCTGCTTGAAGGCGGCAACAGGGCCGATCTGGTCGCGGACGCGTTTGACGCATTCGCCCACGATCTCGGTATGTGGCCGGTTCACACCATTGGTCAGGCAGAGAAGGCCCACGGGGGATTGCCCCTTGAGCTGGTCCGTCACGCCAATCACGGCACACTCGGCCACGTCGGGGTGACCGGCGAGAACCTCCTCCATGGCCCCCGTGGACAGGCGGTGGCCTGCCACGTTGATCACGTCATCGGTGCGCGCCATGATGTAGAGGTAACCGTCATCGTCCATCATGCCCGCATCCCCCGTTTCGTAGTAGCCGGGGAAGGCGTGCAAATAGCTTTTCACAAAGCGCTCTTCGGCATTCCAGAGCGTGGGCAGCGTGCCGGGTGGCAAAGGCAGCTTGATGGCAATGGCGCCGAGGTCTCCGGCAGCAACGGGGTGGCCCGCATCGTCGAGGATTTGCACGTCGTAGCCGGGCATGGCGACGGTCGGCGAGCCGATCTTGACCGGCAGTGCTTCGAGCCCGGCGGGGTTGCCCGCGATGGTGTAGCCTGTTTCGGTTTGCCACCAGTGGTCGTACACAGGCACGTCCAGCAGGTCCTGCGCCCATTCGATGGTGTCGGGATCCGCCCGTTCTCCGGCAAGGTAGAGCGCACGCAACCCGCTGAGGTCGTATTTCGCGCGATATTCGCCCTTGGGGTCTTCGCGTTTGACGGCGCGAATGGCCGTGGGGGCGGTGAAGAAGGATTTGACATCATATTCGGCGATCACGCGCCAGAACGTGCCCGCGTCGGGGGTGCCGATGGGTTTGCCTTCGAACACGACGGTGGTGTTGCCATGAATGAGCGGCGCGTAACAGATATAGGAATGCCCCACGACCCAGCCCACGTCGGATGCGGCCCAGAACACCTCGCCCGGGTTCATCTGGTAGATGTTCTTCATCGTCCAGTTCAGCGCCACAAGATGACCGGCGGTCGGACGCACAACGCCCTTGGGTGCGCCAGTGGTCCCGGAGGTGTAGAGGATATAGGCTGGGTGGTCGCCCGCGACCGGGACGCAGTCGGCCGGAGGCACGCCCTGTTGCGCATCATGCCAATCTAAATCCCGGGGCCCGAGAGCACAGGGCGATTGTTCGCGTTGCAGGATCAGACAGAAGTCCGGGGTATGATCGGCGAGGTCGATCGCACCGTCGAGAAGTGGTTTGTATTCCACGATCCGCCCGGGTTCGAGCCCGCAGGATGCAGCAATGATGGCCTTGGGTGCGCAATCGTCGATACGCACCGCCAGTTCGTTGGCCGCAAAGCCGCCGAACACAACCGAATGGACCGCCCCAAGCCGCGCGCAGGCCAGCATGGCCACCAGCGCTTCGGGCACCATGGGCATATAGATAATGACGCGATCACCTGCCGTGATCCCCTTGTGCGCCAATGCACCGGCGACGGAGGCCACTTGCGCTAGCAACTGGGCATAGGTGGTTTTTGATTTGGTTCCGGTGATGGGGCTGTCATAGATGATGGCCGCCTGATCACCTCGCCCGGCTTCGACATGCCGGTCAACCGCGTTCCAGCAGGTGTTTACCTGCGCGTCGGCAAACCAGTCATAGAGGTGTTCACCGCGTTGGCTGAGCGCCTTGGTTGGTGCCTTGACCCAGTCGATGGCTTCCGCCGCCTGCATCCACCACCCCTCGGGGTCCGCTTTCCAACTGTCATATTCCGCCCTGTAACCCATGGCCCATACTCCTCCGTCATAGTCCTCCGCAGGGTTACGCGGCGACAAGTGTCGGGGGCAAGGGCTGAGAGCGCCAACTGTGGCAGAATGGCACGCAGGCAGGCGTAAATATCAGTCGTTGCTGTCCAGACGCTCGTAGGAAATCGCCCCACGGCAATCCAGATCATCGGTGGCCGAGCAGCTGACGCTCCGGTTGCCATCATAGATGACGCGCTTGGTGAATGTCCGGCCATTTGCCGAATAGTCGCGGGTCACGGCGCGGAGTGTATCGCCGCGATATTCAAATGTCCCCTCGCGTTCCGCCGTGATTTCAGTACAGGCGGCAGCTGTGAGCAACGTCAGGACAGAAACGATCGTTCGCATCAATGTCTCCTTTCGGAAGGGTTGCAGGTTGGGCGGCGTCAGGGTTCTCCGTCGCGGTCCCGGTTGACTGTGTCGATCAGTGCCGTGCGGCAGTCACGCCTGTCACCGGTGATACAGGTCACGCGCTCGGCCCCCGAGATGATCGTGGTCCGTGAATAGGTGCTGCCATCATCATTCTGATACACTCGCGTCACCGACGGGTATGTGCGCCCGAATTCGGTGTAGGTCCCGCGGGTTTCGCTGACCACCTCGGCGCAGCCCGCACCTGCCAATAGAGCCAATACAAGAATTGCGCGCATCGTGATCACCCCAGTCTATCCACTCGGATACAGATAGGATGCAAGATGCTGAAATACACCTGCGGGTTGCGCCGTTTTTTCAGGCTGAATTGGTTAATTTTTAGCCGTAATGCGCCACCGGCGTGCCGGCCACGGCTGACATGTTCAGCAATCCGCGTGCCGTGATGGACGGTGGCACGATGTGGGCGCGGTTGCCCATGCCCATCAGGATCGGACCAACCTCGAGCCCGCCGCCCTTCATCTTGAGAATGTTCCGGACGCCCGAAGCGGCGTCGGCGTGGGCGAAGATCAGCACGTTGGCGGCCCCTTCCAACCGGCTGCCCGGGAACAGACGCTGGCGCAGCTCGGGATCAAGCGCCGTGTCGATGTTCATTTCGCCCTCGTAGCAGAAGTCGTGGTTCTGTGCGTCGAGCATCCGGATCGCTTCGCGCAGGCGCCAGCCGGAGCCGTCGCCCTGGTTGCCGAACTGGCTTTGCGAGCAGAAGGCGATTTTCGGTTCGATGCCGAAGCGGCGCACGTGGCGCGCGGCACCGATGGCGATTTCTGCGATCTCGTCTGGATTGGGATGCAGATGCACCTGCGTATCCGCCACGAAAAGCGGCCCGTCTTCGAGGATCATCATGCTGAGCGCACCCACGGGGTGATAGGAGTCGCGGCCAAGCACGTGCTGCACGTAATTGAGATGCCAGCGGAATTCGCCGAACGTGCCGCAGATCATGCTATCGGCTTCCTCACGGTGGACCATGACCGCACCGATGGCAGTGGAATTGGTGCGCATGATGGCGCGGGCAAGATCGGGTGTGACGCCGCGACGGCACATCAGCTCGTGATAGGTGCCCCAGTAGTCGCGGTAGCGCGGGTCATTCTCGGGGTTCACGAGGTCGACCGTATCGCCAATCTTGATCGTGAGGCCTGCGCGGGCAATCCGTGCCTCTATCACTTCGGGACGTCCAATCAGGATGGGCCGTTCGGTGGTTTCCTCGACCATCGCCTGGGCAGCCCGCAGCACGCGTTCTTCTTCGCCTTCTGCGAACACGATGCGGCGCGAGGTAACGCGGGCCGCTTCGAACACGGGGCGCATGAGAAGGGCGGATTTAAAAACAGACCCGTCAAGCGAGGTTTTGTAGGCATCGAGGTCCTCGATGGGTCGGGTGGCAACGCCCGTCTCCATTGCCGCTTTGGCAACCGCGGAACTGACGATACCGACAAGGCGCGGATCGAAGGGTTTGGGGATCAGGTAGTCTACGCCAAAGTTGAGCTGTTCACCTTGGTAGGCTGCTGCCGCCTCGGCACTCGTGGTGGCGCGGGCGAGTGCGGCGATACCGTCGATGCAGGCCAGTTGCATCTCGTCGTTGATCGTAGTGGCGCCCACGTCGAGCGCGCCACGGAAGATGAAGGGGAAGCAGAGGACGTTGTTGACCTGATTGGGAAAGTCGCTGCGGCCCGTGGCGATGATCGCATCTGGGGCAACGCTGCGCGCATCGTCGGGCAGGATTTCGGGGGTTGGGTTGGCCAGCGCGAAAATGATGGGCTGCTTTGCCATTTTCTGAACGTGTTCGGGTTTCAAGACGCCGGGGCCGGAAAGGCCAAGGAACAGGTCCGCGTCATCGATCACTTCATTGAGCGTGCGCTTGTCGGTCTTTTGGGCAAAGGCGGCTTTGGCCGGGTTCATATCTTCGGTCCGACCCTCGTAGACGAGGCCGTGGATGTCGCAAAGCCAGATGTTTTCGCGCTTCACACCCATTTTCAGCAGCATGTTGAGGCAGGCAATACCTGCTGCCCCACCGCCGGTGCTGACGATCTTGATGTCTTCGAAGTTTTTACCCGCCACGTGCAGTGCGTTCTTGGCCGCTGCGCCCACCACGATGGCGGTGCCGTGCTGGTCATCGTGAAAGACAGGGATGTTCATGCGTTCGCGACAAAGCCTTTCAACCACGAAACACTCGGGCGCCTTGATGTCCTCGAGATTGATGGCGCCGAAAGTGGGTTCAAGCGCGCAGACGATGTCAGCGAGTTTCTCCGGATCGCTTTCATTCACCTCGATATCGAAGCAGTCGATGGAGGCGAATTTCTTGAAGAGCACCGCTTTGCCCTCCATCACCGGTTTGGAGGCCAGCGCGCCGATATTGCCCAGCCCCAGAACAGCTGAGCCGTTGGAGACAACCGCCACAAGGTTGCCGCGTGCCGTGAAGCGGGCGGCGTTGGCGGCGTCTTCCTTGATCTCGAGGCAGGCTTCGGCCACGCCGGGGGAATAGGCGCGCGCGAGGTCTCGGCCGTTCGCCATCGGCTTTGTCGCGCGGATTTCAAGTTTTCCGGGTTTGGGGAATTCGTGGTAGGCAAGTGCCGCGTCGCGCAGGTTCGGTGTATCAGACATGGAATCCCCTTCTGGGCCTTCGAATTTGGTTTAGCGTTAAACTATTTTTGCTGAGCCGCCAATTGACGTTTGATCACATGGAAAAAACGTGATCCAGCGGAGCCCTGCGCGCAAGTCATTTTTAAGGGGGCTCTGCCCCCATTGCATTCGCAATTCCCCCGGAGTTTATTTGGCAAAGTGAAGGGGATTGAGATGGCAGAGGTACGCGCCGAGATACGGTTGCCGACGCAGAACTTGCGGGACGATATCCCGTTTTTTACCAAGATGTTGGGCATGCGGATGGACATGATCTATCCTGCGGATGATCCGTCGGTGGCAGTCTTTTCCGGACATGGGCTGCGGGTGCGGATCGAGGCCGAGGCCAGTGAGCAGCCCGGAACGCTGCGCATTCTGACCGATGACCCGGATGGATTTGCGGACGGTCAGCGTGTTCTGACAGCTCCGAATGGCACCCGTGTCGAGATTGACGATCTGAACCCACCCCTCGTGATGCCGGAGACAGTGCATGGGTTTGTCGTGCGGCGTCTGGCCGATCAAGCCCCGTGGATCATCGGGCGGGCGGGCATGCACTACCGTGATTTGATACCGGATCGGCTGGGTGGGTCGATCATCGCAAGCCACATCCGCATTCCTGATGGCGGGCCGGTGCCGGACATGGTGCATTATCACACCGTCGGGTTTCAGCTGATCTATTGTTATCGGGGCTGGGTGGACCTTGTGTACGAGGATCAGGGGGAGCCGTTTCGATTGGTGGAGGGATGCTGCGTGATCCAACCACCCGAGATTCGGCATCGTGTGCTTTATGCAAGCAACAATATCGAGGTGATCGAGATCGGCGTGCCTGCTGAACATGTCACCACCATTGATCATGACATGGAACTACCCAATGGCCCTGCGAACCCGGATCGGCGATTCCAGGGTCAATCCTTTGTGCATCACAAGGTAAGGGATGCGGTGTGGGGGCCGTTCCGTATGCCGGGGCTGGACGTCCGCGATACCGGGATCGCGGCGGGCACGGCGGACGTTGCGGGCGTTCAGGTGGCGCGCAAGGGGCGCGGCGACACAGTTTGGACCAGACATGACAGTGACATCCTGTTCACCTTTGTGCTGGAAGGGACGATGGTGCTGGAGGGCGAAGGACGTGATCAACATGCGTTGGAGGCAGGGGATGCCTTTGTTATCCCACCTGATATGGCCACACGCTACAGCAACCTGTCCGATGATATCGAGTTGCTAGAGGTGTCTTTGCCCGGGGCGTCCCGTACGCGCATGGAGTAGCGGAGGCTCGCGTGATCATGGTACTGGACGCTGGCGGAGGCCCGTGGTTTTTTGTTCTTCTTTAATCGGTAGCCAACTTTGGAACGCTTGTTTAGTGTCAGGGCTCCGAAACGAGGAAGCTTATGGACGAGTTGAAGCAGGCGGCGCTGGCAGTGCGGGAAAACGCGCATGCGCCCTATTCGAATTTCAAGGTAGGGGCCGCGGTGCGCGCGGCGGATGGTACCGTTTTTATCGGCTGCAATGTGGAGAATGTCGCCTATCCCGAGGGCACATGTGCCGAAGCCGGGGCCATTGCGGCCATGGTGGCGGCGGGCCAGGGCGCTATCGCCGAAGCCTATGTCGTAGCGGGTAGCCCCATGCCGGTCACGCCCTGCGGGGGGTGCCGTCAGAAGTTGGCAGAGTTTGGCGCAGGCGATGTCCGTGTCACCATGGCGACCACAGGCGGCGTCGAACACGTGATGACCCTGGCCGAGCTGCTGCCTGGCGCTTTTGTTGCCGCCCACATGGATGGCGATGCATGACTGACGCACGATCCATCATTGCCAAACTTCGCCAACGTCAAACCCCATCGCGTGAGGAACTGAGCTGGTTTGCCGAAGGGCTGGCCGATGGCACCGTTACCGATGCGCAGGCCGGGGCCTTTGCCATGGCTGTTTGTCTGAATGGCCTGGGCGATGTGGGCAGGGTCGCATTAACTATGGCGATGCGCGACAGTGGGCAGGTACTGGACTGGGATCTGGATGGTCCGGTCCTCGACAAGCATTCGACCGGTGGGGTGGGCGATTGCGTGAGCCTTGTGCTGGCCCCTGCCCTTGCGGCCTGTGGGGCCTACGTTCCGATGATCTCGGGGCGCGGGTTGGGTCACACAGGCGGTACTTTGGACAAATTGGACGCCATCCCGGGCGTATCCACCGAGCTGAGCGAGCAGCGGTTGCGGGACGTGTTGACCAAGGCAGGTTGCGCCATCGTTGGTGCAACGGCCAAGGTCGCCCCTGCAGACAAACGTCTGTACGCGGTGCGCGATGTGACCGCCACGGTCGAAAGCATGGACCTGATCACCGCGTCCATTCTGTCGAAAAAGCTCGCCGCTGGCCTTGATGGGCTTGTACTGGACGTCAAGGTGGGGTCCGGCGCCTTCATGAAAGATGCGGAAGCCGCGCGCGCCCTTGCCGATGCGCTGGTGAAGACGGCCAATGCCGCCGGGTGTAAGACCACGGCGCTGATCACGGACATGTCGCAGCCCCTTGCCCCGGCTCTTGGCAACGCCCTTGAGGTGGCAGAGGCCATGCGCACCCTGACCGGCCCGGCACAGGGGCCGCTGGTCGAGATTTCAGCCGCGTTAGGTGGTGTACTTCTGACCAATGGCGGCTTGGTCGACGACGTGCAGGCGGGCGCAGATGCCATTGTCGCCGCTATTTCAGATGGGCGTGCGGCGGAACGGTTTGGGACCATGATCGCCGCAATGGGCGGACCGCTACAGTTTGTCGAGAACTGGTCCAGGTTCCTGCCGGAAGCGACCGTCATTCGTGAAATCAACGCGCGGGCCCCGGGACATGTCTGCGCCATTGATGGCGAGGCGCTGGGTTTGGCCGTTGTCGATCTAGGCGGTGGGCGCAAGGCCGAAGGGGACGTGATCAACCCGGCCGTTGGCCTGTCTGACGTGGCCCGGTTGGGCAGCAAACTGTCCAAGGGGCAGCCTCTGTGCGTCATCCACGCGGCGCGTCCGGCGGATGCGGATCGTGCCGAGGCCGCGGTGCGCAGGGCCATCACTATCGGCAGGCAAGCGCGGGATGTGCCGGACCTGATCGCAGAGCGGATCGGCTGATGCCGCGCGCGTTCCTCATCGTCATGGACTCCGTCGGGATTGGCGGGGCACCTGACGCGGCTGCATATTTCAATGGGGATGTGCCGGACACGGGCGCCAATACGGTTGGTCATATTGCCGAAGCCTGTGCCGCAGGGCGTGCGGAAGATGGCCGCAGCGGAGCGTTGGATGTGCCGCATCTGCAGGCGCTTGGGTTGTTTGAGGCCATGGCCCTTGCCAATGGGCAGGACGCGCGGTCGGGCGCGTGGGGTGCTGCGACGGAGGTGTCGCAGGGCAAAGATACACCTTCGGGTCATTGGGAATTGGCGGGTGTGCCGGTGCCTTGGGACTGGCACTACTTTCCTGACACACGCCCGGCCTTTCCGGACGAGGTGGTTGAGGCCGTTTGTGCTGCTGCCGGTGTTGACGGGATACTGGGCAATTGCCACGCGTCGGGCACTGCCATCATTGCCGAGCATGGTGCCGAGCATATCCGATCTGGCCAACCCATCTGCTACACATCTGCAGACAGCGTGTTCCAGATTGCCGCGCATGAAGAGCATTTCGGGTTGGACCGGCTTTTAGACCTGTGCCAAGCCGTGGCGCCCGTACTGCATAAGATGCGCGTTGGCCGCGTGATTGCCCGCCCCTTTGTCGGTGTGGAGGGCGCATTTGAGCGAACGGTCAATCGTCGTGATTATGCCATCACGCCGCCCGCCCCCATTCTGACGAATTGGGTGCAGGATGCCGGGCACCGGGTCTATGGTGTGGGGAAGGTCGGCGATATTTTTTCGATGCAGGGCTTTGACGAGGTGCACAAGGGCGCGGATGCCGACCTGATGGACCATTTGGCTGATCTGGTTGCCTCGGCCGAGGATGGAAGCCTGATATTTGCAAACTTTGTCGAGTTCGACAGCCTGTATGGGCATCGCCGGGATGTTTCCGGGTATGCCCGTCATCTGGAGTGGTTTGATGCCGAGATTGGTCGTCTTCTGCCGCAATTGCGCGCCGATGACCTGATGGTTCTGACCGCCGATCATGGGAATGACCCCACTTGGGTGGGCACCGACCACACGCGCGAGCGGGTGCCTGTTCTGGTTCATGGTGAGGATGGCGCGCCGCTGGGGTTGATTGGCTTTCAGGATGTTGCGCATTTGGTGGCACGGCACTTGGGCATTTCACCAAAATGAGCGCCTGACGGCGCGCGATTTTCATGGCGCTGACGCGCGTTGGGGCGCTGCCCCAAACCCCGAAGTTTACTTGGCAAGATGAAGGGGATTGTCCCCATGTCTACGTCGGGGCAGAAGAAGGTATCATCAAGGAGCTGCCGCAATGTCCGAACATCTGACCGTCGTCGATCACCCGCTTGTCCAACACAAGCTGACCATTATGCGTGACAAGGGCACACCGACAGCCGTGTTCCGGCAGCTTTTACGCGAAATTTCGCAACTTCTTGCCTATGAGGTGACGCGCGGGTTGCCCATGACCACCAAGCGTATTGAGACACCGATGCAGGCGATGGACGCGCCGACACTGGATGGCAAGAAGCTGGCCCTGATTTCAATCCTGCGGGCCGGCAATGGTTTGCTGGATGGGGTGCTGGAACTGATCCCGTCGGCCCGAGTAGGTTTTGTGGGTCTTTATCGGGACGAAGAGACGCTGAAACCCGTCGAATACTACTTCAAGGTACCGGAATCGCTGGAAGATCGCCTGGTCATCGCGGTCGATCCGATGCTGGCCACCGGCAACTCGTCTGCCGCGGCCATAGACAAGCTGAAAGAGGCCGGAGCAACCAACATCCGCTTTCTATGCTTGCTGGCTGCACCAGAGGGAATCGCTCGCATGAAAGACGCGCACCCGGATGTTCCGATCGTGACGGCGGCCGTCGATGACCAGCTCAACGACGTTGGATACATTGTTCCGGGTCTTGGCGACGCTGGCGACCGGATGTTTGGCACCAAATAGCGGGCATCGCCGCTTTACTCAGACCCGGTGTTAGGGCATCGTATTCCCCATATCTTGTGGGGGATATAATGAGTATTACTAGAATTGCAGCCTGGGCTGTTATCGCTGCGTCGTTGTCCATCGGTTTTGGTCATGCCCAATCATTGCGAAATGCACAGACGCCAGCCGAGTTTCCGCCAGCGTCGTTCAAGGGCACGCAATATGTCGACAGTCAGGGGTGCGTGTTTGTACGGGCAGGCATTGATGGCAACGTGACCTGGGTGCCCCGTGTCAATCGGCAGCGTCGATTGATTTGCGGACAGACCCCAAGTTTGTCAGCGGAAGCTGTCGCAGCGGCGCGTGTCACGCCCAACCAATCCGCGCGGGCAACACCCGAACAGATTACAATTGCACTCGCGCCCGCCGAGACGGCAACCGCAGCACAACCAACACCCGCGCCGCGCCCCACTGTGCGTACAACGCAGGCGGCCCCGACCCCACCCGCCCAGCCAACGCGGCGGGTGATCGTGCGGCGTTCAGTTACAACGACATCGCCGACGCGACCCGTTGCAACAGCGCCTGCCGCCGCTACCCGGGCCCAGGCACCTGCTGCGCAAACAACCGTACCGGTACAAAGGCCCACCACCACTGCGCAGGCGGCGGCACCGTCCTGTCCCGGCGCATCAAATGTGAGCGTAAGCTATATCAACTCAGGACAATACGGTCCTGTCCGCTGCGGCGCACAGGCGATTGGTCCCGCAGCCCGCACCGCCACGGTTGCACAACCCGTCGTTCCATCAACGACTGTCCGTCGCGTACCAGCCAGATCCATCGCGGCAACCGCGCCACAGCCTGCTATTGGACCACAAACACGTGTCGTCCCGCGCCATGTGTATGAAAACCGTCTCGCAAAGAGACCTGCGCGGATTCCTGAAGGATACAAACCCGTCTGGGAAGATGACCGTCTGAACCCAAGACGTGCCGAACAATCACTGAACGGGATTGCGCAAACGCGGCTTGCCTGGACACGCACTGTGCCCCGCCGCCTGATCGATCGCCGCACGGGCCGGGATGTCACGGCAACCGTGCCGCTTGTGTACCCTTATGTCGATGTCGCGACGCAAGAGCGTGATCTGGGCACCGTGACCCTGATCCGCCGTGATGGGCAGATCATGAAGCGGGTGCAACGCAAGAAACGCGCGAAGACACGGCAACCCGTGGTATCAACCCGCTCGGCTGAAAAGCCTGTCGTGAACACGGCCACACGCCCGGCGCCAACGGCGAAAGCCAAGGCACCTAAGAAGGTCATCAAGGGCCGCTATGTTCAGGTTGGGACATTTGGCCAGCCCGCCAACGCACAGGCAGCAGCGCAACGGATTGCGCGGGCCGGTCTGCCCGCCCGCATTGGACAGATCAAACGGGGCGGCAAGTCGTACCAGATTGTGCTCGCCGGGCCATTTGAATCGTCTAAGGACCTGTCGACCGGATTGCAGCGCAGCCGTTCGATCGGATTTTCAGATGCCTTTGTGCGCAAGTAACACTCAGCTTCCGCAGATCGCCTGCAATTGAAGCCAGTCCCGGTCTAGCATGATCGGAACTGGCGCCTGTCCCGACATTGGGTCCGCTTCGATCAGCTGCAACGTCGCCTCGCCCGAGATGTCGCGCGCGCGCGCATAGGGTGTGCTGCGCACCTCTGCCGCGGCAAAGGTGGACAAGAGTGCTTCGGCACGTATCTCGGCGATCGGGCTGGCCAATTGATCCTCGGCAAACGCTTCGAGCGCGCTTGGCGGGAGTGACCCGGTTGTCAGCAAGGTGCCCGTGGCGCGGGGGCCCGCGTGTTCCAGCAGCGCGCGCAAAGGGGGTTTTTCAGCGCTGCGAACCTGCTCGACAAGGATGTAGCCTGCCGCGACATCCGGTTCCTCGTAATCCTCGACCAACGTCCGGTTCACAAGCACGGTGCCACCCGGCAGTGCCAACGCCTCGCGGACACCTGCAGGCAGGACGACAACGCGTGCCACCCCGGTGCGCCCGGCCAGCGCCACCAGGCCGGGGCGCGCCTCGATACTGTTGCAGGGTTGACCGGACACGCGCTCGATCCGGGCCAGAAGGGCCGCGCCGATCTCGGCCTCCTTCACGGGGGGCACGACGCGCATGGCATGATCCACAAGTGCACCGGGCAACCAGAAAATCGCGAGCGCAGCAACCGCTGACGCAGATACCGCAGCACCCACCCAACGTAGTCGCCCCTGCCGGGGCCGGGCGCGCGCAACCGCGCGGCGCAATGTGTCGATGGCGTCGATCATCGCCGTCTCGTCCGACCCAAGCTCCAGTACCTCTTCGGGATCGCCATCAGGATGAAAAGCTGCACCCCCCTTCTCAGGCGCCGTCGCCTTTTCGACAGCCGCAAGCGACCAATGGGTAATGGCACGGTCGTTCAAGTCCGAGATGATCAGAGTCGCGTCACCGATCGACACGATAACCTCGCGCCGTTGCGCATCAGCCGAGCCGCGCCACAGGCCCGTCGCTTCGAGCCGATCATATTTTCTGAGTGCTGTCATACCTGTACTTCGGCGGGCGGGTTGGTGCCTCTATGTTTAGCCCTTAGGATAACAGAGGCTTGGTCTACCGCCAAGCGATCACAAAACGGTTAAGGCAAAAAGCGTGATTTGACCGGGATAGCCACTAGTGTCAACCTGACGTTACAGTTGAATAGGAAAGGCCGTATCATGCGATCACTCATTCTGAGCGCGCTTGCTGCGATGGGCTTACCGTTGGCAGGACAGGCCGCGGAAGGCACGCGCATTCAAGTGACAGGAGAGATTATCGACACCTGGTGTTATTACTCAGGCGTCATGGGCAGTCCGGATGCGGTGGTTGGTTCAGCACACCACACCTGCGCGCTGTGGTGCAGCGCGGGGGGTATCCCCGTTGGGCTGCTGGCCGAAGATGGCACTGTCTACATGGTTCTCAAGGTCGGAGAGGATGATCAGACCGCCGGCGGTGACACAACGCTGAAGCTGGCGGCGCATACGGTCGAGGCCGACGGCATGCTCTATGAACGTGACGGCCTGAACTACCTTGTTGTGTCCGACGTGGTGTCCGACCTCGATATCACCAACCAGAACCACGACGATTACGGCAACGTACCCCCCTTTTCGATCCCGGATCCGAACAAATGAAGAAATTGATTGCCCTTCTGGCCATGATGGCCAGCCCGCTCGCCGCGCAGGATTTCTCGGAAGGATCCGAGGCGCGCAGTTGGAACCTGTATGCTGAGGTACCAGCCAAGTTCGAGGCAACGGTCGTTGACCTTCTGTGCACTTTCACAGGCGATTGCCCTGCCGACTGTGGTGCAGGCAAGCGCCAGCTCGGTCTGTTGCGCACCGCCGATGACACGCTGATCCTGCCAATGAAGAACAGCCAACCGGCCTTTACCGGCGCGGCGGTCGAATTGCAGCCCTTCTGCAACCAGACCATCACCGTCGACGGGCTGATGATTGATGACCCCGAGCTTGGGGCCAACAATGTCTACCTGGTGCAAACCATTGTGCCGCCGGGTGGTGACGACAAGATCAAGGCGAACAAGTGGACCAAGAACTGGGCCGCCGAGCATCCCGAAGCGAAAGGTAAGGGACCGTGGTTCCGGCGGGATCCGCGCATCAAATCCATCATCGCTGAAGAAGGATATCTTGGTTTGGGGGTTGATGTGGATGAGGCTTGGATTGCAGAGAATTTCTGAGATGATCCGCGCAGCACTAACCGCGCTTGCGCTTGTGGCGGGGATGCCTGCCGCAAGTCAAAGCCCTTTCCCGGTTGATATCGGCGGGCCCTATACCCTTCTGGATCAACACGGGCAGGTACGTACGCAAGCTGATCCCGAGGGCAAGCACCAGCTGTTGTTCTTTGGCTATGCCAATTGCCTGAACATCTGTTCTGCGGCCCTGCCCCTGATGGCGCAGGTGGTGGACGAATTGGCCGCTGACGGAATCGACGTAACCCCGGTGATGATCACGGTGGCCCCCGATCAGGATCAGGTCGACACAATGGGCGCACCGCTGGCTGAAATTCATCCGGATTTCATTGGGTTGACTGGCAAGGAGGATACACTTCAAGCGGCCTATGATGCCTTCAACGTCGAGGTTGAGGCTTTGTTTGAAGATCCTGAATACGGATGGATTTATTCGCACGGTAGTTTCGTGCACCTGCTTGATGGCGAGGGGGAATTGCTGACCCTGCTGCCGCCCATTCTGGATGTGACGCAGGCCACGAAGATCGCCAAGGGCTACATCACGCCGCAGGGTTAGGTCAGTTGAACTGTTCGGAAATGAGCCGCTCTTCCAGCCCGTGACCGGGGTCGAAGAGGATGCGATGTACGACGGACGGTTCGGACTGAATTTCGACTGCAGCAATATCGCGGAAAGAACGCGAGTCCGCCTCAGCCATCACCGGGCGTTTGTCGCCCTCGAGCACGTCAATTCTGACACGTGCAGTTTTTGGCAGCAACGCACCACGCCAGCGTCGCGGTCGGAATGCAGCAACTGCGGTCAGGGCCAGTACGTCTGACCCGATCGGCAGGACGGGCCCGTGCGCGGAGTAGTTATAGGCCGTTGACCCTGCAGGCGTGGAGACGAGCGCCCCATCGCAGACCAGCTCATCCATGCGCAGGCGACCATCGACTGTGATCCGCAACTTGGCCGCTTGTGGCCCTGCGCGCAGCAGCGACACCTCGTTGATGGCAAGTGCCTTGTGACTTTTCCCACCCGTGTCGAGAGCGGTCATGGACAGCGGGTTCAGCTCCGCTTCCTCTGCTGCTTTAAGGCGCGCTTCCAGGTCGGACTCGCCGTATTCGTTCATCAGAAAGCCAATGGTGCCCCGGTTCATCCCGTAAACTGGCACGTTCAAATGCTGCGAGGCATGCAGGGTCTGCAACATGAACCCATCCCCGCCCAGCGCGACAATCACATCCGCGCTTCCCGGGCCCACATCGCCATAACGCCCAATCAACGTCGCCCGCGCGGTCTGCGCGACGGCTGCGCGGCTGGCCGCAAAAGCGATCTTGAGAGGCATTCATGTTTCCTATGGCAAACGTATTGTGCCGAAAGAACCATATCTTTTCGCCCCTTACCAGCGCTGACCGCGCTTTGTCGCTGGTAGTGCGCAAATGGTCGGGATACATCCTTTGCTCAAAGGGCCGGTTTCCGATAGGAAACGGCAAATCAAATCGACTCAGTCCACGCAGGAGAGTTCCCATGAATGCGCCCCACCGCACAGATGGTTTTTTCACCCAGAGCCTTGCCGATCGTGATCCCGAGCTGTTTGGCTCGATCCGTGACGAGCTGGGCCGCCAGCGGAACGAGATCGAGCTGATCGCATCGGAAAACATCGTGTCCGCCGCAGTGCTCGAGGCACAGGGTTCGGTGATGACCAACAAATATGCCGAAGGCTATCCGGGCCGTCGGTATTATGGCGGGTGCCAATTTGTCGATGTGGCCGAGAACCTCGCCATTGAGCGGGCCAAGCAGCTGTTCGACTGCGGCTTTGCCAATGTGCAGCCAAATTCGGGTTCGCAAGCCAAC
The DNA here is from genome assembly GCF_947504105.1 of uncultured Tateyamaria sp. GTDB lineage: Bacteria > Pseudomonadota > Alphaproteobacteria > Rhodobacterales > Rhodobacteraceae > Tateyamaria. Next base: position 59,480 of record NZ_CANNGP010000006.1, read on the forward strand.
CAGGGTGTATTTCAGGCACTCCTGCAACCAGGTGACACGATCCTTGGCATGAGCCTGGATGCCGGTGGTCACCTGACCCATGGTGCGCGCCCCAACCAGTCGGGCAAGTGGTTCAACGCCGTTCAATACGGTGTGCGTCGCGACACGCTGGACATCGATTATAACCAGATCGAAGCATTGGCTCTTGAGCACAAACCGCAGATGATCATCGCCGGTGGATCGGCCATCCCGCGCGTCATTGATTTTGCCCGCATCCGCGAGATTGCCAACAAGGTTGGTGCCTATGTGTTGGCTGATGTTGCGCACTTTGCCGGTTTGATCGCAGCAGGCGAGTACCCGTCGCCGTTCCCGCATGTGCATGTGGCGACGACCACCACGCACAAGACCCTACGCGGCCCGCGCGGTGGTATGATCCTGACAAATGATGAAACGCTGGCCAAGAAGTTCAATTCGGCCATCTTCCCCGGCATTCAGGGTGGCCCGCTGATGCACGTGATCGCCGCCAAGGCCGTTGCCTTTGGCGAGGCGCTGGACCCGTCCTTCAAGACCTACCAGCAGCAAGTGATCAAGAACGCACAAGCCTTGGCTGATCAGCTGCACAAGGGTGGATTGGACACCGTGACCCACGGCACCGATACGCATGTGATGCTGGTTGACCTGCGCCCCAAGGGTGTCAAAGGCAACGCGACCGAGAACGCTTTGGGCCGGGCACATATCACCTGCAACAAGAACGGCGTGCCCTTTGACGACGAAAAGCCGACAATCACATCGGGCATTCGCCTGGGGTCCCCTGCCGGGACAACCCGCGGTTTTGGCGAAGGCGAGTTCCGTCAGATCGGTGACTGGATCATCGAAGTGGTCGATGGGTTGGCTGCAAACGGCGAGGACGGCAACGACGCGGTCGAAGCCAAGGTGAAAGCCGAAGTGGCCGATCTGTGCGCCCGCTTCCCGCTTTATCCGAACCTGTAATTTCCGAAGCCCCCTGCACCACGCGGGGGGCTTTCAAAACACGCTGTGATCTCCACGTTCGACCGTGGCCTCGCCGTTGATGACGGCAGAATAGTAGTCAAACAGCGTATCCTGCCCCGTGGAAGGCGTCGCATCCCGGTCATAGCGGCCGGTGTCAGGGTCGATGGCCAGCATCGACTCCGTTGCGTAATAGAGGCCTATCCTTGCAAATTCGGCCTTTGCCGACAACGATGGTGCCACGCGGCTGGCAGCATTCAACATCCCTGCAATGCCACGCATCATGCCAACAGGGACATGCTTGAACTTTGCCGGGCACCCCAACAGAGAAAACAGATGCTCCCCCTGTGTGCGCGGTGTCAGTGCTGGCCCGGGTCCACCAATGGGCAGGATGCGGTTCTTGAGCGCAGGGTTTGACAGGCACGAGGCCAAATACTCCCCCAGATCTCGGTCACTGATCGGTGTGCACGCCGTCAACACCCCGTCCCCGAACAACAGATAGGGCTTGCCCTGCTGTACACGCGAGATCTGACCGGCGAGGGATTTGAAGTACGCCGTGGGGCGCACGATCGAATAGGTCAGACCAGACGCAACAAGTGCCTGTTCTGCAGCCAGTTTGGCGTGTTGAAAGGCAAGGCGCGGCTTCTGGACGCAGATCGCAGACAGCAGGACGAAGTGCTTTACCCCCGCGGCTTTGGCAACTTTGATGGCTTGAACTGTCGCTTGATGGTCGATGGCCCAGGCATCCTGAGGCGCACCGTTTCGCGACGCCAGGCATGAGACGAGAGCGTCGAATGGGCTGGCCGCAAGTACGGCGTTACGTAAAGACGCGGGGTCAGTAACATCGGCATGCATGATCGCAGCCCCGGTCAGATCGGTGCACGCATCTTTGGGATCAAAGCTTGGACGCACGACGCAGGTCACGTCATACCCTCTGCGCACCAAGGCCGCTGTGGTCGCGCGACCAATGGTGCCCGTTGCGCCCAAAACGAGTATCCGATCGGGCAGATGGGTCGATGTTTGATCACTTTTTGTCGTCACAGCACTCAAAGCGTTGCCACAGAGCGCCGCAAACATCCAGCGCGGACTAGATGTACCCGGCCCACCACATCCAGGTGATCACTACCGCAGCCACCAGCAGGATATTGAACGCGACGGCCCCCACAATACCAAGCCAAACACCTTTCCGGCGGTCCGCCCGGTCTATCCCCTGCAGAAACCTCACAATCCGCTCTTCTGCCGAGGACAGCGCCGTACCATCCACCTGCCGCATCAACTTTGGATGTCCGCCAACGGATTGAGCTGCAACGATCTTTTGCGCCTCTGCCCGCAAGCGCCGGGGCAGACGGCGCCCCGTGCGACGCAGCGCCGTCTCAAGCGATTTACCGCGGACACCGAAAGCTGCGGCCAGCGCATCTTGTACGCGTTTGGCACGGGCCTGAATGCTGTCTTGCGTTTCCATGCCGTTTTCTATCGCTGTGTTCCTGCGTGCTCAATCCCTCTGGTGACGCGCGTCCAATACGACTAAGCCTGTGCGCATGCTCAGCTATTCCGAACACGGCGACACCAGCGATATTCCTGTTTTGATTGCGCACGGTCTGTATGGATCGGGCCGAAACTGGGGCGTGATTGCGAAACGACTGTCGGACACGCGACGTGTCATCACGGTCGATATGCGTAACCATGGGAACAGTTTCTGGTCCGATGCCCATGGCTATGCGGATCTGGCGGCCGATCTGGCGGAGGTGATCGATACCTTGGGCGGACCAATGGATGTTGTCGGCCACTCCATGGGCGGCAAGGCCGCCATGATGCTGGCTCTAACGCGTCCCGATGCTGTACGCAGGCTTGTGGTCGGCGATATTGCGCCGGTGGGGTATGGGCACAGCCAGATGCAATACATCGACGCGATGCGCGCCGTTGATCTGACGAATGTTGCACGGCGATCAGAAGCAAATGATCAACTTGCGGCTCAGGGGGTGGAGCCGGCTTTGTGCAGTTTTCTGACTCAATCGCTGGACGTGGCACAGAAAAGGTGGCGCCTGAACCTGGATGCATTGGCTGCAAACATGCCTGCAATTCTTGATTTTCCTACAATGACCGCGTCGTTCGATGGACCCACTCTCTTCCTTTCGGGTGGGTCAAGCGACTACGTCACCCGCGATTACCGCCCAATCATCCGCACCCTGTTTCCAAGTGCACGATTTGTGAAAATCCCAAATGCCGGACATTGGCTTCATGCGGATGACCCACGAGCATTTGAAGGGACCGTGCGCGCATATCTTGATGCTTAGGCGCTCTTGTTACTTGACGTAACCCTAGCCGCCGCCGCAATTTTAGCGTCGGAGAGTTTGATAGGGGTGCGATCATGTGGGGCAAGCTGCTTGACCGTTTTCTGACAGGCATGATGGTCGAGGACCGTCTCAGCCTGACTTATCCTGATGGAACAACACAGGACTATGGGCCGGATACGGGGGCGTCGGCTCATCTTGAGATTACCGATACCGCCACCGTGCGCGCGCTGATCCTGAACCCGGATCTTGGCTTGGGCGAAGGGTACATGGACGGCAAGATAGTACCGAGAAATTGTACGTTGGATGATGTTCTGACCGTCATCGTACGCAATCGGTTCAAAGGCACCATTCCGCCCTGGATGCTTCTGGCCAACCGTGCTCGGTTTCACATGCGTCGTTTCATCCAGAACAATACGCCCAACGCGTCGCGCAAGAACGTCGCCCACCACTATGACATCTCGGACGACCTCTACCGGCTCTTTCTGGACAAGGATATGCAGTACTCCTGCGCCTATTTCCGCGATGACACCATGACACTCGAGCAGGCGCAGATTGCCAAGAAAGCGCATATCGCAGGCAAGCTGTGTCTGGAGCCGGGAATGCACATACTGGACATCGGCTGTGGCTGGGGTGGCATGGCGCTGACATTGGCACGGGACTATGGATGCCGGGTCACCGGCATAACGCTCAGCGAGAACCAGTTGGCGACGGCCCAGCGGCGTGCGGATGCAGCGGGGTTGTCAAACCAGATCGAATTCCGTTTGCAGGACTACCGGCATACATCGGGAACCTTTGACCGGATTGTGTCCGTTGGGATGCTTGAGCACGTAGGCGTGCCGAACTTCGACACGTATTTCGGTCGGGTGGCAGGGCTGTTGGACCCGGATGGGGTGGCCTTGATCCATACTATTGGCCGCTCAGCCCCGCCGATTGCGCATTCATCTTGGATCAACAAGTACATCTTTCCGGGCGGCTACGTTCCATCGTTGTCCGAGTTGGCCCCCGCAATGGAACGGTCTGGCCTGTGGCAAACCGATATCGAAGTCTGGCGTCTGCACTATGCCAAGACCATCCGGCATTGGCGCGATCGCTTCGACGCCCATCTGGACGAGGTCAGAAGTACATATGATGAACGCTTTGTCCGCATGTTCCGTTACTATCTGACGGTTTGCATATTGGCCTTTGAACATCAGATGCAAGGCGTCTACCACTTGCAGTTGGCGCACAAACGCGACGCGGTGCCGTTGACGCGGGACTATCTGTATGAGGCCGCAACACCTGTATCGGACGGCGGCAGCCCGGAAAGAGTCTCTGCCTGACTGCAGATTCCGCGATCTGCATGCTTTGCCCCTCTTGCACCTTCTTGCGCCATCCCTATAACGCAGGACAATTTGCTCGCGCCCTGACGGCGCGGACTGAATCACATCCGGGGGGCCAAGATGCCAAAGCGTACCGACATCAAGTCGATCATGATTATCGGCGCGGGTCCCATTGTGATTGGCCAAGCCTGCGAGTTTGACTACTCGGGCGCGCAGGCCTGCAAGGCGCTGCGGGAAGAAGGGTACCGGGTCGTGCTGGTCAACTCGAACCCCGCCACCATCATGACTGATCCCGGATTGGCCGATGCGACCTATATCGAACCGATTACCCCAGAGGTCGTCGCCAAGATCATCGAGAAAGAGCGTCCCGACGCGCTGCTGCCGACGATGGGCGGCCAGACCGGTTTGAACACATCGCTGGCGCTTGAAGAGATGGGTGTACTTGAGAAATACGGCGTCGAAATGATTGGCGCCAAGCGCGACGCCATCGAGATGGCCGAAGACCGCAAATTGTTCCGCGAGGCGATGGACCGGCTGGGAATCGAGAACCCGCGCGCAACCATCGTGACGGCCCCCAAGGACGAGAATGGCAACAAGGACCTTGCTGCCGGTGTTGCCATTGCACTTGAGACACTGGAAGACATTGGTCTGCCTGCCATCATCCGCCCAGCCTTCACCCTTGGCGGCACGGGCGGCGGCGTCGCCTACAACCGCGACGACTATATGGCGATCTGTCACTCTGGCATGGACGCGTCGCCCGTAGGCCAGATCCTTGTGGACGAAAGCCTGCTGGGGTGGAAGGAATACGAGATGGAGGTGGTGCGCGACACCGCCGACAACGCCATTATCGTTTGTTCGATCGAAAACGTGGACCCCATGGGCGTGCACACAGGCGACAGCATCACCGTCGCCCCTGCCCTGACGCTGACGGACAAAGAATACCAGATCATGCGCAACCACTCGATCGCCGTACTGCGCGAAATCGGGGTGGAAACCGGCGGATCCAACGTGCAGTGGGCGATCAACCCGGATGACGGACGCATGGTGGTGATCGAGATGAACCCGCGTGTGTCGCGGTCGTCCGCACTGGCATCCAAGGCGACAGGCTTCCCTATTGCCAAGATCGCAACCAAGCTGGCAGTCGGCTACACGCTGGACGAGCTGGACAATGACATCACCAAGGTCACACCGGCCTCGTTCGAACCGACCATCGACTATGTCGTTACAAAGATCCCAAAATTCGCGTTCGAAAAATTCCCAGGCTCCGAGGCATCCCTGACCACGGCCATGAAATCCGTGGGCGAAGTGATGGCCATCGGCCGCACGTTTCATGAAAGCCTGCAAAAGGCGATGGCATCCATGGAATCGGGCCTGACCGGGCTTGACGACATCAACATCCCCGGCGCACCCGACAAGGCAGCTGTGGTCAAGGCCATCTCGGCCCAAACCCCGGACCGACTGCGCCTGATCGCTCAAGCCATGCGGCACGGTCTAAGCGATGATGACATCTTTGGCGCAACCAAGTTTGATCCGTGGTTCCTGGCTCGCATCCGCGAGATCGTCAATACTGAAGAACACGTGCGCAATGACGGCCTGCCTGCCACCGAGGAAGGCCTGCGTGCGCTCAAGATGATGGGCTTTACTGACGCCAGGCTTGGTCAGTTGACCGGCAGCGACGAGGATCAGGTGAGGCGCGCGCGCGAAAACCTTGGGGTTCGCGCCGTGTTCAAACGGATCGATACCTGCGCTGCCGAATTCGAAGCCCAGACACCCTATATGTACTCGACCTACGAAACGCCTGTTTTCGGCGAAGTCGAATGCGAAGCCCGGCCGTCTGACCGCAAGAAGGTTGTCATTCTTGGGGGCGGACCGAACCGCATCGGCCAAGGAATCGAGTTTGACTATTGCTGCTGTCATGCCTGTTTTGCTCTGACAGCGGCGGGGTACGAAACGATCATGATCAACTGCAACCCCGAGACGGTCAGCACCGACTACGACACGTCGGATCGCCTATATTTCGAACCGCTGACTTTCGAACATGTGATGGAGATCCTGCGTGTTGAGCAAGACAACGGCCTACTGCACGGGGTGATCGTGCAGTTCGGCGGACAGACCCCGCTGAAGCTGGCAAATGCGCTGGAAGAGGCGGGAATTCCAATCCTTGGCACAACACCCGATGCCATCGACTTGGCCGAAGACCGCGAGCGGTTTCAGGCGCTGGTGAACGATCTGGGGCTCAAGCAACCCAAGAACGGCATTGCTCATTCTGACGCGGAAGCAATTGAAATTGCAGGTGATATCGGGTTCCCGCTAGTGATCCGCCCGTCGTACGTCTTGGGCGGTCGCGCGATGGAGATTGTGCGCGATCAGGCGAACCTTGAGCGTTACATCTCGGAAGCTGTTGTGGTGTCGGGCGACAGCCCCGTTCTGTTGGACAGTTACTTGGCTGGTGCGGTCGAACTGGATGTCGACGCACTGTGCGACGGTACCGACGTGCATGTCGCAGGCATCATGCAGCACATCGAGGAAGCAGGCGTGCATTCGGGCGACAGCGCGTGTTCCTTGCCCCCATACTCGCTGAGCCCGGACCTGATTTCCGAGATTGAGGCGCAGACCCATGCGCTGGCGAAAGCACTGAATGTCGTGGGGCTGATGAATGTCCAATTCGCCATTCAGGGCGACGATATTTTCCTGATCGAGGTAAACCCCCGCGCGTCACGGACCGTGCCCTTCGTTGCCAAGTCCACCGACAGTGCCATTGCGTCCATCGCGGCGCGCATTATGGCGGGTGAACCGCTGTCGAACTTCCCGCAGCGTCCCGCATATGACGCCGACGCCAGCTACGACAGTGTGCTACCATTGGCTGACCCGATGACCTTGGCCGATCCAAACATGCCATGGTTCTCGGTCAAGGAAGCCGTCTTGCCCTTTGCCCGCTTCCCGGGTGTGGACACCATCCTTGGCCCAGAAATGCGCTCGACCGGTGAGGTGATGGGCTGGGACCGCACCTTTGCCCGGGCGTTCCTCAAGGCACAGATGGGTGCTGGTATGGTTCTGCCGAATGCGGGATGCACGTTCATCTCGATCAAGGACATGGACAAGACGCCCCAAATGCTTGAGGCGGCTCAGATCCTGCGCAAACTGGGCTTCAGCGCCGTTGCGACACGTGGGACAGCCAGCTGGCTTGAAGCAAATGGTGTGCCTTGCGGGACTGTGAACAAGGTCTACGAAGGGCGGCCCGACGTCACCGACATGATGAAGGACAACGGCATCCAATTGGTCTTCAACACAACTGAAGGCGCGCAGGCGGTCGAGGACAGCAAGTCGATCCGCTCGATCGCATTGTATGACAAGATTCCATATTTTACGACCGCAGCGGGTGCCTATGCAGCCGCGTTGGCCATCCAGGAACAAGCCCAAGGAGATGTAGGCGTCAAAGCCTTGCAGGCCTGACCCCCTACAAAGCAAGGAACCGGTCAGAAATCTGATCGAGGTTTTCCAAGATCGCATCCCCGAGGACCGAGGCCAGTTGCACATCGCGCGGGTCTATCATGTCGCCCGAAGCGGCGGCCGATAGAATGGCTTCCAAGGTATTCCACTTGCTGGCGACCTTGCCCAAAATAACCTTGATATGAATATTGGGTGCAGCGACCAAGCCGGTCACTGCATTGCCAACGATCAAGGCATCCAATGACGCTTTGAAATAGGAAATACGCTCAATCATCGCACGCTCTGCACCCGTCGGTGCAAGCTCCGTAAGAAAGAGACACAGATCGCGCTGAAATGCCTGCGAAACGACACGCAGTTCATGCAACACTGCGTATGAAGCACGATATTTGTGCGGCACCTGCGACAGAGCCTGATACCGCATCTGGCTGTAGTGGAACGCAAGCGTCGGGTTGGTCTTCAACAACAAGGTGACGGGAACGGTGTGCCGATCCCCCGCAACGATCTGTTGCGCCGACTTGGTGAGCGTCGCCACCTCTTGCGAAAGGTGAGCATTTGCCTGCGATTGCATGGAAACACTGGCAGACAACAGGGAGAGTTCCTTGACCGATGCGGCCACATCCTCGGCATGTACGGGCGTTTGCGCCCCGACAAAAAGCAGACACACGGATTTGGTTATGCGATGTACCAATACCGCCTGGTCGGCCAACCCACGGACGGTTGCTGGTTCGCCAGCCGTCGCATGCATAGCGACACCCAATGCAAGGATTGTTTTCAGAAGCAGTTTCATCAAGACACTCACATCGTATCCAAACCGTATCATTGAGACATCTAGATGATCGAGCTTAAGGTGGGCTTAACTGCAACAGGGAGTGCTCACGTCCCCTTGCCCGGACCCGCACATTCAGTATAACGCGCTCCATCAAGCCGCTGTAGCTCAGCTGGTAGAGCACGTCATTCGTAATGATGGGGTCGGGGGTTCGAGTCCCTTCAGCGGCACCAGGCACTTCAAAAAGCGTCCGGCAATCACGCGTTCACTGTTTTATTCAGCTCAGTAGTGCCGCAAGGAAGAGCGTCAGATTTGCACCATCACTGCCATCCGGATCTGCGACATCCGCAGTCTGAGGAATGACAGTCGCATCACTTGGACCATCCCAATTCGGTTCCAATCGCCCCAGACCGCCCTGTTCGACAAGGTCGCGCACAAGCGAAAAGGCGGCCGCCGGGCGCTGGAGGCGGATAAAGTCGGACGTTGGCAAACCCATACCGTCGCGCTGGGCAATTCCCATGCGCGCTGCCATGGACAAGACACGCTGCGTACGCACCTTTGCACTGTAGCCTTGGGCAATGGCCTGATCGACAGAGGCAACGGCAGCACTTCCATCAAAGCTGATCCCCCGACGCCGCATATGTGTGGCCCCCGTCAGCGAATACACGTCGTCCACCACAACCGCCGTTCCAGGCAAGCTGGCCGCTCGTCCCGGAAATGCATTCGGATGAAAGGCCGCAACGCGGTCCGGTGCGATGCCGGTCAATGCCTGGAGCGCTTCTGTCCGCAACTGGATTGACGCCCGCACATAGGGGGCTGGTTCGAAATCAGTTTCGCGCGGCGTACACACCACCACCTTCAGTCGTGGCTGCGCGGCCAGCCGATCGGCCAGTAGTTGTATCAGGTCGATCGCAACCGCATCCGAATTACCCCCCGCGTGCACCGTGCGAGCCAGCCCTGCGGTTTCGATGTAAACCAGTTCTTCAGCCTGATGGAACGCCCGGGCGAGTGACCACAGCGCGTCACGCGCACCATGCACTGAAAGCTCGTACTCGCGGCGCAATTCGTTCAACAGACGGTTGCCATTGGTGACGTTCAATGTTGGTGCGGGCAGGCCAAGAGCGCTCGCAATGTCATTGATGACGGTCTGCAGGTCAATCGGTGTGTCTGAATCGAGCGGATTGCCCGGCGGCAGTAGCGAGAGCTCGGGCGTTTCCGCGACAGCTGCGATGGACTGTAGAAGTACGCCAGACGAGGTCGCGTCCGCAGGCGGATCCCCTGCCCGTTCCGGTAGGTCCATGTTGTCCCCGCCCGACATTGCAAGCCATCCGGGCGCTTGCGCGGGCGGCGGGCCACCCGGAAGAGGAATGAAGGGCTGTACTCTGCGCACGGCGTGACGGGCCAGATCGTAGGCAAGTGACCCCTCCACACGAACACCGGACGAATGCGTATCTGGACCGGGCGGGTTACCGGGATTTCCCTGACCGTGACTTGCTGACAGGGCGTCGCGCGACCACGAGGTTCCGCTCAGCACCCCGCTCCAATCCAGCCCCTCGCTGATTGCGGCCGAACCGATGCCGCTGACCACGACCGCTTCCAGCCGCCCCATGGTCGGGAGGCGCGGCCCGGTGCGTGGCACTGTTTCGGACGCAAGCGCGCGCGCTGCATCCACAGGTGTTCCGGCAGCGCCGTCATCCGGACCATCATCAGTGCCGAACAGCGGAACAGGAGCGATGGATTTCACAGTGTCCGGTACCGCCGCCATTCGATCGGGCGCAGGCACAAAAAGGTCCACTGGCACAGTGGCAGGACCGGTAGCAATGGACAGGGTGCGCGCGGCAAACAGCCTGCGGTTCTGAGTTCGGGGTGCAACGACCATGTCAAAGACCAGCGTAGCGGGATCGGGCTTGGGGTCACCAGGTTCGAGGCCCAACGGGTTGTGCACTAATATCTGTGTAGGTTGGGCCGCAACTGCGATCGCGGCCCCCCCATCTCCACGCTTGAACGAAGGGGTTTCGCCGATCGCGGGGATTGAGATGAAACGCTGATTGTAAAGTCGCACAGCGCTCCCGTCCGGGACAGCATCAGCTGCAAGCACGACCACCACATCTTCACCTGCTGTCCAAGTCGCCGTGGCACCAGCAAGAGGCGCTGGGTTTGCTCCGAATACGCCTGCACCTGCGCCAGTCGGGAAAGCAGGCCATCGGGCGGGGGCACCGGGTGCAGGTGGGACCGGCACACCGTCATCAAGCTCTGGTGCCGCCGCAAAAACCAGAGGGTTCCCCGCCGCACCGTCCATGCGTGTCAGCACCGCGTTGGACAGGGCCATCAGGTCAGGACCATCAGCCGCGTAATCAACAACAACCTCCGTCCGCACTTGCGGCTTCAGATCATCCGGCATGTCGCCGTCGTCGGCAGGGACCCCAGCCACGGCACTTGTGGTGCGGTTTCCCCGAAGGTGCCAATCAAGATCCACGGCAAAGGCCCGCAGAAACTGACGGGGCAACGCAATACCACCCGGAAGGCCCGGCTGTGCAAGTGGTCCCTGCGTCATTGTTCCGCCCGTGGCCCACCCCACCCGAATGCGGCCATCGGCATCGTCACCCGTCGCCGCAAGCACCTCGCTCGCCGCGAGTGTTACCATCCCGGACCCGTCAAGGTTGCCGGTGGGCGTGTCAGAGCCATCTTGCTTCTCAACGCCGACCCCCCCAAGGGCGGCGACAAACGGGTTCCCGTGCAAGTCCACAACCTGCACAATGACGCCCGAGGCAAGCCCGGCAATGGTGGCAACGCCACCTGCTCCACCCGTTCCGCCACCGTCCGAAAAATCGAGGGCCGGGAAGGCTGTAATGAGGTCATCAAACAAGGCGGCCACCGACACGGGATCAATGATCAAACCGCGATGGTCATGAAAACTCATTGGCTCTGAACGACCAAGGTTTTCGCCGGGTTCGTATGTCTGTGGCGACCGATCCGGCACAGGTACGGCCCCGGCAAACACCAGTGTTTCAGGCACGGGGCGATGATGCGGTGCAGGTGCAACCGCGTATCGCGCCATCAGGCTGGACAGTCGGGCAACAGCCTGCGGGTGGAGACGAAACGCGGCGACTGGGCCGGCGATGCCTGCCCCACTTACATCGCGAAACTCGTGACCTTGATCAAGATACTCCAACGTGCCACGAAATGGCGCCAAGGCATTGCCTGACGGTGTCAGCTGAAGGGTGGCGGCGTTGAACGTAGGGTCTGCGGCACCCCAAGCATTCGACAGGTGCGGCATCGTCAAACCAAGCGCATCCAGACCATTGTCTTGCAGAGCTTGTGCAGCAGCTTGCGGGGTTAGAGTGAAGACGTTCAACTGTGTCATGGCGGTCAATCCCGGTCAGAACTTGAGACGCGTCGCCCGTCCGGCGCTATGATCTCAAACGTGATGCTGCGGATGTCCTTGCGGGCAAACACGGTGATCCCGGTGCGGGCGCCAACCTTCTGACGGTTTGCGACGTAAAGCGGTGCCTGCGCGCCAGACGTGGACGGCAGACCACCGATGGGCACCTCATCCAGCGGCGCTTCGTATACCAGGTTCCGCCCATCGGTCTTGAACTGAGACGCTGGCCGGTTCGTTCCAAGATCCAGAATCGGGCCCGGACGTGGTTCGAACGGTCGTGGAATGCGGAAGCCCGGAGTCGGCTCTGGTGTGTCATCAGGCAGTCTGCCAAAACGGCCCAGTCCGCCGGGCAACTCGCGCAGATCGCGGAACCGATCCGTTCCAAGGATACCACCGCCACCCGATGTCGGCCGAATAACGATCCGCACGCGGTGCTCCAGCGGTCCTGCCACCGGCGCATCGGTGGTCACGAAATACACAGTGCCCCGGCCTGATATGCTGAAACTGTCGACTTCGCTAAGATCAGGTAGCGGAACAATCGACCCTTCGCCAAAGCTGACGGCACGTTCAGTCACCCGTCCGAGAGGATCAGTCATCCGCAGAAGTATGCTGCCTGCGGGCAGCGTATTCGGTCGCCGTACGAACAAGCGATAGTTGCGATCAAGCCCGTCCGGCACGCGCCAAAGCGCAGTTTGCGTCATCTCGGGCACTTCGGGAACAAGTTCGAGCGGCGTGGCACCGGGCTGCTTTTGGCCCGGGTTCAAAGGATCTTCGCCAGCATCCGGCGCGATTGTGTAGTAATGGAGATGCGGTTCGCCCTCCAAACGCACCTCGGCTGACAGGGTATGCGGGCCAAGCGTGGTGGGTGTGATCGGCGCATTGGAGGCCATCGATACAAGTATGTCACCCAGATTGCCCCCGCCTGGCCATGTCAGGATTGGCGGTGTGAGCTGTGGCGGATCGTTCGGTGGGATTACAACCGGAACCGCCGGAGATGACCGCCCGCGACCCTTGCGGACGCCGCGTTGTGCGTCGTCCAACCCCCACGCAATCGCCCGATACCATTGCGGCTTCCATGAGCCGCCCGGAGCGTCCTCACCGGTGATGCCCGTGATCCACGTTTCGGTGCCATTCGTGTCAGTCCCCACCATCCAATCGGCAGTGCTACCAGTAAGCGACACCATTGGCGGTCCCATGCTGTCAATCTGGCGTGCCGCATCCGCGACCCGCGTGCGATAGAGATCGATACCCCCTGGACGCGCACCTGAACTTGCCCGCGTTTCGACCCGAATACGAGCGGCAAAACCTCCGGGTGTTTCGATCCTTTGCGCCTCGATCGTTGGAGGGGCCGGTGTTGCGATGCGTGGTGCCACAAAGGGAACCATCGCTTTGTCTGCGTCTGAGCCAGCGGGCCACGGACCTTCGACACCGCCAGCGCTGACCGGGATCACCACAAAGAGGTGAATAGCCTGCGATCCACGTGGCAAGGCAACATCCAGATTGGTACCGGTCAGCAAAGTCTTGTTCACGCGGTTGAAATCCCGGCGGTCGGGGGAAGCAGTGAAAGCATTCTTGAGCGTGGTGAGGCGCGTGCTGAGGGTCACACCCGGCAGTGCTTCGGGTATGTCACGGGCCGCCAGCATCCGGGTTTCAGTGCTTTGATACAGCACGTAGCCTTCTGCACCGGGCACGGATTGCCATTCAACAATCGCATGGCATTCGCCCTTCGCATCCGGCAGGCTGGCCAGTCGTACAACATCGATCACCTGCGTTGGTCGCGAGCGTGGATCAGATGCGTAGGTCAGTTTGCTGCGCGGTCCAAAGCTACCGACACGGCCCGGTGCTAACGCCTCGCGCAGCCGCGCCCGCATCGCCAGTCCGACATGCCGCGTACCATTGTAGTCGAGCGAGAATCCCGGGATCGTCACGCGGTACCTGCGCGCGTGCCCCTGGCTGGAAAATCCCGGTGCGGCGACCTCTGCATCGCCTTGGGCGTCTAAGCTGATGACGTTGGCGGCCCCGTCAAGACCCGGAACGCTGGGATCGTTGAGAGAAGGCACATCACCCGCGAAGGTGATGAACACGTTCTGTGCCGCACCGCCGATGGTTTTTTGCAACCCACCTGGTAAACCACCCGGCTCGGGATCGTGGCGTGTTGCCGCCGCAAACAAACGCCCGACAAAATCGACCCGGGCGACTGAACGCACACGCCAATCCACGACAAATTCAACAACAAGGTCCGCCGGGCACACTGTACCGCTGCCAGTATCAATGGGCCGCAGTTCCGCTGATATGATGTTGACGGTGTCAGGTTCAGGTTGCGTGGTCGAAAACGGCTGCGTGGACCACGGGCTCCAGATCCCAAAAAGGTTCTGGTTGGCCAAACCATATTGTGCGCTAACCGAGCCCGGCGCGTTCGGAATGACAAAGCCAGTATCCGATGCCGATTGCCGAGGATACTCCGGATCCTGGCGGTTCTCGTTGTTTCCAATGGGCATAAGACCCTTGCCGGACGGGCGTCGTTCCATCAACGGGGTGGCAGGGCCGACAACACCCCCCTCGGCACGTCCAAACGCAAAGCTCGAGACAGAGTTGAAGTTGTCGAGAGGCAGGCGTTCCCAACTTGCACGGCTGGTGGCGGTCCAATCCCCATCTGGCGCGACCGGTCTTTGATGAGCAAGGAAATGCAGGCGCAGATCGGTGGGTGGAATGGGGCGGGTCACACGCCGCGGGCGGGGAATGATCGTGGCCAGTTCCAGCGGTTCGCTTTGCCCGTCCAGCCCACGATGCCAAAGGCCGGTCACCATGAAATCATAGTCGGCCATGTCCGGCGAACCGAGCAAGCTTATTGCGCCAAGGTTGATCGGGTCCAGATCAACGTAAGGATAGCCCGTACCGAACCCCATCAGCACGGATTGCATCGGATCGGTTGCAACAGCCATCTGCATCAACTTGACAGACGATATCCGCGCCTCGCCATCATCCGCGGGCATCGTATCACCATTCGCGTTTTGCGGTGGGTTGATGGCGTGGCGGTCCAGAACGTCGGCCTGCTGGTTTGGCGGCGCCTGCATGGCCGTGTGCAACATATCGAGCAGCGTCTTGTTGGCATCGTCGATCATACCATCAAGGTCCGGCACCTCCCATGCCGGGGCAGTGTCGCCCGTGGGAAAGGTTGGATACCAACCAAACGGGTTAATTCCGCGCGAAAATCGCTGTTTTGCAGCCTCTTGCGCCGGTAATTCCGCCCCGACAAGACCCTGATCCTTGCCATGCACTTGACCGTCGAGATCGCTGAACTCACTTGGATCAACGGGCAATCCAACCGTTTCAATCAGCTCCCATCCGTCGACCTTTTCCGCCTGCGACAAGCCTTCGCCAAATGCAGACACCTCCTGACCGTCCGCGCCGCCGATCAGAACGGCCGTAATGAATGGCGCATAAAAGCGATACGTGCGCTCACCATTTGCTGGAATGTTCAGGCTTTCGAACCCGAGCATGTTTTCGAACCCGACGCCGTTCGCCAAGGGCACGATTGTAACGCCCAATGCGGGGCCCGTGCTTTTGACCCGGACGGTAATCGACATGACCGGTTCGGTGAATTGATGCACCGTGCCCAATGGAGGAAGTGTGATCCTGTTTGTCAGCACTGGTTCAGGGCTCTGCAACAATGGGAAAGCGACCCGACGCCAGACCTTGAACGGTTCAGAAGGTAAACCGACACCGGGGTTGACCTGCCAACGCAGAAACACCGCCAGAACACGATTGCCAAAGTCCTTGAGGTCAAGGCCCTGCGGCGCGGAGCGCGTGGGCCGGAATGTCTCGTGCGTGGCGAAGGAGTTAACAGATGGCCCAGAAGTGCCTGTTACCACCTCATTTTCATCCGCAAAGGGACGCAGCAAAGAATCCGCAGTGATCATCGCACCCTGACCACGGAACAAATAGGGGCTGAATGTGCGGTTCATCGGTCCCTCCTAATCCTCTTCCCAAGGTGCGCGGGTCAGATCGGTAGCAACGATCTCGATCTCAACATCGCTGGCGAACCCTTCGTCGAGATACGGCTCGGCAAAGGCCTTGCGCACCATGTTCAGCCGCAAGCTCTGGCCCCGCGCACCCGGTTTGAGAGTGATCAAGGCGCGCTGCGTGCCGGGTGAAAACAGAATCTTGTCCACGAGATCATCCGAAGAGGCGCTTTCCGCGATGGACAGCCACGGCGTCGCTTCCAGCTTCCAACGGGTTGTTGCAATGCCATCGGGATCTTCTTCTGTTACTTCCTGAGGCAGCGGACGTGTCCGGTGCATCGGCTCGCTCGCGTCCAGAATGATTGCTGCCGGTTGCGGATCGGCCGCCGGGTTCGCTTGTTCCCAGAAGACAATCACGCGAGCCGCTCCGGGTACATCCATCGGTTCCAGCCCCGCGCCGATCAGTTCTTCGTCCAGTTCTGGCCCCATGGTCGTGAGCAGGGTTTGCCCCGGCACGATTCCATCAAGCGCACGACCCGCAAAACGTGGATTGTTGCCAATTGCCTGCAACATGCCCGCTTCGACAAATCTGTGCTCTGTCACCGTTGCCTGAACATCGCGGGCAAAATCCTCGGTCAGACCGAATTGCCCGGTCGAGAAGTTCAGCCGGTACACCCGATCGCCGACTGTGCCCGCATCCGCACCGATATCGACGGACTCAATGTTCATGACATAGTCGGTGTAGGGATCAAGCGGGATGGGCAGCTTGACCATCGAATGGCGCACCCTTTCCCCATCCACCGGAACGCAGGGGCCGGTTTCCGTGATCACATCCTGTAGCACGGCTTCGAACGGCGACAGGACGTGAGCCTGAACGTTTTCAAGCGTTCCAGCGTCAATCGGCACAGGGTGTGGCAGACCGGGTTCGTCCACTTGCTTGAACGATGCCGCCTTGAGCCGCACCCGCAATTCCTTGCCATAGGCTGCGAACAGTTGATCCACGGCGTTCGTTGCAAAGACGACGCGGGGTGCATCAAGGCCGAACACATGTGCTTCTCCCTCGGCAGGCAAGGTGCAAAGAATCCATGGATCAAGCCGCTTGGGCGCCTCTGCATCTGTGCGGAACCAGAACTCCGCCGTCTGCTCGGCCGCGTCGCTTTCCGCACCTTCATCGTCACGGATGCGCACATCACTTCGGCACGTTACGCGGTAGACGGAGTCGGGGAACAACAGCGCGACATCGGCGCTTTGTGGCCCTAGGAATTCTTCGATTGCATCGCGATCTTTTTGAATTTCCGTCGTGTCATATTCTTCGCGCTCAGCCTCACTTAGGCGGGTCAACTCGATCGCGCCGACATAAAACGGACGACCTTGCTGTTCGAAGCGGCTGGCTTGCTTCTCATCCAGATACAAAACACCAATCCGGAACCGATCCGTTCCTTCTGGCGGTTCCAGCTTAACACAGACCGGTTGGCGTGGTGACAGGCGCGATTGGCCGTAAAGAACGGTGTGGTACACATCCTCGAACCATGGGCCATTCACATCTGCCCAGCGCGGCGGGACGCTGGTTACGGACAGCAGATCAGACACCCGTACAGGACGTACGTCCAGGACGTTGCCGCCGTCATCAAGGAAGTGGATCATCAGGCCGCGGCCTGTTCCCTGATCATCGTTCAAAAGACCGCGGTTGACCCACATCAGCACATGGCCCGCGAGGATGGCACCGCTGTCGACCTCAATGACGTCCGACAATGGCCCGTGTTTGACGCCCATTTCGGACAGTCTGTCGGCGACCTCACCCGCGCGGCTGACATCGCCAAAGATCACCGGTTCTCCGGTATCCCAAAACGGTGACGCCAGCACGCGCCCCGGGCATTGCGGCTCATCTACCTGAGGCCCGCCGGGCACATGGGTAGCATGTGTTGCGGGGCCGTTCGTAACACTCAGCAACGTGCTGCGGGTGATCGATATCCCTTGTGCCACACGTCGTGCAGCTTCGCCCAAGTCAAGACGTTCGGCAGTCAGGGTGTCTACTGTGGCTGCAGAGCCAAAGGACCCGATCACCGCACGGTCCACCAAGGCGCGCTCGGCCAGACGACGCGTCCGCCCGGTCAAGGTCGCGGTCGCAACATCGCCATCGCTTGTCGCCCCACGGTTCAATGTACCGGCGCCCAGCGACAAAGCGGGGTTCAGGCGGCGCGTTGTTATGCCTGTATTCAGGTCCAATTCCGCCGGATCGAGCGCGTCAGACAAATTACGCAGACGACCCGTGTCTATGGTCAAATCCAGCGGACGTCCGGTGATATCACGGCCGACAAAACCGCGCGTTGGTGGGACGTCATCCTGAAACTCAGGTGCGCAATCCACAAGCCCGCCCTCGACGACCGCCGGAACGATGCCGCGCAACTGGTCCAAACTCGGGTCCCCGGACCGCCACGTTTCATGCACATGCAGCGCCCGGTCTGCATCCGCTGACCGGGTTGCATCTTCTGGATCAGGCCACGCAATACCGGTCAGGTCCCATCCGCTCGGTGATGGCCCAAGCCGTTCATTGGAAAATGTCCAGAGCACAGGCGCTGCCGGCGCGGCAGGGTTACAGACCCGCCCCCAACGCTCACGAATGGTTTCTTCCAGGATCTCAGACCGTTCCAGCGCCTTGGGCGCCGGGTTCGGTGTCCAGTTGAGCAGTGACAGATGTGTTGTCAAGTTTTCACCATCCGGCGGCTCAAGCGTCCACCAGGTTGATGGCGTGTTGCCCGGCATCACGGCGTCAGCTGATCCGACACGTTCAAGCGTGACATCGGTCATCGTGTAGCAATAGGCAAAGTCACCCCGCCCGATGAACCCACCCGCTGGCGCGCCCGTGCTTCCACCCGGTGCGTCGCCCAGCGGCATGATTCCACCGTCCAGCGCAGGCATCGCAAGGCTCAGCACCGGGATTGCATCGATTGGGACGACAGGCATTTCGCTGTCGGCGGGTTGGCTGTCACCACGCGGCATATCACCGATCTTGCTGTCGATGCCGCGATCCACGCCCGTCCCCTCGGCCAACGCCGGCGTACGGCTGACCAGTACTGCGCCAGCAAACAAGTCGGGCGGTGGCGGCAGGATTTTCGAATCCTCGCCAATATGGAAATCGACACAGCCCTTGATCGAGAAGAAGAACAGGTCAAGCTCGCCACAGACCTCACCATCAATGCGGCTGACCTGCGTACCGTCAGCACGTTCGCCAACCTGCGCTGACAGGGCAGCGGATGCCGACAAGCTGATGATGAACAGCTTTAGCTCGCCCCGCAGATACAACAATCCGCCAACATAGAAAGGTTGGAACCCGATGATGGCGTTAAAGCCCGCAGTCACCTTCAGATACAAGTTGATCGAGGTGTTGCCCCAGATGATCGACACCTCAAGGCCTGCAGCGATGCCAAACCCGTTGACCTGGCTGAGAGCAGGGAGGTTATTGCCGGGCGGCTGGTAGCTGGGAATGCCATGTCCAGAGAACATGACATATCCGGACCCATCAAAGGCCCCGAGGATCGACGCACGAATGGGACCCGGCAGCGGATTGCCTTGCAGGTCACTGCCCTCGAAACTGCCCAGATAGATATGCCAGAACTTACCGTCCTTGAGGTTGAAGAATGCCTCGATCGGGATCTTGATCTCGACCAGCGGGTCGATGGTGAAATCAATGGAAATCCCGATGGTCAGCGTGCCGCGGCCAAAGTCGAGATCGATGACACAAAGGAACGTGCCTTCTGCATTCTTGTCCTTGAGTGCAGGCAGCACAGCCAAGAGGTTCGCCTTAACCACCAGCAGAACGCGCGGGCCGGGCAGCTCCAGCATGAACATGCCCTTGACGTTGAAAATGATCGGGCTGCCCATTGTGCCCAGCGTAATGCCGACACCGAAGGCCCAGCTATCTACGTTGGTTTTCCAAGCTTGCAGGTTCGTGGGGTCCCCGTTGGCGCGGTTCTTGAGCCATTCCAGTGCAGGGGTGAGAGATGTGATGCCGTCTTCGTCGCGCGCGTAGTGCATGGCGAACAGGCCGACAAAGCCATAAATGCCGAACCCTGACTGGGCGAGTGGGATGGCGACAGGCAACTCGACTTCCAATGCAACGGCGACGCCTGTTGCCGGGCCACCGGACGCTTCGGATATTTGCGCAACAGCAATCTGCGCGGCGATGCGCATCTTGACCGGGATCAGCCTAACGTCGATCCCGCCCTTGATCTCGGTCCCCTCAGCCCCGTCGTTGAACTCCATGTAGCCGGAGCCTTCCAGTACACCCGGTACTTTCAGGCCCGCGCCGAACGCCGTTAGTTCTGGCGCGCCCAGCGGATCTATCGGCATGCGCACGCGGGCGCGGTCCACTGAGACAACCCCAAGATCGATGGCAAAACCAAGATCGATCTCGAAACTCAGCGGGTTGGTGCGCGCGATGCGAGCGCCAAGCACCTGAAGGATCTGACCCAGCGGATCGGCTACACGGATTGCTCCGGGGCCGGACACATCGATGGAATATCCCTTGGAGCTGTCAAAGACAGGCCGAAACTCGAACTTTCCGCCGCCGCCCGGTGGTTCACCAAAGCTCAGGCCGATGGCCTTGTACCGCACGGCCAAGGGCGTATCGCGCGGGATTTCCAACAGCGGATCACCGCCGCCGAAGGCAATGTTGACCGAAACCGCAGTCTCAACATCAAACAGGAAGCTCATCTGCCATCTGTCGCCTTGTCGGCGGAACGCCCCTTCGCCACCAAACAGAATGACACGTTCGATGTTGAAAAAACCCGCTGATGCGAGGCCAGTGGCCACTCCGATGACCGCCGCCGACGCCACAATCGGTGCCACACCGCCATCAGCCGGGTTGGCAGGCGCAATCTCGGACAACAGCGGGGTGAAGATGGTCGTCATCCCCAATAGGTCACGCCCGAAGTTCTTAGGTTCCAGCGCCTGCCCGGGCAGTTGCCCAGTCATCACAAGCCCATCTTTGTCCGCCGGATCCGCCCCAATATACAGCTTCACCTCGTCAGTCTGGCTGGCTGGGTCAGTCTGGTAGAGGAACAGGAAGTCGGTGATGCCATCGGCCGGGTTATTGCCAACGCCGCGTATATCGTCGGGCGTTTCCCCTGCCCCGCCACGCTGCAGCGCGCCCTCGATACCGGTTTGGAAATCGATCTGGCCTGACAGCTCCAAGGCCACGAACTGGTTTCGAATGATCCGAACCTTCAATCGGGCCGAACGGAACCAGTCCGGCGTCGCCGGCTCACTGGGTGGGGTGTCTGTGACCTCGGGCGGGGGCGGTGGCTCTGGTACATCGGGGCGGCGGACATCTCCGGTGATCACTTCGCCCGGAAGATTAACAAGGAACCCGGTGATTTCGGCGTTCCACCACTGTGAGCGGTTTGGCTCACCTTGGGTCTTCCAGACATTCTCTCGCCAACTGATTGGGAAGCTGGCACCGCTGGGTTCATCCACACCAGTGAAATCAGGGTTAAAGCGGTCATTCAAAAGCGCACGCAACCCCTCGGCCCGACGCTGGCTTAGCAGCCAGTTATACTGCGCCTTTCCGTCATCTCCGTCATAGCTGGCTGTGCCTGTAATCGTGATGTCGCGGGGATTGATGCGTGACAGAATGTCGGCATAAGCCGTGTCAAAGGGATCGGCGGTCGTGCGCCAATCCGAATCCTCGTCCGCAATAAGGGCCTGATCATCCCGGATGTTCCCGGCAACCTTCGAATAGCTGAGCGGGTCATTCTTGGGCGGCGTGTCGTAACGGAAGTACGCCGTCAAAGACGAGATGTTGTCATCTGGTGTGCGTGCCTCGATCGTGCGGCTTTGGCCACCGGAAACATCCACATCGACAGAGCTGCCAACACTGGCTGGTCCTCCGTCAATGACCCATTCGGTATTTGGCGGAACAGTCGCGCCGGCCAGACTGACGCGCACTGTTCCCGCCTGCCGGTTGTCATTCAGCAGCACCAGCGGTGGTGCTGGCAGGGATTGCGCTTCTCGGGTGATCGACGTCGTTGTCAAGATCGCCGCCAGCGGCTCACCCGGGGGCGGGGCCACCGCAGGAGGCGCACGCCGCGCTGCTGTGATGGTCAGCGTCGCCTGCTTCGACGGTGCACTGGCATCGGTCGCAGTGATCGTGATGGTGCGTGTGCCGGTGGCGGGTGTTGTAACGTCATGTACGACGCCGGCTTGCGCGCCGCTGCCTTGGTCGACCGTTACGCTGTAGGGCGCGCGACCACCGCGCACATCAACCGCAAGTCGCGTGGCTTCAGGCAAGGCAGCTGTTGCAGCCCCCGGGCTTGTTCTTGTGATGCCGATGCCCTGCCGATCACTGGTGAAGAAATTCGCGCCTATGACAAGGTCACCGCTGCCCTGGTTGATCACCGCAACATCGAAGTCGCCCGTGACCCCATTCGAACCGCCAAGCCCGATCAACAGGTTTTCGACGCCGGCATTGACTGCAAAATCTTCGGCGCCGTTCGGGGCAAAGAAGATACGGATTTCGGGCAGGTAAAGTCCGGTCCACGCCTCATCAAACCCAAATTGCGACAGGATTTCGGGTGGCGTATAGCCGTCTGACAGATCAAGGTACGCCGAGCGGAACCCGAACCCGACCACACGTCCCAGCCCGATAAAGGCATGGCTGGGCTCCATCGTGACAAGCTCTGCTGCCGCCAATGCGCCGGGGTCATCGAGGCCTGACGCACCAAGAGACACCAGGCAAACCTGCACCTGCGCGTTGGCGTCCGAGCCCTGGGTTAAGCGAAGCTTGATCTTGGGCAGGTGGAACACCACGTCCGTGCGCGTGGTATGTGGAATGAGCAACCCGTCTGGCCGCATCTCTGCCGGTTGCAGGAACGGTGGCCGCAACTCGATGCCCGCAAGGATCAGATCCAGCGTGAAGCCTGTATTCGGGTAGTCAGATGGCGGTGGGTCAATCGGCGGTGTGTCCAGTGCGTCAAGAATGTCGCGCAACGGTTGGAAATCTGCATCGCCACCCGGGACGGTCGCAACACCATTTGCAATGATTGTGCCCGCGACGCGCGGCACAGTCATCGAGAATTCAACGCGGGTGTCGGTGATGTCGAGCCAGGGTTCGGACCTGTCGGGTTGGTTACGAGGGTGCCCTTCTGCATTGGCGGCACCAGCAGTCAGCGTGCCCGTCGATGGATCAAAGCTGGGTAGATCAACATCACCGGAAAACCGCGCTACGCCGCGGACCACCGTCCCGCCGGGTCCTGCCGCGGTTTCATAACCTTCGACATAGATGACTGACAGCACTGCGTGCCATGTGGTCGCCTCGCCCCGGAGAATGTAGGGTCTGAACAAATCCACCAAAGAAAGATCGAACGACATGAGTCAAAGACTCCTGCAAAATATATTTGCGAAAAAGCGGCGACAAAAGAAATAAAACTAGAAAAATTCAACCATTGATGGGAA
This sequence comes from uncultured Tateyamaria sp., assembly GCF_947504105.1. Classification (GTDB taxonomy): domain Bacteria; phylum Pseudomonadota; class Alphaproteobacteria; order Rhodobacterales; family Rhodobacteraceae; genus Tateyamaria. The sequence continues at coordinate 83,071 of NZ_CANNGP010000006.1, forward strand.
TTTCTGTCAAACACGATAAGCGTAATTCCGCCTGCATCAATAGCTCCGTTGACTTGTTCACCGGTGACCACGCACGGAAATTGGTTCCTTTAGAAACGGTTTCAGCACGGCTGCCGCCATCTCAGGTTTCTTGAGAGCGTTATTAGATGAAAGTGGCTATTTTATAATGACTTAGTCATAGCCCGCCGGTGCGTCGTCAGATGGTATAAAGTGCCACAAAGCCCATGATTGCGAGCTGCATCTTTGTAAAGATCGTAACCCATAGCAGCAGGCTTGTTCGCCTCTACATACCGCCGGGATGCTCTGTGTAAACTTCTACAAAGTGTCTCTTCAGTATTTCCGCCCGCACATCCCAGCTCACGATTTACGTGTGAAGCGATCATATGAAGCATGTCGTTGCGTATGCTCCGTCTTGCAGCAGTGCAACAGCTCTTGCGCTAACTCTTCAGCATTGCAATTGCCGCCCGAATGGAGTCAGCCAAAGCGGGTTTGACCCGGTCATACCGTGAGCTTGGAACCGGAACAGACACAGCAAAGATATCGCCGACCTGATCCGCCACTGCAAACCCCATCGCGCAAATTCCATCGGTGTGTTCGTTCTCGTCACAGGCCAGATCACCCGCCCGGATTGCGTCAATCCCATCCACAATGTCGGACAAGGGTGGCGCGTAAGGACCACGTGAACGATGTTCAGCCCGGATCAGAGAGAGTGCCCGCTCAGGTCGCATGCAAGCCAAAGCGGCCCGCCCGTTTGCCGTCGTGGTTAGGGGAAAGTGTTCTCCGATCCGCGACACCGTGCGCAGGCGATGGCTGCCTTCTATCTGATCAACAAACAACATCTGAGCCCCCTCCAGAGTGGCCAGATCAACAGTCTCACCCGTTTCATCCGACAGCCGCTCCATTATAGGACGCAAACGGGCACGCATGTCCGATGATACTGCGTGGGCGAGGCTTTGAATCTCGCGCCCGAGCCTGATTCCTCCATCCCCCCGTTCGGTGGAAACAAACCCTTCGGCCACAAGCGCTGCAACGATGCGCTGTACCGTAGAGCGGGGCAGTTGGGCCCCTTTCGCAATCTGGCCGAGGCTTAACCCGTCTGTCTCACGACCTAACAAACGCAGGATTTCGGCAGCCCGGGAAATTACCTGAATACCTTGATTTTTTGACATTTTTTAGTGCCCCAACGCTAAAATATGCGCTGCATTTACCGGCTCAGAAGTACCGAAATATTTGCAGCTCGTGAGTACGCCAATCAAACATTGACCGGTATACGGTACATACGCACCATAATACGGGACAGCAACACAAAGCTTTGGGAGGAGCCGATGGTCGTAAATATTCGCGGGATCGATTTCCAGGAAAACGAAAATAACGACATGGGGCTCGATTTCGTGAACCTCAGCCACCGCTACGGCTTTCAGTGCCCGAACTGGCCCTATTTCAAAGACGTTCAGATCGATCGCAAGCATTACATGGCGAAGTCCGGTGTATTGAGCCAGACGATCACAACAACAATGCACGTCACCACTCACATCGACGCGCCCGCCCACGTGGTTCAGGGGACGCCCTTCATCGACGAAGTGCCATTGCCACACTTCTTTGGGTCCGGCCTGGTTGTCAGTATTCCGAAGAAAAAGTGGGAACAGATCACCGGTGATGATCTGGAAAAAGCTTGTGGGCATGCGATCCGTAAAAACGATGTCCTCATCATCAATACCGGCTGGCACAAGCAGTATGAAGACGGTGACTACTTTGCCTATTGTCCCGGGCTGGTTCCGTCGGCCGCCGACTGGATGGTCGAAAAAGGGGTCAAGGTTGTGGGTCACGACACGCAAGCCAACGACCACCCGCTGGCGACCGCGATCGGACCGCAGCGCAATGGGCCTATCCTGCCGCATCTTGAGCAGGAATATCTCGAATGGTCTGGCGGTACACCATGGGAGGTCGACTTCCCTGAATGGGAACCCGTGCACCAAAAGCTGTTTACCAACGGGATTCTTGGAATTGAGAATGTCGGCGGTGATCTGGACCGCGTAACTGGCAAGCGGGTCACCTTTGCGTTCTTCCCCTGGAATTGGGACCGCGGCGACGGTTGCATCATCCGGCTCGTGGCCATGATGGACAAATCCCAAGGCTACCGGATCGAAGCAGGCGAGGACTTTTGATGTTGCTCAAGCGTTTCGCTGATGCCCAGCCTTATGACGCCCCGAACCATTGGGGTGTCGCGGGCCTGCGCCTGCAAGGGTTTGAAGACAACGGGCCGGAAAATCAATGGATCGGGTTCTCACAGTTCCTGCCAGGCGGTGGTGCGGGTCCGGATGCAACGCCTTTTGAGAAGGTTTACGTTGTGCTTGAAGGCGAAATGACCGTGACCATCGATGGCACAGACACGGTTCTGCGCGCGATGGACAGTTGCACCATTCCACCAGGCGAAGTTCGCAAGATCGCGAACCACAGTAATCATGTCTGCAAGATGCTTGTCGTGATCCCATACCCCGATGGAGTTCGGCCATGAGCCTCGACAACCCGCTGTCCTTTTTTGATGTTTCCGGCAAGGTCGCCCTGATTACCGGTGCTTCAGGTGCGTTTGGTGCGGTTGCTGCGCGCTGTCTTTCGGGCGCAGGCGCAAAGGTTGTCCTCGCCGCTGGAAATGCCGACGCCATGGCTGAGGTCGCAGCCACCTGCAAGGGCAAGACGCACCAGATCAACGCACGGCCCGACGGCGAAGAAGCCAGCGCCGCGCTTGTCGCGGAAACCGTAGAAACGTACGGACGCCTCGACATCCTCGTCGTTGCATCAGGCATGAACAAGGTTGCCAAGATCGGTGACATGGAACCCGCAACATTCGAGGGGGTTATGGATGCCAACGTCACCCAAAGCTGGTTGATGGCCCGCACGGCAAGTGCCCAGATGCAGGCCCAGGGTGATGGCGGAAAGATTGTCCTCATGTCCTCGGCCCGTGGCCTTTTGGGTCACCCTGCAGGCTACACCGCGTACTGCGCATCAAAGGCAGCAGTCGACGGGATCACCAAGGCGCTTGGCTGCGAATTGGGTCCAACAGGCATCACGGTAAACGCCATCGCGCCAACCGTCTTCCGATCCCCGCTGACCGCCTGGATGTTCGAGGATACGGACGAGGCCAAAACCGTGCGCGACGGTTTTCTAACCCGTGTGCCCAAGGGCCGACTGGGCGAGCCCGAGGATCTCGCGGGCCCTCTCTTGTTCCTGTCTTCGCCCGCGTCGGACTTCTACACCGGGCATATTCTGTATGCCGACGGCGGCTATACGGCGGGCTGATACATGGACAAGAACCAGCAAATCGCAGTAATTGGGGGAGGGCTGATGGGCCATGGTATTGCCCTGACCTTTGCCCGTGCTGGTCATTACGTGGCAGTGTCCGATCCGGTCCCCGAGGTATTGCAAAGCTTGCCTCACCGGGTGTCCGACAGCCTGCGCCTCCTGGACGCCTCCGAACAAGATATTGCACACACGTTGAAACGGATCGAGCTGTGCGACGGGATCAAGGCGGCCGTGAGCGATGCGGATGTCGTCTTCGAAGCCGCACCAGAAAAGCTGGAGTTGAAACGGTCGATCTTTGCAGACGTTGAAACACACGCCCCAGACCACGCCATTCTCGCCTCGAACACGTCTGTCATCCAGATCACCAAGATCATGGGAGGGCTCACGCTGCGCCAACGCGCGCTCGGAACCCATTGGTGGAACCCTCCCCACATGATCCCGCTGGTCGAGGTGATAAAAACGGAATGGACTGCTCCGGACACTGCCAACAAGATGGTTGATCTACTGGCCGACGCAGGCAAAACCCCTGCCCTTGTGGAAAAAGACGTTCCCGGCTTTATCGGCAACCGCCTTCAACACGCGCTGTGGCGTGAAGCAATCAGTCTGGTCGAAAATGGTATCTGTTCGGCCAAGGCCGTGGATGACGTGGTGAAGGCCAGCTTTGGCCGCCGTCTGGCTGTTCTTGGGCCGATGGAAAACGCCGATCTCGTCGGGTTAGCTCTAACCCGAGACATACACAGTCAAGTTCTGTTCGACCTCGATGCTCGTCCGGCTCCGTCCCCGCTGCTGCAATCGCTGCTGGATGACGGGCGAACGGGCATGGCAGCGGGCCACGGCCTTCGTGAATGGGCCGAGGGCGATCTTGAACGAACAAAAGCGCGCATCGCACATCATCTGGGCGCGCTTGAAGGGATACTGGAGAACGAGGCCAAAACATAACACGATGTTATAAGTAGCCATTCAAATCGGATCAGGATCATCTTTTGCATGTGATAGGTCTGAAGAACAAGACCGCGCCAAGCCATTTCAAAAATGGCCCGCGTGACCGGATCGGCCAAGAACCGAACCACATCTTTGGGAGGAGAAACATGAAAACCGATATCACACGCCGCCGTATACTGGCAGGGCTGGGCGCAACCGTCGCCGCCCCCGCGATCCTGCGCGCCACACGCGCTTATGCCGCCAATCCCACGATCAAGGTGGGTTTCGTCACCCCGTCGACCGGCCCCCTCGCGGGCTTTGCCGAAGCTGATGACTACATCCTAGAAGGCCTGCGCGCTCATTTCGCGGGCGGCATCACCAACAATGGCAAGACTTACAATATCGAGATCATCAAGAAAGATAGCCAATCAAACCCCAACCGTGCTGCCGAAGTGGCCGCTGAGCTGATCCTGTCGGACGAAGTTGACATTATCACGGCCGCCGCCACGCCCGATACCACGAACCCCGTCGCCGATCAGGCGGAAATCAACGAAGTACCCTGCATCACCACCGACGCACCGTGGCAGCCTTATTTTTTTGGCCGTGGCGGCAACCCGGCCGAAGGCTTCCAATACACCTATCACTTCTTTTGGGGGCTCGAGGATATCATTGCAAACTTTACCAGCCTCTGGGAAGGAAGCGGGGTCGCCAAGAAGGTTGGCGGACTTTTCCCGAACGACGCGGATGGCAACGCTTGGGGTGACGCCGATCTTGGTTTGCCCAAGCCGCTGGCGGCTCAAGGATTTGAGCTGATCGATCCGGGCCGGTTCCAACCGTTGACCGACGATTTTTCGAACTACATCTCGGCCTTCAAAGATGCGGGCTGCGAGATCATTACGGGCGTCATGATCCCACCGGATTTTGGCACTTTCTGGTCACAAGCCGCACAACAGGGTTTCAACCCCAAGGTCGCAACCATCGGAAAGGCCTTGCTCTTCCCGTCCGCCATTGAAGCGCTTGGCGACCGCGGTGCGGGCCTGACAACCGAGATATGGTGGTCCCCGAACCACCCATTCAAGTCCTCGCTGACAGGCACATCTGCAGGTGACCTTGCCAACGGCTTCACTGCTGCCACCGGTCGCCCGTGGACCCAACCGATCGGGTTCAAGCATGCGCTCTTCGAAGTGGTGGCGGACGTCATTTCCCGATCCGACGATCTGGACGATTTCGAGGCAAACGCCACGGCAATCCAGAGCACCAACATCTCGACCATCGTAGGCGATGTGAACTGGGCCAATGGTCCAGTACCCAACGTGTCCAAGACACCGCTTGTGTCCGGACAGTGGCAAAAGGACGGAGATGGCGTCGAACTGGTCATCACGAACAACAGCCATGCGCCGCAGATCCCGGTGGGTGGCGACCTGCAACTGTTGAGTTAGGGCGCAGCGTGTCTGCCCTTTTGTCCGTCGATGGGCTAAGCAAGTCATTCGGGGCCGTCACGGTTGCGGATGACACCGCGTTCGAGATAGCCCAAGGCGATGCCGTAGGCATTCTCGGGCCCAATGGCGCGGGCAAGACATCGCTTTTTAATTTGATCACTGGCGCGCTCAGCCCCGACGCGGGCCGGATCACGTTCCAGGGGTCGGACATAACGACCGCTTCGGCCGCAAAGCGGTGCAAGATAGGCATCGCGCGGTCGTTCCAGGTGCCACAACCTTTTGGCGGCATGACGGTTTATGAAAATGCGCTTGTAGGCGCAATGCAGGGCGCGGGCCTTTCAGGCCACGCCGCCAAAGATCACGCGCTTCAGGTACTGACTGACACTGGCCTGTTGGCCAAGGCGAACCAGCGCGCCGGTTCACTGACGCTGCTTGACCGCAAGCGGCTTGAGATGGCGCGGGCACTATCGGCTCGCCCCAGGCTCCTCCTTCTTGACGAAATCGCGGGGGGGCTGACCGAAGCCGAATGCACAGACCTGATCGACACGATCAAGGCAGTGCATGCGCACGGTACGACGATCATCTGGATCGAACATGTCGTGCATGCGCTACTGGCCGTAGTGGACCGACTGATCGTGATCGACTTCGGCAAGAAGATCGCCGAAGGCGCCCCGAAAGAGATCATGGATAGTGCAGAAGTGAAGGAAATCTATTTGGGAGTGGACCCAGATGTCTGACCCGATCCTGTCGCTCACGAAACTCGACGCGCACTATGGCGACTTCCAGGCGCTTTATGGCATCGACATGGACATCCATACAGGTGAAGTGGTGGCGATCATTGGCGCCAATGGCGCGGGCAAAAGCACACTTATGCGCTCCATCTCTGGCCTAATACGCAACACGCCCGACCAAGTGCATCTTAATGGTGAAGCAATCGGCACCCTGCGCGCGGATCAGGTCGCCTATCGCGGCGTCGCCTTGGTGCCAGAGGGACGACAGCTGTTCCCGTCACTGTCGGTCGAAGAGAACCTATTGCTCGGTGGCAAAGTCGGGCGTCCCGGTCCATGGTCGCTGGATGCCGTATACGACCTCTTCCCCGTACTGAAAGAACGGCGTAGCCAAGCCTCGACTTCCTTGTCGGGCGGGCAACAACAAATGGTTGCCATCGGCAGGGCCTTAATGGCGAACCCCGAAGTGATCCTGTTTGACGAGATCAGCCTTGGCCTCGCTCCTGTCATCATAAAGACGATCTACGACGCTTTGCCGGGGATCATTGGCGGCGGCATGACCGCGCTCGTTGTGGAACAGGATATCAGCAAAGCGCTCGAAGTCTCATCCCGCGTGTTCTGCCTACAAGAGGGGCGCGTGTCACTCAGCGGCAAGACAGACCATGTCACGCGCGACCAAATCACAGTCGCCTATTTCGGAGTTGCCGCATGATCGAATGGACAGGTGTGATTTTGCAGGGCGTCCTGCTGGGTGGCCTATATGCACTGTTCGCCGCGGGGTTGTCGCTGATCTTTGGCGTGATGCGGTTGGTAAACATCGCCCATGGCGATCTGATCATCCTCGCCGCCTATCTTGGCTTGAGCACCACCATGATGTTCGGCGTGCACCCATTTGCAGCTGCTCTGCTGGTGCTGCCGGTGATGGCCGGGATCGGGTATGTCCTGCAACGCGGTATCCTGAACCAGACGCTGGGTCCGGATATCCTACCGCCGCTCCTGGTGACGTTCGGTTTATCAGTGATCATCCAAAACGCATTGCTCGAAGGATACTCCGCCGACCCACAGAAACTGTCAGCAGGAGCGATCGAGACGGCCAGCGTGTCAGTGGGCAGCTTGACCGTCGGCCTCCTGCCGCTCTTGACCTTTGGTGTTGCCGTCGCGGTGATCGCGAGTTTGCAATGGATGTTCTACAGCACAGCGCTTGGGCGCGGCTTCCGCGCCGTATCGGACAATCAGGACATCGCGCAGTTGATGGGACTGAACAAAGCGCATGTCTTTGGTCTTGCAATGGCACTGGCGCTTGCTGTCACGGGCATCGCAGGCATCCTTCTCGGTATCCGCACCAGTTTTGACCCGTCTATCGGCGGGGGGCGCCTAATCTTCGGTTTCGAAGCTGTCATCATCGGTGGGCTTGGGAACCTGTGGGGCACGCTCGCCGGTGGCGTGATCTTGGGAGTGGCTCAAACCATAGGGGCCAAGATAGATCCCGGCTGGCAAGTGCTGGCCGGCCACATTGCCTTTCTCGTCGTCCTTGCTGTACGCCCCAACGGCCTTTTCCCAAGGGTGCAGCACTGATGAGCACGCCCACCGTATACCGCGCCACCCGCGCCAGCCGCATCGCCATGATCGTCGCAGCGTTTGCCCTAATTGTGCTAGCTGCAGCACCTTGGTGGGCGGGCCGCGCCGACCTGCGCCTGATGGGCGAGATCTTCCTCTACCTCTCCCTCGCATGTTTGTGGAACCTGATGGCGGGCTACGCGGGCCTCGTGTCCGTCGGCCAACAGGCCTTCGTCGGCTTCGGCGGCTACATGCTCTTTGCCCTCACCATCTTCGGCGGCCTACATCCGATCACGGCGATCCTCCTCGCCGGGTTGCTGGCGGCTGTACTTTCCGTCCCCATCGCCTCGCTCATCTTCAGGCTCAAGGGCGCATACTTCGCAATCGGCACATGGGTGATGGCCGAAGTGTTCCGCCTAACCTTTGCACAGATTTCAGCGCTCGGCGGCGGCTCGGGAACTTCATTACCTGTGGGCATCGTAAGGTCACTCGCGTCCTCACGCTCGGGTCGCGAAGCACTCAGCTACTGGTTGGCCCTTGGCTCTGCAGTCCTAGTCATCGCGGCAGTGTACTTGTTCTTGCGCTCCCGCCGCGGCCTTGCACTCACCGCCATCCGCGACAGCGAAGTGGCGGCAAGCGGCCTTGGCATCGACATCTGGCGCACCAAGCTTGAGGTCTATGTCGTCACCTCTGCCTTCACCGCGATCATCGGCGGCCTGATCTTCCTGCAAAAACTCCGCATCTCGCCCGACGCCGCCTTTTCGGTCAACGACTGGACCGCCTTCGTCATCTTTATTGTCGTGATCGGCGGCATCGGCACATTGGAAGGGCCAATCATTGGCACGCTCCTCTTCTTCCTCCTGCGCGAAACACTGGCAGATTTCGGCACGATCTATTTGATGGTGCTGGGCGCGGTGGCCATCGTGGTCATGCTGAAGGCGCCAAAGGGAGTCTGGGGCCTGATCCGCGACCGTTACGACCTTGAGCTGTTCCCGCTCAGCTACCGCATCAAATTGAACGATCCAAAGGATATCTGATCATGGCCAAGCAAAAGACAATCATTACCTGCGCGGTCACAGGGGCCATCCACACACCAACGATGTCCGACCACCTGCCCGTCACACACAACGACATTGCCGAACAGGCGATTGCCGCTGCAGAAGCAGGCGCATCTATCCTTCACCTGCACACACGTGACCCCAAAGATGGACGCCCATCGGTGGATCCAGATCACTACACGGGCATCCTGAGCCGCGTAAAGCAATCAACCGACGCCGTGCTCAACATCACAACGGGTGGTGCGCCCACCATGCTGATCGAGGACCGGATCAAGGCTGCCGTCCACTACAGCCCCGAGATGTGCTCCCTCAACATGGGGTCAATGAACTTCGCCTTTCACCCGCTGGTCGACCGCTATGACACGTGGAAACACGACTGGGAAAAGGAGTATATCGCAGGGTCCGAAGCGAATATCTTCCGCAACACGTTTGCCGACATCACGCAGGCGGCCAAGGCCTTGGCCCCACATGACATAAAGTTCGAGCATGAATGCTACGATGTCGGCCACCTCTATAACCTGAAGTTCTGCATGGACATCGGCCTGTTCAAGGCACCCGTGTTCCTGCAATTCGTGTTCGGCGTTCTGGGCGGGATCGGGGCCGAAGTCGACAACCTGATCTTCATGAAACGCACGGCCGACCGCCTCTTTGGCGATGACTATCGCTGGTCCGTTCTTGGCGCAGGCGGCGCACAGATGCCACTTGCCACGACCGCCAGCCAGATGGGTGGCAATGTGCGCGTCGGGTTGGAAGACAGCCTGTTCATCACACGCGGAAAGCTTGCCGAGTCAAATGCCCAGCAAGTCACCAAAATCCGCCGCATTGTCGAAGACTTGGGCTGCGAGGTTGCCAGCCCTGATGAGGCGCGCGAAATTCTTGATCTCAAAGGCGGCGACCGCGTCGCCTTCTAGGTCGGCTCGTCATCCTCAAGTAGGATGCGCCGGGCGTCACCTTCCGGGTCCGAATACTGATCGCTCTTCATCGTCCAGACAAAGGCAACCAGCGCGCCCAATCCAAGGATGAGCGAACAGGGGACGAGGATCACAAGAACGTTCATGTCTGTGCCTTCGTGCGCAGGGCGTTCAGGGTAACGGTAATCGAACTGGTAGACATCGCGAGTGCGGCCATCAAAGGTGTGGCAAAGCCAGCCAAGCATAACGGAATGGCCACAGCATTGTAACAAGCAGCCAGTCCGAAATTCTCAAGAATGCGCCGCCTTGCGCTGCGCGCAATGCCAATTGCTGCGGGGATTCCAGACAGGTGTTGACCCAAAAGCACCACATCGGCCGCGTTCTGGCTTGCTTCAAGCGCGGTGCCCGGCGCAATGGACGCCCAAGCGCGGGTCAGGGCCAAAGTGTCGTTCAGACCGTCACCGACCATGACGACCTTGTGCCCCTCGACCTGCAGACGTTCGATCAGGTCCTGTTTGGCCTCTGGGTCCACCTCGGCGTGTACATTGTCAACGCCCAACTCGTTGGCCGCACGTGCTGCGTTGCGCGCGCTGTCACCGGTCAAAATATGGACGTCAAACCCCATATCACTCAGGCGCGCGACGGTGTTGACGGCATCAGCAAAAAGCTGTTCGCGTCGCTCAAGCGCATAGACGGTATCGCGGATTTGCAAGACAGTGCCTTGGCCTGCCCCTACCCACGTAGCATTGCCAAAACGCACAGATGCGCCATTCCAAGAGGCGGAAACACAGTTACCACGATGCTCCGCTATACCTTCAAGATCAGCAGGTCTGACATCATTCAACAACAATAGAACCGAACGGCTGAGCGGGTGCGCAGATGCTTGCGCCAATGCCTTGAGAACGGCGCGTGCCTCGTCCGGCATGTCCTTGTGTGGGACAAGCGCGGCAGCTGACAGAGTACCGGTCTTGTCGAAAACGACCGTGTCTACTTCGGCCAGACGCTCCAATGCCGTTTTAGATTTGACCAGCAACCCCATGCGGAAAAGTCGCCCGGTCGCTACGGTGGAAACTGCTGGCAGTGCAAGGCCCAAGGCGCAGGGACAGGTGATGATCAGCGTCGCAATCGCGATTGTCAGGGCGTGGTACATGTCACCCGTAGCGATCAACCATCCGACAAAGGCGGCAATGGCCAGACCATGCACCAACGGCGCGTACACGCCAGCAGCACGGTCCGCCAAACTGGTGTACTTGCTGCGCGCACCTTCGGCATGCGCTGCGATTTGGATCAACCTGCGCAGGGTCGAGCCCTTGGCCGCCACAGTTGTACGCATCGTGACGGGACCGGTCAAAACAACCTCTCCGGCAGTGAGCGAAGCACCCTGCTCGACGGCGATCTCATCACTTTCCCCAGTCAGGGCGCTGCGATCAACCTGTGCCGATCCGCTGTCCAGCACGCCATCCACAGGCACCCGCGCCCCAGCAGCCAGCCACAGCGTATCACCTTCAGCCACATCATCGACAGGGACACTCACGCGCGTTTCGCCTTCGATGCGCGTTACCCGCAACGGCTCAAGCGCCGCCAAATCAGCAGCAGCCGAACGTGCGGCCTGACGCATACGCTTTTCCAGAACACGACCCGCAAGCAGAAAGAACGTCAGGGACAGGGCGGCATCGAAATACGCATGCTCTCCGCCTTGCGACGTTTCATAAAGCGAAAGACCGCAGGCCAGAACGATGGCCAGCGCGATGGGCACGTCCATATTCAACCGCATACCGCGTAATGCAGACCAAGCCGAACGAAAGAACGGCTGTGCACAGTAGATCGCGGCGGGCAATGAAATCGTGGCAGCGATCCAGTGGAAGAAATCGCGTGTGGCATCTGTCGCACCGGACCAGACGGCCACTGACAGCAGCATGACATTCATCATTGCGAAGCCTGCGATGCCAAGGCGCAAAGTCAGGCCGTCATCCTGACTGGGGGCGCCAGCGTCACGCGCCTCATGTGCCTCGAACCCGACGCCGGTCAGCGCAGCGATCCACGGCGCAGGATCAATACCCGGTTCCGCCGTGATCGCCACACGCTTGCGGCTCAGGTTGACCCGCGCCGCTGTGATATCCGGGCGGGAGTTGAGCAGCCCTTCAACCGACCGGATACAGGCAATACAATGGATGCCTGGCAGGATCAGCTCATGAGTGGGTAGTCCCGCATCACGTCCCGCTGTCTCGGCAACGTCACCGGCCGCAACGCAACCCGGGCGGGATGCAATACTCATTGCCACACTCGAAGGACAATGCGCTGCCGGAAGTCTGTCCCATCATGAGCAACCGCGGCCAGACGCAGGTTCCAGTTTCCCGGCGCTAGTGTCGGGATATCCGCCACGAACTGAACGCCATCGTGCCGGAAATCTGGTGTGAGATCCTCGCCCACATGCGTCGCGCGGCCCAAGGTCGCCGATGTGATCGTCGGCACCACCGGCCCAATTGCATCGTCAATGTGCAGTGCCAGCACACCGTCCGCCACATCTGCATAGACCTTCCAGCCCAATGCTTCTTGCGCGGCGCGATCGCCATCAAACGCTTGGCTGACGACATAGGAATTCTTGGTCTCCAGCCCCGGAAAAGTGTGTACCGCCTGAAAGGCAAGTGTCAGGTTCACACTGATGATGATGGCAAAGGCTGATCCAAAGATAGCCAATACGTGCCAGCCGGTGAGTTCCTTGACCTGCATCTCTTAACCCTTTCCGTTGAAAATTGTGGTGACACCAGCCCGATCGTCAGTTTCGACGTCTTCGACCCACAGGCGCAAATCCGTGATCTCTCTGTCTGCAGCCGCATCTTGCGGGCGGGCGATGACATAGACGCGGGCCTGCATTGTTTCGTTCGCGGGGACGGTAACATGGTTGGGACTCTGACCGTCGGTCTCGACATCAATGCGAAGGATGTCTTCGGACGTCAGCATAACGCGGAATGTTCGATCCTCGGCAGTCAGGTTGCGGATGCGGAGGGTATAGGTGTTGCGCACCGCTCCATCCGACAGTGTTACGAACTGCGGATTGCGCACTGGCTCGATCGTTAGGTCGATATCCGAGCGGATGAACAGTGCATAGACCAACGCCACACCGATCAGCGACCACATCGCTGTATAAAGGATCGTACGGGGGCGCAGCACGTGCCGCCAGATCGGGCGCGGCTTGGCACCTTTGGTCTCGGCCTTTTCATCCGACAGGGCCAGATAGTCGATCAGCCCACGTGGCTTTCCGATACGCTCCATCACCTCATCGCAAGCGTCGATACACAGGGCACAGGTGATGCACTCCATCTGCTGTCCGTCACGGATATCGATGCCCGCCGGACAAACGTTCACACACGCCATGCAATCTACGCAGTCACCAAGCTGATCGGCACCTTTAGCCTTGCGGTGCTTGCCCCGTGGCTCGCCCCGCCAGTGGCGATAGGCAACCGTCAGCGTGTCATTGTCCATCATCGCGGCCTGGATCCGCGGCCATGGGCACATGTAATTGCAGACCTGTTCGCGCATGAAGCCACCAAAGACAAAGGTGGTCGCTGTCAAGATCAGGATGGTGGAGTAGGCCACGAGCGGTGCACCGAAGGACAGCAAATCGCGGGCCAAAGTCGGAGCATCGGCAAAATAGAAAACCCACGCCCCGCCGGTCGCCATCGCAATCAGGAACCATACCGCCCACTTGGTCAAGCGCAGGCGCACTTTGTTCAGCGACCAATCTGCGTTCCATAGACGGACGCGGGCGTTGCGATCGCCTTCAATCCAGCGTTCAACAAGAATGAAAAGGTCAGTCCAAACAGTTTGCGGACAGGTGTAGCCACACCAAACGCGACCCAAGGCAGAGGTGAACAGGAACAAGCCGAGCCCCGCCATAATCAACAGCCCCGCCACAAAATAGAACTCGTGTGGCCAGATCTCGATCCATAGGAAGTAGAAACGCCGCCCCGCCAGATCAACAAGAACCGCCTGATCCGGCAGGTTCGGGCCGCGGTCCCAACGAATCCATGGGGTCAGGTAGTAGATCGCAAGCGTGACACCCATGATCCACCATTTGAGCGTGCGAAACTTACCCCTCACCCGCCGGGGAAAGATCGGTTCACGCGGCACGTAAAGAGGCGGCGGAGAAGCCGGAGACTGTGTCATTGTCAAATGTCCTGTTCGTATGTTCAAACTGCAGGGCCTGCACGGCCAGCACCTTGATCTGGATCAAGCACCAAGGGGAAATCCCGGTCCCAGCTTGGTACGAACAGGACAGAGACCGGGAGCGCCGCGTATCCCTCCTGGATGGGCCCGAGCCCGATACGCAGCATGGAGCGATACGGCGAGAGTTACTCGCCGCCGCCCAACTGGTGCAGATACAAGGTGACTGCCTTGATCTCTTCTTCGTCCAAACGCTGACCCCAAGCTGGCATCACGCCGAAGCGTGAATAGGTCACCGTCTCGATCAGGGTTTCGCGATCCCCGCCATAAAGCCAAATCGCATCGTTCAGAGTAGGCGCGCCTAGTTCCCGGATGCCTTCGCCGTTGTCGCCGTGACAAGCGGTGCACTGCTCTTGGAACCAAACCATGCCCTGTTCAGCCATGGCCGCATCATGGTCCTGGCCCGATAAGGACAGGACGTACTCAACGGTTTGGTCGATCTCCTCGTCTGACATGATGTCGCCGAACGCAGGCATCTCAGACCACCGCGCATCTGGGTCGGTCTCGTTCCGAATACCGTGCCTCACGGTATACTCGATGTCTTCCAGCGTGCCGCCCCACAGCCAGGCATCATCCAGCAGGTTGGGATAGCCGGCCGCCTGAACGCCTGCGGCACCGGACCCATGGCATTGCGAGCAATGGGCAAGAAAGACCGAAGCGCCGCCTGCAACGCCAAACCGGTGCGCCGGATCGTCAGGCGCAAGTGTCGCCAAATCCGCAGACGCCAGACGTTCCGTCAATTCCGCGTTCTGCGCATTCACTTCTGCAATCCGTTCAGCAACTTCGGCGCGGGTGGAGTATCCCAATACACCCGTCGTGGCCGAATTGATCAGCGGCCACGCAGGATAGGCAATCGTGTATGCCAACCCCCAGACAACCGTGCCGTAAAAGGTCCACAACCACCACCGCGGCAGCGGGTTGTTCAGTTCCTTGATGCCGTCCCATTCGTGACCTGTGGTATCGGTCCCGGTGACATCATCAATGTCTTGTTTGTCAGCCATCTTGGTCGGCCTCCGGTTCTTGCGCTGCCAGATGCGCATCAGTGTCGTTTCTCAGTGGAATACCGGCCGCCTCTTCATTGGCCGCACGCGCCGAGGGACGGAAGGCCCAAAGGCAGGCGGTGATGTAGAAGATCACCATCGCCAGAAGCACCCAGCTATCAGCCAACTCTCGCAGGAAGGAATACGTGTCCATCAAAACCTCCTATCGGCTCGGATCGGGCGTAAAGGTCGAGAAATCGACCAAGGTGCCCAGCATCTGCAGGTAAGCAATCAGCGCATCCATCTCGGTCAGTTCAGGCTGGCCGTCAAAGTTGGATACGACCGCGCCGGGGTAGCGCTCGACCAAACCATCCCAATCGCCGTCGGGATCGGCCTGAACCCGAAAATCGTCGGCAGCGGCTGCGACCATCTCATCGGTATAGGGCACGCCCACAAAGCGGTGGGTCTTAACCAGATCCTCGATATGCTCGCCGTCTATCACCGCATCCGCGAGGAAGGCGTATTTCGGCATGATCGATTCAGGCACAACCGATTGCGGGTCCATCAGGTGATCGACGTGCCAGGCATCCGAATACCTGCCGCCGACACGGGCCAAATCGGGTCCGGTCCGCTTCGATCCCCATTGATGTGGATGATCGTACATCGATTCAGCCGCCAGGGAGTAGTGCCCGTAGCGTTCAACCTCGTCCCGCATGGGGCGGATCATCTGGCTGTGGCAGACGTAGCACCCCTCGCGCACGTAGATGTCGCGCCCCGCCAGTTCGAGCGGACTGTAGGGCCGCACGCCTTCCACCTCCTCAATCGTGTTTTCGAGGTAGAAGAGCGGCGTGATCTCCACGATGCCGCCGACCGAGACAGTGAGCAGCGAAAAGACGAACAAAAGCGTCGGGCTGCGTTCCAGAACCTGGTGTCGCTTGAGAAAAGCCATGTTTCGGTCTCCCTTATGCGGCTTGTGCAGGTTGAGCGGCAGCAATAGGCACCGCAGGCGGGGCCACCCGGACAGGTTGCCCACCCCGAATGGTCATCCACATGTTCCAGACCATGATGCAGGCACCGGTCAGGTACAGAACCCCACCCAATCCGCGCACCACATACATCGGGAACTTCGCGCTCACAGTGTCGGCGAACGAGTTCACCAGGAACCCTTGGGCATCAACTTCGCGCCACATCAGGCCCTCCATGATGCCGGTCACCCACATGGATGCCGCGTAAAGCACGATACCAATAGTCGCGAGCCAGAAGTGCCAGTCGATAGCAGCCATGGAATACATCTGCTTGCCGCCCCACAGGCGCGGCGTCAGGAAGTAGAGCGCGCCAAAGGTGATCATGCCATTCCAGCCCAGCGCGCCGGAATGCACGTGCCCGATGGTCCAGTCGGTATAGTGGCTGAGCGAGTTGACCGCCTTGATGGACATCATCGGTCCTTCGAAGGTGGACATGCCGTAGAAGGCCAGCGAAATCACCATCATCCGAATGATCGGATCAGTCCGCAGCTTGTCCCATGCGCCTTGTAGCGTCATCAGGCCGTTGATCATGCCCCCCAGCTCGGCATCCACAGGATGATTGAGAACACCATGCCAAGGGTCGACGCCCAGTCAGGCAAAGCGGTGTAGTGCAAGTGGTGCGGACCCGCCCAGATATACAGGAAGATCAGCGCCCAGAAGTGGATGATCGACAGCTTGTAGCTATAGACAGGACGGCCCGCCTGCTTGGGCACGAAGTAGTACATCATGCCCAGGAACCCGGCAGTCAGGAAGAAGCCCACTGCGTTGTGGCCATACCACCACTGCGTCATGGCATCCTGTACGCCCGAGAACACCTGCACGGACTTGGAGCCCAGCAGCGAGACCGGAATGCTCAGGTTGTTGACGATGTGCAGCATCGCCACGGTGATGATGAAGGCCAAGAGGAACCAGTTGGCGACGTAAATATGTTTCTCTTGCCGCTTGAAGATCGTGCCCATGTAGACAGCGAGGAAAGCGACCCAGACCAATGTCAGCCAGATGTCCACATACCATTCAGGTTCGGCATATTCCTTGGATTGCGTCGCCCCCAGCAGGTACCCGGTGGCCGCCATCACGATGAAAAGCTGATAACCCCAGAATACGAACCAGGCGAGGTTGCCGCCCCAAAGCCGCGCGCCGCAGGTGCGTTGAACAATGTAGAAAGACGACATGATCAGGGCGTTGCCGCCAAAAGCAAAAATCACTGCAGAAGTATGCAGTGGGCGCAAACGTCCGAAATTGGTAAAAGGTTGACCCCAATCAAAATTCAGCCCCGGAAAAGCAAGCTGGAAGGCGATGAAAACCCCCGCCAGAAATCCGACGACACCCCAGAAGCCAGTGGCGATTACACCCGCTCGGACAACATTATCCATGTAACCGGTGTCATCAACGACAGCGCGCGTTTCGCCGACATGGCGTAGTTACCAAATAAACATGCCTGCAGCGATCAACATGATCAGCGCGGCATGCAGTTTATAGGCCAGATCGTGGCCCCAATCCGCTGCAATTGCAGCGACCAGAGCAACCAGACCCAGCAAGATCAATTTAACATAGTCCCACATGGTTCGTCCTTCGCGGTTGCGTGCTGTCCCCGCGGGGACAACAGACCTGTTCGTATGTTGGCTGATTAGATGCGCCCGCGTCGGGCCGCGTTGATCTGGATCAAGAGAGGCCGATTTACCGAATTACATGCACCGCACACTTCGCGTGACGCGTGACCCACGCTGCTGTCGACCCCAGCAGGATATCGGACAAAGCAGGCTGGTGGGACGCAATGACGATCAGATCGACACCGTTTTGTTCGGCGTAGTCGGTGATACTGCGGCCGGTTGCGCCTTCGATCACGGCGCTTTGTCCGTTTGGCAACTCACTGGCCATCATCTTCAACCGCGTTGCAATCCGCTCCCGATTGCCCGCCACCGTATCCGCCGGCACGTATTCAGCGGCGTACATGGGCAACTGTTCCATCACGTGCAGCAACGTTATGCGCGCAGCTTCAGATGCAAGATGCTTGGCGACGGCCACAGCCTGCGGGTGATCGCGCCCCTCGCCGAACAAAACGGGGATCAGGATGTTGGAATACATATGCAAGCCCTCCTTTGGCCTTTCGGTCAGAAGGGATAGCAATGGCCACGCGTGACCGCGTTGATTTGGATCAAGCCAAGGTTGTCAGATCAACGGTCCGCCATCAGAATCGTCACCGCTTTCCAGCAGCAGAGTCTCAAGATCAGGGATGCGCACGTTCCGGTTGCCATCAAGCGCGATAACACCATCTTTGCGTAAGCCGGTAAACTGGCGGCTGACAGTCTCAATGGTGAGACCCAGAAAATTTGCCATCGCCTCGCGGCTTATCGGCAATTCGATACGCGATGTATCGCCCAAAACCTGTCCATCCGGATGCACGGTGCGCTTTGCAATCAGCATCAGGAAACTGGCAATTTTCTCGCGTGCAGTCTTGCGGCCCAGCAAGAGCATCCAATCGCGCGCTGCATCCAATTCATCCAGCGCCATTTCAAGCAGTCGCTCCTGAACATGCGGAATGCGGGTTAGAAGTGCCTCAAACGGTTTGCGCTGAAAGCAACACAATGTCACATCGGTGACCGCCGTGACATCGTATTGCAGCGTGTCCCGCCCGGGCCGCCCTATAAAGTCCGACGGCAGCAGAAGCCCTACCAGCTGCGTACGCCCATCCTCGATCGCGCGCTCCAATGTGGCAGTGCCAGCGACAACCGACGCCACCACGTCCAGTGCGTCTCCGCGCATGGCGATGGTCTGGCCCGCGGCGTATGTCTTGTAAAACTTGATCTGGTTGAGCTGTTCCAGTTCGTCATCATCACAACGTGCGCAAACAGCCCGATGACGGATGGGGCAGCTGGCGCAATTTTCCACGACAGGAAGCACCTTGTTCATCAAACCCTCCGTTGATCTGTGTCAATGCGCAGCAATGACAGACCACTCATTTTGAGAGCATGAAACACGTTTCTGACCTCCGCCGTCATGGGCTTTTTAATGCCAAGGTGCCACGCTTTACCAGCTACCCGCCTGCCAATTGGTTCAGCGATGCTGTTGGTGAGGAATGCGTGCGCGCCTGGCAATCCACTGCACCTGAGGATGCAGAGATTTCGCTCTATGTCCACATTCCGTTTTGCCGCAGACTGTGCTGGTTTTGCGCCTGTCGGACCCAAGGAACACGGAGTGATGCCCCGCTGGCGCCATATATTGAGCGGATTTTAGCCGAAGCCCGATCCACTCGCGGTGCCTTTGGCGGCGCAGTACGCCCACGACGGCTACATCTGGGTGGTGGAACACCGACAATCCTGTCTTCTACACTTCTCGATCGATTGTTGAGCGGCCTGAACGACATTTGGGGGCTCGGTAAACTTGAAGAGTTTTCAGTTGAAGTGGACCCAACGGATGTAGGGCCAAAGCGGCTAGCTATGTTGAAAGAACACGGGCTGTCCCGGGCCAGCCTGGGCATTCAGGACTTCGATCCGAAGGTGCAAAAAGCAATTGGCCGCGAACAATCGCGCGACCTGACCGCCGACGTCGTGAAACAGCTGCACGATCTTGGCGTAGACGCCCTTAACTTCGATCTGCTGTATGGCTTGCCTTTTCAGACGGAGAAGACGCTTGCAACCACGCTGGATGCTGCACTGGAAATGCACCCAAGACGTATCGCACTCTTTGGTTATGCTCACGTGCCGTGGATGTCCAAGCGTCAGTCATTGATCCCAAGCGATGCCCTACCGAAAGCCGAACAGAGATTGGTGTTGTTCAACCTCGCGCGCCGGACGCTTCTGGGACAAGGATACGTGCAGATTGGCATCGACCACTTTGCACGTACCGACGATACGCTGGCCCGTGCTTTCTTCGACAAGTGCCTGACCCGCTCGTTCCAAGGGTACACAGATGACAAAGCACCTTACCTGATCGGGTTGGGCGCTTCGGCTATTTCCACATATCCGCAAGGATTTGCGCAGAACATCCCGGTAACCGGCAAGTACGCGGCACAGGTGGAGGCGGGGCAATCCGCTTTGTGGCGCGGCTATGAACTGACCGGCATGGATCACTTGAAGGCTGACGTGGTTGAGCAGCTGATGTGCTATCACACCGCAACCCTATCCAACGCGCAATTGACGGATCAAACTGTCCTGACCGCCATTCTGCACATCGTGGAACGGTTTGGCGACGCCGTGACGTGGGATGGCAAGACGCTCAGCATTGCGCGGTGGGCACATCCACTGGTGCGGATGATCGCAGGCACTATGACGACCGACCAGAACGAGCAGTCCGACAATCGGACCTACAGCGCAGCAATCTGACCGTTAGTCGAACACCAAGACCTGCGGCCCACCCGCTTCGTACGAAGCCTGAGCTGCGTCCGCCATCACCTGTGCCTTGTAGCCGTCAATGCCGCTTGGATTCGGTGTTGTACCCGATATCAGCACATCGACGAAGTGCTGCATTTCCGCAGTATACGCAGCCGCATATCGTTCAAGAAAGAACGGTTCAGTCGGGGCCCGGGTAAAGCCTTGGGCATCCGACACTTCAACAGTCGAGGTCAGGACATTGTCAGCCCGCAGCATCCCCTTTTCCCCATGCACTTCGATCCGCTGATCATAGCCATAGGTCGCGCGGCGCGAGTTCGATATCTGGCAAAGCTTGCCGGAGGCCGTCCGCAGCGACGCCATCGCCGTATCCACATCACCGGCCTCCCCAATCTCTGGATCCACAAGGCAGGAGCCGTGCGCAAAAATTTCAACCGGGTCTTCGCCCAGCAGGAACCGCGCCATGTCGAGGTCATGAATCATCATGTCGCGGAACAGACCTCCGGACGTCTTGATGTAGCCGATGGGCGGCGGAGATGGATCGCGCGACAGGATCGTCACCATCTCCACCCTGCCGACACGCCCGTCGTCGATCCGGCCCTTGAGCGTGCGGAAATTTGGATCAAACCGGCGGTTGAAGGCGATAAAGAACGGCACGTCATGCTGATCCACCACCGCGAGACAATCGCGGATGCGCGCAGCACTCAGGTCGATGGGTTTTTCGCAAAAAATCGCTTTGCCCGACCGCGCAGCTCCGTGGATCAGGTCGTAATGTGTGGTTGTCGGTGTACCGATAACAACTGCATCAATGTCAGACGCCGCGAGGATATCCTCGACGTCCATCACCTTGGCCCCGGTCCGGGCTGCCAGCATTTGTGCCGCCTCCGGCATGGCATCTGCAACGGCGGCAACTTGGGCGCCCTCGATCCCGACCAGGCTGCGGGCATGCACCTGCCCAATTCTGCCGCACCCCAGAAGTGCAATGTTGATCATGGGCTAGCCTTTCATTGTTCGAAGGACTGTACGGGTGGCCGCGACCACAGGATCGTGCGTGTCCCGAAGTATCTGGACGCGATCGAAGCGATCCGGATCGCAATTGACCGCATTGCGCAGAGCATGACCAAAGGCCTGCCGCAGCTCGGTTCCGATGTTGAACTTGCAGATGTTCGTGCCCGCCGCCAGCGACCGCCGTTGCGCTGCCGGAACGCCGGACCCGCCATGGATCACGAGCGGAACATCGGTCAATGCTTGAATAGCGGCAATGCGGTCACCGTCCAATCCACCCGACTGATCCGTCTGCAAATGCACGTTGCCAACAGAAATCGCCATGGCGTCAACACCTGTCTCTGCAGCGAACCGCGCTGCCTCTACAGGGTCGGTTCCTGCGGACGCCTCGCCATTATCGTAGCCCACAAAACCTATCTCGCCCTCGCAAGAGATGCCCGCCTTGTGCGCCATCTCGGCAATGGCCGCTGTCTCGGCAATGTTTTCGTCCAGCGGCTTGCGCGACCCGTCAAACATCAGGGATGTGAAGCCGCTGTCCAAAGCCTCCTTGCATTCATCGAAGGTGTAACCGTGATCCAGATGCGCCACGATCGGCACACTTGCCTCATCGGCCAGATGACGGAACATCTTTCCCAGTATGCGCAGCGGGGTATGCGCCCGGCAGGATGGCCCTGCTTGCAGGATCACGGGACAGCCTTCGGCCTCGGCCGCCGCAACGTAGGCACGCATGTCTTCCCAACCCAGCGTCACCAGACCGGCAACGGCATATCCTTGGGCCTTGGCCGGGCCCAGCACCTCTGCCAGCGTCGCCAGGGTCATTTGAACTTCGCGATCATGTCCTTGATGCCCGGGATCGTTTCGATTTGATAGGCGTGGGTGGGCTGAAAATACTGCACGAGGCTGCGCTGGCTAAGACCGCCGAGGATCGTGAAATAGTACATCTCGTATCCCGGCAGAACCGCGCAGGGGTGGTATCCGTTGTCGAGACAGATCGTGGACCCATCGACGATGTGGTAAGCGTCACCCGCCTTCCCATCGGCGCGCTGCAACATCTGCACGCCAGAGCCGTGGTCGGGACGGAAGCGGAAATTGTAGGTTTCGTCGTGGCGGGTCTCTATGATTTCGCCGCCCTCGGAGCGGTCAGTGTCATGCTTATGGCTGGGAAAACCCGACCAACCGCCCTGCCCGACCGTGAACAGTTCCGAGACCAGCAAACGCCCCACCTTACCGTGGTACTTGGTGCCCAGGATGTGCTTGATCTTGCGGTGCGTCTTGGTGTCGTCAGATCCATATTGCACGAGATCCAATTCGTCCGACCGCACGGCAAAGGCGTCGAGCACCTTGTCGTATTTGGCACCGGCCACAAAAACTTCCGCCTCATCCGAGGTGCAAACCATCTCGGCCTTGGCGGCCGTCGGCACATAGACGCCCTCCGGCTCCCCGTCCCAGACGTCCATGCCCCGCCCGCCGATTCCACCGGCCTTGAGCCCTTCGACATTCACATCGACGGTGCCGGTTGCGGGCACGATGCAGGTCTCATAGCCAGGCACGGCATATTCGAACGCATCACCCTTTTTCAGCTTCACGATGTTGAAGTAGTTGAGCGGGACGGTCGCGTCATCGGCATCCACGATCGGTTTGTTCTGGTTGTCGTAAGGCGCGATATGCATCGGCGTGCCTCCTTTTTACGTTTGTGTCGGACCGGGATGACTGGTCAGGAAATCATCCAGCAGATCGGGTGTTGGCATGGCTGGTGCACAGCCTGGTTGTGAGACGGTGATCGAGGCGCAGGCCGAACCGCGCAGGATGGCGGCTTTCAGGTCCCGCGCATCGGCAATGGACGTCATCAAGCCCGCCATGAAAGCATCCCCTGCCCCGTTGGGTTTGACCGCGGTGACAGGGTAGATTCCGGTGCTGATCTCTTGCCCGTCCGCGTAAGTCACAGCACCCTTCTCGCCCATCTTGTATATGACGATCTCGGCTGTTGTTTCAGACAACATTTTGGCCTTTGCCTGCCCCATCTCCATGCCACCGGCCATAAAGCCGAACTCTTCGTCATTGCCAACGATCATGTCTGACGCCTCTGCCGCACGGCTCAGAATCTCGGCGGCGACCTGCGGCGACGGCCAGGAATAGGGGCGGTAATCCACGTCAAAGATGATCGGCAGTCCAGCCGCCTTGGCCAACTCGAACGCCCGGAACGTAGCAGCGCGTGAGGGTTCCGCAGCGAAGACCGTGCCTGCCGTGATGAGTGCGCCATACTTGGAATAATCAACGGCCTCGACATCATCGACCGTCATCTGAAAGTCGGCAGCACCATTGCGATAAATGACGTTCCGGTGCCCTTCCAAAACACTTTCGTAGAAGGCCAGCGAGTTGCGGTATTCTCCGCCCACCCGGTTCACATGAGTGGTGTCTACGCCATAGTGCTGCAAACGGTTTGTGCAGTAACTGCCCACTGAGTCATCGGACACGGACGTGACAAGCGCTGCCTTTCCGCCCAACTTGCAAATCCCGGCACCAATGTTCGCGGCTGATCCCCCTAGGTCCACGGTCAGTCGTTCAGCATCCTCAGCCCGAACGCCCACGTCCGTAAAGAAATCGATTCCGGCACGGCCCACGATGACAAAATTATTGGCTCTTATGCCGTTCAGAAGCGCGCTCACTTGATACCCTCCGCATTTACCGCATCGGCATCATCAAGGGTTTCCGGGTACTTGTAGTTGAAGCCCAAGAGTTGCCGCATCTCGGGGCTTGCCGCATCCAGGAACGTTTTG
This sequence comes from uncultured Tateyamaria sp., assembly GCF_947504105.1. Classification (GTDB taxonomy): domain Bacteria; phylum Pseudomonadota; class Alphaproteobacteria; order Rhodobacterales; family Rhodobacteraceae; genus Tateyamaria. The sequence continues at coordinate 107,324 of NZ_CANNGP010000006.1, forward strand.
GGCAATGCCCCCGGCATGTCTTCGAGCGGTTTGACGAATTTCGGGATGTAATTGATCAGGATCGCGTTGCGGTCGTGGTCGGCGTTGTTGGGCATAGCGCAATGCCACGCCGCACCAAAGAAAATCACGGTGTCGCCAGGCACTCCGGTCATGCGCGCGCAGTTGGCGTAGAAGTGATCGTGATCCTTTGCCGTGGGATAACGCATGTCCTTCTGCGTGCCAGGCAAGTACGCTGTCGCCCCGCTTTCTTCAGTGAAGGGATCCAGCGCAATGGTGACTTGCGCATTCATCGGAAAGCTGGCGTTCAGGCCCATGGGGTGCGTGGCCGGTTGGTGAAAATCCCAGTATGGAAAGTCGATATGCGGCTCTTGGCCCGGTCCGCCCGGCAGGATGCGGTTGGCGGCGATAGAACCCATGATGAATTCGGACCCCAGCCAGCGGCTCAAGGTCGCCATGATGACCGGGTGCGTGGCCATCTTCGAGAACACAGCGCCCTTGGCCAACAGGTTCCAGACCCGGCGTTGCAGGTTGGCTTTACCCTCTTCCATCGCGGTGCCCTGGAAATGGGTGACCTTGTTTTCATCGCCGTCGGAGTGGGCCATGATGATCGCCCGCGCATCGGCAATCTGTTCTGGGGTAAACAACCCGGTGATGCGCACTGCACCGGGTCCGTTCAACATCTCGTCGCAAATCTTGATCGGGTCCGCAGAGTCAGCGGTGAAGGTCTGCATACCTTAGACTCCCTTGCGCTGCCTGGCGCGCGTGGATTCCCAATCCATATGAGCGGCAGCGACCTTCTCATTTTCGGTCACATGCGGCGTGCCAACTTCCCACCAGGCGTGACCCTCGGTCGTCCAGCCCTCATATGCGTCGACTTTCATGCAGATGACGTAAGTCTTGTCGCTGGCCTTGGCCCGCTGGAACGCCTCGCCCAGCTCTGCCGGGTTCTTGACCGTTTCGACCGCCGCACCCATGCTTGCGGCATGGGCCTCGAAGTCCACGGCAAACGCCTCCGGGATCGTAGGCGCATCGCTGAGCAGGTTGTTGAAACTTTCATTGCCGGTGTTGTTCTGCAGCTTGTTGATGACAGCAAAGCCACCGTTATCAAGGACCAGAACGATCATCTTCTTGCGGCTCAGGACCGAGGAATAGATGTCCGAGTTCATCAACAGGTAAGACCCGTCACCACAGAACGTGATGGTGTCCTGACCGGGCTCTCGCTCAGCCTGAGCAATTCGCGCGCCCCAAGCGCCCGCAATCTCATAGCCCATGCAGGAAAAACCAAACTCGACATCCACCGTACCGATGTCGCGCGTGCGCCAATTGGCGGTTACCTCTGCAGGCAGCCCGCCCGCCGCAGCCACAACACGGTCGCGCGCATCACAAGCAGCATTCACAACGCCGATCGCCTGCGCATAAGAGTTGGGACGGTTGCCATATGCCACGTTGTCAGCGACATATTCAGCCCACTTGGCGCGTTCTGACTTTGCAAAATCAGTCCACTCGGTCGGTGCGGTATGGCTCATGAGCGCCGAACCAAGTGCATCAAGACCAAGTTTGGCATCGCCAACCACAGGCAGGGACCTATGCTTGCCCGCATCATGCCGGCCTGCGTTCAGGCCAATGATCTGCGCATCGGGTGCAAAAGCCGTCCATGAGCCGGTGGTAAAATCCTGCAAGCGACAGCCCACTGACAAGATAACGTCGGCCTTCTCCGCTATGGCGTTGGCGCTGTCCGAACCCGTGACCCCGATGGGACCACAGTTGAGCGGATGCGTTTCCAACATATTGGCGCGTCCCGCAATGGTTTCGACCACTGGGATACTATGTGCTTCGGCAAAGGCGGTCAGCTCTTCAACGGCCCGAGAGTATTGCACCCCACCCCCGGCGATAATCATCGGGCGCTTGGCGCCTGTCAGCGCGGCGGCGGCGTCCGCCACCTCTACAGCATCCGGGAATTGTCGACGAATACGATGCACTGTCTTTTGGAACATCGCTACCGGGTAGTCATAGGCCCACCCTTGAACGTCCTGTGGAAGACCGATGAAAGCAGGCCCGCCATCGGCGGGGTCCAGCATCGTCGCAATTGCATTAGGTAGCGATTGGATGATTTGCGCGGGATGAGTGATGCGATCCCAATAGCGTGTTACGGGTTTGAACGCGTCATTGACGCCAAAGGTCGGATCACCAAAATGCTCAAGCTGTTGCAAGACGGGGTCTGGCAACCGCGTGATGAACGTGTCGCCGCACAACATCAGCATCGGCAGGCGATTTGCATGTGCAAGGGCCGAGGCCGTGAGCAGGTTTGCAGTCCCTGGTCCGGCCGAAGCGGTACAAAACATGAAACGCTGGCGCAGCCACGTTTTTGCATATGCAGCCGCCGCAAATCCCATGCCTTGTTCATTCTGACCACGGTAGAGTGGCAGTTCGGCCTTGTGATCATAAAGCGCCTCGCCCAGGCACGTCACGTTGCCGTGCCCAAATATGCCGAAACCGCCGCCGCACAAGCGCCAGTCCTGTCCGTCGATCTCAATGTACTGCGCCGCAAGATAGCGGATAATCGCCTGAGCCGTTGTCAGACGCACTGTGTCGCTGCCCGCCATAAAATCCTCCCAAAGGCTTGCGCGAATTCTTTTTGACGATTCTGTATTGACCCGTCCGTTGCAATGACGATACCGGTATTGCAACCGGTTGCAAACACTTTTTGGGAGGAGCCCGGATGGCGGAGATCGGGATAGGTATCGTGGGCGGTGGCTATATGGGCAAGGCCCATGCAGTGGCATTTGGATCTGTGGCTGCCGTGTTCGATACGGCCCTGCGTCCGCGGCTCGAAATGGTGTGTGCAACATCGCGGGCTTCGGCTGAAAAGTACCGCACCACCTATGGGTTTGCTCGCGCAACAGACAATTGGCGTGTTCTGGTCGCCGACCCCAAAGTCAACGCGATCGTGATTGCCTCTCCGCAGGATACGCACCGCGACATCGCCCTTGCGGCCTTCGCTGCTGGAAAGCCCGTCTTGTGCGAAAAACCGCTGGCCGAGACGCCGGATCACGCACGCGACATGGTCGCAGCAGCCAAAGCCGCAGGTGTCGCCAACATGATCGGTTTCAACTACGCCAAGACACCGGCCACCCAATACGCCCGCCAACTGGTGGCCGAAGGACGCATCGGACAGGTCACCTCGTTTCGCGGAGAGATGACCGAAGATTTCTATGCCGACCCCGACAGCCCAGGCACGTGGCGGGCACAAGGGGATGCCAACGGCTGCATGGGCGATCTGGCTCCTCACCCCATCAACTGCGCGCAGGCGATCATGGGGTCCATCGAGGCGCTTTTTGCCCGGGTCGAGACCGTGCACAAGACACGGCTGGGTGTTAAAGTGACCAATGACGATCAGGCTTACCTGACGCTCCGCTTTTCCTCAGGCATCAATGGCAGCGTGTTCATCAGCCGCGTCGCGACGGGCCGCAAGATGGGTTATGCCTATGACATCTACGGCACCAAGGGCGCGATCCGATTTGATGGCGAGGATCAGAATGCGCTGTGGCTCTACACCGCCGAAGGGCCTGAGGCTGAGCGCGGCTTTCGCAAGATCCTGACCGGTCCCGCACATCCCGACTACCTGCCCTTCTGCCAGGGTCCCGGCCATGGCACCGGATACCAGGATCAGATCATCATCGAGGCCAAGGACTTTCTGACCGCGATCAACACGGGTGATCCCGTGTGGCCCACGTTCGAGGAAGGCTTGCGCGTCAATCAAGTTGTGGCCGCGGCCCTTGCGTCTTCGCGTGCGGAGACATGGGTTAACGTGGCGGATTTCTGAACAAAGGCGAACACCATGATCAAGATCGGCAATGCCCCCTGTTCCTGGGGCGTGGAATTTGCGGACGACCCACGCAACCCAGCTTGGCGCAAGGTCCTCCAGGAAAACGCAGATGCGGGCTATACGGGCATTGAGTTGGGTCCAGTGGGCTTTATGCCCGAAGACCCCGCGGTGCTGGGCGACGCGCTTGAAGAGTTTGGACAGGAACTAGTGGGCGGGGTCGTTTTCCGTCCCTTTCACGATCCGGACGCGTGGGATGATGTGATGGACGGGGCCGTGCGCACCTGCAAAGCGCTGAAAGCACACGGCGCGCAGCATCTTGTGCTGATTGACAGCATTTCCGGACGCCGCGCGCCAACTGCAGGCCGCGCTGCCGAGGCGGAACAGATGGACAAGGCAGAGTGGATCACCTTTCGCGAGCGCATTGCTACCATCGCCAAGATGGGTGCAGAAGAATACGGGCTGACTGTCGGCATGCACGCGCACGCCGCAGGCTTTATCGACTTCGAGCCGGAGCTTGAACGCTTGCTGGATGAGGTGGACGCGGGCATCATGAAAATCTGCTTCGATACCGGGCACCACTCCTATGCTGGGTTCGATCCCGTGGCCTTCATGAAGCGTCACATCGGGCGGATCAGCTACATGCATTTCAAAGATATCGATCCCAAGGTCAAAGCAGATGTGATTGCCAAACGCACCGGTTTCTATGACGCCTGCGGTCAGGGCATCTTCTGTAACCTGGGGGATGGCGACGTGGACTTCCCAGCTGTGCGCCAAGTACTGCTGGACAATGGATTTGATGGGTGGTGCACAGTGGAACAGGACTGCGATCCAGCTGGCGATACGTCACCTATCGACGACGCGAAGCTGAACCGCGCGTATCTGCAATCCATCGGATTTAAAGGAGCCTAAATCATGGCAAAGCTACAATGGGGCATGATCGGCGGCGGTGAAGGCAGCCAGATCGGACCGGCCCACCGCCTAGGCGCAGGGCTGGACGGGTTGTTCGAATTTTCCGCCGGCGCGTTGGACCACCGCCCCGAAGAGGGTCGCGAGTATGGTCAGCGCATGGGCTTGGGAGACCGGGCGTACGGATCCTGGCAGGAGATGCTGGCGGGCGAGCAGAAGCGCGACGATCGGATTGATCTGATAACTGTCGCCACGCCAAATTCGACGCATTTCCAAATTACCAAGGCCTTCCTCGAAGGCGGCTTTAACGTGCTCTGCGAAAAGCCCATGACCATGACCGTCGAAGAAGGGCAGGAGATCGTCGAGATCGCCCAGAAGACCGGCAACATCTGTGCGGTGAACTACGGCTATTCCGGTTATTCGCTCGTTCGTCACATGCGAGCGATGGTGGCGCGTGGGGACATCGGCAGGGTAAGGCTTGTCGTGGCTGAGTTCGCCCATGGCCACCACGCCGATGCGACAGATGCGGAAAACCCGCGTGTGCGCTGGCGCTATGACCCGGCACAGGCGGGCGTGTCGGCGCAGTTCGCCGATTGCGGCATCCATGCGCTTCACATGGCGTCATTCGTAACCGGGCAAGAGGTCGAAAAACTAAGCGCCGACACGGTGTCCTGCATCGACGTGCGCACATTGGAAGATGACGCGATGGTCAACTTCCGCATGGATGGCGGGGCCGTGGGTCGACTGTGGACGTCGTCCGTCGCTATTGGTCGGCAACATGGGTTGGGCATTCAGGTCTTTGGCGAAACCGGCGGTTTGCGCTGGAGCCAAGAGCAGCCCAACCAGCTTTATTATATGCCTTTGAACGAACGTTTGCAGGTAATCGAACGGGGCGAGGCGAACCTCTCGGCCGAAGCCGACCGCACGACTCGCGTGACCATCGGCCATGCCGAGGGGATGCCGCTGGCCTTTGCCAACATCTACACTGACTTGGCCGAAGCGATACACGCGCGGAAAGAGGGACGTTTGATGGACCCGGCGGCAAACCTCTACCCGCGCGCCGAGGACGGGTTGCGATCAATGGCTGCCGTGTTCGCAGTGGCCGAAAGTGGCAAACGGGACGGCGCTTGGCTAGATGCCCGACCACCGATGTTTCAATAGGCTGAATAACAGAAATGCCGCCACCCATGAGCAGCGGCAAGACGTTGTTCGCAATGGTAAGCTTTTGCCACCCATACACTTTGTGCCAAACATGGGACTGGCGATCCTTCGAGCGGAGCAATTTCATTCGATCTGACCCATGCTCCGAACCGATCGAAGGCCAGTCAGACAGGATTGCAACGGTAACCGATCCGTGTGCCGACGTCTCAACGGCGCAACTTCTCCTTTGTCCTGCGATAAAGGCGCCTGTTCGCATCAACAAATTGGCCAATAAATGGGGCGAAAAGGCGCTTTTCACGTCCACTGAGATAAAAGTAGCCACTGACAGCGCCGATGATTGCACCCAAACCGTTTACGATGAGGTCTCCCATCGTGTCGTCGAGGCCGCTTTTCTGCATGTTGAGACCAAAAATCGAGTCCATGGCATACTCGAAAATCTCCCAGATACTGCCGACTGTCACTGCAAGGCAGAAGGACAAAAACGCAATGGCAACCGGAGGCGCAGCAAAGCGATCTCCTTCAAACAACATGAAGATGAACAAAAAGCCAATCAAGCCGAACCCAATGGCCGAGGATCCGTGCAGTGCAAGGTCCCACCACCAGACACGTTCATAAAAACCAAATGCCTCGCCCATAATAATGGAGCCACCGATAAAGAGTGTCGCGGCAAGCAGAAACGGAACCGGCACGGAAATGGAATATCGGGAGGCCAGGAAAACGGGCGCGATGCTAAGCCCCAAGGTCAACAAAGCGACAAATGCCAGTTCCCAAAAGCCAACGAAAAGAGCGACAAAGGATGGCGCGAGCAGGATACTCCATAGGATCAACAAGATAGGGTTTTGGTATCTGAGCCGTTTCAAGGGCCTATTCCTTTTCGGAGATCACTGCATACGTAAGTGTTATGGCCCTGCTTAGAACCCCCCGGACATTGCGTTTTGCCAGCTATAACATTCGCAAGGCAAGAGGATTGGACGGCCGCAGGAATCCTGGACGAATTCTGGACGTTCTGAACGGATTACAGGCGGACGTCATCGCCTTGCAGGAAGCCGACAAACGACTGGGTGACAGACCCGCAGCCCTACCGATGCGCATGATCGAGACGCAAACCGACTTTGAGATTTTGCCAACTGCAAAAAACGAAGTCAGCTTGGGCTGGCATGGGAATGCTGTTTTGCTGCGAAAGGGGGTTGAGGCGGGAGGCGTGCAACGGATCGACCTTCCCGGATTTGAGCCACGCGGTGCCGTCTATTTTGAAATTGACCTCGGCCCTTTGTCGGTTGCGGTCATGGGCGCTCATCTTGGTCTCATGCGCCGGCATCGGCGCCTTCAACTCGAAAGACTGGCGACGCATGTTCAAAGCGCTGACGATGCGATTATCCTTGGGGACTTCAACGAATGGTCCACCCGTCGAGGGCTTGAACCATTAACGCCAAGATTTACGGTACTCAGTCCCGGCCAGTCTTTCCACGCCGCTCGCCCAGTTGCAGCGTTGGATCGCATAGCGCATTCCGGTGCCATAATAATGACCGAGGCGGGTGTGGAGCAGGGAAAACTGGCACGGCAGGCGTCAGATCACCTACCAATCTGGGCGGACTTGATGTTGCCAAGGCCATCCGTGGCTTTGAACACTTGAGCAAGCAAACATCTTTGCCCCAAGTGTGATCGGACTGGCCTTAGGGCAACCATTTCGACCGCCGATTGGTGCCCTTAGCGCATTACCGGGCGCAGGGTGCCGCGTTCCACAACATGACAATCAAAGGTCAGAGATTGGGCCACGGTTTCCTCGCCATCCAGCATCGCCTCGACCAGATCGACGGACGTGCGCACGATGTCGTCGATGGGGTTGTGGATCGTCGTTAGATCGATCAGTTCCCACGCTGCCATTTCCATGTTGTTAAGCCCGAGGATTCCCACATCATCGGGGATCGACAGACCTGCATCCTTGATCGCCGACAATGCGCCAATGGACAGGACGTCATCACCACAGAAATATGCCTCTTCCGGACCCATGCACAGAAGGCGGGCCATCTCGTTCCGGCCCGCATTAAAGGAATAGGCGGCAGCATAACTGACGGACAGGGACATTTCCGGATGGCGTCCCAATTCTTCGACAAATCCGGTGTGTCGGTCGCGGGTAGATGTGGCGCTGAGCGGACCGGCCAGGAAGCCAACCTTTCGGTATCCCCGTTTGATCAACTCACGCGCGGCAATACGCCCCGCTTCTATGTTGTCGATCCCCAAAACATTGATTTTGGGCGCGTCCGTCAGACGACCAAAGGAATGAACGACACGCATCCCTGCCTCGTGAAAGCTTTCGGCAAAGCTGGCCGGGAGCGTGGATGAGGCCACGATAACCGCGTCGACCGAATACTGCTGCAAAAGCCGCACAGAATTCGAAGGATCCGTTTCATCCGACAGGTTGACCAGCAAAGGCCTTAAATCGCGCTTTTGCAGCTCGCGCGTGACCAGGTCAAAGACCTCGAGAAAGATCGGGTTGTGGAAGTTGTTTGAAATCACACCGACCAGTTTGGTCCGACCCGTCGTCAGGGACGAAGCTAATGCGTTGGGGCTGTAACCCAACTCGGCGGCGGCTTTTTCGACCTTTTCCCGCGTCTTACCACTGATTGAGGCACCCGGCGTGAAACAACGCGACACTGCAGAGCGGGAGACACCCGCCCGTTCAGCCACATCCTTGAGCGTCACGGCCATGTGTCAGTTACCACCGTCGTATTTGGACCAATCGACCTTGCCGAATTGCCACAATGCCAACGCTGCCATGCCAAGAAATATGATGCCCCAGATCACCGCACCGGTGGCCAGTTCAAACAGGCCCCAGAACACACAAATCACTACGGTCAAGTGTCGCCGCCAGGCTTGTGCAAAGAACGGATGGTCAAGATTCAGCATCGCGTACCCTCAGGCCGCGTCCTCGTACCCTTCCTGCGTTTTGGCGCCGGTGATGTAGGCGACAACATCCTGCCCATCGGTGTCTTCCTTGCGTAGGTTCGCGCAAATGCGTCCGCGCCGGAAGACCACGATCCGGTCCACCAAGTCAAACACCTGCCGCATATTATGGCTGACAAGGATCAGCGGCTCGCCAGCTTCTTTCAACGTACGGACGATGTTTTCAACCTGGGCAGTTTCCTGAACGCCCAATGCCGCGGTCGGTTCGTCCATGATGGTAAGGCGCGAGTGGAATGTCGCTGTCCGTGCGATCGCCACGCATTGCCGCTGGCCGCCCGACATGTTGCGGATCGTGTTGCGGATATTCGGGATCTTCACAGCCGTCTTTTCCAGGCCGTCGATAGTGGCCTTTCGCATCGCCTTGTAATCGAGCAGGCGGAAGGGCCCGAGCCAATCAAACTTGGTCTTTTCACGGCCTAAAAACAGGTTGTCGGGTACATCCAGATCATCAGCAAGCGCCAGCGTTTGGAACACCGTTTCAATCCCCGCTTCGCGCGCATCCAGCGGGCCGCCGAAGCTCACCGGTTCACCATAGAAAAAGATGTCGCCACGTGTGCGCTGCTCAACTCCGGTGATCTGGCGGACAAAAGTAGATTTGCCCGCCCCGTTGTCCCCCATGATCGCCACATGTTCACCCTTTTTGAGAGTGAAGTTGGCATCGTTCAGGGCGTGTACTCCACCGTAGTGTTTGGTCAGCCCCCGTGTTTCCAGAACAATATCGTCGCTCATGGTGTGCTCCCTCAACTTCGCATGGCCGCGCGTTCCTGCCGGACCTTGTCCAACACGACCGCGCCAATGATGATCCCGCCCATCGCCATCAACTGATAGAATGCGTCGAGCTTGATGTAGGTGAACCCGGACTGGATGACACCGAACACCATGGCGCCCAGCACAGTGCCAATGATCGACCCGCGCCCACCCGTCAGGCTGACGCCACCGATCACAGCCATGGCAATCGCATAGAGTTCATAAAAGATACCCATGCCGGACTGCGCCGTCAGGTTCTTGGAACTCAGTACGATGGCAGCAAATGCGGCGAGCATCGACGCAATCATATAGACCAGAACCTTGTGCCGCTTGACGTTGATGCCCGACATCCTTGCAGCATCCTCGTTTGAACCGATGGCATAGGTGTGCTTGCCATAGACAGTGTACTTCAGGATGAAGTGGAACAGGATTGCCAGTGCGATGAACAGATAAACTGGCATCATGCCTTTGCCGATCAAAGAGTAACTTTCAGTGGGGAAAGACACCGGCTGCCCGCGTGTCCAGGCCTGTGCAATGCCACGGCAAATCAAGAACATACCCAATGTCGCGATAAAGGGCGGGATGCGGGTGTACGCGATCAGACTGCCGTTTATGGCCCCTATGAACGCTCCAAAACTGAGCCCCACTATCAGGGGTATAATAAGCGGTAAGTCAAAGGCCCAATCACCAAACACCGCCTTGGGATTCGGACCGCCGTTAACCAGTTCGGTTTGAGCAAATGACATGACGATCATCGCCGTGGCCCCCACAAGAGGGCCGGAACTGAGGTCGATACCACCAGAGATGATGACCTGCGTCACGCCCAGCGCTATAATACCAATGATGGCGACTTGCAGGATAATAATGCGCAACCGCGCCTCGTTGAAGATGCTGTCAAACCTGTCACGCGTGTCAAACAGGAAGCTTTGACCTTTCATATATGGAAGCAATTGGCCTGCTGCCTCGAACGCGAAAATGATCAGGATCAGCGCGAAAAATATATTGAGCTCATTCGGCCAAGCGCGCTTTCTGGCGTCAAATGTCAGCCCGCCGGTGCCCTGCGTTGCGTCGGCCATGGGTGCCTCCCAGTTGAGCGGTCCGTTGGGCCGCTTCTTGTTTTCAGTGTGAATTTGGTCAGGCGGCGCACATGCGCCGCCTGTCTTGTCTGTTCACGTGGCCTAGTTCAGAAACTCAGCAACGTTATCCGGTGTCACCAGTTTGAACGGAATGAACACGGTCTTATCCACATCTTCCCCGGCTGCCAACTGAAGCGCCGTGTCGATGGATCCGGCGCCCTGACCTGCAAGATCCTGGAACACGGTCACATCCATGTCGCCCGCCTGCATTGAGACCAGAGCGTCGGGTGTCGCATCAACGCCACCAACTTCGACGTCATCCATCGAAATGCCGGAAGACTTCATGGCTTGGATCGCACCAATTGCCATTTCGTCGTTGTTGGCGAACACCGCATCGAACGGCTCACCCGATGAAATCCAGTTGGTCATGAGGTCTTGCGCCTGGTCACGCGACCAGTTGGCGGTCTGCTTGTCGATCAACGTGATGAAGTTACACATGTCCATGCCCAACACGTCTTCGACATCCTTGGAGCGCTGGACAGCCGCTTGGTTCGACAGTTGCCCCATCAGCATGTACGCAGTCGCGCCACCTGACTTGCCTGCTGCGCGCAGGTTCTTGCAGATTTCAAAGGCTTTGAGTGTTCCGGACTCGATCTCGTTCGAGGCGACAAAAGCCTGACCTTCCGGCAGCGTGTCCATGTTGATCGGCTGACGGTTCACATAGACCATCGGCACTCCGGCCGCGGCAGCGGCCTGGCTCATAGCTTCGGTCGCGTTGGTGTCAACGGCATTCACGACGATCGCGTCGACGCCGCTGGCGATGAAGTTGTTGATCTGGTCCAGCTGACGCGCAACGTCGTCTTGTGCGTCCTCCATGATCAGCTCAACACCATCCAGCGTTTCAATGTGGTCCGTCATGCCGTTACGCATAATCGTCAGACCATTGTCATCAAAACGGGCGACAGATACGCCAATGGTTTCGGCCATCGCAGTACCACCCATCAGGGTAGCCAGTGCGCTTGCCACAAGAATTTTCTTCATGGTTTCCTCCCTACTGGCGTGTCCGGTCCACGCCACTTTTTACCGGACCACCCACCGCGCTCAGTCTCTATTCAAACCGAGTCTCGGCTGGCGACGACGGTGATGATATGCGAGTCGCCGCATTTTGCAACCGGTTGCATTCAAAAATCCACACGCGCAACTCTGCCCATTCCAGAACACGTTGACAGTACCGTCAGTTATGCGCGCTGAGTGCGGACTACCGGAAGAACGTATTGGATCGCTGTTCGTTGACGTGATCAATCATTGCGGCGGCCATATGAGACGCCTACCCGGTTCCAGGTTGTATGTGCATGCGCGTATTTGGACGGGACCGCTGCTTCGAATGTTTGCGCGCGCAAATTTTTTTGCCTATCGTTTGTCCGGTATTGGCCTGACTTCTCGTTTGTTTGGCCAGAGGACGGAGCACAAGATGAGCGAACGCAAGATCAGGAACATGGAGGAGTTCGCCTCGGTCAGCGGCATTTCCCGTCCGACAGTATCCAAGTATTTCAACGACCCGGCCAGTGTCCGCGCGTCCACACGTGCGCGGATCGAAGCAGCGATCGAACAATACGATTACCGCCCGAACATCTATGCGATGAACCAAAACCGACAACTGACGAAGAACATCGGCGTTGTTGTACCCTATCTTGCCGATCCATTCTTTGGCGAGATTGTGCGCGTGATCGAAAGGCGTTGCATCGAGGCGGGGTTTTCTCCGTCATTGTTCAGCTCGCATGGTGAACCGGAGCAGGAACGGGATATCCTTGATACGTTGCGGTCATTAAAGCCCGCAGGTGTGTTATTGGCACCCCTGGGGCGACTGTCCAACAAGTCCGCGATCGAAGCCTTTTGCCGTGATGTGCCAACGGTTTTGTTTGATAGCAATATTGAAGGTATGGGCGAAGCCTTTGTCGGATCAGACAATTACAGCTTCGTGTCACAGACAGTAGAGTATTTGAGTCGCACAGGCGAACCACCGTGTTTCTTTGAAATGAAGCACCCGGCCAACCCAAACGCGAACAAACGTCGTCGCGCTTATCTGGATATGATGGAACGACTGCAGCTTGAGCCACACGTGATGCAAGTCGATGGTACGGGCTGGGCCTTTGAAGAGATCGGGCGCAACGGCGCACATGATATTCTTAGCAGAAAAGCCTTACCGACCCATACGGTTTTGTGCAGCAATGATCGGTTGGCCATTGGCTTTCTCTCAGCTTGTTTTGAGGCTGGGTACAAGGTCGGACGCGGCACCGATCATGACCTGCGCGTTGCCTCGCATGATGACCATCCGTTTTCACGCTACACCTGCCCGGCCCTGACAACCGCCGCGCATAATTACGCCAGTGTTTCGGGCCACGCGGTAGAAACGTTGTTTCGCCTGATCGAATCGGGCGGAAGGTTTCAAACCCGCGAGGAAACTCTGTTCGCTGCACATTTGATTATGCGAGACTCGGCCTAAAGCATTCCACTGGCCTGATTTCTTGAATTTTCTTTACGCGCGTAAAAAATAAATTGACGCGGCGACAAATCTGCGGGTAGCGTTTGGCTTGTCACATCCAATAATAGGGAGGAGTCGGATGTACTTGAAGAACGCACTTCGTGCGGCGACAGCATTGTCGCTTGTCACGGCAACGAGCGCGCTGGCAGACGGCCATGCGAAATCGCTCACCATCGCGATCGTGAACAACGGTCACATGATCAACATGCAGAAAGTCGCGGAAGCATACACCGAAGAAACCGGTGTCGCGCTTGAGTGGGTTTCACTGGAAGAAGGTGTGCTGCGCGAGCAGGTCACGTCCGACACTGCCACAGGCGGCGGCCAGTACGACATCATCAACATCGGCATGCAGGAAGCACCCATCTGGGGTCAGGCTGGCTGGATCGAACCACTGGACTTCAGCGCAGAGTACGATGTCGACGACATCCTACCCGCAATGCGCGAAGGTCTGAGCTATGACGGTCAGCTGTATGCTGCACCGTTCTATGGCGAAAGCTCGATGGTTATGTATCGCAAAGACCTGGCCGATGCGGCTGGTGTCTCGATTGCTGACAACGACAGTTGGGACAATGTCAAAGCAGCAGCTGCTGCGATGCATGACCCCGACAACGGTGTTTACGGTGCCTGCCTGCGCGGTAAGCCAGGTTGGGGCGACAACGCAGCCTTCATCACGACGGTTGCCAACTCGTTCGGCGCACGCTGGTTCGACGCTGACTACAAACCGCAACTGGACTCGCCAGAGTGGAACGCCGCTGTCAGCTTCTATGTGGACCTGCTCAGCAGCTATGGCCCTCCCGGTTCGGAAGGCAACTCGTTCAACGAGATCCTCGCCCTTTACAACGAAGACAAGTGCGGTCTTTGGATCGACGCTACAATCGCGGCTTCGTTCTTGGACAACCCGAATGTTGCATACGCTCAGTCGCCAAATGCCGGTAACCCGGTTGGTGCGAACTGGCTGTGGGCATGGGCGATGGCTGTACCTGCCGGAACTGAAAATGCAGAAGAGGCAAAAGCCTTCATCGAGTGGGCAACATCCAAAGACTACGTGAAAGCAGTCGGTAACCACCCTGACTTTGGCTGGGGCAAAGTCCCAACAGGTCAGCGTGCATCGACCTATGCGATCCCTGAGTTCCAGGCTGTTGCAAAGTTCGCGTCCGCCGAGATGGCTGCAATCGACTCCGCAGCCCCCGGTGCAACTGATCTGAAGCCCTACGTTGGCGTCCAGTTCGTTGCGATCCCGGAATTCCCGGAAATCGGAAGCGCGTTCGGCCAAGAGATGTCGGCCGCACTGTCGGGTGCCAAATCGGTCGAAGACGCACTGGCCGCAGCACAGGAAGTTGCTGACTCGGTTATGCGCGAGGCAGGCTACTACTAAGGCCCGCGCGCCAAGACCAGAAGGCCCGGTGTATCCGGGCCTTCGCCCCCCCACAAAGGGTCATCGGAGACCTTGCCCGGTCGGGCTAAACTTCCGAAACTGAAACCACAAGATCTTTGAAACCACCGCACGAGGCGAGCACTTCAACTCGCCAAGGCAGGAGAGTCATGTCTAACAGAACGCTCCCACGATTGCTTCAGACACCAGCTGTCATAATGCTCCTGATCTGGATGCTGATCCCTCTGAGCTTGACGCTTTACTTTTCGTTCATCCGCTACGTGCTGAACAACCTGCGTCGCCCGGAATGGACAACGCCAAGCTTCAGTAACTGGCGAGGCTTCGGCAACTACGAATTTGTTCTGAATTCCAAAGACTTCCTGTTTGCCATTCAGAATAGCCTGCTCATCGTTGGCAGTATTCTGTTTTTGACCGTGATCCTAGGCGTGCTGATTGCCGTGATGATCAACAAGGCCTTTCCCGGACAAGGGATCGTTCGGGTCCTTCTGATCTCGCCCTTCTTCGTGATGCCCGCCGTGAACGCGGTGCTATGGGTCAACATGATCCTTGATCCGGTGCTGGGCCTTCAGGGGCTGGCGGTCGCGGGTATCAATGATCTGATTGGGTCGTTGCAAAGCGCCCCGGGTGTCGGATGGTTCTTCTCACTCTGGCCGGAGGTCAAACCGATCTCGTTCCGGGCCACGCAGACATCAGCCTATGCCGTCATCATAATGGTGACCTGGCAGTGGACACCCTTTGCGGTCCTCATCTTCATGACCTCGCTGCAATCCGAGGATCAACAGCAGAAAGAGGCCGCTGTGTTGGATGGCGCAGGCACGTTCTCTCAATTCCGCTTTCTCACCCTACCTCACCTTGGCCGCCCCATCGCGATCGTGGTGATGATCCAGGCAATCTTCCATCTCTCGCTTTATGCCGAGATCGAGATTGTCAGCCGCGGCAATGGCAACAAGAACCTGCCCTACCTGATCGGTGAGTTCGCCAACAACAACATCGGTGCCGCCAGCGCCACCGGCATCTTTGCCGTCATCCTCGCCAACATCGTTGCCATCTTCCTGCTGCGGATGATCGGCAAGACACTGATGGAGTAAACAAATGGCCATCGTTGCAACCACCACCAAATTCAGCGTTTACGGGCGGCCAGTTCTGGCATGGATCGTGGGCCTTTTGTTCTTCTTCCCGATCTTCTGGCTCGTTCTGACCAGCTTCAAGACGGATGCAGACGCAGTGAAACCCGAGTTCCTGTTGTTCTTCACACCGACGCTCGACAACTACCTGAACATGACAGAGAATTACGACTATTGGCGCTTTGCGACCAACTCGATCATCACGTCTGTCTTCGCCACCATCTTTGCACTCGCTGTGGGTATTCCCAGCGCTTACGCGATGGCTTTCAACCCATCCCGCGCCACCAAGGACGTGCTGATGTGGATGCTATCCACCAAGATGTTGCCAGCGGCGGCGGTGCTTTATCCAATGACATTCATCACCAAAAGCATCGGTCTCTTTGACACCCATTTCATGGTCATCGTGGTCCTCATGCTGATCAACCTGCCAATCGTAATCTGGATGTTGTTCACCTACTTCAAGGAAATCCCCAAGGACATCATCGAAGCGGGCCAAATGGACGGCGTGAACACATGGGGCGAGGTCAAGGAAATCTTGATCCCGCTGGCCTGGGGCGGCATCGCTTCAACTGCCCTGCTTTGCTTCATCTTCTGCTGGAACGAGGCGTATTGGACAGTTCGCCTGACCACCACCGAAGCCGCGACACTGTCCAAACTTATCGAAGGCAACCGCGCACCCGAGGGGCTGTTCTTTGGCCGCTTGTCCGCCGTGTCTGCCGCTGCCGTTGGGCCCATCGTTGTGCTCGGCTGGTTCTGTCAAAAACAATTGGTCCAGGGCCTGACCTTTGGCGCCGTGAAATAGGATAGACTTATGGGACGTATCGTACTGGAAAACGTGACCAAGAGCTTTGGTGACGCACAGGTCATTCCTCCACTGGATCTGACCATCGAGGATGGCGAGTTTGCGGTCTTTGTCGGTCCATCGGGCTGTGGCAAGTCCACCCTTCTGCGTCTGATCGCCGGGTTGGAAGAAACCACATCGGGTAGAATTGTCATCGACGACAACGACGCAACGCAAGTGCCGCCCTCCAAGCGCGGACTGGCCATGGTGTTCCAATCCTACGCGCTCTACCCGCACATGTCGGTGCGTAAGAACATCGCCTTTCCCCTGCGGATGGCAAAGATGGATCAAGCCGCCATTGACACCAAGGTGGAAGCAGCAGCCAAGATCCTGAATCTGGCCGATTATCTTGAGCAAAAGCCCGGCCAACTGTCCGGTGGTCAGCGTCAGCGCGTGGCCATTGGGCGCGCCATCGTGCGCGAACCCGCGGCCTTCCTGTTTGACGAACCGCTGTCCAACCTGGACGCTGCACTGCGCGTGGGCATGCGGCTCGAAATCTCCGAACTGCACAACCGTCTGAACACCACGATGATCTACGTGACTCATGACCAGGTCGAAGCCATGACCATGGCTGACAAGATCGTCGTGCTGCGCGCAGGCAATATCGAACAGGTGGGCTCGCCGCTTGATCTCTATCATACCCCGCGCAACATCTTTGTGGCGGGCTTCATCGGGTCGCCCAAGATGAACATTATCGACGGCCCCGAAGCGGAAAAGCAGGGCGCGACGTCCATTGGCTTCCGTCCCGAACACACGGATGTCAGCACCACCGAAGGCATGTGGAAAGGCCGGGTCGGCGTGGCCGAGCATCTGGGCTCAGACACGTTCATCCATGTACACGACACGGGCCTTGCCGACATGATCACGGTCCGCATCACCGGCGACATCGCCGTGACCCATGGCGATGACATCTACCTGACGCCGCAGATGGACAAGCTGCACAAGTTCGATGCTGACGGATTGCGCATGGCATGACCCGATTGGCAGGTAAATCAGCATTGATCACTGGGGCCGCGCGCGGCATCGGCCGCGCCTTTGCCGAAGCATACCTGCGCGAGGGCGCACGTGTGGTCATCGCCGACATCGACACCGAGCGGGCGGCTGAAGCGGCCTCCCAACTGGGCGATGACGCATTTTCCGTACACTTGGATGTGACGGATCAGGCCAGCATCGATGCAGGTCTTGCCGCTGCGATCGAACACGTCGGAGCTATCGATATTTTGATCAACAACGCGGCCATCTTCTCCGCCGCTCCGATCACGGAAATCAAGCGCGACGACTATCAACGCGTGTTCGATATCAACGTCGCGGGCACCTTATTCACTCTACAGGCCGTAGCGCGCCACATGATCGACACGGGGACCAAAGGTGCGATCATCAACATGGCAAGCCAGGCCGGACGCCGGGGGGAGCCCTTGGTCGCGGTTTATTGCGCGACCAAGGCCGCCGTTATCTCTCTGACACAGTCTGCAGGGCTGAACCTGATCCAGCACGGTATCAACGTGAACGCAATCGCACCGGGTGTGGTGGATGGTGAGCACTGGGATGGTGTCGACGCATTCTTTGCCAAACACGAGGGCAAAGCCCCGGGGCAAAAGAAGAAAGAAGTGGGCGAAGCCGTCCCATACGGTCGCATGGGGATAGCTGATGATCTTACGGGCATGGCTGTGTTCCTCGCCAGCGACGAGGCCGAATACATCGTCGCACAATGCTATAATGTTGATGGCGGACAATGGATGAGCTGATGGCAGATGGTTCCGGAAAACGACCCGCCGTGCCCCTTTCGGACGCGGTGCTCGCAACACTACCCGACAGTGTCATGCGCCCTACTTATGACCGGTCGACTTTGCACCCCGGCATCGTGCATATCGGCGTCGGCAATTTCCACCGTGGCCATCAGGCATGGTATCTGCACCGGCTCATGCAAGCGGGATTGGCCCACGATTGGGCGATCATTGGCGCGGGCGTCCGCAAAGGTGATGCCCTCATGCGTGAAAAGCTGCTGGCTCAGGACTGCCTGACCACATTGGTCGAACTCGATCCCAGCGGCACTTCAGCCGAGATTGTCGGATCAATGATCGGCTTTCTACCGGTCGAACAGGACAACGCCAGTCTGATTGCAACGATGTCCAGAGATGACATCCGGATCGTCGCCTTGACCGTGACCGAAGGCGGCTACTACGTGGATCCCAAGACCGGCGGACTGGACCTGTCGCATCACGATATCCAACATGACATTGCCCACCCGGACACACCTGTCACGGCTTTCGGAGCGATAGTGGCGGCGCTGTCAAAGCGAAAAGCGGCGGGGCTTGGCCCCTTTACAAGCCAAAGCTGTGACAACCTTCAGGGGAACGGCGACATTCTTCGGAAGATCGTTGTTTCACTGGCCCAGGCCACTGACCCGGAGTTAGCGCGCTGGATCGAAACGCATGCAACGTTCCCAAATTCGATGGTGGATTGCATCGTGCCAGCCACTGGCCCTGACGAAATCGCGCTTGCCGCACAGTTCGGTATCACCGACGCAGCGCCAGTGACGCATGAAAACTTCCGTCAGTGGGTGATCGAAGATGCGTTCTGTGCGGGCCGTCCTGACTGGGACAAAGCGGGTGCCATCGTCACGGATCAAGTTCACTCTTACGAGGCGATGAAAATCCGTATCCTCAACGCGGGCCATCAGGTGCTGGCCAATGCGGGTGAGTTGCTGGGGCTGCCGACAATTGCCGATTGCATGACGCACGCGACTTTGCGCGCGTTTTTCCGCAAGGTCCAAATGGACGAGATCGTACCTTATGTGGCTGAAGTCCCAGGGTTTACCCCAGCAGCCTATGTCGACCTGATCGAAACCCGATTTGCAAATGCTGCCATCCGCGACACAACACGCCGCGTGGCATTTGACGGCTCTTCTCGCCACACCGGCTTTGTGCTGCCAATCCTACGCGACGCCATCGATGCACAAGGCTCCATCGCCGGTCTCAGCCTTGTTGAAGCCCTGTGGGCCCGCATGTGCGAAGGGACACGCGAGGATGGAAGTACTATCGAAAGCAATGATCCCCAGTGGGAGACGCTCACCATCGCTGCGCAAAAGGCAAAGTCGGATCCGCGGGCATGGCTGACGCAAAACCAGTACTATCAGGAATTGGCTGACATACCCGCGTTTGCCCGGCAATTTGAAACCTGGTTGCGCCTGATCTGGTCTGACGGTGTGGATGCTGCGCTTTGCGCATATACTACGCAAAGCGCTTAACGCGCTCCTACTTGAGCAACGCTTGCGCAGCTTCTGCCGTGAGTGGTTCTGGCCGTGCACACGTGGTGTTGAGCGTGATCATTTCACCCTGTTCCCCGGCTTGCAGAATGGATGTCATCACATCGACTGCATGCAACGCGAGTTCCAATGAACAGCGATGTGGTCGATCATCATTCATCGCCGCCGCCATCTCGGCCAGCCCGGCGGTGCGGTAGTTGGCTTTCGCCGCACCGTTGTTCTCCTGATTGGGAATGCCAAACGGATGTTCATCCGTTGCAAGCGCTGACGCTTCGCCGTTTGCGTCCACGATTTCAACATCTCCTGAAAACCAATTGGGATCAGGCAGGAACATGCTGCCAGATGTTCCATAGAGCTCCATGTGCCCATGCCGGTGTGCCCATACATCCCACGAGGTCGACAAGGTGATCGTGGCACCCGCCTCAAACTCGAGCAGGGCATGGATGTTGGTTGGCGTCTTGACCGGGATCACTTCGCCGCGTCGCGGTTCGGATAGAATGGTGCGTGTGTCTGTAGGGGTTGTGGCCAAGGCTCCAACCCGGCGGACAGGACCAAGCAACTGGATCAGGTTCGTCACATAATACGGACCAATGTCCAACATCGGTCCAGCGCCCGGTAGGAAGAAAAAGTCCGGGTTCGGGTGCCAGTGTTCCATCCCGTGGCTCATGACATGCGCCGTGCCTGCGACCACATCCCCGATCTGGCCCGCGTCCAGCGCAGCGCGCGCCGCCTGATGTGCACCGCCCAAAAAAGTGTCCGGTGCAGATCCAACCCGCAGGTTCCGGGCTGAGGCCAATGTGCGTAGTTCTTCACCCTGTGCCTGTGTCAGCACGATCGGTTTTTCGGAATACGCATGCTTGCCCGCCTGCAGGATCGCACGTGTCACTTCAAAATGCGCATCGGGGATTGTGAGGTTCACCACAATGTCGATGTCATCTGCGGCCAGAAGCTCTTCCACCGTGTGCGCCCGTACGCCAAACGCTTGCGCCTGCGCATTGGCTGTTTCCATGTTGAGGTCAGCCACAGCCCGCACCTCCAGCCCTTTGAACAAAGGCGCAAGTGTCAGATACGCGGTTGAAATGTTGCCACAGCCAATAATGCCGATGCCTTGCATGGAAGCCTCCCTTAAAATGTCTGCGTTGCGTCAAATGCGCGTTGCGCAAAACGGCGATGATCGCTTGGGTTGTCGTGCTCCGTTACGAAGTACCGCGTGCCCGCTGTCCGAAGTGATTGGAAGAGCGAGGGCCATTCCATGGTCCCATGGCCCACGTCTGCCCAACCATCCTCATCCTTGGCCTCGCCGGTCGGCGCGATGTCCTTGAGATGTGCAATCGCGATGCGTGATCCGTACTTCGCGATGGGTGCCATCGGATCGGCACCTGCCCGCACAGCCCAAGCCACGTCATATTCGAACATCACGTCCGCCGCGCTGTCGAGGATCAAGTCCATCGGCATGGCTCCTTCAACCAACGGTACAAATTCAAAATCGTGGTTGTGATAGGCAAGTTTCAAACCAAACTTCGACAACTCCTCCGCCACCGCAGCCAACCGTTTACCGTAGGCGCGCCACCCGTCAGCCGACGTCGGGCGATCATCCGGCTGAATGTATGGTATGACAATTGTTTCGACGCCGAAGCGTGCCGCGAGTTGTGCCACGGCAGCGGAGTCGCTTTCAAACATGTCCAGACCGACATGACAACTGGGCATGGTCAGCCCGTTGTCTTTCAGGCCGCGCTCCAGCGCATCAACACCCACACTGTCCGCCAGCAGGGCACTGTATCCTTCGACATGAGAGTATCCAATCTCGGCCAGCATCTTGAGCGTATCCTCAAGCGGCGGAAACAGGCGGGAACTGTAGAGCTGATAAGACAATGCGGTCATGTCAGTAGCCTTTCATATGTCATAAGTAGCGGAATGAAGATCACGGATGGTGAACCCAGCGGTGACGGTCGGATTGGCAGGGGTGAAATGCACGGTCACCGGTCGGTCCGGCAGCAGATCAAAAGCGTTGTCGCTGAAACGCCCCGGTTGATCCGCCTCGATCGCAACAAACAAGGCAAGTCGGGTCGAGGTCAGCGTGATACTGCAATAACCGTCTTGCTTGGAAATGTCAGACGAGATGCTGGCAGGTTCCAACGCGTATGCTTTGTAAGGGCGGGTTGCGAAGTGGTCTGACTGACTTGACCCCTCATCCGTGACCCAATCAAACACCAGTATTTCGTCATCACCCAGAGCGCTCTGCGGAACTGTCAATGCAGGCATTGCAGCATCTGTGCCTGCGGTGACGGATGTCATACCAACGCTTCGCATCTTACCATTCACCGACACGGCAAAGGCTTCAACCTCGACCTGCACCGTTTCCGGTCGGTCGTTCACAACATGCAATGCCACACCGTTCATAGTCGGCACGGCCGAGACAATCACATCAGAGTAGAAACGGCGCGCAACATGGTGCAGTAGCTTCCAACCGCCACCATGGTCCAGACTGGACCAAGAGCATACAGGCCAAGTGTCATTCAACTGCCAGTACAACGCGCCCATGCAATGCGGCTTAAGACTGCGCCAATGGGTGACGGCCGTCTTGATCGCAAGCGCCTGTTGCACTTGGCTGAGATAAACAAAATTCTCGAACCCGATGGGAAAGCGGAAATAGCGGAACATCGTTTCGGCAATCCGCGCATTTCCACCTGCATTCTTTTGGTGGCTCTCGATCACCGGGGCGGCAATGTTGAAATCCGCCGGGGCGGCAAAGTGCCTAATCACATCCATCGACGGATAGGATTGAAACCCAAATTCAGAACAGAAGCGCGGCGACACATCACGGTAGTGGTCAAAATCACGACCCTCGTGCCAGACAGACCAGAAGTGCATGTCGCCTGACCGATCATCATGCCATGCATCGCCAAAACTCATTGGCCCGGGAGATGGGCTGGATGGCCACCAGATGGCGTGCGGTGCCGTTTCTTTCAGTGCAGTCTCAATTGTTCTGTTCAACCGATCGTAGGCAACAAGATAGCGATCACGATCCTTGCGACTCTCCTCGTACCAGTTCAGCGCACCTAGCAACTCGTTGTCCCCACACCAAAGCGCGATGCACGCATGGTGGTTCAAGCGCGCCACCTGTTCGCGGACTTCGGCATCGACCTCGGTCAGAAATGTATCCGTGGCGGGATAAAGATGGCAGGCAAACATGAAGTCATGCCAAACCAGCAAACCCATCTCGTCGCACAAGTCATAGAACCAATCCGGCTCGTATCTGCCTCCACCCCACATCCGGATCATGTTCATATTTGCGTCGACCGCCGATTGAAGCAGATCACGGCAAACCTCGGGGGTGATCCCCGATCCAAGAGCATCTGCCGGGATCCAGTTTGCCCCCTTCATGAAAACAGGGTGACCGTTCACATGTAGGACAAAGCCGGTCCCCGACTCGTCCATGGGCGTGACAAGCTGGATGTTCCGCAAACCTATGCGGCGGGTGGCGGTTAGATTTCGAACCTTAACATTCAGAATATGCAAGGTCTGACCACCTAGCCCGGCGGGCGCCCAAAGCTCTGGCCCATCCAGATAGAGCGACACAGTCGCCCTGTCCGACAAGACAGGGGCAGAGACATCGATCCCACACACAGATACACGTGCGTCTGTGCCATCCTCAACGCCTTCTGTGTGAATGGCGGCCGTGAGTGTAACGCCCATGGCGTCATGGTCTTGTTCAATAACGATGTCCGCGATGCGGGGGCCGTGCGGCTGCAACAGGATGTCGCCGTACAAGCCAAACGGAGAAAGCGCGATGTTCCAGTCCCAACCAAAATCACATTCCGGTTTGCGCAGCATGTTGCCGTGTGGGATCGGGCAATTCTCAGCCTGAAACGGCACTGGAAATGGCTGCGCGTCCGCAAGGCTCTTGGCCGCGCGCGGCGCTGAACGAAAATGTAGAGTGAGCACGTTTTCACCCAAGATCAGCGCATCCGAAACGTCCACACGATGCGTACGGAACATACTGCTGGCTTGCAGCACGGTCTGACCGTTCAAAGACACATCGACCACAGTGTCCAACATCGACAGAACAAGTGTTAAATTGCGGCCCTTCGTCCGGAAGGTTCGGGTCAGCAGCCAATCCCGGTCCGCAATCCAGCGTAGATCATATTCATTCTGGCCCCAGTAAGGATCAGGAATAACACCAGCATTCCGCAATGCACTGATCCCATCGCCGGGCAATGTCATTGGCGCAGTGAATTGACCCGTCTCGTCCGACAGGTGCCAGAGGCCGCTGAGGTCAAGCATCAAGCGTCAGAGCCTTTCCTCGGTCGTCTTGTCGAACAGTGAGGCACGCGAAGGATCGAAACCAATCAAAATACGGTCGCCCGTGGAAACAGCCGCTTGGCCATCCATCCGAATACGCAACGGGACACCCGCCAGCGTCGCCCATGCCAATGTGTCCGACCCCATTGGTTCGACGATGTCCACAGTCACCTCGTTCGTCACCGGTAGATTTTTCGCCGCGCTGCCCGACAAGATGTGTTCGGGCCTTATTCCCAACCAGGCCGGACCAGCGGTCGCCGCGCCCCGGAAGGCATAACCCGCCAATGAAAACCGCTCTCCACCGGTGGAGAATGCATCTTGCTCGATCAAGCCTTCGAAGAAGTTGATCTCTGGGCTGCCGATGAACCCGGCTACGTACTTGTTCCGAGGACGGTTATAGATTTCAGTCGGCGTATCCAGCTGCTGGATAATCCCGCCTTTCATAATGGCAATCCGATCGGCAAGCGTCATCGCCTCGACCTGATCATGGGTCACGTAGATCATCGTGTTCTTGAGGTTGTGATGCAGGCGCTTGATCTCGACCCGCAGGTCAGCACGCAGCTTTGCATCCAGGTTCGACAACGGTTCATCGAACAAGAACACATCCACATCCCGGACCAAGGCCCGCCCGATGGCGACACGCTGCCGCTGTCCGCCTGACAGGGCAGCAGGCTTGCGATGCAACAACGGTTCGATCTGAAGGATTTCTGCAGCCCGCGCCACGCGCTTCTTAATCTCGGCCTTGCCCATCCGCGCGTTCTTGAGACCGAAGGACAGGTTCCCCTCAACCGTCATTTGCGGGTACAGCGCATAGGATTGAAACACCATGCCGATACCCCGGCCTGACGGCTCCTCCCACGTGACATTCCGGTCATTGATGTGGATTTCTCCGTCCGAGACATCCAACAATCCTGCGATGCAGTTCAGCAATGTAGATTTACCGCACCCCGAAGCGCCCAAAAGGACCAGAAACTCGCCCTCCGGGATGTCGATGTTCAGATTGTCCAGCACGGTCAGTGCACCGAATTTCAAGGTCAGGTCTTTGACAAGTACGGAAGTCATGGGTCAGCCTTTCACCGCGCCCGCGGCGATGCCCCGAACAAACAGTTTGCCAGAGGCGAAGTAGATGATGAGAGGGACAAGGCCGGTCAGCAGCGTGGCGGCCATGTTTACATTGTATTCTTTGACGCCCTGCACCGAGTTGACGATGTTGTTTAGTTGCACGGTCATCGGGTAGTCGGCCGGCTTGGTATAAATCACGCCGAACAGGAAATCGTTCCAGATGCCCGTGACCTGCAGGATGATCGCCACCACGAAGATGGGCAGCGACATGGGCAGCATGATCCGGAAATAAATTCCCCAGAACCCGGCCCCGTCGACCCGCGCCGCCTTGAACAATTCTTCGGGCACCGAGGTAAAATAGTTGCGGAACAGGAGTGTCAGAATGGGCATGCCGAACACCGTGTGCACCAGCACCAGCCCCCAGATGCTTCCGTACAGCCCAAGCTCTCGCAGGATAATCACCAGTGGGTACAACATCACCTGATAGGGAATGAACGCGCCCACGATCAGGATGGTGAAGAACACCTCGGACCCTTTGAACTTCCAGTTCGCCAGCGCGTAACCATTCACGGATGCAATTGCGATGGACAGGATCACAGACGGGATCAGGATCTGGACCGAATTCCAGAAGCCCCGGCTTAACCCTTCGCAGTTGATCCCGGTACAAGCCTCGGACCATGCCTTGACCCAAGGCTGGTACGTCACCTCGACCGGCGGGGCAAAGATGTTGCCAATGCGTATTTCGGGCATGCCTTTGAGCGATGTAACGATCATCACGTAAAGTGGCAGGGCATAGTAGGCCGCAATAACGATCAGGGTGCCATACAGCATGACGTTGGCGCGGGAAAATCGGCGACGGGGCTTGGGGCCGCGTGGAGTAATTGCATCAGCCACGTTTCTTCCCCCCAAACTCAAGGTAGGCCCATGGGATCAGAATTATGATCACACTCACCAGCATCATGGTGGACGCCGCAAAACCTTGGCCAAGGTTTTGGGCGCGGAACATATAGTTGATAACGTACTTGGCAGGCACCTCTGACGCGATGCCTGGCCCGCCATTTGTTTGCGCTACAACAAGGTCGTATATCTTGATGATGCCTGATGCGATCAGAACCAACGCCGTCACAAAAACTGGCCGCATCATTGGAATGATCACACGGAGGTAGGTCTTTACAGTCCCGATCCCGTCGACCCGCGCGGCTTTCCAGATGTCTTCATCAATACCGCGCAGACCGGCGAGCATGATTACCATGATCAGGCCGGTGCCTTGCCAAAGGCCAGCAATCAGGATCCCGTAGATCACGATATCGGGGTCGTTCAGCGGGTTGAAGGTGAAGCTTTCCCAACCCAGCGATCGCACCACATTCTGCACACCCAAATCGGGGTTCAGGATCCACTGCCATGCCAGACCGGTGACCACGAAACTCAATGCGAAAGGATACAGGAAGATGGTGCGAAACACGTTCTCGCCCCGGATCTTGCGATCCAGCAAAGCGGCAAGCGTGAAACCGATCACCAGCGTGAAAATCATTGAAAAGAAGCCATACACGGCAAGATTCTCGATCGAGATCAACCAACGGCGCGTGCCCCAGAGCCGCTCATACTGGTCGAGCCCGACAAAATTCAGTTTGGGCAATAACTTGGAAGATGTGAACGAATAGAGCACCGTCCATGCAGTGCCACCGACAAAGACGACGAGCGCCGTCAGAACCATCGGCACCGAAGCGATTTTGGCCGACAGGTTGCGGAACAGCCCCGAAGGCTTCCGCGATGAGGATTGCGAAGAAGACATGACCGACCCTGTTCACATGCCGCACTGCACCTGCCCGATGCAGCATGGCATCAGGCAGGCAGCTGGGAGGCGCGTCTATTATTCAGCAGACGCGATGATGTCGGCGTAGCGCGCTTGGCCATCAGCCGCCGACATGTCGGAGGTCCAGAACTCGGCCATCAGATCCTCGATCTGCGTTTGCGTGTCGGCCGTCAGGTTCATGTCACCCGAGGGCAGCACGTTGCCCGCCGCAAGGATGTTTAAACCCTTTTGCATGCAGTCATTTGCCGCGGACAGATCGATATCACCCCGGACCGGAAGCGATCCTTTCTTGAGGTTGAACGCCACCTGCGTTTCAGGTGCGATCAGGGTCGAGGCCAGCGCCATCTGCGCCTCTTTGGTCGCCTCATCGTCGATAACGGGGAAGTAGAACGCGTCGCCACCGGTATCGAGGATTTCGTTCACACCAAGACCGGGCAGGCAGGTATAATCCTCGCCTGCGACCTGGCCAGCCATCTGGAATTCACCCTGCGCCCAGTCGCCCATGATCTGACCGCCCGCCTGATCGGTGATGACGAGGTTCGTTGCCAGGTTCCAGTCCTGCACGTTCGAATCGCGCGCCAGCTCGCGCGCTTTGGCGACCGCTTCGAAGACCGCTGCGTATTCAGGGCCCTTGGCGGTGTCGACATCTCGCTCGACCGACACTTTGCGCCAGGCATCAACGCCCGCAATCGCTAGGGTTAGCGTGCCGAAGGCAAGGTTCTGCTGCCAGCCCTGCTGCCCCATGGCAAGCGGCGTGATCCCTGCCTCTTCCAGTTTGGGGGCGGCTGCCACAAATTCGTTCCAGTTGGCCGGCACTGGAAGTCCCGCCTTTTCGAAGGCACCGTGGCTCAACCAGATCCACTGCGCCGAATGGATGTTCACGGGCACGCAGTAAATGCGCCCCTCAAAGGTACAGGCGTCCAGCAACGAGGACGGGTTCACCAGATCCTTCCAGCCTTCAGCTTCGGCTAGCTCTGTCAGATCGGTCATCAGACCGGCCTCAATCAACTCTTCGGCTTGACGACCGTGGTTCAGTTGTGTGGCCCCCATCGGGTCGCCGCCCAGAATACGGCTGATGATAATTGGGCGTGCTGTGCCACCCGATCCGGCGATTGCACCATCAACCCATGTGTTGCCGGTTGCGTCGAACGCCTCGGCGAACTCGGCAACGGCCGCGGCCTCACCCCCTGAAGTCCACCAATGCGTCACCTCAAGCTCACCCGCGTGGGCCATGGACGCAGTACACAGCGCCGCAGATGCCATCAGTTTCGAAAATTTTCTCATATCGAGTCCTCCCTGACTTCTAAATCGTTATAGTAATTGCTACAACGATTTAGATTTTTCGATCAAGCTAGAATTTTGCCATGGCTCGAATTAATCATCGACGAACAGGTAACGGATTGATTCCGCTGCCAATCAACGTGGGGCGACAAAGGTCGGTTCCGCGTTTGCGCACCGGAAAGGGGCCGAAATGACCAAGTCAGGGACATCGGACACACCCGAAAAAATCTCCCTTGCCCCGGGTGAACGGCCCACGCTCAAAACCATCGCGCGGCTGTCCGGCCTCGCGGTGCCAACCGTGTCACGGGCACTGGCCGACGCGCCTGACATACGCAAGAATACCAAGGAACGCGTGCGCGATATCGCAAAACAGATAGGGTATCGCCCAAACCGCGCGGGCGTCCGCCTGCGCACCGGGCGCACCAATGTGATCAGCATCGTAATGTCCACCGAACACGACATGATGAATCACACGGCGCGCCTGATTTCATCGGTCGCATCCGCCTTGCGTGGCACCCAATACCACATGATCATCACCCCCTATTTTCCGGACGAAGACCCGATGGTCCCGATCCGCTACATCGTGGAAACAGGCAGCGCAGACGGGCTGATCATCAACCAGATCGAACCGCATGATCCGCGCGTGGACTACCTGATGGACCACAAGTTCCCGTTTGTCACCCATGGCCGGACCGGAGCATGTGAGCGCCACGCTTACTTCGATTACGACAACACCAGCTATGGGGCATTGGCGGTCAAGGCATTGGCCGGACGTGGCCGCAAGCACATCGCTATGCTGGCCCCACCCAAAAACCAGACATATGCACAAAACATGATCGACGGGGCCACCCGCACCGCGGCTGAATTTGGCGTGCGCTTTTCAGTGATCGAAGGCGCGAATGCGCATCAGGACAACCCGGTGATCGAACAAGCCATGATCCCGATCTTTAAACAGCCCGACAGGCCCGACGGACTTATCGCGCCAAGCATTGGTGGCTGCGTGACCATGATCTCGACCGTCGAGCGGATGGGGTTTGTACTGGAACAGGACTTTGACGTTGTGGCCAAGGAAGCCATTACGTTCCTGCGACGCTTCCGATCGGGCATTCTGGTGGTCGAGGAAGATATCGACCAGGCAGGCAATTTTCTGGCACGCGCGTTGATGCACCGGATCAATGCTCCGACGGAACCGCCTATGCAGGAACTTGACCGCCCTGACGACACTGCATTTCGCGCTGACTGAAATCAGTTACGGATGCGCCCAAAGGTGGAGAGACGATTGATCTCGTCCAATCGCTCAAGGTTCACGACGGTCGACAGCATCAGCCGGTCTTGGCTCCAGTCTCCGGGGCGCTGAATTGCGATGGCCGTCAGCATGATGGCCCCGATCAGTGGCAGTATAGTCGCTAGGAACAGCAGACGTGGGCGGCGTAACCGGCGCATATCCAGCAGCGACGTGATCCGACGCTCAAGAAATGTCATGCGTCCATCACGCAGCGCTGACCGATCTGCTGTAACCAGTGTAACTTTTGGCACGGCAACGACAAACATACGGTCACGTCTGAGTGTCTGCTGACACACCGACAGCAGCGTATCGCAATACGCACGCACATCAATGCGCCCCCGGGTCAACACCTCGGCATCACAAGCAAGTTCCCGAAGGTTTTCAACCTGCCGCTTCCACGCGTGATAGGCCGGGTTGAGGAAAAAGAACGGCTTGAGCGCCTCCAACACGATCTCCCATTCGATGTCACCCTGACGCAAGTGCTGCAGCTCGTGTGCCAGTGTCACACTCAACTCCTTGGGTTGACCAAGCATGTGCGATGGAATGACAACGTAGTAGTACCAAGTTCCACGTGTTGAAAACGGCACCAGCGTCTTGTCGGACAAGCGCAGTCTGACGCGCCCGAACCTGCGCCACGCATAGCTTGCGGACACGATGCGGAACAAACAGAACATCGAAAAGACCAAACGCCCTGTACCAACAATCAGACCAACGAAGAACGCGGCGATCACGGTCCAAGCCACCCATCCGGCGGCATTGGTTACATTACTCAGGAACGTGTCCCGCATATTCACGAGCTTTTCGAACTCGGTCGCCTGCATACTGAACCCACCATTAAGGTAGTAGGCAACCACCATATCCGACAGGTTGAGGTTCACAGCCTTGGCGTAGCCGTTCGACTGCAGGGTCGTAAACAGAACAATTAGGAACGGTGAAAATACGATGGCTAGGAAAACACTGTTCAGAAGTCGCAATTGCGTTTCGTAGCTATGCGTCAAACCCAATCGGTAGAAAAGGAAGCGTGCAGCGTACCAAAGGCCGTAGGCCACAACAAAGAGAATATTGGCATTGATGAATGCGTCGAGCAGCGCGTCACCCGGAATCATTTTTCAACCTCCGATCCACAAGCGCCCGGATTTGCCCCAATGCTTCCTCTGTCAGTGCATCATCGTTGACCAGCCTTGCGACCAAAGACGCAGGTGTATCGTCAAACAACTTCATCGACAGATCCTTGAGTGAGCGAGTCTGGTACGCATCCTTGCCCAGCGTCGGCTTGAAGACATGGCGCTTGCCATCCTTGCGGCTGGTGACAAATTCCTTTTGCTCCAGAATGCGTAGGATGGTCGCAGCCGAGGTATAGGCAAGGTTTCGACCTTCTGGCAGTTGGTCCAGAACATCCCGTACGGTGCCCTCGCCCAGGTCCCACAGTTCGGTCATGAACTCCAGTTCAACCTCGGTCAGCAGTTCGCTTTTCTTTTTTTGTCTCATGCCGTCCTATCCAAGACGTATCGCTCACTCGTTATGCCGGGTGAGTAAATACGAAAACTTCTCTGTCACAAAACGCTTTCTCACACCTTCCAGAAACAGAAGACGCCCCACACCATGGCAAGGCCAAGCGGAATCCACAGCGGTTGGCCCATCAGCCCAAGCCACAACAGAAAGATATATGCCGATCCCAAAAGAGAGATGAACAGCCGATCACCCAGCGTCGTCGTCAGCCCAAGAATACCGCGCCGCTCGATCCCGTCGCGGTACTTGACCACCTCAAGCACGCCGATGATCGCGATGGCGCCAAAGATGCCGCAGAACAGTGTAAAGGTCGCAGGTGTCCACGCCATCCAGAACGCCGGCCACAGCGGATCGGTCCAGGAAAACCCCTTTTCTTCTTGCTGGTTGGCAACATTGCCCCAACCCTGCGCGACAGCCGGCGTCGGAAGCAGCGCAGCAAGATACATCAGTCGTTTCATCACACCCTCCCCAGGGCAAAGCCCTTGGCGATGTAGTTGCGGACAAAGTAGATCACGATGGCACCCGGGATGATCGTCAACGTCCCGGCAGCAGCCAGCAGGCCCAGCTCATACCCCGCGGACGACGCCGTCTTGGTCATTTCCGCAGCAATGGGTTTGGCCTGCACCGCCGTCAATGTCTTGGCGAGCAGAAGCTCAACCCAAGAGAACATGAAGCAGAAGAACGCGGCCACCCCGACCCCAGCCTTGATTGTCGGCAGGAAAATCACGATGAAAAACCGGGGGAAGGAATAGCCATCAACATAGGCCGTTTCATCCAACTCCTTTGGCACTCCGCCCATGAACCCCTCCAAAATCCACACAGCTAGCGGGATGTTGAACAGGCAATGCGCCAGCGCCACCGCGATATGCGTGTCGAACAGCCCGACAGAGGAATATAACTGGAAGAACGGCAATGCGAACACCGCAGCCGGGGCCATGCGGTTGGTCAGCAGCCAAAGGAACAGCTGCTTGTCGCCAAGGAACCGGTAGCGCGAGAACGCGTATGCCGCGGGCAACGCCACCGCGACCGAAATCACCGTGTTCATTGACACATAGATGATCGAGTTGATGTAGCCCCAGTACCAGCTCGGGTCGGTGAAGATGACCTTGTAGTTGTCGAGCGTGAACGTCTGGGGAAACAGGCTGAAGCCCGACAGGATCTCGTTCGTCGTCTTGAACGACATCGCCACCAGCCAATAGATCGGTAGCATCAGGAACGCGATGTAGAGGATGGGGATAAGCGAGCGTTTCTTCATTGCGCGTCATCCTTGGTCATGAGGGTGTAGAACAACCACGACACCAACAGCGTGATCGCGAAGTAGATCAAGCTCATCGCCGCGGCGGGGCCAAGGTCAAACTGTCCAAGAGCAATCTTTACAAGGTCAATGGACAAAAGCGTGGTCGAGTTTCCGGGCCCTCCGCCAGTCAGGACAAATGGCTCTGTGTAGATGTTGAAGCTGTCCATGAAGCGCAGCAGGATCGCGATCGTCAGAACTGTTTTCATCTTCGGCAACTGGATGTAGCGGAACACTTTCCATGGGGATGCCCCATCAATCTTGGCCGCCTGATAATAGGCATCCGGGATCGACACGAGGCCCGCATAGCTCAGCAACACCACCAATGACGTCCAGTGCCACACATCCATGACAATGATTGTCACCCACGCAGCAAAGGGGTTCTGGGTCATGTCATAAGCAATGCCCAGCACATCATTCATGAAATAGCCGAGCAACCCGATCTTCGGCAGGGTAAAGATGTTCCACATCGCCCCCACCACGTTCCACGGGATCAGCATGGGCAGCGCCATAAGCACAAGGCACACGGGCACCCACATACCTTTCTTCGGCATGGACAGGGCGATGATGATACCCAACGGGATCTCGATGATCAGGATCAGAAAGGTGAACAGGAATTGCCGTCCAAGGGCCGCCTGAAAGCGGTCGGATCGTAGGATCTGCTCGAACCAATCAAGCCCCTGCCAGAAAAACACGTTGTTCCCGAATGTCTCCTGCACCGAATAATTGACCACCGTCATGATCGGCACCAGCGCGTTGAACGCGACCAGAAACAGGACCGGCAGAACAAAGAACCACGCCTTTTGATTTTCGGTCTTCATGTCTGTGCCTCCGTCGACAACCACCCGTCGCGATACAGACGCGTATGGTCAGGCCGGAAGGCGAGATGTATTTCTGAACCCTGCTCCGGCAATTCACCCTCCACGATGGCTTTGACAGCCGTGTCGCCCACCATCGCTTCGACAACGGCATGGCGGCCCACGTCCGACACCTTGTGCACACGGGCAGGCAGGCCCGCATCGGCAAGCGACACAAACTCGGGGCGCACGCCAATTTGCGTCATCCCCCCCTGCCCGGTCACTGCGCCTTCCAGCGCGACTTGGCGTCCCTGAAACCGCACCGCGCCATCACTTTCTTCGGCGGGCAGCACGTTCATGCCGGGTGACCCGATGAAGTGGCCCACAAACGTATGCTGCGGCCGCTCGAACAACTCGACCGGGGTGCCGATCTGAACGATCTCACCGTCCTGCATCACCACAACCTGATCGGCAAAGGTCAGCGCCTCGGTCTGGTCATGGGTCACATAGATCATCGTCGCGCGCACCCGCTGGTGCAGCTCTTTCAGCTTCGACCGCAGTTTCCATTTCAGATGCGGGTCGATCACTGTCAGAGGCTCGTCAAACATGACGACGTTCACGTCATCACGGACCAGGCCACGCCCCATGGAAATCTTTTGCTTGTTGTCAGGGCTGAGGTGTGACGCTCGGATGTCGAGCATCTCCTCGACCTCCAGCATCTGCGCGATCTCTGCCACACGCTCCGCAATGCGTCCTTCATCCACCCCGCGATTGCGCAAAGGAAAGGCAAGGTTGTCCCGCACCGTCATCGTGTCGTAGATCACCGGGAACTGGAACACCTGCGCGATGTTGCGTTGATCCGGCGGCAGGTCCGTCACATCCCTATCATCGAACAGGATGCGACCCTCGGACGGGGTGAGCAGGCCCGAAATGATATTCAGCAGCGTGGACTTCCCGCAACCCGATGGTCCCAGCAACGCATATGCACCGCCGTCCTGCCAATCGAGGTCGATTTCCTTGAGCGCATAGTCCGCCGGTCCGCTTGGGGAAGGCAGATAGGAATGGCGCAGGTTCGAAAGCGTAATCTTTGCCATTACAGAGCATCCAGTTCTTGGCACAAATAGGTGTCGCCTTTCGCGTTCGAGCGAACAGCGAGAGGCAGCGAAAGGCGAAGCATTTTGAATTGGATGCGCGTCACGCCACGAGCCTCCCATCTTCTGCAAAGTAGAAGGCCTGAGATGCATCCATGTAGAACTCATGCCGCTCCCCCACTTCGTAGGGGTGCACGCCATGAGCCAAAGAAACCCATCCGTCATCGCCAATCTGAAAATGCGCACTGGATTCTGACCCGGACAATTCGGTCACCAGAACAGTGCCATCCAACTTAACATAATCTGTCCCCGCGGGGACAGGCGTCACGTGGTGGGGCCGGATGGCAAGCGTATAGACCCCGTCGGCGATTTCCGCCGCTGGCCCAGAAAGCGCC
Source organism: uncultured Tateyamaria sp. (assembly GCF_947504105.1). GTDB lineage: Bacteria > Pseudomonadota > Alphaproteobacteria > Rhodobacterales > Rhodobacteraceae > Tateyamaria. The sequence continues at coordinate 141,998 of NZ_CANNGP010000006.1, forward strand.
CAGCTTGCCCCTGTCTCCATCTGAGCGGTCCCGCCTGACTTGGTGATCCGCGCGGCATTGATGGGCGGATCGGAAAAGACCCGTGCCGCCGTCAGATTGTCCGGCTTGCGATAGATATGAGCCGTCGTGCCAAACTGGGTGACGACACCATCGTCCATCAGCGCCGTCTTGCCCCCCAGCAACAGCGCCTCTTCTGGCTCGGACGTGGCATATACCACAACCGCACCGCGACCGGCGAACAACTCCGGCAGTTGCTCCCGCAGTTCTTCGCGCAGCTTGTAGTCGAGATTGGCGAGGGGTTCATCGAGGAACACCGCCCGACTTTCCTTAGCGATTGCGCGGGCCAGCGCGCACCGTTGCTGCTGGCCACCCGACAATTCCTGCGGGCGACGGTGCAGCATCGGACGCAATTGCAGGATGTCAGCTGCTTCTTCGACCCGCCCCTGAATTTCGGACTTCGCCATGCCTGCAACCCGCAGCGGGGAGGCGATGTTATCGAAAACCGTCATATGCGGATAGTTCACGAAAAACTGGTGCACGAGGCTGATGTTGCGTTTCTGCGTCGACAGTCGCGACACGTTCTGTCCGTCCATCCAGACCTCGCCATCGGCCAGTGGATCGAGGCCAGCCATCAGCTTGATCAAAGATGTTTTGCCCGATGCGGTCTGCCCCAGCAGGACATTAAAATGTCCAGGCTCCATCACCAGCGATGTGGGCTTGATATGGGTGATGCCGCGCACGCGCTTGGTGGCGTCTTTCAGCTCGAGTGTCATTGTTCCTACCCGCGAAGAATGAGGTCGAAGCACGCGCGCGTGCTTCGACCAGGTGTCAGCCCCCCATGTTGGGAAAGGGGACCGACGGGGAGTTTACTGCTGCCAGCGGGCAACCAGGTCGTCGTAGTTCACGGTCTCGCCTTGCGGCTTCTCGTTCTCTAGCTTCGGCTTGGCGCCGCCGTTGGCGAACCAGTATTCGGCGTCCTGCTCTTCGTTCAGACGTGGGCCACAGCCGCCATAGACACCGGCCGCTTCGTCCGCCTGCTGCATCCGGGCCATGGTGATGTCCATCTCCTCGGCCAGACGATCCATCGCCTGCTGCGGTGTGAAGGCACCCGAGTTCACATCACCGATCTGCTGCCACCAGATCTGGGCCAGCTTCGGATAGTCAGGCACGTTGATGCCGGTCGGCGACCATGCAACGCGGTCAGGCGAGCGGTAGAATTCCACCAGACCACCCAGCTTGGGCGCACGTTCAGTGAACGACTCGTGGTTGACCGAGCTGTCGCGGATGAAGGTCAGACCCACATGGGACTTCTTCACGTCGACCGTCTTGGACGTCACGAACTGGGCATAGAGCCAAGCCGCCTGTGCGCGCTCGGAAGGCGTGGATTTGAGGAAGGTCCACGACCCCACATCCTGATAGCCAACCTTCTGCCCTTCGGTCCAGTATGGGCCATGCGGGCTGGGCGCCATCCGCCACAGCGGGTTGCCCTCGTCATCCACGGTGTTGTTGCCTTCGGACTTCGGCTTGACCATATCGGCGGTAAAGGCGGTGTACCAGAAGATCTGCTGCGCCACGTTGCCTTGTGCCAATGCGGGCAGCGACTGGTAGAAGTCATAGGATGCCGCACCGGGTGGTGCGTAGTTGCGCAGCCATTCATCCCATTTACGGATCGCGTAAACCGCCGCAGGACCGTTGGCCGCACCACCACGGGTCACACTTGCGCCCGCCGGGTTGCACGAACCGGCTTCCATGCGGATGCCCCATTCGTCAATTGGCACACCGTTTGGCTCACCTACCGAACCGGTGCCTGCCATGGAAAGCCACGCATCGGTCATGCGCCAACCAAGGTCGGGCGCACGCTTGCCATAGTCCATGTGGCCGTAGATCGCCACGCCGTCGATTTCCTTGACGTCGTTCGAGAAGAACTCGGCGATGTCTTCGTAGGCCGACCAGTTGACCGGCACGCCCAGCTCATAGCCGTACTTGGCTTGGAACGCCGCCTTGTTGTCTTCGTCATCGAACCAGTCCTTGCGGAACCAGTAGAGGTTCGCGAACTGCTGATCCGGCAACTGGTACAGGTTACCATCGGGACCAGTGGTAAACTGGATACCCATGAAGTCTTCCAGGTCCAGCGTCGGGCTGGTTGTGCCCGCCCAGTCGCCCGCCATCTGCTCGGTCAGGTTATAGGCCAGCTGCAGGCGCGAGTGCGTCCCGATCAGGTCGGAGTCGTTGACATAGCCGTCATAGAGGTTCCGCTGGGTCTGCATCTGCGTTTGAACAGCCTGCACAACCTCGCCCTCACCAAGGATCTGATGGTTCACCTTGATGCCGGTGATTTCCTCGAACGCCTTGGTCAGCACCTCGGACTCGTAGCCGTGGGTCGGAATACCCTCGGACAGCACGTTGATTTCCATGCCCGAGAAGGGTTCAGCCGCCTGGATAAACCACTCCATCTCCGACATCTGCTCATCCTTGCTGAGCGTGGATGGCTGGAATTCCTGATCAATCCATTTCTGGGCTGCCGCCGTATCGGCAAAAGCAGTCCCATGCCCCGCAATGACTGCAGCTACAGCCGTCGCGGAGAGAAGATACTTGCGCATCTTGTGTCCTCCCAAATTTCTATGTGAGCCGGATTTCGCCGACTGTGCTTACGATAGGCGCAAAGTAAATTTTCTGTCAAACTAAAAAGTTAGTAGAAATAAAACATTTATAATCAATACCTTAAAGTCATCAAAGCCCTTTGAAACACTTCTATGGGCCACATTCTTTGACGACCTGAATCATTCAAGCGTGACGAGGATCAACCACGACTGCGGCAGAAAAAGGCGACATCTGTTTTTAATTCCAAGACCGCCCCAGGCAGTCTGGTGAACGATACGCCTGGTCAGTCGAACCTGTATACACCGCATATCGAACAAAGCACTGCTTCCTCCCAGCGATATTGTTTTGCACTGGACGCGCCCTTGCTGACCGTGGTCCATGGCCATTACGCGCGGTGTGGTTTTCATCTGATCCCCCTGCGTTCGAGCCACTGACGAACAGAACACCGGAGCCCTTTAGATGACGCTTCCCAAAACAATGAACGCAATGGTCACGATGGGTCACGGCGATCTGGATCAAATGGTCTGGCACGCCGAATGGCCGCGCCCGGACCCTGCTAAAGGCGAGGTTCTGGTCAAAGTTGGTGCCTGCGGGTTGAACAACACCGACGTGAACACCCGCTCCGGCTGGTATTCCAAAACCGTAACCGAGGCGACGACAGGCGGCGCGTTTGAAGAGGTCGGCGAAGAGGACCCAAGTTGGGGCGGCGCCCCCATCAGTTTTCCCCGCGTTCAGGGCGCGGATGTGTGCGGCACCATCGTTGCCGTAGGCGATGGCATTGATCCGGCGCGCATTGGGGAACGGGTGATCACCGACAACTGGCTGCGTGACCCAACGGACCTGAGCAACAAGAACAAAACGGGTTACTTCGGATCGGAACGCGATGGCGGCTTTGCCGAGTACACAACCATGCCCGCGCGCAACGCCGTGGCCGTCAAATCCGATCTGTCGGATGCCGAATTGGCGACATTCTCGTGCTCCTATTCCACGGCAGAGGGCATGCTGACCCGGGCGCGTGTAACAGATCAGGACACTGTATTGATCCCCGGAGCGTCGGGTGGCGTTGGCGGCGCCTTGGTGCAGCTTGCCAAGCGGCGTGGCGCGCGCGTCATTGCCTTGGCGTCCGAGGCCAAGCATGCCGATGTTAACGCTTTGGGTGCCGATGTGGTGCTGCCCCGCGCGCCGACGAACCTGAAGACCGCTTTGAGCGGCGAAAAGGTCACCGTACTGGCGGATGTTGTTGGGGGGGCGTACTGGCCCACCATGATCGACGTGCTGGAGTGCGGAGGCCGCTATACATGTTCCGGTGCCATCGCTGGCCCCATTGTCGAGATGGATCTGCGCACATTCTACCTGCGGGACCTGACGTTCACAGGTTCCACCGTCATTGATCTTGAGGTCATGCCAAACCTTGTCCGGTACATCGAACAGGGCGAAATCCAACCCGCTCTGGCAGCCACTTACCCCTTGTCCGAGTTGCACGCCGCGCAAACGGCATTCATCGCCAAACAGCACACCGGAAACACCGTTGTCGTGCCCTGGCGACAGTAAAACGCAGGCATCCCAGTGAGATTGATTTTAGACCGAGACAGCCTTCAGCAAATCTGAACGTTCAATGTCGGCGCGCCGTCCTTCCAGCTTAACCACTCCGCGCTCAAGCACCGTGAACCTGTCGCCAAGATCAAAGGCAAAATCGAAATACTGTTCGACCAGCACAATGGCCATCTGCCCCCGCTCCCGCAGGGTCGAGATGACCTCGCCGATCTGCTTGATGATGTTGGGCTGAATACCTTCGGTCGGCTCATCCAGCAGCAGAAGCTTGGGTTCGGTGACCAGTGCACGGGCGATGGCAAGCTGCTGTTGCTGGCCGCCCGACAGGTCTCCACCACGACGATGCAGAAAATCTTTCAGGATCGGGAACAAGTCAAAAATCTCGTCTGGAATTCTGTGTTTGCTACGTGGCAGGCAGGCAAAACCGGTCTCAAGGTTTTCCTGCACAGTCAGGAACGGAAAAATCTCCCGCCCCTGCGGCACGTAGGCGACGCCCTTCTGAGCAAGGGCGTGGGCACTGGATTTACCGATCTCTTCGGCGTCGAGCCGGTACATACCATCGCTGCGAACATGTGTACCCGAGATGGCCTTGAGCAGGCTGGTCTTGCCGACACCGTTGGTGCCCATCACGCATGTGACCTCACCCCGCCGCGCCGTCAGGTCGATGCCACGCAGAATTTCGCTACCGCCGTAGTGCAGGGTCAGCCCTTCGATTTCGAGCAGGTTATCGGCCAAGGTACACCTCGATGACGGCTTCGTTGGATGTGACGTGATCAATCGATCCTTCGGCCAGAACCGAACCTTCGTGCAGCACGGTGACTTTGCAATCGAGGCGGCGGACAAACTCCATGTCGTGCTCGACCACCACAACCGCGCGGGTTTTGGCCGCCTCGACCAGAATTTCGGTTGTGTGTTCGCGTTCCGCCGGAGTCATACCCGCTGCCGGTTCATCGACCAGAAGCAGGCGTGGTTCCTGTGCAAGCAGCATGCCAATCTCCAGCCACTGTTTCTGACCATGGCTCAATTCGCCCGCCTTGCGGGCGAGTGCAGCGACCAGTCCGATCTCACCGGCCAAGTCTTCGACCCGGTCCTGATCTGCACGTGACGCGCGGAAGTTCAGAACGGCAAAGGGGATCGTTTCTTTTTCAACGCCAGCATCAGGTTTTCGGCAACCGTCTGGTCTTCGAACACCGTTGGGCGCTGGAACTTCCGCCCGACCCCCGCCTGCGCGATCTGGCTTTCTGACATCGACAGAAGCGATTGCGATTTTTCGCCCCACAGCACGCGCCCCTCGTCGGGTCGCGTCTTTCCCGTCACAATGTCCATGAAAGTGGTTTTACCTGCGCCGTTTGGCCCGATGACCGCGCGCATCTCGGCCTCGCCAATCTGGAACGTCAGATTGTTGATCGCTTTGAACCCATCGAATGAGACGGACACACCGGACACTTCAAGAAGTGTGCTCATGTCTCGGCCTCCTTTTCGCGTAACGCGCCCGCGTCGGGGCCAAGGTCAGCGCCGTGGCGGCTGGGTGATCTTTTGCTCGCAATAAAATCAAACAGTCCACCTAGCCCTTTGGGCGCGAACAGAGTGACCACGACGAATGACAGTCCCAACAGGACTGTCCACCAGTTGACCCATTGGATCGTATAGAATCCAAGGTTGATGTCTGGTGCCTGACCGCCCGTGAAGTAGGTCGACAGGAGCGAAACGAAAGCCGCGCCAATCACCGCACCGTACAGCCGACCACGCCCGCCGATAGCGACCCAGACCGCAAGATATATGGAGGCGATCGGCGCAATCTCGGCCGGGTTGATGATCCCTGCCTGTGGGTAATAGAGCGCGCCGGCAATGCCTGCGATGACCGCGGTGAGCGTGAAGATAAAAAGTTTGTATGCTTCGACAGGGTAGCCAAGGAACCGCACGCGGCTCTCGTCGTCGCGGATCGCACGAACGACCGAGCCGAACTTGCCCGACACCACCCAGACACACAGCAGGTAGCCCAGCCCAAGCGCCAGTGCCGATGCCCAGAAGAACCAGATCGACACGGTGGATTGCGGCACATCGCCCAGCCCCGGCAGGTTCTGCAGTCCGGACAGTCCGTTATTGCCGCGCAACCCGCTGTCATTCTGGAACAGGTACAGCGACAGCGCGAGGGTCATCGCCTGCGTCAGGATCGACAGGTAAACACCTGTGACCCGACTGCGAAACGCGAGCCAGCCAAAGACCAAAGCCAGCAGCCCGGGTACCAGCACCACGGCCGCCAATTGTAAGGGCAGCGAATGGGCCACAGCCCAGATGGGCGGGAACTCGGAAGCGCCCACAACACCAAAGATTTGCGCTGCGATCCCGTCCGAGATTTCCTGGGTCGTTGGTGGCAATGGAGCGGCTGACAGGCTTTGTACTACGATGATTTCGGTACGGGCGTACATCAACCACATACCGATGGCGTAGCCACCGATACCGAAGAACGCCATGTGCCCGAGGCTCAGGATGCCGCAATAGCCCCAGACCAAATCCATAGCGAGCGCGACAAGGCATAGGCAGAGTGTCTTACCGAGTGTCTTGACGAAGCTGGTCGAGATCACTCCGATGCCAAACCCTTCGGCCAGCACCGTCACGCCCAGAGTGAACAAGGCAAGGCAAGCCAGGAAAATCAGGACCGACGGGTTGTTCACCAGCAGAAACGTTGGCTTGCGTGCGGGCGCGGTATCAAGTGCGACGTTTATCATGGCTCAGGCCTCCGCCGCGCGACCTTTGAGGGCGATGATGCCCTTGGGTCGGAACTGAATGAACAGTATAATGAACAGGATCATGTAGGTCTGGGCCGCAAGGGTGTTGGACGGGTTCAACCATTCGATCCCCTTTTGCATCGTGCCCACCATCGTGGCGCCCAGCAGCGTGCCCCAGATGTTGCCAACACCACCAACCACAACGGTCATGAAGGACTGCACGATGTAGTCGCTGCCCATTTCCGACGTGACCTTGGCATAGAGGCCGATAGCAACACCGGCGATCCCAGCAATGCCGGAGCCAAAGCCAAAGGTTAGCATGTTGATCCGATCCGGGTTGATGCCCATGGAGGCCGCCATGCGTGGGTTCTGGGTGACAGCGCGCACTTCCAGACCCAACCGGGTGCGGTTCATCACGATCAGGAATAGGGCCAGAAACAGGAGTGCCAGAACAAAGATAGCAATGCGGATATAGCTGATCGACACAATGTCGTTGAACACCAGTGACCCGTCCAGCCAGCCGGGTGCGGTCAAGGGCCGGGCCTGCGTGCCAAAGATGTTCTTGGCCAGCTGCTGAAGCGCGATCGAGATACCAAAGGTCGCCAGCAGCGTCTCAAGCGGGCGGTGATAGAGCCACCGGATCACCAACCGCTCCATCGCGACCCCCGCGCCAAAGGTCACTGCAAAGGCCAACGGGATGGCGACCATGATACTGAGCGTGTAGTCCGGGATAAAGAGCTGGACCACATAGCCGGTATAGGCGCCCATCATGATAAACTCGCCATGGGCCATGTTGATCACGCCCATGACGCCAAAGGTGATGGCAAGGCCGATGGCTGCAAGGAAATAGATCGACGCCAGCGACAGCGCGTCTAGCCCCAGGTCGATTGTCTGGTTCAAGGCGACCTTGTTCTCGATCCCGGACAGCACCGCCTGTGCGGCAAGTGCAACGGTCGGCGCGGCGGCGGAATACCGTTCAAAAAACACATAGGCATCTACCGTCTGTGTCACATCGGTGACCGTTGCTGCATTTTCGACAAGACCCTGCCGCACCAATTCGTCATAGGCAGCGTCACGCCTCACTTCGGTATTCAGTGATGCAACCTGAATTCCGCCGACGGAGGTGCCATCTATGTTAGCAATCAACGCAGCCTTTTGAGCAGCGCGCGAAATGAGCGGGGGCGCCAGCTCCTTGGCGACAAGGATTCCATAGGCCTCAGCCTCGCTAAGCACCTCTGAACCGGGCATCACCTGCCTTGCCACATCGGCATCGTTCGGCAGGTCCGTACCGGCATCCATCATTGTAACGACAAGTGGATTGAGAGCCGCGCGCACATCGACACCCAGATCACCCTCAAAGCTCTGGATTGCGGCAACGCGCTCCGCGTCATCCTCTGCAAAGCGGATGGTCAGAATCCGTTCAAGGCGATCGATGCGTGCGCTCAAGCGCGGGTTCTCTTCGGTGTCTCGCACAGCGCGCAAGGCGGCAAGGTGGCTTTCATCCGCATCGCGTTCGATGGCGATCAGGGCCGCGGCGCGCGCGGCCGGGTTGGGATCGTTCAACTGGAACCGGACAAGTGCTGCGCCGATCAAGCCGCGAATGCCGCTATTGGGTTTGAGTTGCTTGAATCCCTTGTCCTCGAATTCTCCCAATTCTGTACCGTCGGCAAAATCGAAGGCACGGATGGTGCGGCGGTCAATCTCTTCAGCGTAGATGAACAGACCGGTGTCCTTGTCGAACCACATCTCCTTGGCCCGCCAGCGTTCCAGAACCGCCTGCGCCTCGGGCAAACCACTGTCAGCGAGCGCATCGATGGCAGGACCGATGGTGCGGCGTGAGCTTTTCGCAATGATCTCACCATGCTCTTGCAGCAGGCGTTGAATGGGCGCATCGGCGTCCTGCGCAGCCAATGGGGCTGCAAACGCGATCAACAGCACCGACAAAAGCGCGGCGCAGAACTGGCGGAAAACCGGCATCCAATTGTTATCCTTGAAGAAGTGTCGGGGGCAGTTGCCCACCCCCGAAAGGTCAGATCAGTAGTTGGACTTGATCTGCACGCAGGTGGATGTGTCGGTGTTGTACATCTCGCAGCCCAGCTCTTTCCAATCCGAAACCAGGACGGCCGATTCCGGCAGGAAGTCGGTCCAGGCGTCGCCCGGCACTTCTTCGGTCTGGCTGATGATGTCGAACTGGCCGTCTTCCAGGATCTCACCAATCAGGACCGGCTTGGCCAGGTGATGGTTCGGCAGCATGACCGCGGTCCCGCCTGTGAGGTTCGGGAACTCCTGACCATACATCGCGGTGCGCACGGCATCCACGTCGGTGGTTCCTGCCGCAGTCGCCGCGTTCACCCACATGTTGAAGCCGATGTAGTGGGCTTCCATCGGGTCGTTGGTCACACGCTCGTCACCCATGCGGGCTTTCCACGCGTCGATCCAAGCCTCATTTGCTTCGGTGTCTGCCGACTGGAAGTAGTTCCACGCCGCGAGGTGACCGACGAGGTTGGACGTGTCGAGACCCGACAGTTCCTCTTCACCCACCGAGAACGCGACGACAGGAATGTCATCCGCCGAGATACCCGCAGCCGCCAGTTCCTTGTAGAAGCCGACATTGGCATCGCCGTTGATGGTCGAGATCACGCCAACTTTCTTGCCGTCCGCGCCCAGCGCGACAACGTCCGCAACAATCTTGGACCAGTCGGAGTGGCCAAAGGGCGTGTAGTTCACAAAGATGTCTTCAGCGGCAATGCCTTTTTGCTGAAGGTATGACTCAAGGATGTTGTTCGTTGTGCGCGGGTACACATAGTCGGTCCCCAACAGTGCAAATTTCTCGACTTCCAGCTCTTCAAGGAAATAGTCGGTGGCCGGGATGGCTTGCTGGTTCGGCGCGGCGCCCGTGTAGAACACGTTTTTCGAGCTTTCCTCGCCCTCGTATTGCACGGGGTAGAACAGCAGACCGTTCAACTCTTCGATCACCGGCAGAACGGACTTACGGCTGACGGACGTCCAGTTGCCAAAGATCACGTCAACATCATGCACCGTCAGCAGTTCACGGGCCTTTTCGGCAAACAGCGGCCAGTCGGATGCCGGGTCAACCACGACGGCTTCAAGCTGACAGCCCAGCACGCCGCCAGCGGCATTTTGCTGCTCAACGAGCATTTCCATGGTGTCCTTCAGCGTCGTTTCCGAGATCGCCATTGTCCCAGACAGCGAGTGCAGAACGCCCACTTTTATGGGGCAATCCTGCGCAACAGCTGGCAGAGCCGCCAAGGTTGTCAGTGTCGCCGTTGTTGCGAGTAGTTTCTTGTACATTGCCATTCCCTTTGCGTGTCGCGCAGGGACGTTGTGTTCCGAATACAAAACACCCATATGACCCCCCACGCATATGATGCGGAGTGCGGTGGTGTTTTGGTTTCCTAGGCCGACACCATCGCGCGTTTGCAGGCTCTGAAGCCCGCGCCAAGTGGTAGCTTCATGACTGCGTAGTGCACGCTGCTTGGCCCAAAAAATGGGCTCGCATCAGGTTGTCTGCGTAATTTTTGGACGGAATGGGCGATTTCGCCAAAAAGATAGGCAGATGAATCCATCGGCGGCGCACAAAGGGCGCCACATCCGCATAGAAGCAATGTCTTCACCACGACCAACGCTCAGAACATCGCTCTTTCAGGGACGTCCGGCTGTGTATGTACGCGGTGTGACTAAACGTTCCCGTCCGACATGCAACTGAGTAGATGGCATCCTCAATATGGTGAAATACGCGTCAATCCAACAGATGCTCATCCAAAGCCGTTCAAGCATCACGTTCGGTAATCCTGTGTGCCTGTTGACGGCCAAGATGCCGTCCGTTGAGCAGGTTATCGCAAGTTTCCCAACGATTCCGGTTGCCTGTACCTATCGGAATGCCATCTATCTTGAAGGATAGATTCGCATTAACTCTACTGGGCCTGACCTTGTCACTCTTCTTTATCGTTGCACTACCCTTCCTGGGCGCGCTTCTTCCCGGACTAATGAATGCTGCGGGCCGGGCGGCTTGCGCTGGCGTGACATTCACGGTCTCCTTGGCTGCGTTTATCGGTTTGCTAACGAACTTGCCGCAGGTTCTGCGCGGTGAATTGGTCACTGCGCGCGTGAACTGGATGCCGGAGCTGGGCCTGAACTTCACGTTGATGCTGGATGGGTTGGGCTTTTTCTTTGCGCTTTTGATCTTGGGCATTGGCCTTTTGATTATCGCCTACGCGCGCCACTACCTCAGCCGCGACGACAACATGGGCGAGTTTTTCACCTATCTACTATTGTTCCAAGGCGCGATGGTCGGGATCGTTCTGAGCGACAACATCCTGCTTTTACTGGTATTTTGGGAATTGACATCGCTGTCGTCCTTCCTACTGATCGGCTACTGGAAACACCTGCCCGAAGGCCGACAAGGCGCGCGGATGGCGCTGACCGTGACCGGTATGGGTGGGCTTGCCATGATCGCTGGCATGCTGATCCTGGGCCAGATCGCGGGCAGCTATGATCTGAGCGTCATCCTACAAAACCGGGAGCTGATCCAGGCCGACCCGCTGTACCTCCCGGCCCTGATCCTGATCTTGCTAGGTTGCTTCACCAAGTCCGCTCAGTTCCCGTTCCACTTCTGGCTGCCACATGCAATGGCCGCGCCTACGCCCGTCTCGGCCTATCTGCACTCTGCCACAATGGTGAAAGCGGGCATCTTCTTGATGGCCCGCATGTGGCCGGTTCTGTCGGGCACGCCCGAATGGTTTGCCATTGTCACGACTGCCGGGCTTGTGACGATGGTCCTAGGTGCGGTGATCGCGCTGTTCAAACATGACTTGAAGGCATTGCTCGCCTTCTCGACCGTCAGCCATCTTGGGCTGATCACCATGCTGTTGGGCACAGGCACCGCGTTCGGCGCCATGGCAGCAGTGTTCCACATCCTGAACCACGCCACGTTCAAGGCCGCTCTCTTCATGTCTGCAGGCATCGTCGATCACGAGGCACACACCCGCGACATCCGGCGGTTAGGTGGGCTGCGGACACTCATGCCATTGACCTTTGTCATCGCAACACTCGCCGCGCTCTCCATGGCAGGCATTCCACTGCTGAACGGGTTCCTGTCGAAAGAGATGATGCTGGAAGAAGCCACGCACACGGTGCTATTCGATAGCCCGTGGTTGGTGCCTGTACTTGCAACGGTCGGTTCACTCTTTTCTGCAGCGTATTGCTTCCGACTGATCGGTCATACCTTCCTTGGAAAGGTCCGTGACGATTATCCTTCGAAGCCCCACGACCCAAACCCCGGCATGTGGCTGCCTCCGGCTATTCTCGTTGTTCTGGTTGTCCTGATCGGGGTTGCTCCATTTCTAGCTGAACCCTTCGTCAAGATCGTGACAGGCTCCCTTTTGGGTGAAGCTGCAGAGGTACCTAAAGCGTATTTCAAGATCTGGCACGGCCTCGTTCCGGCGCTCTTTATGTCCATTGCCGCGGTTGCAGGTGGTCTGGTCCTGATGCTTGCCTTCAAACCACTGTCAAACATATGGGAAACGGCCCCGCGTCCTGAAGCCAAGGTCATTTTCGAAGGGATTGTCGAAACCGCAGCCGCGCTGGCGCGGGGTTTCACATTTGGCCTGCATAATGGTGCTTTCAGCCGGTACGCAATGATTTCCTTCGTGGTGATCGTTGCCGTTGGCTACCACGCCTGGACTAGCGGTACGATTGGTGATGCAACCCGCGTCGTGCAGGCCGCTGGTCCCGTCCCCATCGCTGGGTGGACCATGCTAGTGGCGGCGACCGGCGCGCTTGTGTTCATGCACCGCAACAGGTTCCTGGCCCTGATCCTGATCGGGATCGTAGGGCTGATGGTATCCATCGGCTTTGTTTACCTGAGCGCACCTGACCTCGCCATGACCCAGTTCACGGTCGAGGTGGTGACGATCATCCTGCTTTTGCTGGCGCTGAACTTTCTGCCAAACACGACACCATCCGAAAGCACGGTACTGCGCCGCGCGCGCGATACTGGCGTTGCGATTGCTGGCGGGCTTGCCGCCTTCGCGTTGGCCTATCACTACATGCTGCGCGACGCCGTTTCGACGCCCATTTCCGAATTCCACTTGGCTAATTCGTACAAGGGTGGTGGCGGGACCAACGTTGTGAACGTCATCCTTGTCGACTTCCGGGGCTTCGATACCTATGGCGAGATCATCGTGCTCGGGATCGCCGCGCTTTTGATCTATGCACTGACTGAAACGCTGCTGCGCGGTCCCGTACGCGCACGGCTCCTGAACCGCATTCCTGACCAGCCGCGCGCGGGCGACATGCATCCGATGATGATGGTCGTGTTAACCCGGGTAATCATGCCCGTGGTCCTGATGGTGGGTTTCTACATCTTCCTGCGCGGACACAACGAACCCGGAGGTGGTTTCATTGCGGGCCTTGTCGTATCCATCGGCGTTGTCATGCAATACATGGCAAGTGGCTTCACATGGACCTCGGCCCGATTGAAGTACCCCTACCACGGTGTAATCGGTGCTGGCGTTCTGGTGGCTGGCTTCACCGGCATCGGGTCGTGGTTCGTAACCAAACCCTTCCTGACTTCGGACTTCACCTATGTCCGCATTCCCCCGTTCGACAAATTCGAGCTGGCCACAGCCGCCTTGTTCGACGTTGGCGTGTTCTTGGCCGTTGTCGGGGCGGTCACGCTGTCGCTCGAAAGCTTCTCGCGGCTGGCGCGGCGTGCAAATGCGGACGAAACCGAACACCCAATGGACATCAATCCGGCGCGTGCCGAAGGATCATCTGATCCAATCGAGCCTGTGAAGGAGGGTGGCTGACATGGAATTGCTTGTTGCCTCCGCCATTGGCGTGATGACCGCCGGTGGTATCTACCTCGTGCTGCGGCTCAGAACTTTTCCGGTGATCCTCGGTATCTCGCTTTTGACCTATGCTGTGAACGTATTCCTGTTCTCGTCCGGGCGGCTGACCATTGGTGCGCCTCCGGTGCTGAGTGATGACGTGACCACATACACCGACCCGTTGCCGCAGGCGCTGGTTCTGACCGCGATCGTGATCTCGTTCGGGATGACGGCCGTGGCCGTGATGATCGGGCTTGGTGCCTTCCTTGGGTCTGACGACGATCATATCGATGATCAGCCGGAGCCGCGCGAGACGGAGGGCCAGCCATGACCCACTGGATCGTTGCCCCCATCATCCTGCCCGCTCTTCTGGCCCCGCTGATCGTCCTGGCGGCGCGATATCACATAGGTATTCAGCGGGTCTTTTCCGTCGCTGGTGTAGTTGCGCTGATCGGCCTTGCCGCTGGCCTTGCTTGGCAAGTCTCTGATGGGTCGGTCATCTACTATCGTTTGGGCGACTGGGCGGCTCCGTTTGGCATTGTCGTCGTGGGCGATCGACTGTCGACGCTGATGATCCTTCTCACATCAGTCCTCGCGCTTTTTGTGCTTTTGTATGCGATCGGATCAGGTTGGGATGATCGCGGACGCCACTTCCACGCGCTTTTCCAGTTCCAGTTAATGGGGATACTCGGCGCTTTCTTGACAGGTGACCTATTCAACCTGTTCGTTTTCTTTGAGGTCCTGCTGATCGCCTCCTATGGCTTGATGATCCATGCAGGCGGCGATGCACGGCTGCGCGCGGGCATACAATACGTATTGTTCAACTTGATCGGATCGACGCTGTTCCTTTTCGCGCTTGGCGCCATCTATGCCGAAACGGGAACGCTCAACATGGCGGACTTGGCAGAGCGCGTACAATTGATCGCGCCGGAAGAGACTGTGGGCATCCGCGTGGCCGCCGTTCTGTTGCTGCTGGTCTTTGCCATCAAGGCCGCGTTGGTACCGCTGCACTTCTGGCTTCCTTCAAGCTATGCAGAGGCCCCCGCGCCGGTTGCTGCATTCTTCGCCATAATGACCAAGGTTGGCGCTTATGCCATCATCCGGGTCTACACGATGATCTTCCCTCCCGATCTAGAGGTAACGTCGGGCCTGCATGACGTGTGGCTCTTGCCCGCGGCACTGGTATCGCTGGCAATCGGGATGGTCGGCGTGCTCGCTGCGCGCAAGCTCGACCGGCTTGTCGCGTTCTCGGTCATTGGTTCGATGGGGATGGTCATTATCGCGATCTCGCTGTTCAGCCCGGCCGGTATTGCCGCGGCACTTTATTACATCGTGCATTCGACATTTGCCGGCGCTGTCCTGTTCCTTGTCTCGGACCTTGTCCGAACCGGTCGTGGGAATGTCGATTTGACAACGCAAGCCCCGATGATTGGTGCAGTTCTCACAGCTGGCATGTTCTTTGCCGGGGCCATCGCAATGGCGGGCCTGCCACCGCTCTCCGGCTTTCTTGGCAAGCTACTGGTTTTAGAGGCAGCATTTGAAAGTGACTTGATGGTTTGGATCTGGGTCATTGTGCTGTCGTCCAGCCTGATCAGCATCCTGGGTTTTGCCCGAGCGGGAAGCATCGTGTTCTGGAAGGCGCACGGCGTTGGACCAAGCGAAGAACCCGTTGCAGACATAGAGAGCCCGGCCACACTTTCATACGTCGCCGTTGGCGGGTTGTTCACGCTGCTGACCCTGCACACCGTGTTCGCCGGACAAGTGCATGGCTATACGACCAGCATCGCCACGCAACTCTTTGCACCTGATGCATATATCTCTACCGTGTTGGATACACCCGGCAAGCTGAGTAAACCACAGGATGGCCATTGATATGGGACGCGCCTTTCGCTGGATTCTGCCCCACCCGTCGCTGACACTGGTTCTGACCCTTGTTTGGATACTGCTTCAAAACGAAATAAGTTCTGGGATGGTCGTATTCGGTATCATCCTTGGTATCATTATCCCACGCATCACCGCGATCTGGTGGCCGGGCACGCCCACAGGGTTTCGACTTGGCAGGATGATCACCTATTCACTGCTCGTCATTCGCGACATCATTGTCGCAAACATCGAAGTGGCGTGGATCGTTCTTACGGTCCCGAACGACAAGCTGAAACCAGCTTGGGTCTCCGTGCCTCTGGATCTGAAGCAGCCAGAAGCGATCACCGTTCTGGCGGGCACGATCACCCTGACGCCCGGGACAGTGTCTGCCGATCTGTCGAACGAAGGGCGCTGCCTGTTGGTGCACATCCTGCACACCGACGACCCCGATGCAGTGCGGGATGAGATTAAGGACAGATACGAGCGCCGTTTGAAGGAGATCTTCGCATGACACTCGCAACCAGCTTGTTTGAAATTGCGCTGTCAATTGCCTTGGTGGTACTTGCCGTCGGCCAAGTGCTGTCGATGGTGCGACTTGTGATTGGTCCGACGGGCGGCGACCGGGTTCTGGCGCTGGACACGATGGTCATCAACGCCCTTGGCCTGGTTGTGGTGGTTGGCATCCACCAAGGGGTCGGCGTGTATTTCGAGGTGGCCCTTTTGGTTGCCATGCTAGGCTTTGTATCGACGGTAGCGCTGGCCCGTTTCGTGCTGCGGGGGGACATCATCGAATGATGCTGGAAAGCTTGGCAATTTTTGGCGCAGCCATTTCGCTCCTGATCGGGTCAATATTCGTTCTGGTCGGTGTCATCGGCCTATTGAAGTTCAACGATCCGATGACACGTCTGCATGCCCCGACAAAGGTCGGGACGCTCGGCATCGGCATGCTGCTTTTGGCATCGATACTGGTCGCCGCCGCCTCTGGAGATCCGTCAATGCACGAGTTGCTGATCATGGCCTTTCTCTTTGTTACCGCGCCGGTGTCGGCACATTTCCTGGCCAAAGTCAGCATCCACACACGTGAGTGCATGACGCCACCCAAGCCGACAAATGACGACATGTGGTCCACTCTGGACTCACCGGACCACACGGAAGAAGCGCCCCCGAAGTCTGACTAAGCGCCCAGACACAGACGAATAGAAAACGTGATTTGGTTGGCGTCGTTCTGGATGCGCTGCGAGACAGCGCCCTGATGTGACATTCCTCGCCCGATTTGACTCATCCGGTTGCCGGACGACAGTCCTGCTCCACATGCTGGCGAAATTGGATCACCCCAAGACAAGCAAGATCATCTGGACCGCCACACAGCTCCAGGCGGAGGTCATCACTGGCTGGTCGCCCCTAAGTAGGGCCGTTTTATCGGATCCAGCGCGTGCAACTGGGACGACGCGGAGGATCGGCTTAGTCGATGGCCGACCTGACAATCATTTACGAGCAGTCAAAATCGGCGAATGAACTCGAAGATCAATTATCGACCGGACCGTCTTGATTTGGCTGCAACGTCTCGACATCACGCGGCACTATTTCGTTTGTCATCGTCAGGCGGTTTTGACGCGACAAACCCTGTTAGTCACTTTTTCGACATACGTGCGACACGACACCATTTCCAAGGTTGGCGATAGAAATAGGATTAAGTCTGAGAGGGGGGCTAGATCCTTCGAACAGGCGCTTTCCCGCACCGACCAGAACTGGAAAGGTCCATATCCGAAACTCGTCAACAAGGTCATGCTCGACAAGCGATTGGATCAGTTGTGCGCTGCCATGGACCTGAATCAGCGGACCATCTTGGGATTTCAGTTGCTGAACCGCGTGTGCCAAGTCACCAGTTAGCGCTTGGGAGTTCCGCCATTCCGTCCCAAGCGGCGAGGATGTCGCGACGAACTTTTGTCCCGTGTTCAGCCGTTCAGATGCCTTCGTCTTTGCAGCGTCAGGCCAATGACCTGCAAAAAGGTCATAGGTTTTGCGCCCAAACAATATGTCATACGGTGCCGACATCGCCGTATCTTCGACATGCGGCATAACCTCATCCCAGAACGGAGCAGCCCAGCCGCCTTGATCAAAATTGCCGGAACGATCCTCGTCAACTGTGCCCGGCGCCTGCATTACGCCATCGACGGTCACAAACGCGAGGATCGCAAGTTCGCGCATGTCAGCCGCCGACGTGCGCTTGCGACCTTGCCAGCGCGGCAAGCTTGTCAAACGCCTGGTTCCAGCCGCCAGAGCCTGCGCTACCTTCGGCCACACCCACATGCACCATGATCATCTTGGTCTTGCCGTCCACGTGACTAAGTTCAACGATCACTTCGGTAATGTCCGGAAAACCCTCGGGCATTCCCATGTTCTGCGGTGGAATGATGTTACCAGCTTCGTCACACATGCTTTCTGTGTAGACAAGGCGGCTGGGGGCGTTGACCTCCTTGTAGACGCCTGTGAACCACATCGACATGGCGCGATCCGGTGACGTCATCGCCATGCAGACCTTGCGCGTTCCGCCGACCGTGACATCCATTTCCACAGCAGGAACCGACATTCCGTTGGGCCCGTACCATTGCTTGAACAGTTCCGGAACAGTCCACATTTGCCACACCAACTCCAGCGGGGCATCAAATTCACGCTCTATGCGGACCCAGTTCTGATTGTCATTCATGACGATTGATCCTTCATCTTGTCCAGAAGTGTTCCCATAACGTCAAAGCGGGCATCCCAGATATGCCGATACTTTTCTGTCCAGTCCGCTATGTCCTGTATGGGCTTGGTGTTTAGTGTGCATGGACGGAACTGCGCGTCTCTTTCGCGTTCAATCAATCCAGCGTTTTCAAGCACTCGGATGTGTTTCGAAACTGCAGGCAATGACGTGTCGAACGGCTCTGCCAGAGCGTTCACTGTTGCCTTGCCTTGCACAAGGCGCGCCAGAATTGCCCGACGTGTTGGATGTGCCAAGGCAGAGAACGCCGCATCAAGTCTTTCGTCTTGTTCCATGAGTCCACAAATAAACCATTCGGTTAATTAATCAACTGGCTTATTAAATTATCTTACTGGACAGCTAGAATAACACTTAAAATGAAGTGCCCCCTCTGAAACCGAGCAGTCTGCGAGCGATTGGAAGCCGGGCGCAAACGTCCCGACCACCCAAAGAAAAGAACACGTGCCTCCCGAAACCTGCGCAACAGTACGCAGTTTTCGCTTGCTATCCTGTGGTGCATCTTTCGGCAAAGACACGGCGCAAGGCAGCCTCGAACGCTTGGGTCAGCTCTGGTTTTCTGCTGCGGTTCGGTGCGAAAAGGCCAAATTCAATCTCCATGCGCGGTTCCCAGTCGACAAGGCTGACCAGCGGTTCCAGTTCAGGGTCCAGGGCGACCGGATCGGCAAACGTAAAGCCAAATCCCCGCTGTACCAACCGGTACGCTGCAGAGCCCAAGGAAACCTCGTGCGCGACGTCAAGCTGCGCCCCGATTGTATTCAGCTCTTGATCGACAATGCGGCGGATAACTGTCGTATCATCAAGCGCGATGTAGGGTACACCAACCATATCCATTGGGCGCAATACGGACCGCGTCGCAAGTGGATGGTCGTAGGAAACGGCAATCCTGAGAGGGGCAGCCCCGAGCCGGATCGGCGCTGGTCTATCGATCGGTAAAGGCAGTGCTGAAATCCCAACATCAAAACGGTCATTCGTCATCCGACGCCCCAAATCACGACGCCGGTGAATCTCAAGCTTGATGGGTTGATCTGTGAAGCTGTCTCTAAGCTCAGCAATAGCTGGCAACACGAGGCCGTTCACAATTCGGGACTGCGCAATGATACGAAAGGGTTCGGGTGTGCTCGATTGTATCTGGCGGGCAAACTCCGGCAACGCCTCGATCTGGGACAGGATGCGCAAGGCCTCGGGATAAAAACGTTCAGCTTCCCCCGTGGGCACGAGGCGCTTCTTGTCCCGTTGGAAAAGGCATATCTCGAATTCCTCCTCCAGCAACTGCAAGAGTCGGCTGGCCGCAGATTGGCTAAGGTGCATGGTACCCGCCGCGCGTGCAAGTGTGCCTTCCTCCATCACGAGTACAAAGACTTTGAGACTGCGCAGGTTCATAACTTCGAATTTCTCGATCTATACTTCCGACAATTGCGTTTTTTCTAAATTATCAAGTACGATACCGTCCAGCCATGATCGCAATAGCGTTGCTGAAAACGTCAACGAACCATGGGAGGACATAATGAAAAGACGCGAATTTATCGGGACCAGCCTGGCCGCTTCCGCACTGCTGGCCGGAACCCCGGCCTTGACCGAGTGGGCGCCGCGGCGGCCCATCAATGCCATCCTGCCCTATTCGGCGGGTGGCGGGACTGACGCGCTGGCTCAGGCGGCAGCAGCATCTGCCGATGGTATTCTGCCCGTGCCGCTGGTTATCGTGAACAAGCCGGGTTCGTCAGGCATCACAGGGGCCACCGAAGCGGCCGCATCTCGACCCGACGGTAACACAGTGATGGTGACCTCGGCAGGGTCTTTTCTTCTGACATCCATGCTGAGGGACACCGATGTGAATCCGTTCGACAGCTTCGACATCATCGCGCAGATCGGCAACCTGACCCCCGCCGTCATCGTACCAGCCAACAGCCCGTTCCAGTCTGTGGAGGACCTTGTGGATTCAGCGCGCGCCAATCCCGGCAGCCTGCGTTGGGCACATAACGGGCGCGGCGGCTTCCACCAGGTTGCTGGCCAGAGTTTTCTCAACCGCAATGGGCTCGAGGCGCAGGATGTACCGTTCAAGGGAGGTGGTCCAACCCGCGCTGCGGTTATCGGTGAACAAGTCGATTTTGCCTTTGTCGGTATCCAGCAGGCGGCAGGTTTCGAAAACGAATTGCGCGTTCTTGCACTGGTCGCACCCGAGCGTGACCCGATCCGCGATGATGTGCCCACACTGGCCGAACTTGGTTTCGACTATGTGGCCGTATCATCGCCCATCGTCTTCTTTGCGCCCAAGGGAACCGATCCGAGTGTCGTGTCAGGAATCGAGGCCGCGTTGAAGAAAATCACCGAGACACGGCAATTTGCCGATCTGATGCGTGAACGCGGCAATGTTCCGGCATTCCTGACCGGGGCCGATACCAAGGCCCGTCTGCGGCAAATGCAAGCTGACACCCAGCCCGTCATCGATGCGCTGAAGCAACAAGGCTGACGGACGTGACCTCAGGGCCTTCTCCTGCCCCTCGGGTGGTCGGCGTGGCGTTGGTCCTGCTCGGGATAAGCGCCACTGCGACATCCATGGGCATTTCACTGGATCAGTATGGCCGTTGGGGTGCCCGGTTCTTTCCCTTGGCGGGATCCATCGCACTAATCCTGCTTGGTCTTATGGAACTACGAAATGCGCCCGCGACAAGCGCTGTTGAACGCAAGCATCTGCCCGCCATCGCGGCATTGTTGATCCTGTCGGTTGCCTATGTCTGGATGATCTCAGCGCTTGGATACTTGGTTGCCACCGCTCTGGCTGCACCCGCAGCACTTTGGGTCTTTGGCGTGCGCAGCGCGGCGGGTCTGGGCGCCGCCGCACTTCTGTGTTCGATCGCCTATCATCTTGTATTCTTCAAGCTGCTTGGCGTCTTCCCTCCGCTTGGTCGTTACTTCGACCTATTGGATGTAATCGGAGGGTATTGAGTGATGGATGTCTTCCCTGCCCTACTTGGTGTCTTATCGGATCCCGTCCTGCTGGGTTGGGTCCTGCTGGCGGCCGTGGTCGGGATGATCGTTGGGGCCATTCCTGGACTGACCGCATCGGCGGCCATTGCAATGCTTCTGCCGCTGACGTTCTACATGGAGCCCCTGCCCGCCCTCGCCTTCCTTTATGTCATAGGCAAATCCGGGCGCTACGGCGGGTCCATCGCCGCAATCCTGTTCAACACGCCGGGCACAGCCGCATCTGCCGCCACGCAGCTTGATGGGTATCCACTGGCGCGACAGGGCAAGGCCAGCAAAGCCATGAAGGTAGCCACCATCTCTTCGGTCATCGGGGATTTCACTGGCGAAATCCTGTTGATCGTCGGCGTTGCGTGGATCGCCACCATCGCCCTGAAACTGGGCCCGCCAGAACTGTTTACAGTCTATTTCGCGGCCTTCATCGTGATTGGTTCGGTGATCGGAAAGTCGGTCACACGCGGGCTGGCCTCAGCCGCCTTGGGTGTGCTGGTCGCGATGATCGGCCTTGATCCCATCAGCTCGACCGAGCGGTTCACCTTTGGCAGTTTCGACCTGACCAACGGGATCGGTCTGGTGCCGCTGATGATTGGCATCTTCGTTCTGGGCGAGGTCTTTGCCCAGATCGAGGAGCGCGGAAAAATGACCGAAATGGTGCAGAACGGCAATGACGCCGCGCGCAACACGCTGACCTGGGCTGAATACAAACCGTGCCTGCCACATGTGGCACGTTCGTCCTTTATCGGGGCCTTCATCGGCATGCTGCCCGGGCTCGGTTCCGCCATCGCCGCCTTTGTCGCCTATGGTGAGGGCAAGCGGCGGGCCAAAAACCCCGAGGCATGGGGCAAGGGCGCACTGGAAGGTGTGGCAGCGCCCGAAGCCGCGAACAACGCAGTCAGCGGCCCCTCCATGGCCCCACTTCTGACGCTTGGGATTCCCGGCTCGACGATCGGGGCGATCCTGATCGGTGTGTTCCTGATCCACGGTATCCAGATCGGTCCGACGATGTTCCTGACCAGCCGGGACCTTGTCTATGCGCTGTTTGCCTGCGGCCTGATCGGCATCGTGTTTTATGGACTGATCGGCTATTTCGGCGCGGCGTTCGTGGGACGGTTCATCACCCGTATCCCGACCAAGGTGCTCTACCCGGTGATCTTCCTGACCTCCTTTGTCGCCGCCTACACCTCGCGCGGCAACCTGTTCGACGTCTATGTTATGGTGGCCGCAGGCTTTGCGGGCTGGGCCATGCGCAAGCTGGACTTCAACCCGGCTGCGTTTGTCATCTCGTTCGTGTTGGCCGGTGGCGCGGAAGAGACATTTCGCCAGGCCCTCCTGCTCTCGGACAACGGCCTGATGATCTTCGTAACACGACCCGTCGCACTGCTTTTCCTCCTGATCGGCGTCACCGCGCTGGTCATGCGGGTGCGCAGTCTGAACCGGCAATCCCGCGCGCCACATATGGAAACCGCACAATGACGGCCCCGCTTGATGGCATCCGCGTGATTGACTGGACGCATGTTCTGGCTGGCCCCGCCTGTGCCTACTACCTCGGCCTGCTCGGGGCTGAAGTGATCAAGGTCGAACGCCCCGGTCGCGGCGATGCAATGCGTCATCGCGGCGGCACCGACAAGGCCCGCGCCGCTGCCGGGATGAGCACAGCCTACATGACCCAAAGTGCCGGCAAGCACAGCGTTGCTCTGGACCTGTCTACCAAGATGGGCAGGGACGTGTTCGACCGGCTGCTCCGGTCAGCCGACATTCTGGTCGAAAACCACCGGCCCGACACCCTCGCCCGCCTTGGGCTGTCCGAGGCAGAAACGCGCGCCATCAACCCACGGCTGATCCATTGCGCCATGACCGGCTACGGACGCAGCAACGATATGTCGGGGGCACCGGCATATGACGTGAACATTCAGGCCATCAGCGGGTTGATGGCCCTGACGGGCATCAAGGACACCGGTCCACTTCGAACGGGCGCACCGATCATCGACTACGCGACGGGCCTAACGGCAGCACTCGCCACGGTATCGGCCCTGATGCGGCGGCAGAACACAGGTGAAGGTGCATTTGTCGATGTCTCCATGCTCGAAACCGCATTCAGCTTGATGAGTTCAACACTCACCGATTTCCAACTGACCGGAACAGAGCCGAAAGCGCGCGGAAACGCGGCGAACAGCAGATCGCCCTCGTCGGGTGTGTTTGACTGCAAGGTCGGGCAGATCAGCCTGGGCGTGAACGAGGATGCACAATTTCAGGCACTTGCCCACGCCGTGGACCGGACCGATTGGCTAACAGATGCACGTTTTTCCAATGCGGTGGCACGCGATCAAAACGGTGCGGCCCTTGGGCAGGACATCGCGGACGTGCTGCGAACGCGCTCTGCCGACGATTGGGAGCAGCGCCTGATGGCAACCGGTGTTCCATGCGCACGCGTCCGTACACTGGCCGAAGCTTTGGATTTGCCACCCGCAACACAGCGCAACATGCCACAGCGCGGGGCCGCGGGGTTTACCGGCTTACCGTTCCTGATGGATGGGATGCACGTACAAGCCGATGCGCTTCCACCACGGACACTTGGCACAGATACGAATTCGATCCTGAACGCGCTGGGGTATTCAGAACAGCAGATCGCCGCGCTGGTCGACGCTAGCGCAATCCACGCGCCGGATCAGCAGAACGCCTGACCGCAGCTCCTGACCCACGCGCGGCAAACCCACACCGCAAAGGCGCCACCTGACCGCGGGTCGCAGTTTGACCCCGGCGTGTCGTGAAAGTACTGGACAGAGCTGTCCAGTGTTTCGCACCCTGCCGGCAATCAACAGTGAGTCGACGGGGACGGAACATGAATTCGCAATACCGGGTTGTCGTGATTGGCGGCGGTGTGGTGGGGGCTTCGGTCCTGTATCACCTGGCAAAGATGGGATGGACCGACGTGGCACTGATCGAACGGTCGGTCCTGACCGCCGGGTCAAGCTGGCACGCCGCAGGCGGCATTCATGCCCTGAACGCCGACCCGAACATGGCCGCGCTGCAGGCCTACACCATCGACCTGCTGTCAGAGATCGAGGAAGAAAGTGGCCAGAATATCGGGTTGCACATGACCGGCGGCCTGACGCTGGCGGGCACACCCGAACGCTGGGAATGGCTGCAATCGGCCTACCGCATCTTCCAGTCCATCGGGATCGAGGATTGCGAGCTACTGACCCCACAACAGGCGCAGGAACGCTGCCCGATCATGTCCACGGACGGCGTGCTAGGCGCCATGTGGGCCGATCGCGAAGGGTACGTGGACACCACCGGCACCGTGCACGCCTATGCCACGGCGGCCAAGAAACGTGGCGCATCCGTCTTTGAACACACCAAGGTCGAAGCACTGGAACAGGTCCATGACGGTTGGATCGTCAAGACGGACAAGGGCGACATCCGCTGCGAACACGTGGTCAACGCCGCAGGCCTCTGGGCAAAGCAGGTGGGCCGCATGGCGGGTGTGGAATTGCCGGTCTCCCCGCTCAAACACCACTACCTGATCACCGACCAGATCCCCGAAGTCGCCGCCCATGATTTTGAGATGCCGATGACCGTGGACCTCGAAGGGTTCACGTACATGCGGCAGGATCAGAAGGGCATCCTGATCGGCATCTACGAGATCGAGCATCAACATTGGGCCATGGACGGCGCGCCATGGAACTACGGGATGGAGCTGTTTCAGGAAGACCTCGACCGGATCGAGAACGAGCTGATGCTGGGCTTTGCCCGTTATCCATCCGCTGAAAACGTCGGAATCAAGACATGGGTCAACGGCGCCTTCACCTTCTCACCCGATGGCAACCCGCTGGTCGGACCAGTCCCGGGCAAGCGCGGCTACTGGTCGGCCTGCGCCGTCATGGCTGGCTTCCTGCAGGGCGGCGGCGTGGGCAAGTCGCTGGCCGAATGGATGATCGAGGGCGAGCCCGAGGCCGATGTCTACTGCATGGACGTCGCCCGCTACGGCAAGTTCGCCGAGAACAAGCAGTACATCAAGGAAACCACCGGCCAGTTCTATTCCAGGCGGTTCGTGATGTCCTATCCCAACGAGCAACTGCCCGCAGGCCGTCCGCTCAAAATGGCCCCGGCCCATGACGCCATGACCGCTGCGGGCTGCCGCTGGGGATCAAGCTGGGATCTGGAAACGCCGCTCTACTTCGCGCCATCCGAGGATTTCGAAGAGAACCTGACGCTCAAACGCTCAAACGCGCATCAAATCGTGGCCGCCGAATGCAAGAACGTGCGCGAGAATGTCGGCATGGTCGACATCACAGGTTTCTCCCGGTTCGAGGTGACGGGCCCCAATGCCGAAGTCTGGCTGAACAACGTCATGGCCTCGAAACTACCCGCCCCCGGTCGTGCCAAACTGGCCCCGATGCTGGGCGAAGACGGTCGGCTCAAGGGCGACCTGACCGTCCTCAACTGGGGCACAGACTCGTCTGGACACTGCACGTGGTGGATCATGGGCTCCTACTACCTCCGCGCCTGGCACATGCGTTGGTTCGACGACCACATGATCGACGGCGTGCAGGTCCGCGATCTGGGCGAGGAGATGTGCGGCTTTGGCCTCACCGGTCCCAACTCCCGCAAGGTGATCGAGAAACTCTGCCATCAGGACATCGGTGCGCTCAAATTCATGGGCTGCGGCGACTTCGATGTGGGCATGATCCGGGCCAAGGTGGCGCGCATGTCTGTCGCGGGTGAGTTGGGGTACGAGATCAACTGCCGCTACGGCGACCACGTCAACTTGCGCCGGATGCTGCTCGAAGCGGGCGAGGAGTTCGGCCTGCAAGAATACGGCTTCAACGCCATGCTGTCGCTGCGGCTGGAAAAGTCGTTCGGCATCTGGTCGGCTGAATTTACCCAAGGCTACACCCCCGGCATGACCGGCATGGACCGATGGATCGACTGGAACAAGGAGTTCGTAGGCAAGGCTGCGGCTGTCGCTGAGTGTGATGGCAATGGTCCCGCGCAACGGTTGGTGACACTTGAGGTCAACGCGGATGATGCCGACGCCAGCGGCTACGAACCCGTATGGAACGGAGAAAGGCGCGTGGGATTTGTCACCTCGGGCGGCTACGGGCACACGGTTCAAAAATCGCTCGCGATGGCGTTGGTCGATGCCGACGCAGCAGTCGAAGGCACGGACCTGAAGGTCCACGTCGTCGGCGTGGAACGGTCCGCCAAGGTGATCGCCCCCTCACCCTACGACCCGACAGGCAAGGCGATGCGGGGATGACCGACCTCCCCCGCCGTCGCCGCGGTCGTGGTGCGCTACCGCAAAAGGCGCGCTCCACCAACTACCGCAACCTGCGCAACCCGTTCCCTCCGATGAACGTGTTTTCGGAGGACCGCATCGCGGCCATGCACGAGGCAGCGCTGGATGTGCTGGAACGGCTGGGGATCAAGGTGCTGCTGCCCGAAGCACGGGCGCAGTTCAAAGCAGGCGGTGCGCGTGTCGATGACAGCTCCGAAATGGTGCATATCGGGCACGAGATGGTCGAGGCGGCACTCACCACCGCACCCAAATCCTTCCCCCTGATCGCGGGCAATCCTGACCGCAACCTGGTGATGGAACTGGGCTCCATGATCTTCCAACCCGGCGCAGGCTGTCCCCATGCCACTGATCTGGAACGGGGCCGCCGACCCGGCACCGAACAGGACTTTCGCGAGCTGATCACCCTGACCCAACACTACGACGTGCTGCACATGATCCCGCCGCTGGTCGAACCACAAGACGTGCCCATCCACCTGCGTCACTACGCCATGACCAAGGGACAGATGGAACTGACAGACAAGCTGCCCTTCATCTATTCGCGCGGCACAGGACAGGTCGAAGAAAGCTTCGAAATGCTGCGCGATTTTCGCGGGCTGTCGGACGCGGACTTCACCGCCAATTCCCATTGCTACACGATCATCAACACCAACTCGCCCCGGCAACTGGACATCCCCATGGCCCTTGGTGTCATGGACTTTGCCCGCCACGGCCAGATGGCGATTATCACGCCCTTTACCCTGATGGGGGCTATGGCGCCGATCACGGTGGCGGGCGCCATGACTCTCAGCCATGCGGAGGCCTTGGCCGCAATTACTCTGGGCCAGTTGGTCAATCCCGGCGCGCCGGTTTGCTATGGCACATTCACCTCGAACGTGGACATGAAATCCGGCGCCCCGGTCTTTGGCACGCCCGAACACTTCAAAGCCTCACTTGCCGCTGGCCAACTCGCCCGCCACATCGGCCTGCCATGGCGTTGCGCCTCTGGCTCTGCCGCAAATCTAGGCGACGTACAAGCCGCCAACGAAACGCAATTCGGAACATGGGGATGTTTGTTGGCCGGGGCCACTGTCACGCTGCACGCCGCCGGTTGGCTGGAAGGCGGCTTGACCATTTCCTATGAAAAGCTGGTCACGGATGTCGAGGTGTTGCAAATGATGGCAGAGCTGTGCGCAACCACACCCGCTGACGAGGCCGAGATCGCAATGGATGCACTGGAAGAGGTCCAACCCGGCGGCCACTTCTTTGGCGCAGCGCACACGATGGAACGCTACGCGACCGAGTTCTATGAACCCGTAGTTGCGGATTTCGCCAATTTCGGCACATGGGAAGAACGCGGCAGCGTCGACGCCACAGCCCGCGCAACAGAGATCTGGAAAGGCATCCTGCGCGACTTCACCCCACCCGCCACCAACGGCGACCGGATAGAAGCCTTGCACAAATACATCGCAGACCGGACAGCCGCAGGCGGCTGCGCCCCCACAAGCTGATGTCAGAGCCGCTTCTCCACCGCGACGACCCCGCCAAGGATCCGCTGGTCGGCAATATCAAGGTCACGCGCCAGGACTGGCTGAACGCAGCCCTTTCCGTGCTCAAGCAAGGCGGGGTCGAGGCCGTGAAAGTGGCAGAGATGGCCGGGCAAATGGGTGTCTCACGATCCAGTTTCTACTGGTACTTCAAGAACCGCACTGACCTACTGAATGCCCTGCTGGATCATTGGGAACGCAGCAACACGGCGGCCATGGTCGCGCAGGCAAACGCCCCTGCCCGCACGATCACCGATGCCTGCTGCAACGTCTTTCGCTGCAACATCAACACCGCGCTCTTCGACAATCGGCTCGACTTTGCCATCCGGGATTGGGCGCGGCGCTCCGAACGGGTCAATGCGGTCCTCAAAGCTGGCGACGATGCACGCATCGCAGCCCTGACACATATGTTCCTGCGGTTCGACTATCCCGAACTGGAGGCAAAGGCGCGGGCGCGGGTCATCTACTACATGCAGCTTGGCTACGACGACGCCAACCTTGGCGAAACGCTGGACGAACGGCTGGCAATGGTGCCCGGATACCTCGTCGCCTACACAGGCCACACCGCATCAGACGCCGAAATCGAGGCCTTCGCCACCTACGCCCGCGACGTCACCGGCCACACCGGCCCTGCTTGACCTTTTTCCAAAATAGTTATGTCGTATGACAAATCTCTGGGGAGGGTATCATGCGCACTCAGGTCGTCATCGTCGGCGGTGGGCCGTCCGGCCTGTTGCTGGGCCAGTTGCTGTACAAGGCCGGGATCGAAACGGTCGTTCTTGAGCGCAAATCCCGCGAATATGTCCTTGGTCGCATCCGCGCAGGCGTGCTGGAACGGGGCCTATTCGG
The DNA here is from genome assembly GCF_947504105.1 of uncultured Tateyamaria sp. Lineage (GTDB taxonomy): Bacteria > Pseudomonadota > Alphaproteobacteria > Rhodobacterales > Rhodobacteraceae > Tateyamaria. The sequence continues at coordinate 171,010 of NZ_CANNGP010000006.1, forward strand.
TCTGATGGGCGAAGCGGGTGTGGACACCCGGATGAAGGCGGAAGGCTTCGCGCATGACGGCACGCTCATCGCCTATGACAACGACATGTTCCGCGTGGATTTCACCACCCACACTGACGCAACGGTTCTGGTCTACGGACAAACCGAAGTGACGCGCGACCTTTATGATGCGCGCGATGCAACAGGCGGCGACACGCGGTTCGAGGTCGAAGATGTCGTGATACACAACGCCGACACCGACGCGCCTCATGTCACCTTCTCCCAACACGGCCAAAACCACCGGATCGACTGTGATTTCGTGGCGGGTTGCGACGGGTTTCACGGCGTCAGCCGTCAGACAATTCCCGAAGCCGTGCGGCAGGAGTATGAAAAGGTCTATCCCTTCGGCTGGCTCGGCATCCTGTCCGAAACGCCGCCCGTCAACGATGAACTGATCTATGCCAACTCGGACCGCGGCTTTGCCCTCTGCTCGATGCGGAACGAGAACCTCAGCCGATACTACATCCAGTGTGACACATCAGATGACCCGTCAAACTGGACCGACGACACCTTCTGGGACGAGCTGCGCCGCCGTGTCCCGCCACAAGCGGCAGACACTCTGATCACCGGCCCCAGCATCGAAAAATCCATCGCCCCGCTGCGCAGCTTCGTGTGCGAACCCATGCGTTGGGGGCGTCTGTTCCTGTGCGGCGACGCGGCCCATATCGTTCCACCGACCGGCGCCAAGGGCCTCAACACCGCCGCATCTGACGTTCACTATCTGAACCAGGGACTGCGCCAATTCTACGGTGATAACGACAGCAATGGGATCGACCGTTACTCGGAACACGCTCTGGCCCGCGTCTGGAAAACACAACGCTTCAGCTGGTGGTTCTCGACCTTGATGCACCACTTTCCCGGGCAAACCGCATTCGACAAGAAAATGCAGTTGGCAGAGCTTGCATTTTTACGGGACAGCAACGAGGCACAGGCGGCCATGGCGCTCAACTATGTCGGTCTGCCCTATTAGCTTGCGCACCGGCACCATCGACGCACGTGTCAGCTCGGAGGGGGAGCGGACGCCGTTCAGGCGATCGCGGCAAGCACACTCACATCGCCAGAAGTTGAACGCGGTTCAGAAAGAAGACGCAACCTTAGTCTTGAAGCAGTACGCTACAAAAAGGCACGCCGCTTCCGAGCATGCATATTGCAGTGTTGATACTTCAGGCTTGTATCAGCTCTGCCAGCTTCAGTCTTTGGATCTTGCCCGAAGGACCCTTTGGCAGTTCGTTCAGGAAGTGAACTGCATCCGGTGATTTGAAAATGCCAACACGTTCGCGGCACAATTCAATCAAGGCATCTGCGTTCAAAAGCGACCCATCACGCAGCCGCACAGCCGCTTCGACACGTTCACCATAGCTACCGCATGGGCGTGCAAAGGCAGCAGCCTCGACGACGTCAGGATGGGAATAAAGTGCTTCGTCAATTTCCCTTGGCGCAATATTCTCCCCGCCCTTGATGATCAGCTCTTTCAGTCTTCCCGTGACAAACACATAGCCGTCTTCGTCCATCCGGGCGAGGTCACCAGTCCGCAACCAACCGTTCCGAAAAGTGGCCGAAGTCGCATCACTGTTCTTCAGATACTCAAGCAGCGTGTTGGGTCCACGCACCACAATTTCACCTTCTGTTCCATACGGAGCCTCGCTGCCATCCACTTTCTGAATGGCCACGTCACAGCCGAAGGCGATGCCAGGCGAGCCGATCTTTCGCGTGGCAGGTGGAAGAGGATTTGAAAAAATCTGTGCTGCCGTTTCGGTTAGCCCCATCGTTTCAATAATCGGGACATCAAAACGCTTCTCGAAAGCGGACTGAGTTTCGACTGCCAACGCTGAAGAGGCCGAGCGGCCGAAGCGGAGCTGGCGTTTACATCCTTGCGTCGGCTCTGCTGAGCCGTGAAGCAGATGGGAGATAATCGTGGGCACTACAGAGAACCATGTCGCTCCACTGGCTTCGGACTGTTCCCAGAAACGCGAGGCCGAAAATTTGGCTGCCATCGCCAGCGAACCGCCAGACACGAGGCTGCCCATGACCGTCACGCACAGGCCGTTGATGTGATACACGGGCAGAACGCAAAAACCGCGGTCCGCGGCACTGAGCGCGTGGGCGATGGCGGTTGTCCAGCCGCCAGCCAGCAGACTTGCATGGGTATGCACGACACCCTTGGGTCGCCCGGTTGTGCCCGATGTGTACATTAAAAGTGCATGATCCTCAGGCATCACCTCGTGCAGATCGACGTTATGTGTGCCGAATAACGGCACCGGCCTTACGTCAGCGGTGTTGGCCTGCGCGAATTGAGCGGCACAGCTGTCGTGGACGAAGGCATATCGTGCCTCGGAGTGTTGAAGCGCGTAATTGATAGCGTCACGGCCCGCCGCAAGGTTGATCATGGTGGCGCGAAAGCCGCCATAGACGGCGCCATAAAAGGCAGACACGGCTTCTGGACTGTTTGGCGCGACGATGGCGACGCTTTCACCCTTTTCCACACCCTTTTGGGTCAGCACCGCTGCAAATCCCTGCGCTGCGGACTGCAGATCCCTCCAACTCAACGCCGTGTCAGTTTCAGGGAACACGATGGCCGTCCCGCCAGATACCGCTCGCGCATCCAGCCAATCACGAATGGTGCCGCGTGGTGGAGCGTGTCGCTCCAGCTTCAATGGCCCGCCTCCTGCCAGTAAGCGCCAAAGATGTCTTCGAGGGCGGGCTCGCGGTCAGGTATCTCCCGCACAATCTTGGTGGTCTGCAAAAAGTGCTTCCAATGAACATTGTCATCGACCGCGTTGCCACCCCACGCCCCGCAGCCCATGCTGAGCGAAAACGGCATCCCGTTGGTAAAAGACCCACCCGTCGCAAAAGTATGCGCCTGGTTCACGATAACGCGGCTGGTTGGGATCATGGTGGCAAGCTGCATCGCGCGGTTGGGGCTTGTACTGTGCAGGCCGACGGAGTGTCCGGCCCCTTGGTGACACTGAATGGTATCCGTCATGGTAACGGCCGCCTCGAAATCCGATGCCCGGTACAGCGCCAGCACACGGCTTAGCTTTTCTCCACTCAATGGATGTTCAGGACCAACACCGCTGGTCGGTACGGCTATGTATTCTGTCCCCGCGGGGACAATATCCTGCAACCCGAGCGCGGTGATCATCTTGTCGGCATCCTGGGCGATCACTTCCCGGTTCAAATGCCCGTCTGGCCAGAGCTTCGCCACGATCCCCACCTCGTCGTCCACCACCGCGCCACCGGCACGCTCCAGCGCAGCAACAAATGCGTCATAGACAGCATCCAGCACTACAACAGCGTTCTCAGAAGAACATGAGGTCGCATTGTCGAATGTTTTCGAAGCGCGGATTTTCTCGGCTGCCGCGTCCAGATCAGCCGTCTCATCCACGATCACGGTCACGTTGCCCGCTCCCACGGCAACGGCAGGCGTGCCGCAGGTCTGCGCGCGCTGCACGTTGTTCTGGCTGCCAGTCGCGACGACTTTGTCACAGGCTTCCATCAAGCGTTGCGTTTTCGCTTTCGACCCAGGTGCAGGGACCATCTGGACGAGATCGGGGTTCTCGCCGACCTTGGCGAACTCGGCATGGATAAACTCGAGCAGCCGCTCGCAAGATGCGACGCCCTTGGGCGACGGAGCGACGACGATCGCGTTGCCGCATTTGAGTGCGTTTATAATGTTGTTGGCGGGCGTTGCTGCCGGATTGGTCGAAGGCACGATAGCACCAATGACGCCCATGGGACGGGCAATTTCCGTGATGCCCATTTCAGCATCGTCCCGGATAACGCCAAAGGTTTTGGCATTCGATATGTCGCGCAACAGGCCCAGCGTCTTGCGATGGTTCTTGGTAATCTTGTCAGGCACGTTGCCCAGGCTCGTTGTCTGAACCGCAAGTTCGGCTAGTTCGCGGTTGCGGGACGGTTCCATGATTGCCCAGCCCACCGCTTGCGCTGCGCGGTCATAGCGATCCTGACTGCCCTCTGCCTCGTACATGGCCTGCGCGACGCGCGCGCGGTGAAGGATGGCGTCAAGCTCTGCGAGTTCGTCGGTCATGTTCGGGCCTTCGTCGGATGGCGGGGTGAACCCCGCCCTACGGGATCGTGCAGGGCGGGGAAATAGCTTAGAGGCCAGCAAGCAGTTCCTTGAGCGTTTCCTCGCGCGCGGCCCACATCGCGAGCACTTCGTCGCGAGTCATGATGTGCATCGGTGAGCCGCCTGCCTTCATCTTGCCCGCAACGCGCTTGTTCTCGAACATGGTCGGCACGGTTGCGGCCAGCTTGTCGATGATGGGTTGTGGCGTGCCCTTGGGCACCATCACGCCACGGAAATTGACGCTGGCATTGTCGATATCAAAGCCCTGCTCCATCAGCGTGGGCACGTCCGGCAGGAACTCGTTCCGTTCCAGATCGAATACGCCAAGGATTTTGACATTGCCCGCTTCACGCGCGCGGAAGGCATCGGACAGGTTGTTGACACCGCCCAAAACCTCGCCTGCGATGACCGACTTCATGGCACCGGCACCGCCCTTGTTGCTGGGAATATAAGCCAGCTTCACGCCCGCAGCTTTCTCGAGTTGAAGCGCAGCGATGTGGTGCCCCACAAAAAGGCCCGCGCCAGAGAAGGTCAACTTGCCCGGGTTCGCCTTGGCGTAGTCGACCACATCCGTCATCGAGTTGAATGCGCTGTCGGCGGCCACAACGAACACGGCAGGGTCCGCACCCCAGTTGGCGATAGGTTCAAAGCTCTCGGCGGAATACTCGACCCCACCTTCGATCGACTGTGCAATGAAGTGCGGGATGTTGTATGCGCCAAGTGTATAGCCATCGGAATCGGCCTGCGTGGCAAACCAGTTCCAGCCGACCCGGCCACCCGCACCCGGCTTGTTGATGATGGCGATGGGCATGCCAAGCGCATCTTCGTTCCCAGCGGTCATCGTGACGATGCGCGCCTGAAAATCCGTGGCCCCGCCCGCACCATAGCTAACCATCATCATGATGGGGCGCTCGGGAAAGCTTTCGTGGCCATCGGCCAAGACACCGGTCGTAAGTGTCGTCAGCCCCAATGCGGCGGCTGCTAGCAGTTTCTTCATGGGTTTCTCCTCCCTAGGGTCGTTCTGCCGCTTTTGCGGTTCAGAAAAAGATCTCTCGCGGTGTGAACACGTTCAGAAGCCCCGCAAAGAGACCGTACATGACCGCCAGAAACCCGGCGGTAATGACCACGCGCTTGATCCAGCTTTTGACCTCGCTGTGCGGGGCTGGATCGTAAAGCGACAAAAGAATGAAAAAGACGATGGTGGTCGCGGTGTAGAACCCCAGTCCCTTGGCGGCCCAATAGACAAGGACCAGCGCCACGATCAAACCCGGCAGGATGTTCAACATCGCCTGCTGATCAAGGCCGTTGCCAACCTTGGTCCGGCCGAGGACCGCCTTGCCAAACGTCCAAAGCGCCAGCACGACAAAGACAGTGGAGATCATGCGCGGGAACAGGAACGCAGCAGCAGGCTCCTGCGTGTAGCTAATATAAGCGACGGCGACGCCAATGGCGGCTACGACGCCGCTTGCCACAATGTGCTGGGTACGCGGCAGATCGGTCATGACAGCGCCTCTTCCTTACGCACGGCGTCGTCTTTGGTTGTGTATCGACGACTGCGCAGTTCCATCCAGATCGAATAGGCCACAGAGGCAACCACGATTGCGATCAGGCCCACGTTCAGCGGACCAGTAAAGAAGTACTGACCGACGTTTGACGTGGCGTTGGCGATCATCGATCCCTGAATGAAATTCGCTTCTGCAATCGGGCCAAGGATCAGGCCCAGCACCAGCGGGGCCGCCGAAAAACCAAAACGCTCGAGGAAGTACATCCCTGTGCCCAGCGCCATCATGACATAGACATCGCCCATGGAGTTCTGGACCGAATAGCTGCCAAAGACAGCAAGCCCAAGAACGATGGCTGCCATGACAGCGTTGGGCACCTGTGCGACTTTGGCAGCCAGGCCCGCCACGTAGAGCCCGAAGATGCACATCAGGATCTGTCCGATCAGCATGGAGTTGATGAAGGTCCAGGCAACATCGGGATTGTTGTCAAAAAGATCGCTGCCCGGAAAAATACCATGGATCAGCAAACCACCCAACAGCACTGCCGCCGTGGGTGAACCAGGGATAGACAGGGTCAACAGCGGCACGAGAGACGGGCCGACCATCGCGTTGTTGGCGCTTTCGGCGGCGATGACGCCCTCGCTATGGCCAGTGCCGAACTTCTCGCGCTCGGGGCTCATCTTCTTGGACTGATCATAGGCTACAAGACCAGCAATCTGACCACCCACCCCGGGGATCAGGCCAATGACTGATCCGGTGATCGTACCGATACTCAACGCGCGCGATCGGCGAAACACCTCGCGAAACGCGTCCCGGATCGGATGCTTTTCGACGGTCAGCACTTCGGCATCAAGTGACACGCGGCCCTTGGCGAACATGGTGATCACTTGCGGGATTGCAAATAGCCCGATCAGCGCCGGGATCACGTTGATCCCGCCTGACACGCTGGAGTGAAAGATGAACCGTTGCGCGCCCATGATGTCATCAAAGCCGATGGTGGCAAGCCATAGGCCAATACAGCCCGACAAGAGCCCTTTGACCACCGAACTGGAATCAAGTGACCCGATCACCGTCACGCCCAGAATGGCGAGCCAGAACAGGTGCGACGGTCCAAAGGCCAGCGCCCATTTCGCAAGAACCGGTGTAAGGAAAATCAGAAGCAACACGCCAAAGACGCCGCCCACTGCCGAGGCTAGGAACGACAGCTGAAGGGCCCGTGCCCCCTGCCCCTTTTGCGCCATCGTGTGCCCATCAAGTGTCGTGGCAATATTGGCCGGCGCGCCGGGTATTTTCAGAAGGATCGCGCTGACGGCCCCCCCGGCGACAGTCGACGTGTAAGCGGCCCCGAGCAGGATAAGACCTTGCGCCGGCTCCAGCCGAAAAGTGAACGGGATAAGCAAAGCCACGGCCATTGTCGGGGACAGTCCCGGTGTCGCCCCCAGGATCAGCCCACCGATGGTGCCAAGCAGCAGAAGCCCGAAATTGATCGGTGCAAAGACGTCGCCAAAGTAGGCCAGAAATTCCAACGCCGTATCCTCCCCCACCCATTCAGGGTTGACTGATCAGGTTAGGGGATGAAAATAGTATTGCAAATGTTTTCATTTTTGCGACACAGACACGGCACAAAATCCTGATATGACAGGTAAAAAAGTAGATATCATCACGGTTTCAAAGGCTGCGCGCGTCTCACCCTCGACCGTGTCGCGCAGCTTCAATCATCCCAACCTTGTCAAAGCTTCGACCCGCAAGAAAATCGACAATGCAGTCCGTCGGTTGGGCTATATCCGCAACCGCGCCGCGCAAACCATCCATGGCATTCGCAGTGGCACCGTGGGCCTAATCGTGCCCACGGTGGACCACGCGATTTTCGCAGAACTGATCCAAAGCTTTTCCGAGGCCATCGAAGAGCTTGGCTTTACGATCCTGCTGGCCTCGCACGGATATGATTTGCAGCGCGAATACGCCCTGACCCGAAAGATGCTGGAACATCGCGTGGACGGGATGGCATTGATTGGTATCGCGCATGAGGATGAAACCTTTGGGCTGCTAAAAAACCAGAACGTCCCGACCGTCCTTCTTTGGAACCATTCGCAAACATCGCCATTCCCATCCGTCGGCTCTGACAATTTTCAAGCGGGCTGGCTGGTCGGCCATCACATTGGTCAGTTGAACCACTCACGGGTCGCGGGTCTGTTTCCGCCCATGGCCGGTAACGATCGCGCCATTCAGCGGCGCAAAGGTGTTGAGGCTGCGCTGGCCGAGTTCGGCGTGCACATCCCTGATGTCTGGGACATCGAAACTCCGTACAGCGTCGGCGACGCAAAAAATGCGGTGATCCAATTGATGTCGGGTGACGACAATCCCACTGCTATTGTCTGCGGCAATGACGTGCTGGCTTGGGGTGCGCTTTACGCCTTGTCGAAGGAAGGTCTGAACGTCCCAGCAGATGTGTCTGTCACCGGCATTGGGGATTTCAAGGGATCACGAGACTTCGAACCGGCACTAACCACGGTCCGCATCCCTGCGCGACAGATCGGCGCCAAGGCAACCAAGACAATCGCAGCGAAAATCATCGAGTCTGATGTCGATGCACCAGGAGAACTGGTAGTCCCCGAACTGATCTTGCGACAGACTTGCGCGGCGCCGATGACAAAACAGGACATCTAGGCAGGCGCGCGCCACCAATGCTCGAGAGCCACCTCAGAAACACCTCCCATGCGCCCGAGCGCAACAACGCCAACAGAATTGGTGCTTGTCCGGTGAACACGCCCGGCGACATCCGGCGCGTGGCCCCTTGGTATACGGATCAGGCGCAGCACGAGCAGTGGCTGGGCTTTGGCGATTACCTCGATGTGTTAGACCGGACGGAACTGGGCGTGAATGTCATGGCGTTTGTTGGTCATGGCACAGTGCACCGTGCAGTGTTGGGCGACGAACTTCACCCGGGCGAGGCAGACGACGTGGCCAGGATGGCACGGCTTGTCGATCAGTGCATGGACGAAGGTGCCAGCGGCTTTTCGTCCGGCTTGGAGTACTTTCCAGGCGGCCTCGCAGCACCCGAACATCTGGTCCCGATGTGCGAAGTGGCGGCCAAGTATAAACGTCTCTATGCGACCCATGTGCGCAACCGCGACACCCCCTAGGCTCAGGACCCATTGATTTCCGCTGCGGGGCGTGTTTCACGGCTGCAAAAAGCGGTGAACATGTCTGATCTTTTCTGGCTGACAGATGCGCAGATGGCGCGTCTTGAGCCCTTCTTTCCAAAGTCCCATGGTAAGCCACGCGTCGATGACCGGCGTGTTCT